>JAZRVQ010000037.1:0-31028 GCA_045599265.1 Candidatus Cryptobacteroides sp. | reverse complement strand
CATCCCAGACCAGAAAACTTTCCCGGGAAGCGTACTCCATGCTTGTTTTTGGATGTTCGCTTATAGCACAAAAATAGCCACCCGAAGGTGGCTGATAAAGGACATCTACGGTATTATCTCGACCCCGGAATCCGGCGTCGGACACTTCTCCCGCATCCAGTTCTCAATGTCTGAAAATATCTCATCAGTGACTTGAGACATATATCGTATTATCTCAGGAGCCATTTTCAATTGTCTTTTTGTATAAAATTCTGGAATTAGTATTGTACCTGATCCATATAATATACCCAAATCAGGATTACTATAAACATCTATTTTTGTTGTTGTCACAGTATATTTACCCCATTCTCCTTTAAACAACAAAGTAAACGCTATCAATGTATTTCCACCGCCAAGGAATGGGCTTACTCCTAAATTTTTTTCATCTAAAATAACGGAACCTTGAAAAGACTTTTCGAGAGAATTCCAATCTGGGAATGAGAACCATCTTGCACAAGTAAAATCATGTTCTTTTTGTTGAACCTTATACCATTCCTTTGCTGTTTCATATAATTCATTTGCCGGTACTCCTGGTATATGATATTCTCTCGAAAATTGAATCATTTGCACTTCTTCCTGAGCGAAGCAGGAAAGCGCAACAAGCAGAAACGCGGAAATGAAGACTATCTTTTTCATAATGACCTCCCCTTTTCCGCACACTTGCAAATATCAGACCTTTTCCGCAGCGCGGAACTCTTTTCTGATGGATTGACGCGTTTCTTCTGTGAATTCGCTCATAAGGCGCTCTGCAATACGCCCGTAAGCGGCAAAAACAATCTTGTTGTGTATCTTTCTGCTATGGGATTTTTCCTGGCCCTTGAGCCGTTTGATATCCAAGAATCTCTCATATACCGGATGCACAAGGCTCAACTGCCCCTCGAAATTGTCCCCGGCACTCGAGACGAAGAATCCTCGTGAATTCAGAAGGCGACCGGAACGGGTCTGCAGGACGGCGGATATCCGGCTTGTCTGATGAGAAAACATTCTCGCGCCCTCTTCCTCCAGGATCTTGTTGATGAAACGGCCACGAACCTCGTCCATACTACTTGAAGAATCGGACGGTAGTTTGTGGTAGTCAAGGCAGTTCGACTTATTGACGCCACTAGACAACTGTCTTTAGATAGGCAAAAAGAAAGGCCCCGGATCTCTCCAGGGCACGTGGCTTCGTGAACGGCGAGGGGCCTGCGCCGGAGGCGTGGGAGGGATAGCACCGGCAGGTGCGTACCGGTCCGAAGTCCCTTGCCCGGCCGGGCGGCTGATGCCGCCTTGGCACCGTTCACGAGGCCGGGGATGGCGTACCCTTCAAAAGTGAGGTAGGGTGTGCCATGATTGCCGGCGCAACATAATGGAACCGAGCTTCAATGTGTTCGATAAATGGGAAATAATTTTTGCAGCGTTTTTCGTTAATATCACGCTATTTTACAGATTTTCAGAGATTTAGCGCACTTTCAGGCAAAAACGCGTCTGTTTTCAATTGCAATTTCCTAAAGTGCGAAATGAAAACGCTTCGTGGTGTCTCGCTGCCAGATGTAATCTGCAGAATGCCTGGTGAGATCGAAGAGCGCGGTCCACTGAGTGCCGCCATCAACGACGTTGGCATCGGACCAGGACTGCCATGCGGCGGACATTCCGTCAAGAAGAGAGGAGGAAGACATACAGCCGCCAAGAGAATCCCTCACGGCCGCGAGTTTCTCAAAGCGGCAGTCACCTTCAACCTTTCCGGCACCGAAGTTCTCTGCGCAGAGGTAGTGGTTCGTGACTATATCAGTCTCCGTGACGAACATCTTCTCGCCGACCCATTCCACAACGACACTTCTGCCATTAGCGTCGGATATTGAGAGATGATGCAGCGAGCCTGCGTCTGAATGGTGGTTGATGCCCTCGAGGAGGGTCACGGCCTCCTCAACGTCGGCTGCATTCTTGAGCAGATATTTGATGGTGCAGGTGGTGGTAAGGGCGGGCTTGCCGGCAGTGTTCTGATGGATACTTCCTTCGCCTACCATCAGATCCGCCACCGCAAGGCCCTTCTCGTTGACCCCGTCCAAAGCCACGAACAGGGTTGAAAGTGCCAGATATTGATTCTTGAATCCCTCCGGTTTCCAGTCCTCTCCAAACCCGAAGAAACGAGGGTTAAAGGAGGAGATGTACCTGTAACCACCCTTTGGTGACACTTTGGAAATGATACACGGGCAATCCTGCCAATCAAAGTTGCGCCCCATCATCCTTCCTCCTTCCGGTGTGTTCACTGCAAGGGTGGAGCATCCGAAATCCTGCTCCTGAGGATCAGCGTCAGGCACTCTGGAAAAGCCGTTCGACAGGAATCGGGTAATGTATGCTCCAAGTTCGTATCCATCTTTGGCTCCGCCTTGTTCAAGGAACTTGTCAAAGCCGTCATTCCCTTTATATTCAAGATAATAGATTCCGTCATCCAATTTATTGACCGACATCGCGCCCTTTATGAAATGGCCGAACATGAGCCAGGTTACCAGCACTGCGCTGATAACAAACGTCACAAAATTCTTGATAAACTTCTTCATAGAAATAATCATATCCACATTTTACTCCGCAAATGCAGTGCGGAAGAGCGGAGTTGAGAGTACATGTGATGTCATCTGCGTTTGTGATCTCAATCTTTGTCTATCTGCCGGTGTAGGTGCCGATGAAGAGGATGGCTGAGGAGGTGGTTTCGCGGATGGCGAATACGAATGGGTGGTCAGCGTTGAAGACGACCTGGGGAAGAGGCTCCGCAGCAGCCTCCTTCGTGAAACCAATGTGGGTGACGGCGGCGGCCTTTGCGCCCTTTTCATCCATGTTGAAGACTGCCTTCTGGGCAACTTCGGCTATCTTGAGCGGAATTTCGCTGATGCCCGGGAATTCGGCGTCGCCGCTGAATGCCTTGGTGATGCCCATGTTCTGGAGGATGTCCTCGAGTTTGGTCTGACGTTCAAGATTCACCTTTGGGACGGAGAGAATGACCTCGTATGAACATGCGCTCTCGAGGAGGCTGTTCCACTTCCGGCCGTCGAGGCTTGCTACATACTCCTGGAAATCCACATTCTCGCCGGGGAGGAGGATGTCAAGTTCGTATGCTTTGTTGCCGAATGGCAGGACGCAGAACTGGGCTTCATCGTTCTCGGCGTATCTGAACTTTTGGGTCTGATGCATCATCTCCACCATTGTCTCGGACCCGTCAACAGCCTTGAAGGCCTCCTCACGGGTGTTGGCGGCATCGAATTGGGCGGCCCAGATACCCTTGAAATACAGGGCGTTGATAAGCAGGACTTCGAGGTCGGGGTTGATCTTGTCCATGATTTTAGGGACCATGCCGTGGGTGTTGTCGCTGCACCATCTGTTGATCTTGCGGACAGCGTCGGGAGCCTTGAAATCCAGGTTCTCGCAAGACGCCGCGTAAGAGCGCCTGAGGGTCTCGGCGAACGATTTGTACACTGGGAAGCCCTCGTTGACCCACATCGAATTCGCGATCTCGAAAGTGGTGGACTTGTCGACCTTGGCGAGCCCGCTGATAAGGGTGTTGTACATGTCGTTGATCTCGTCTACGCTGTATCCGTCGTAGCCGATAGTCTTTGCGATTTCCCCGAAAGTGTCGCCTTCAGAGCCATTGGCGGCCATGCAGAGGGCTACCTGGAGGCTGAGAGGGGAGATGAATGCGCTGCTCTGACCAGTAGCGACCTCGTGCAGCAGGTCGAAGTTGAAGTCCGATCCTGAATTGAGAATGTCGGCCTGGCCCTTGGTGAGCACGATGTCCTTCCTCTCGGGCACCCTCGTTCCGGGATTCTTTTCGCAGCCGGTGCTGCACAGGGTGATTGCGGCAATGGCCGCGAATATGAGTTGTCTTTTCATAATGCAATTTATCATTGGGTAAAGTTACGCATTTTTTCCCAATGGCACTTCCTGCTTCATTCATTTATTTATATATTTGTAGAAGTTTAGGCTTAACCCCCTATAAATGATGAACCGCATAATAACACTCCCGTTCCTTCTGGCAGGCGCATTGTGCCTTGCACAGAACCCGATGGTACATTATTCCTATACTCCCGACCCGGCCCCGTATGTGCATGACGGCAAGGTGTATGTCTTCACCGGACACGACGAGGATGACGCCACATATTTCCTTATGAAAGACTGGCAGGTGTTCTCCACAGAGGACATGGTCAACTGGACTTATCTCGGCACCCAGATGTCCACGGCCACGTTCGAATGGGCCCAGCAGGGCGACAATGCCTGGGCTTCCCAGGCTGTTGAGAGGAACGGCAGATGGTACTGGTACGTGAGCGCCATCGAGGCATCGACAGGCTCCAACACCATCGCTGTCGCGACGGCTCCATCTCCTCAGGGACCGTGGACAGACGCACTTGGCGGCCCCCTGGCCAAGGGCTGGTCGTTCATTGACCCGACTGTGTTCATCGACGACGACGGTACCGCCTGGCTTTTCTGGGGCAACAAAGGCTGCTGGTACGGCCAGCTCAATGACGACATGATCTCATTCAAGGATGGTTGGAAAGAGGTTCCGGGTTTCCATGACCCGGCCTGTTTCGGCCCTGAATCCATGAAGATGGACTGGTCCATCCGCAAGGAAGTGATGATGGTAGGTTACGAGGAAGGCCCGTGGGTGAACAAGCGCGGCGGCCTGTACTATATGAGTTACCCTGCCGGCGGCGTTCCCGAGCACATGGCCTATTCGACAGCACCGACCATAAACGGCCCGTGGACATACCGCGGACGCATCATGGACGAGGCAGAGAACGCGTTCACCATCCATGGCGGCAACATCACCTACAAGGGGCATGATTATATGTTCTATCATAACGGAGCCCTTCCGAACGGCGGCGGATTCCACCGTTCGGCCTGTGTGGAGGAGTTCTCATTCAATCCGGACGGTTCCATTCCGTTCATCCCGTTCACCGGGGAAGGCCCTGCACCTGTGGGCAGCATAGACCCTTACGTGCGTGTCGAGGCCGAGACGATGGCTGACGGATACGGTCTCAAGGTGGACCGCCTTGCCGGGCGGAAACATTATGTCACATCCGTCCACAACGGCGACTGGATCAAGGTGCGCTGCGTCGATTTCGGCGATGTCTCACCAATACTCGTGACTGTCGAGATCCTCAACTTCAAGCACGGGGGACGCATTGAGTTCTATGCCGACCAGATGAGCGGCAGGCCTCTGGCCTCAATCGAGATATTGGGCGAGAACGCAGTCAAGCATGTTTCCCTGGACACTGACCTGACGGGTCTGCACGATGTGTATATCCTGTTCCGCGGAGGCGATGAAGAACTGTTCGACCTGGACTGGTGGAAGTTCAACCGGACCGTCAATCTGCCTCTGATCCAGACCAAATACACGGCCGACCCGGCCCCGATGGTGTATGACAACACTGTCTATCTCTACACAACGCACGACGAGGACTATGCGGACAATTTCGAAATGTACGACTGGCTGCTCTACAAATCCACAGACATGGTCAACTGGACCGACTGCGGTGTCGTAGCATCCACAAAGGACTTCGCATGGCGCAGCCGCGACAACGGCGCATGGGCCCTGCAGGTCGTTGAGCGCGGCGGCAAGTTCTACATGTACTGTCCTCTTCACGGGCATGGAATCGGCGTCCTTGTGGCAGACCGTCCCGAGGGACCGTTCACCGACCCGATCGGCCGGCCTCTGGTATGGCAGCAGGAACATTGGGACGACATAGACCCGACCGTATTCATAGATGACGACGGCCAGGCATATATGTATTGGGGCAACCCGAACACATACTGGGTCACGCTGAACGAGGATATGGTCTCGTACAGCGGGGACATCCACAAACTGGATTACAAGATCAATGATTATCAGGAAGGTCCGTGGTTCTACAAGCGCGACGGGCATTACTACCTGGCCTTTGCCTCGACCTGCTGCCCCGAGGGCATCGGTTACGCGATGAGCGATTCGCCGACCGGACCGTGGGAATGGAAGGGCCACATCATGGACCATACACACCGCACCAGGGGCAACCATCCGGGCATCATCGACTACAAGGGCCGTTCGTATGTGTTCGGTCTCAACTACGACCTGATGCACATCGATACATATTATCACCACGAGCGCAGGAGTGTCTCCGCCGCCGAGATGACCTACAACGAGGACGGCACCATCCGGGAACTGCCTTGCTGGCAGGACTGCACCCTGAGGCAGATCGAGCCGTTCAACCCGTTCCGCCGTGTCGAGGCCGAGACTATGTCCTGGGGATACGGTCTCAAGACCGCCGGGATCGACGGTGTGGGAATAGTCGTCGACAACATCGACGCAGGGGAGTACCTCAAACTCAGCGGCGTCGATTTCAGGAAGGGCGCTTCAAAGTTCACCGCCAATGTGCGTGCAGGGGCCGCGTCCACGATAGAAATCCATATTGATGCCCCTGACGGTCCGCTTGCAGGCACCCTTGCCGTCAAGCCTACCTCCGGCTCGTTCAAGGACCTCAGCTGCAAGGTGAGCGGCCTTTCCGGCGTCCACGACCTGTATTTCGTGTTTGCCGGTGAAGGCGGGTTCGAATGGGATTATTGGAAACTGAAATAACACTTTTTACTAACAAATTCATTTTTATGAAGAAAATATTCATCACACTCGGCAGCGCATTGCTGCTCTCGGGACTCTGCTTCGCGCAGGAGCCAATCAAGGAAGATTTCAAACCTTCCGAACTGAACCAGCCCGGTCAGGAATACCCAATGGTCAACTCTCAGGGTTATGCCCGTTTCCGCATCGCCGCTCCTGATGCAAAGGCAGTGTCTGTCAGCCTCGGTCTCGGCGGACAGGGCGGCACCGTGCTCGAAAAAGGTGAGGACGGATTCTGGTGGGGCACTACCAGCGGTCCGATGGACGAAGGTTTCCACTACTATCATGTGACCATCGACGGCGGTGTGTTCAACGATCCGGGCACCAACAACTATTATGGCTCATGCCGTTGGGAAAGCGGTATCGAGATCCCTGCCCACGACGCTGATTTCTACGCCCTCAAGGACGTACCTCACGGCAAGGTGCAGCAGGTGCTCTTCCCTTCAGCCAATGCAGGCAAGACCTGCCGCGCATTTGTCTACACTCCTCCTCAGTACGAAAAGAGCAAGAAGACCAAATATCCTGTACTCTATCTCCAGCATGGCTGGGGCGAGGACGAGACCGCATGGTCAAACCAGGGCCACTGCAACCTCATCATGGACAACCTCATCGCCGAGGGCAAGTGCGAACCGTTCATCATCGTGATGACCTACGGCATGACCAACGAGGTCAAGTTCGGCCAGATGGGAAGCTTTGACTGGACAGTGTTCCAGAGAGTTGTGTGTGACGACCTCGTACCATACATCGACGCCAATTTCCGCACATACGCTGACAAGCACCACCGTGCAATGTCCGGCCTTTCAATGGGCGGTATGGAGACTCACATGATCACATTGGCCCGTCCTGAAGTGTTCGGTTCATACTGTATCCTCAGCGGCGGAATGTACACTCCGGAAGAACTTGACGGCCGCAAGGTTGACTACATCTTCCTGAGCTGCGGAAGCAAGGAGATGCCTGACCGCATCAATGAGGCAGTCGCAAATCTCCAGGCAGCTGGCTACAATGCAGAAGGACATGTCTCAGAAGGCACTGCACACGAGTTCCTTACCTGGCGCCGCGCCCTCTACACAATGGCTCAGAAACTCTTCAAGAAATAATTATGAAAAAATACATCCTTTCCGCGGCGGCGGCGCTTTTGTGCGTCATGTCCTGCCGGAATCCTGATGTGAGGATCGACACTCCTCAGGGCACAATGATCCTGACCCCACTCTCTGACAATGCCGTCAGGGTACGTCTGGCTGGGGAACTGGCCGTCCCGGAACTGGATGAACTTGTCTATACGCAGGAGAGCGGGAAAGTCCGGTACAAGGTTTCGGATGATCCGGCCGCTCTCCTGCTTTCACTTCCAGAAATGAGTGTCAGATATGACAAGGGGACCGGTCTGCTGACATTCCTTGACGCCGGAGGAAACGAGATCCTCCGGGAAACGGAACATGCCATCGATGCATCGGAAATCGGCGGCGTTCCGTGCTACGACGTGTCCCAGACTTTCTATTCGCCTGAGGACGAACATCTTTACGGCACAGGCCAGTTCCAGGACGGCTATCTTGACATCCGGGGCCTGACACGCCGCCTGACCCAGGTGAACACGCAGATTTCCATCCCATACGTGCTTTCGAGCAAGGGATATGCCCTGCTGTGGAACAATTACGGTCTGACGGATTTCAACCGGGCTCTTGAATGTGTCGTCCTTGAAGCGTCGGATACCGATTCGGAAGGCCAGACGGTCAACGCCACGGGCACTTCGGGCAACAGGCGCGAGACCCGCTGGTTCTCCACATTCGCCTCGTCCATCAATGTCCCGGAAGACGGCACATATTCATTCATGCTGGACGTGGACCGGAAGATGGCACGCAAACTCAATCTCGTTGTGGACGGCAGGACGCTCATCGACTTCAACAATGTGTGGCTCCCGCCGACAGGTTCTGTCCTTGCCGGCCTCGAGGCGGGGGAGCACCGCATCGAGGTCACGGGCGCCAGGGGCGACAGCCCGCGCGTGTACTTCCGCAAGGTGGACAACACCACTTCGTTCCATTCGCCGGTCGCCACTGCGTTGGATTACACCGTGTTTGCCGGCAATGCCGATGAATGCATCGCCTCGTACCGCTGTCTTACCGGCCCGGTTCCTCATATGCAGGACTGGATGTTCGGATACATCCATTGCCGTGAAAGATATAACTCTTCCGATGACATCCTTGCCAATGCGGCCGGCTTCCGTGAGAGGGGGCTGCCTCTGGATGTGATTGTGCAGGACTGGCAGTGGTGGGGAAAATACGGCTGGAATGCGCTCCGTTTCGACGAGGAACATTATCCTGACCCGCTGGCCCTGACTGACTCGCTGCACCGGGACAATGTGCATCTGATGCTGTCAGTATGGTCCAAGGTGGACCGTGGCAGCGAGGCCGGAAAGGCCCTGGATGCGGCAGGATGCTTCATCGACGGCACTGACTGGATTGATTTCTTCAAACCGGAGGCCGCTGATTTCTATCTCCGGAATTTCTGCGACAGCCTGTGCCGCTTCGGCATCGACGCATGGTGGTTCGATGCCACCGAACCGGAGAACGATGACCTTATGGGACGCCGTGTGGGCAATGATCCGCTGCCTGGAGAGTTCTACCGCAATGTCTATCCGATGATGGTCAACAGGACCATGTACCGTGGCTTGAAAGAACGTTCGGAAGGGGAGCCCGTCATCCTTACGCGCAGTGCGTTTTCCGGTATGCAGCGTTACGGAATCGTGACCTGGTCCGGCGACGTGGGCAATGATTTCGGCACTTTGAGAAGGCAGATCGCGGGCGGTCTTGGCCAGATGGCGAGCGGTCTTCCATGGTGGACATTCGATGCCGGCGGATTCTTCCGTCCATCAGACCAGTACAGTGACGAGGCTTATCAGGAAAGGATGCTCAGATGGCTCCAGGTGGCAGTCTATCTGCCGTTCATGCGCGTGCACGGCTATATGAGCCAGACCGAACCGTGGCGCTACAGCGAGCGCACGCAAGAGATATTCCGCTCCTGCATCGAGCGCCGCAAGGCCCTGCAGCCGTACATTGTCGGGCAGGCCCGCAAGGTGTCTGATGAAGGTTATACCTTGATGAGGCCGCTTGTCTTTGATTTCCCTGACGATGAGGAGGCCCTCAGACAGGACTGTGAATTCATGTTCGGCAGCGACTATCTTGTCTGCCCGGTCCTCGAGGCCGGTGTCACAGAATGGACTGTTTATCTGCCTTGCAACGAGGCCGGCTGGGAATATGTCAGCGAACCTTCATTCCCGGAGGGCAGTGATGCTGCCGGGCAGGGCGTCACAGTGCCTCACAGCCGCTACGACGGCGGCCGGTATGTCACCGTCCCCGTGACCTTGGAAGATATCCCCGTGTTCAAAAGACTGAAGCTTTCACCGGACGCCAGACCGTGATGTTTTTCAGACAGTTTGGAAATTGATAACCAAACTGCGGAATATGATAAGTGAATTCGGAAATAATCAATCAACTTTGCATCAACCAAAATTGATGACCGGATGAAACGTCTGTACTTATTGATATTCATGTCGATGCTTTCCTGCTTTGCCGCGAAAGCCCAGACAGTTGTCTTCGATTCGAACAAGGATACGGCCTTCTCGATTTACGACCACCGCGACATCGAACAGAAATCAGTCTGCACTTCATATAAAGAGGATGGCAGGATGATTTATGACATAGAGGTGTTCAAGGGAGACCGTTCCCAGTATGCTGTTGGACTGTCATTCAAGACTTCCCATAATATTGACAAGGGTGATGTCCTCCTTGCAAAAATCACTATGAAAACAATCTATGCAAGGCAGGAGACCGGCGAATCGGCGATATACTATATGCTTCAGGAACCGGCGCCGACCTATGCGAAGAGTTTCAGCGTGCCGCTCGGATGTGACAGCGAATGGACGACTTTCGACGTGCCGTTCAAGGCGCACACCGACTTTCCCGCCGGGTATGGAGTTGTTGAACTTTCACTCGGCGCATTGGCCCAGCACGTTCTCGTGCGCGACATTATTATTACGGACTTCGGCAAGGACAAGAATATCGACGAACTTCCAAAGACGAAATTCACATACGCCGGAAGGGAGGAAGGTGCCGCATGGAGAGAAGAAGCCCTTGAAAGGATAGAGAAAATCCGTGCTTCTGACGTCGTGGTCAACGTGACTGACAGGAAAGGCCGTCCGGTCAAGGGTGCGCAGGTGCATGTGAAGATGGACATGTCCGATTTTATCTGGGGATGTTCAATCGGCGCCCCTTATTTCTGGCATGACGGAAAGATCGACTCGACTTATGCAGCAAACCTTCTCCGCTGCTTCAACACCTCCGTGTTGGGGAATGGCCTTAAGACTGGCGGATGGTATGAGAACAACCGCAGGCTTGCCACCCTGCACACCATGGAGTGGCTGCAGGACAACGGATTCAGGATCCGGGGACACAATCTCGTATGGCCGGGCTGGAAATTCAATTCGGCGGCAACAAAACTCATGGCTGAGCAGGATCCGGAAACTTTCGACAGGTATATCAAGGCCCAGTTCTACGAAAGAATGGCTTATGCCAAGGGCAAGCTCATTGCCTGGGACGTCATCAACGAGCCTATGCACGAAAAGGATTTCTTCAAGATTCTTCCGGAAGACGTCATGGTGGACTGGTTCAAGCTTGCAAAGGAACTTGACCCGGATGCACAGCTGTTCATTAATGATTACAGTATGCTCAACTGCGCGCAGAGCGTTGAGAACATCGATACATACGTCGAACTCATCAGCGACCTCGTCTCAAAGGGCGCCCCGATCGAGGCCATAGGCGTGCAGGGTCACGTGGGTACCCAGCCGAGGGCCCCGCAGCTGGTGATAAGCGACCTTGACCGCTTCGTTCCTCTGGGACTGCCGGTGCAGATCACCGAATGGGACATCAACACCAAGGACGAAGAACTTCAGGCGGATTACACGAGGGATTTCCTTATCGCCTGCTACAGCCATCCGGTCATTGAAGGCGTGACGATGTGGGGATTCTGGCAGGGTGACCACTGGAAACCGGACGCAGCGCTTTACAGGAAAGACTGGTCTCCGAAGCCGAATGCCGCCGTCTGGGATGAATATGTCCTCGGAAAATGGAAGACAGACGTGACCGCACTCACTGACAGAAAGGGAACTTCAACTGCGCACGCCCATTTCGGGACATATACCGTGACAGTGACATACAAGGGCAAAACAATCGAACGCAAGTGCCATGTCGGCAAGGATGGATTGTGTATGCAAATAGAATTTGATTGATATTTTTTGAGTTGATGTTGGTTAGTAAAAAGTGGGTATTGTGTTTGATTGCTGACCTGCTGTTCTTGAATGGAGCAGCAGGTCTTGCCCAACAAAAGAGGATATACATTGCGCCGGACGACCACACGGACTATATGTGGACCGCCGATGAGGAAACCTACACCCAGGCTATCCTCTCAATGCTTGACTATTACATCGAACTCAATGAAGCCACGGCCGACCAGCCATATCCATACAGGAGCAAGTGGAACTGTGACGGCAGCTGGTGGATAAGGGTGTACGAAGAAAACCGCACTGAGGAACAGTTCCGGAAACTGATAGAACAGATCAGGGAGGGAAGCATCACAGCCCCTCTCAACACGCTTGAAAGTGTGATGGGTGTGGCTCCCCTCGAGGCGATATTGAGGGATATGTACTATGCGGGAAGCCTCGAAAGGAAATACGGAATCGATTTCCCGATGGCTCTCAACATGGAAGACCAGGTCCTCCCGTGGGGACTGTCATCCCTGTGGGCGGGCTCCGGCGCCAGATACTCCTGGAGGGGAGTGTGTTCCTGCGTCACCTCGGTCCGGAATCTTGACAGGCGCGAAAATGAACTTTACTGGTACACCGGACCGGACGGTCGGAGGGTGCTGATGAAATGGTATTCGGTCAATCCGGAAATGATCGCCAAGCCAAACGTGTTCAGGTACAATCTGGGCAAATACCTCGAGGCTGACAATGTTCCGAATGCAATTGTTGACCTGAAGGAACTTCTGAGGGATACGGAACGGTATCCATACGATGCGGCCGGTGCCTTCGGCATGGGCGGAGACAACCTCCAGACCCTCAGGCGGGATTTCCTGAAGATAGCAAGGGACTCGACGGATACGGATTACCAGGTGTATATTTCCAACGGTCTGGATTTCTTCAGGGACATAGAGTCACATTACGGCAAGTCTATACCTTCGGAATCGGTTTCATACGGTTCGACGGAATGGGGCACTGCAATGGCGACCATGGCCGAATTGTCCGCCTCTGTCAAGAGAAGCGTCGAAAAACTGCGCGCCGCAGAACTGATGTACGCAATTGCCGCCACCCGGGACCCGGATTTCTGCGAGGACCTTTCCGATGCCAGACGGGATGCCTGGTTTGCATGCGGCAAGTTCTTCGAGCATGACTGGACGGCTGACAGCCCCGATGTGAGCAGGAAACAGAGAGGGGACTGGCAACGGCGGACCGCCGCGCAACTGACTTCATACGTCGACACTCTGTATGACAGGTCCTTGAGAAGACTCGAGAAAAGCGTCTCCGGAAGTGGGGACGGCTCATTCTTCGTGCTCAATCCGCTCGGATGGACCCGCAGCGATGTCTGCGACGTCCCGTATGACGGCCAGTGGCCTGTAAGCGTGCGCGAAACCGTTTCCGGCCGGCTCTGCCTTTGCCAGAAGGTCATTGTTGACGGAAAACCTTATGCCCGCTTCCTTGCCGAAGACCTTCCGTCATTCGGCTACAGGTGCTACAGTTTTGTCAATGAGGAGTCAATCCCCGAGTCGGAAATCACGGCTTGTGAGGATGGTACGGCGGAGAACGGACGCTATAGAATCTCCGTTGACCGTCAGGGCAACATAACCGGTATTTACGACAAGAAACTCGGCAGAGAATTGATTTCTGCAATTGACGGACTCTTTGCAAACGACCTCGGCCGTGCAAAGAGAAAACCGGCCGTGCGCGGGAACAGCATCCGTCTGGAAAACGAAGGTCCCGTGTCTGTCACCCTGCTGGCCAGGTCATATTTCCCCATCAAGCATACGTCAAGGATAACGCTCTATTCGGGGATGGACCGGATCGACGTGGAGAACGTCATCGAAGAAAATTTCGGCAACAATCTCACAACATACGCATTCTCGTTCAATCTTGACAATCCCGTGGTCCGCACCGAGGAGGCGGGCGCAATCGTGGATGTGAGGCAGAAGTCACAGGGAGGCGACTATGCCGATGACATCTGCCGTCTTGACTGGGTGGCGATGAACCACTTCGCAGACATATCATCCGGCGACTGCGGTGTCGTGCTTTCCAACCGGGATGCCCTGTTCATGAAGACGGGACACAGCAGCATCGACACCCTTGACGTTGCAACCCCTCAGATAAAGGTGCTTGTCGGCGGCAAGGTGAACGGATGGCTCGGCATCGATTTCCAGGATGGCGACGACTGCTTCCACAACAATTTCTCATTGCTCAGCTACGATGGCGGCTATGATCCTGAAAGGGCGATGAAATTCTCTCTTGAGCACCAGAACCCACCGGTTGTCGGCCGGGCTGCCTGCAGCGGGTCGATGCCGGCAGAATACTCGCTCATCGGCATTGAAGGCGAGGGCATCGTGCCTTGGTGTGTGAAGCCTTGCGAGGACGGCATCGAGGAAGGACTTGTCATCAGGGCCTGGAATGTATCCGGCCATGATGCAAGCTGCAAGGTGCGCTCCGGCGATGTCCGGATCAAGTCAGCGGGGACCGCGAGTCATATAGAAGTTCCGAAGGACAAGGTCAAAGTCAGGAACGGCCGCTTCGAGTACAATTTCGGGCATGACAGTCTTGAAACATTCATAGTTTTGCTATATTTGTGATGGTATGAAGTCTTTGAGATGGGTGTACATACTGTTTCTTGTCATTGCCGTGGGTGTCAACCTTGACGGCAAGGACCTTCGTCTGAGGCTTTATTCGACCGATGACGGGCTGTCAAACAGCAACGTGAACGACATAATCCAGGACAGAAACGGTTTCATATGGATTGCAACCTCCAACGGCCTTAACCGCTTTGACGGCAGCAATTTCATGACCATCCTTCATGGCAGGCAGGTCCGTTGCATCTATGAAGACAGCGAAGGCAATATATGGGCGGGCATGCTTGAAGGCAAGGTGTGCAGGTATGACCCCAGAACTTCCATTACTACCGATTACGTCTGCTATTTCCCTACTGAATCGACAAATGGCGACGTGTCAGGAATCATAGAGTCGAAAGACGGTTTCATATGGATTGCTGTCGACCGTCTCGGACTTGTCAGGCTCAATCCCGAAACCGGCGGCCACGTCAGGTTTGACCACGACCCCGAAGACCCTGAAAGTTTGTCAAACAATGCCGTCACCGACCTTGAGTTCGACGATGACGGAAAACTTTGGATTTCGACCTGGGGCGGCGGTCTGAACGTGTTCGACCCGGCAGACCAGTCCTTTTCCTTCCCGATGGAAAGACTTGGGCTGCAGGACGGACAGTACGCAGACCAGTTCAAGATACTGAAACGTCCTGACGGAATCTGGTGGGTCGGGACAACATTCAGCGGGGCAGTCAGATATGACAGCCGGAAAAATGAGCTGACCCGGTATTCGGCCAATAACGGGCAGCTTGCCAGCAATGCCGTAATGGACATGGAGGCTGACAAGTCAGGCAATATATGGATAGGTACGCCCGACGGCATCGACATCATAGAAAGCGGGAGCGGGAAGACATGGCCTGTGAGCGCCTACATAAACAACCGCCCGTTCAAGTCATTCGGGGTGACGTGCCTGTATTGCGACCGTGACAACTCCATCTGGATGGGGACGTCGTCAGGAGTGCTTTTCTACAATTCCAGACTGTCCACATTCAACACCTGCTCGCTGTCCGACGACCCTTCCGGATCCGGGAATTGCTTTTCCGCGCTCAAGGACCGTTCCGGCAGGGTGTGGATATGCGACAAGAGGGGATTGACCAGGCTGACATACCGTCCTGACGGAACTGTTCAGGAGGAGAACCTGACCTCACGGCTTCCTTCCAGATTAGCAAGGACATTGTTTGAGGACAGCAAGGGTGCGGTCTGGATTTCATACAACAACGATATGCTTTCCAGATATGACCCTGCTACAAATCAATTGCGGAATTTCACCCTGAGGACGGAAAATGAGAGCGGGCTTCCGTTCAGGGACATCAATTCGATTTACGAAGACGCAGACGGGACGATGTGGCTGGGCGGTGAAGTCGGCCTCATGAATTTTGACCCGCAATCCGGGAAGTGCACCGACATTTTCCGAAGCAAGACACTGATTTATCCGAACGAAAAAGTCGTCGACATCATCCGGGACAATGACGGCAATCTTTGGGTGGCGACTCATGGAGGCATCCTGAAATACGGTGAAGACCTTTCACTCATATCAAGGTTCACCGCGGATTCCGGCTCAACGCGCTCGATTTCGAGCAACTGGGTGAACTGCATCTTGCAGGACAGCAATGGCACGATATGGGCGGGTACGTCCAACGGACTGGACAAATACGTTCCCGGCGAAAATACATTTGTCCTGACTCAAAGACCCGGCGAGGATTCCGGCGACCAGGTGGCCGGCATCATCGAGGACAACAACAGAAGGCTGTGGATACTGACAGGTCTCGGTCTTATGAGTTATGGCCTTGATGACAACAGCCTCAGGATATTCAACCGGGATGACGGACTTCTGGGGAACATCTTTGTCAAAGCGGCATTCCAGAAGGCGTCAGACGGGGAAATCATCATCGGCGGAGTGAATGGCGTCAACAGGTTCTATCCGGAAGCGGTGAATGTCAGCGTCGCCGACGCCCCTGTTTTCATTGAGGAGTTCCAGATTTTCAACAAGACAGTACAGCCCGGTGAGGGCTCTCCTCTGGAGAAGTCCATTGAATATACGGACGAGATCCATCTTTCCTACAAGGAGTCGATGATTTCATTCCAATTCGCGGCGATCGATTTCATTACACCGCACAAGAAACAGTATGAGTACATCTTCGAAGGCGTGGATGATGACTGGATATCCACATCTTCAAACAAAAGGTACGCTTCCTATACCAACCTGAAACCAGGCACCTATACATTCAAGGTCAGGGTAAAGGGCGATGAAGCCGCCTGCGGACAGTCCTCGCAGGTCCGGGTGGTCATCAGGCCGCCGTTCTGGGCCACATGGTGGGCATATGTGGTGTACGTGCTGATGGCCGGAGGACTTGTCGCCTCGGCAATGGCATTCTCGCTCAGGAGGCAGAAACTCAGGAACAAGCACGAGATGGATGAGCTGAAACTCAAACTGTTCACTAATATTTCGCACGAGTTCCGCACCAGCCTCACACTGATTCTCGGCCCGCTGGACTATCTGCTTGGTTCGGACGGGGTCCGTGACACGGACAAGTCAATGCTTTCCATGATGAAGGGCAATGCCAACAGGCTCCTGCGCCTGGTCAACCAGCTCCTTGATTTCAGGAAGGTGGAAGCCAGGAAAATGACCGTCAACAACAGTACGCAGGACATAGTGGCGTTTATCCGTGACGTATTCGACCTCTTCACACAATACGCGAAGGAAAAGGAACTTGAATACAGTTTCAGTTCCGTTTTTGCCGAGCATGTGATGGATTTTGACAAGGACAAGGTGGACAAGGTCGTGTACAATCTCCTTTCAAACGCGTTCAAATACACAGACAAGGGCGGCAAGGTGAATGTCACCCTTGACAGTACGGAGAAGGCCGGGGCGGTATTCGTGTCTGTCAAGGTGAGTGACAACGGAATCGGCATGTCTGAAGACGCAATGGCCAATCTTTTCAACAGATTCTACCAGGCGCCGGACCGTGAGGCACGTTTCAGGGGAGGTTCGGGACTTGGCCTGAACATGACCTGGGAACTTGTCAAGTTGATGGGAGGAGACATAAGCGTTGAAAGTGCCATTGGTGAAGGTTCCGAATTCACTGTCCTTCTTCCGGTCGTTGTTCCGGAGAACAATCTGGCATCGGAATGTGAAAGCGCGACGGAGGAATGTGCCGATACTGCTGAAGAGCTTGTCTCCGGACCGGATGAAATGACCAGGGACACCGTGCTCATCGTCGAGGACAACCTTGACATGCAGGCATATATCAGGACCGTACTGAAGAACACTTTCGACACTGTGTCTGCATCGAATGGCGCCGAGGGGCTTGAAAAGGCGGTGGAAATCATGCCTGACATCATAATCAGCGACGTGATGATGCCTGTGATGGACGGCATAACTTTCTTCACTGAAATCAAGGAAGACGAGAGGACAAGACATATCCCTGTGATAATGCTGTCGGCCGTCACGGATGAAAACCAGATTGCAGAGAGTTTCAAGATAGGAGTGGACGGGTATATGACTAAGCCGTTCAGTCCGGCAGTCCTTCTTGCAAAGATTGAAAACGTTTTGTCCAGACACAGGGAGGACAGGAAAACGTCAGTGTCAGGCAAGAATCCGTTCTCCGAGAAACTGATTGCAGTGATAAATGACAACCTTGCCGACAGTTCGTTCGGAGTCGAACAGCTTTGCAGGGAAATGGGCGTCAGTCCGGCCCAGCTTTCGAGGAAGACCAAGGAGAACTGCAATATGACTCCGTATGGCCTTATCATCAAGATGAGGATGGACCTCGCCGTAAGGCTTGTCAAGGAGACTGACCTCAACATATCCGAAATCGCATTCAGATGCGGTTATCAGGAACTGTCCAATTTCAGCAGGGCCTTCACCAAGTACTGGGATGAATCTCCGACCCGCATGATGAAGAAATTGCGGTCCAGGACGGTTTGATAGGATTTGATAATTCTTTTTGAATTTTTGCTAAAATACATTGTGCGTCACATTCTAAATTTGTAATGTGAAACAATGTATTTGATGCAAGTGCGAATCAAGAGTATCATATCGGCATTTCTGCTGGCAGCAGCCCTGCTTTCCGCAGTGTCCTGTTCCAGGCACAAGACGGTCCTCATCGTAGGCGGATGGCACGACGGCAGCATCGGCGTGCTTGCCCAGACTCCGGGGCTTGTCAACGTGCTTTCGGAACAGATGCCTGACTCCAGGATAATCGTGTGGAACAAGACCTACAGTGAAGAGGCGGACAGTTCGCTCCTGAGCCATTATCCGAAACTGAAGATCGTGAACGGGGAAGTTGACGAAAAGGGAAATGTCCACTCGAGGGAAGTGCTCAGGGCATTCCGCAAGGCGGACCTTCTCATTCACGGCTCGGCCCTTCAGTTGACAGGCGAAAAGAACATTCTTGCCTGGAGGAACCATACTGACAAACCGTACGGAATCTATGCGGCAACATTCAGCAACATAGAAGGAAGCACAAAGGAGATGATAGAAGGCGCCTCCTTCATCTTTGCCCGCGAAAGTTCTTCACTCGCAGTGCTGCGCGATGCCGGCATTCCTGAATCCAAGATAGAACTGGTGCCTGATTCCACTTTCGGGTTCAACCTCAGGGACGACTCGAAGGCCGAGTCGTTCATGGAGAAGAACGGACTTTCTGACAAGGGGTTCATCTGCGTGATACCGAGATTGAGGATCACACCGTACGGAGATTTCACCAGGGAACATCTAAGACAGATCAACGAACTCAACGATTCGTGCAAGGGCCCGGACCACGACAAGCTGGCGGAGGCCGTAACCGGTTGGGTCAGAAGCACCGGGAACAAGGTCGTGCTTTGTCCGGAGATGTCCTATGAAACCGACATCATGGACGAACTGGTCATCAGCCGCCTTCCGGAAGATGTCAGGCCATTCGTCGTGAAACACAAATATTGGTTCCCGGACGAGGCTGCGTCGCTGTATTCACATGCAATATGCGTCATAAGCTTCGATTCGCACTCGCCGATCCTGTCGCTCTGCTCCGGAACGCCGGCATTCTACCTCAGCCAGAGCCAGGACAGCCGGAAGGGCAATATGTTCAATGACCTTGGATATGACGACTGGAGGATGAACATAGATTCGACAAGCGGAGAGAAGATATTCACCAGACTTATGAGCACGTACAACAATCCTGCTGCAGCGGAGAGTTATCTTGCCGGCGGCCTGAACGAAGCCAGGAAGAGACTCGAAGCCGGAATTTCGATAATCAAGAACAATTTTTAAGCTAATAACTCAATATTTATGGCTAATTCTACACTCAGGGACATCATGCGGAAGGCTGTCGCAACAGCGGCTGCCGTTCTGTCGTGCATGCTTCTTGTCCTGCCGGCGGCAGCTTCAGGCGCCGCTGCGCCCCGCACTGTAAAAGGCGTGGTCACCGACTCCAACGGAGAACCGGTGATCGGGGCCACTGTCAGTGCCACTGTGTCCGGAAAGCCGGTCGGCACAGCCACCGACTTCAACGGAGCATATGAGTTGCGTGTTCCGGACGGGGTTTCTCAGATCGAGATATCCTGCCTCGGCTACGCATCGCAGACCATCAAACTCACCTCTTCAAGGGACACATACGACATCGTCCTTATGGAAGACACCGAGTACCTTGATGATGTAGTTGTCGTTGCATTCGGTAAGCAGAAGAAGGAAACTGTGACCGGTGCGATATCAATGGTTCAGACCAAGGACCTTGTCCAGTCGCCTCAGGCGAACGTTTCCAACATGCTCGCAGGACGTCTTCCGGGACTTCTTTCAGTGCAGAGAAGCGGTGAGCCGGGTGAGGACTTCTCGACGTTGAGAATCCGCGGTGTCGCCACTTTCGCAACGGGAGATGGCTCACAGGATCCTCTCGTCATGGTGGACGGTATCGAGACCAGCAACTTCAACAACATCGACCCTAACGAGATCGAGTCGCTCTCAATCCTCAAGGATGCCTCATCCACTGCCGTTTACGGTGTGCGAGGCGCCAACGGTGTGATTCTCATCACCACCAAGCGCGGTGCCGAGGGCAAGCCTACCATTTCCTATTCGGGCAACGTGGCAATCAACGCCTTCACCGACCTCCGCGAGGCTATGGGCGCATACGAGTACGCCACCAATTACAATGAGGCCAGAAGGTACGACGCATACCTTTCGGGAACATACAATCCGAAATTCTCCGACGAGGAAATCGAGAAGTACCGCACCGGTGAGGATCCGATCTTCTATCCTGACGTTGACTGGTACAGGGAGATGCTCCGAAAGGCCTCGCCTACGACTCAGCACAATATCAACATTTCCGGCGGTACCGACAAGGTGAAATACTTCATCTCAGGAGGTTACTACAACCAGCAGGGTATGTTCAAGCAGGTCAGCCTCCTCGAAGGTTATGACGTGCAGTCGGCCTATGAGAGATTCAACTTCCGCTCCAACCTTGACTTCAAGGTGACCAAGCGCCTGTCGATCAATTTCAACATCGCCACGCAGATGGAGACCAGGACCGGAAACGCCGGTGACGTCACAAGCATCATGAACAGCCTTGCGACAACCAACCCGATGGAGACGCCGGGCGTCATCGACGGCAAGATTGTCAATCTCGGTTCATCATCCAACAACCCTATGGTGGGATTCTACCAGAACGGTTACAGAAACGATTTCCGCAACAATCTCAACGGCTCGGTCGGACTCAGTTATGACATTCCGGGAGTCAAGGGTCTCAAGGTCACTGCCAAGTTCTCTTACGAAAACTACTACAGACATTACCAGAAATACACGAAGAACCCGCCTCTCACATACACTGTGGACAGAAATGCCGCCGGTGAGGTGATGTTCCGCGCAACCACGACCGAAAAGCCTTTCTCTTATTCAAATTCATTCGGAAAGAACCGCAGGACATATATCGAGGCAGGCATTTCCTATGACAACAAGTTCGCCGACGCACACCATGTCACCGCTCTGCTTCTCTACAACCAGAGCCGCAAGGTGGACCCGAACCTCCAGTACAAGGTGCCTAACAGCTACCAGGGTATCGTAGGACGCGTCACATACGATTATAAGAACCGCTACCTCGCAGAGGTGAACATCGGTTACAACGGTACAGAGAACTTCGCTCCGGGCAAGCGTTTCGGATTCTTCCCTGCATACTCTCTCGGATGGGTGCTCACCGAGGAACCTTTCTATCCGAAGAACAACGTGATGACCTTCTTCAAGATCCGCGGTTCATACGGTGAGGTCGGAAACGACCGTATCGGTGGCGAGAGATTCCTTTATCTCCCAACTTCATACAGCACAATCGGCGGACAGTACTTCTTCGGTAACCCTTCATCCACCTACACCCAGTACTCCATCAACGGCGAGGGCATCGTAGGAAACGAGGACCTTACCTGGGAGAAGGCCCGCAAGGCCAATGCCGGTATCGAGGCAACGTTCTGGAAGAGCCGCATCCGTATCGAGGCCGACTGGTTCCTCGAACTCCGCGACAACATCCTCGCCAACAGGCAGAACTATGCAACTCTCTACGGTGCAAAGCCTTCGGCACAGAACTTCGGCAAGATGAAGAACACCGGTTTCGATGGCGAAATCAGTTTCTCCGATACAGTGGGGGACTTCGCATACTGGTTGAAGGGCAACTTTACATACGCCCACAACACCATCCAGTTCATGGATGAAGTTCCTAACCCATACTCTTACAAGCAGAAGACCGGCCAGATACTCGGCCAGTATTTCGGACTTATCTGTGACGGCATGTACAATTCATGGGAGGAGGTCAATGACCCTAACCGTCCGGTTTCTTCATGGAACAACAACCGCCTCCAGCCGGGCGACCTCAAGTACAGGGACGTCAACGGTGACGGCATCATCGACACCAACGATATGGTTCCTATCGGATACTCCAACTTCCCTGAAATCTCCTATGGCTTCTCATTCGGCCTCAACTGGAAGGGAATCGACTTCTCAGTCCTCTTCCAGGGAGCCTCACACGTCTCTCTCCAGTACTCACGTCTGTTCATCCGCGGTTTCGGCGAGGACTTCGGCGCTCCGACCACACTGCGCAACAGCTGGACTGCAGAGAAATACGCCAACGGCGAACTCATTGAATATCCTCACCTTTCAGTCGGTGACGAAATCCAGAAGCACAACTACCAGGATTCCTCATTCTGGACCCGCGACGCAAGTTACATCCGTCTCAAGAACATCGAGATCGGCTATTCTTTCAATCCTGCAAAACTCAAGAAGGTACACATGCAGGGCTGCAGAATCTTCGTCAACGGTAACAACGTCCTCACCTTCTCACACATGTTGAAGGGTGTCGACCCTGAAGCCGCACAGCAGGCCACAAACCATGATTCCTATCCTATCACCAAGACCTTCAACATTGGTCTCAACGTCAAATTCTAATCAACAGCAGCCATGAAAAAGACAAGAAACATATCATTAATGTTTGTGATGCTGCTTGGCGCATCAATTGCATTTTCCTGCGACGTTCTTGACAAGGTGCCCGGATCTGACGTGACCGAAGACGTTGTCTTCTCCACAAAGAAGGACTTCGAGGCTTTCCTTTTCGGAACTTACTGTTTCGGACTCCATTCATATTATCCATATCACAGCGACAACGGTTCCAAGAACCCAAATCCGCACATGTGTATGACTACACCTATGACGGATGAGTCCGAAATGTCCACGACCTGGCACATCAGCCAGACCTGGAACACCGGTTCCGTCGTGAAGGATGATATTAAGAGACTTGCAGACAACAGGTTCGACCTCCGTTTCGAGGTTATCCGCCGCTGCAACATCATGCTCGAACGCCTCCCGGACACAGATTTCTCTGAAACCGAAATCAAGAACTACATGGGTGAGGCTCTCTTCATCCGCGCACTCAACAACTTCGAGATGTTCAAGAGATACGGCGGAATGCCTATCATCAAGAAACGTTTAGGAATCTCCGACGACTGGGCCCTTCCGCGTGCAAGCGCAGAGGAATTCATCGAATTCATCGTTGAAGACTGTGACCTGGCTGCTGAATACCTTACGGGTGTCCATTACACCGAGAACCAGAGAGGCCGCATCACAAAGGCAGCCGCTCTTGCGCTCAAGGCCAAGTGCCTCCTCTTTGCGGCCAGCCCTCTCACAAACACCGGTGACCCTTACATCTCATACGACCACAACGAACTCATTTGCTACGGCAATTATGATGTCAACCGCTGGAAAAGAGCTGCTGACGCAGCCCAGGCCGCACTTGATGAGTGTAACCTTGAAGGTTTCATGATTCTCAACGAAGGAGACCCTGAGAACGACTACCGCAAGGTTTTCGAAGTGTATGACAACTGCGAAATCATCCTTGCCGAGAAATTCAAGGGCAAGACCGGCAACTGGAACTGGCCTTGGTGCTGTGTCATTCCTGCCGGACTCGGAATGTCCTCATGGGGCGACAACGGTGTCTGCGTGACCCACAACCACGTTGCCAAGTATGAGAAGATGGACGGAACTCCTATGGAGTGGAACGCACCGGGCGTAGTCGGACATGATATCATGAAGAAATATGCCCAGCTCGACCCGCGTTTCCGCCAGACAGTGGCCTACAACGGTTCACCATGGAACGACAATTATCCTGAGATGATGATGTGCAAGGGTGACGTTGGCGAAAGCCCTCAGCCTGCAGCAAATGCCACAGGCTGCCTCATGCACAAGATTATCCCTAGGCGTCTCGGTGTCGGCAATGACTACCAGATGGCTGCCAACGGCATCCTCTTCCGCGTGTCCGAACTCTATCTCGACCTCGCCGAAGCCCTCAATGAATACGGCGGCCCAAGCCAGGATGTGATAAACGCCCTTCGTCCGGTACGCATGCGTGCCGGCATGCCTGACATACCGGCAGGACTTACTCAGGAGCAGATGAGAGCACGCATCAAGAACGAGCGTGACGTCGAACTCTGTTTCGAGGACCATCGCCTCTGGGACATCATGAGATGGCTCGATGCTGAAAAGGACGGCGTGATGAAGGGCAATATCTATAAGGAAGTCCTTACCCGCGTACTCGGCAGAGGCCTCGACCAGGAGTGTGACTATACTATCGAACTTCTCGAGGTCAGGGCGTTCAACCGCAATCTCTATCACCTTCCTATCGCTCAGTCTGAGGTAAACAAGGGTTATCTCACACAGAATCCGGGTTGGTAGCAGTCAGTCACAATAACACAGATTATCAATGTTTATGAAAACAAAGCATATATTCACAATAGCCCTGACGCTCTGCGCTTTCAATGCCGTTCCGGCAGCGGCGCAGGCCGACGTGGACTGGCTCCAGCGCGACACTGTATCGGTGAACGAGTTCGGAACACAGGAATCCTGGCGTGATGCTTCAGCGACTTCAACTGCAAAGAGTGACAAACTCAGGAAGTCCTTCACCCAGAATGTGCTCAACTCTCTGTACGGTGAGATTGCCGGCCTGACCGTCATGAGCGGCAGCGGTGAACCGGGCAGCGACAATCCGTCGCTCAATGCCCGGGGATACAACACTTTCGACACCTCCAACAGGGACGTCCTCATCCTCATTGACGGTTACGAGTCCACGCTCGACAACCTCTCTGTTCACGAGATCGAAACCATCACTCTCCTCAAGGACGCCGCTGCGACAGCCATCTACGGTATGCGCGGTGCGAACGGTGTGCTTCTTGTCACCACCAAGCGCGGTATGGACATGCCTCTGCAGGTGAATTTCTCCGCCCAGGCCGGTGTCAACACCCCGTTCAGGATGCCAAAGTTCCTCGGTTCGGTAGATTATGCAACTCTCTACAATGAGGCGCGCGTCAATGACGGACTTGCACCTTATTATTCAGAAGATGTAATTTCAGCCTATGCGGACCAGACGGACAAATACCTCTACCCGGACGTTGACTGGCAGAGGCAGATCCTCAATCCTGTATCCGTCAACCAGAACTACAACCTCAATTTCAGGGGAGGAAACAAGATCGTCAAGTACTTTGCACTCGTCAACATCTCCGACAACAACGGTTTCTTTGCACAGACTGACCCTAAGAGACAACTCAGCGCAAACACCAAGTTCACGAGATACAATGTGCGTGGCAACATCGACGTCAACATCACCAAGGGCCTTTCAGCCCACCTGAACCTTGCCGCCAACATCGCCGACAAGTTCAATCCATCAGCAAGCGCATGGACGATGTATGACCGCCTGACCAAGATCACTCCGAACGCCTTCCCGGTTTACAACCCTGACGGTTCTTTCGGAGGTAACGCCACATTCAGCAACCCTGTCGGCGACCTCACCGAGACCGGTTATGCTTCTGACAACTCCAGAAACATCCAGTCCGACCTCAGCGTTGCATACGAGTTCAGCGGTGCGGCTCAGGGGCTCAAACTCTCTGCCGACTTCTCATTCAGAAACTGGTTCTCCGGTGACTACAACAAGAGCAAGAAGTATCCTTACTACTCCATCGCCGAAGCGGAAGGGGAGTATGTCTACAACGGCTACAGCGAGAAGACCGACATGTCCATCAGCGACGGCGGCGCAAGCCAGTGGAGGTCGATGAGCTATCAGTTCAAACTCGACTATGACCACACGTTCGACAAGCACTCTCTCGGCGTCAACGCCCATTTCTTCAGCGACCAGACTTTCACCAATCCTGACACAAGCGTGAAGGACTACCAGTTCCCTTATAAATATATGGGTGTACGCGGCCGTCTTTCATACGGTTTTGACAGGAGATACGTTGCCGAATTCACCTACAACGTTATGGGTTCCGACCTTTACGCAAGGGGACACAAGTGGGGATTCTTCCCGGCAGGCGCTGTTGCATGGGTCGCTTCCAATGAGGACTTCCTCAAGGACAGCGAGGCCGTCACCTTCCTCAAGTTCCGCGCATCCAGCGGTCTTGTCGGAAACGCCACTGTCGTCGGCTCCAAGCGTTACGCCTACACTCAGGACTACAAGTACACTGCATCCTATTATCTCGGTCCGAACAATACCGCACAGTCTGCCATGATGGAAGACTCCGTGGCTGACTTTGACAGAACCTGGGAGAGGGAACTCAAGACCAATGTGGGCGTCGAACTCACTCTCTGGAACAAACTCAACCTGAATGCGGACTATTTCATCAACAAGCGTGACCATATTCTCACCAGCCCGACCGGTGAAATCCCGTCCGTTCTCGGTATGTCATTCGCTTACCTCAACCTCGGCAAGGCAACCAACCAGGGCTTCGAACTCGGCGCATCGTTCTCAGACAAGACCGAGAGCGGATTCGAGTATTGGGTACGCGCCAATGCATGGTATGCCAAGAACCGCATCGACTATATGGCCGAGGAACTCAGGCTTTACGAATACCAGAACCGTACAGGCAAGCCGTTCGGTCAGGGATTCGGTCTTGTTGCCCTCGGACTCTTCAAGGACCAGGCTGACATCGACAACTCTCCTGAACAGACATTCGGCACCGTCAAGCCGGGTGACATCAAGTACAAGGACATGAACGAAGACGGATATATCGACAGCGAGGACGTCACTGCCATCGGATACACAGGCAATCCTGAATTCTCCGGCAGCCTCACGCTCGGTTTCCGCGTTGCGGGATTTGACTTCGAGACCATGTTCTACGGCGTGGCCAACAGAATCGCCTATCTTTCCGGCAGCACTTACCAGGCATTCCAGAACCAGTATGCAGCACCTGCATCCGCACTTCTGAGATGGACTCCTGAGACTGCCGACACAGCGTTCTATCCGAGACTTTCAGCCTCTGCTGTTCCTAACAACACGCAGTACTCTTCATTCTGGCAGGTGAATGGTTCATTCCTCAAGATGAGATACCTCGAGGTTGGCTACACCATCCCTCAGAACCTTACCAGGAACATCAAGGTGGACACCATCAGGATTTTCCTCAACGGTACCAACCTCTTCAGCATACACGGTCTGAAGAAGTACGTAAATGCAGATCCTGAAGGTCTTTCAGGCTTCCCTCAGATGCGTACATTCAGCCTCGGTGTCAACGTTCAGTTCTAATATGAAACCTCTACGTTATGAAAACAAGATTCTATAATATATTTGGAGTTGCCCTTCTGGCCCTGACCCTCGCTTCCTGTGAGGACTATCTGGACAAGAATATGGACACCACCCAGAAAGAGGAGTTCACTTTCTCATCATACGAAAATGCAAAGACTGTTGCCTACGCTGTCTATTCAGACCTTCCACAGGGCTTCGACGTAATCAGCGGTGCAATGCTTGCTTCGGCATGTGACGAGTGCGAATTTGCAATCCAGACCAACAACGTCCAGAAATTCAATCTCGGCAGCTGGAGAGCGAACAGCCTCCCTGAAAACCCTATCAGCAGGTACTACGCAGCGACGCGCAAGGCATACAATTTCCTTGAGAAGGCCGATGACATCGACTACAGCGACGTCAAGGACAATCCGTCACAGCCGGGTATCTACGAGACCTATGTGGCCGACATCGAGATGCTCAAGACCGAGGTCAAACTCCTCAAGGCATACTATCTCTTCGAACTCATCAGGAGATTCGGAGGAATGCCTATCGTCGAAGGCAAGTTCGCCGTTGACGTCGATCTCAAAACCATTGAGAGAGCGTCACTCGAAGACTGTGTCAACTTCATTGTTGACGCCTGCGACGAGGCCGCCGGAATCCTTCCGACCGTATGGCCGGACGCAAGTCTCGGCCGCGTGACCAAGGGTGCCGCCCTCGCCATCAAGGCAGAAGTTCTACTCTATGCAGCAAGCGACCTCTGGAACACCAGCAACTGGGCTTCCGGATATTCCAATCCTGAACTCATCTCTCTCCCTGCAGCAGACAGGGCTGCAAGATGGAAAGCCGCCGCTGATGCAGCCAAGGCAGTCATAGACCTCTCCGGTGAAGCCGGATATATCCTTGACAACTATTCCAACCTCTTCGGTGCAAAGGGTTACACCAGCAAGGAGGTCATCCTCACCGCACGTGCAGCCGCTTCCAACTCATTCGAGAAGACCAACTATCCTATCAGCTTTGACTATGCAACCGGAGGAAACTGTCCTACACAGAACCTCGTGGACCTCTTCCAGATGGCCGACGGAAGCAAGTTCGACTGGAACAATCCGGCAATGAAAGCTGATCCTTATGCAAACCGTGACCCTCGTCTCGCAGCAACCATCATCACCAACAACACGACCTTCAACGGAAGGACCATCGAGTGCTGGACAGGTGGCCGTGACGGCGCCGGCGTGCGCAACTGCACTCCGACAGGTTACTATCTCAAGAAGTACGTTTATCAGAGCGACCTCACCCAGGGCCAGACTTCTGTCCACACATGGATTCTCATCCGTCTCGCCGAGGTTTATCTCAACTACATCGAGGCCCTCAACGAGTATGATCCGGGCAATGCCGACATCGCGACATACTACAACCTCATCCGTTCACGCAACGGCGTCGGAATGCCGGGACTCCCGAACGGTCTGAGCCAGAGCGAAGTGCGTCAGGCAATCCGTGACGAGAGGGCAGTGGAACTCTGCTTCGAAGGCAAGAGGATGTTTGACCTCCGCCGCTGGATGGCAGCCGACGTGCTCGGCGCACCAATCCGTTCCGTCAGGATCACAAAGACCGACAGCGGATTCGAGTACGAACCTTACCAGCTCGAGACGCGTGCCTTCGAGCCTAAGATGTACTTCTATCCTATCCCTCAGTCAGAGCTCAACAAGATGGCTCACTGGCAGCAGAACCCTCTTTGGTAAACTAAAAACAAGACGATTATATGAAACGTTTAAGTGTTATTATAGTTAGTGTGATTGCCGCAGCCGCTGCATTTACTTCCTGTGACTACAGGGAGTATGCTCCGGCTGATTACCCTGACACTGTCATTTACCTTCCGGCAGCTGTCAACGGGGTATGGACAATCGACGAAACTCCGGTTCCCGAAACATTCATCGGCGAGGGCAACAAGTCATTCTATGACATTGACCCTGACGGGAAGAAACTTCACATCCACCTCGGCGTCGTGCAGGCCGGCATCGTGCTTGGCAACTATGAGGTGCAGCTTGTCTCATCCAAGTCGACTGTGAACAGAATGCTCGACGAAGGTACACTGCCGAATGACATCCTTCCTCTTCCGGAGTCTGTCTACAAATTCCCTGAGGCCGTGTTCCTGACCTCGTCGTCCGACCACGTGTCATTCGACGTGGACGTGACCACAAGTTATCTCAAGGACCCTGAATATCTCGGCAAGAGGTTCGCGATTGCTATCAAGATTTCCAGCGAGCAGGTTGCAACCAACCCTGCCTATGAGACTGTGGTTATAGTCATTGACCCTAAAGTTGTCAAACAATGAAGCACCTGCGCATCATTCTGAATGTTCTTATGGTTATGGTTTCTCTCCTTGTTTCGTCCTGTGACGACGGGAGAGAAGTCAGGCCTGAGACCGGCGGGGGAGACATCCCGAAGCCGGCAAACAAGGAGAAGGTCTATTATGTCTCCGCCGATGGAAGCGATGAGAACACCGGAATAGCACCATCCTTCGCATTGAAGACCGTTGCCAAGGCTCTGAGTTTCGTGAAGCCCGGTGACGTGATCAAGATCATGCCGGGAACTTACAAGTACGGCAAGAGGTTCATCGACATGCCGGTCCAGTATTCAGGCAAGGAAGGCAAGTACGTCACGATTGAGGCCCAGGACCCGAATGACAGGCCGAAGGTGATTGTCGGCGGCACAGGTGTCTGGGAAGCAGTCGATATCGTTGCATCATACGTGATTCTTGACGGTATCGAGTTCGAGGGCTTCAACCAGCAGCTCGACTCCCTCGAGGCCTACAACAACGCGGTTGTCTATCACGACTTCCATGACCAGATCGACTGGAACTATACAGCCCAGTTCAATACCAACGGCGTCTCTGTCGGCGACGCCGATTATACGACAACGAATGTCATAATCAGGAACTGCATCATCCACGATTTTCCTGGAGGCGGTCTCGGCGCATCGAACTGTGACTACATCACATTCGAGAACAACGTGATCTACAACAATTCGTGGTTCAACATGTATGCGTGCTCGGGTATCAGTATCATCAGTCCTGTCAACACCGATTCGAACACCGGCCACAAGCTCATCGTCAAGGGGAACACGGTCTATAACAACCGCTGTATGATCCCTTGGTGCACGACGGCCGATTTCAGACTTTCAGACGGCAACGGCATCATCATCGACGTCAACCAGCGTCCGGCTGACAGCGGCATACACAAAAATGATGGCCCGTACAATGGCCGAACTCTTGTGATGAACAACGTCAGCTTCAACAACGGCGGTTCCGGAATACATACCTTCAAGGCCGACCATGTCGATGTGATCAACAACACCGCATATTGGAACGGATACAAATATCCAACAAAGGAGTACGGTGAAATATATTCCAACCAGAGCAAGGACGGCACGTTCATCAACAACATCATGTATGGCCGCCCGGGCTGTTATTGCAACGGAAAGGC
>JAZRVQ010000036.1:0-14864 GCA_045599265.1 Candidatus Cryptobacteroides sp. | reverse complement strand
CGACTAATGCCTCCGCCGAATCATTCAACTCCAAAATCAAAAACTTCAGGGCTCAACTCAGGGGTGTGTCCGATGTCAAGTACTTCCTCTTCAGGCTTCAGAACATCTATGCTTAAACACAGGGTTTTCCCCCTGACCCGGTATTTGCGCCAGCAAATACGGAAAGGCAAGTAGCCCGGCTTTCCCCTAATAATAGGGGAATCTGAAGGGGTTAATAAAAGAAAGCCTCGCAAATTGCGAGGCTTTCGAGTGCTCCCTTAGGGATTCGAACCCTAGACACCCTGATTAAGAGTCAGGTGCTCTACCAACTGAGCTAAGGAAGCAGACTTGTGATCCGTTTGGGGCTCGAACCCAAGACCCCAGCATTAAAAGTGCTGTGCTCTACCTACTGAGCTAACGAATCAATCCGTATCCCAGTGAGAAGTTCGTTTCTCAAACGGGACTGCAAAGGTAGAACTAAATTTAGAAAAAGCAAAGTTTTTTATGTTTTTTTCGCTTTTTTCAAGAATATTTTTCTAATTTTGAAATGGCAATAAAGTCAATTTAATGCACACACTTTAACAACCTATTAATAATCAAACAAATGAAAAAGTATTTTGCAGAATTGGTCGGAACAATGGTTCTGGTCCTCATGGGTTGCGGCGCAGCTGTCAGCCTTGCTTGTAATCCAATCAGCAACATCGCAGGCGTTGTGGGCACTTCCCTCGCATTCGGACTTGCAGTTGTCGCAATGGCTTACACAATCGGCAACATCAGCGGTTGCCACATCAACCCGGCAATCACCCTCGGTGTCGCTCTCAGCGGCCGCATGAGCTGGAAAGACGCAGGCTTCTACATGCTGTTCCAGGTTATCGGAGCCATCATTGGAGCTGCCATCCTCTTCGCCATCGCTCCAGAGCACGGTGTAGGTGCAAATGAATGCCAGGATGGCATCACCCCTGTCGTTGGTCTGATCGCAGAGCTTGTATTCACATTCGTATTCGTACTTGTAGTGCTTGGAACAACTGATTCCGAGAAGGGCGCCGGCAACTTCGCAGGCCTCGCAATCGGTCTCTCACTCGTTCTTGTACACCTTGCCTGCATCCGCTACACCGGAACATCAGTCAACCCTGCACGTTCCATCGGACCTGCTCTCTTCGCTCAGGGCGATGCCATCAAGGACCTCTGGATCTTCATCGTGGGACCTTTCGCAGGTGCCGCTCTCGCTGCTTGCGTATGGAACTGCCTCGTGAAGCCTTACTGCTGCAAGAAATGCAAAGCTGCTGAATAATCAATAATATTCACCGAACTCTCTCGGCCGCGTCATTTCTTCGGAATAGACGCGGCCGAATTTGTCTCGTACAGTGATCTCCAGAGTGGAGGTAGGAGACGACGCCTGGACACGGAACATATGGGTAGTCGTGTAGGCCGGATAGTATATCGTATTGTCGTAATGATTCTCGTACTCATAACCCTCGTAGCAAACCAGGTACAGAGGGTCCTTGACATCGTGAAGACGCGTCACAGGCAGTTCCCTGCCATTTTCCGTGACCTTTACAGACCATCCATCATCCCAGTCCCAGATGTTCAGCAGGACATAATTGTCGTGGTTTGCAGCGGCATACTCCCCTACGGTCTCCGTGAAAGCCTGCTTGCCGGTCGCAGTGGCGTTCGGAGTATAATTGTCGGTGCTCAGATGCAGGCAGTTGCGGTCATACGCCCTGAACTGGCAGGTCTCGGGCAGACCGGTTCCCTTGAAATACCAGTCATAATCCTTGCCGCTGACATTGACGACACGGTATCCGCCCGGAGCGCCGTCACCGCTGAGATGGACCCCGGTATTGTTGCCGGTCATCCACCAGCCGCCGCACACTGCCCCGCTGTTGCTCTCATGCACGTGCACACTGCTTGAAAGACGGTCCACGTTGTATATGATATGGGTGTGTCCGGAGAATATCTGCACACGGTCATAACCTGCAAAAAGGCTGATGAACCCGTTGAAACCGTTCTTGATGCCTAAAGAACCAGACTCGTAATATACCGGCGCATGGACAGTTATGAATATAGGGGTGTCATGCGACACATATTGAAGATCCTTTTTAAGCCAGTTGATTTCCTCGTCGGCGACAGCCCTGGAAAAAGTGCGGTTGGTGCCGTCATTCTGGCAGAGAATATCGTCAAGGACAATGTAATGTATGCCACCGATATTGAAACTGTAATAAGTAGGGCCGAGCGTTTTCCTGAACATCCCGGCAGTGAAGAAATCCCCTTCCAGGTCACTCTGGTGGTCATGATTGCCGATTGTGTGGAACATCGGGAGGCGTCCCCCGAAATCATATTCGACCTCCTCGAGGTAATCACTCATAGGATAGCGGTACCAGAAAATGTCCCAGGTCATGTCGCCCAAAGTGACGGCATAGACTTTTCTGCCCTCATTGGCATCAAGATAAGCATTCACATCGTCGGCAAATTCGGCGAACTGGCCCACATCATTCATCCTTCCGGCAAGGTGCATGTCCCCGAAGACCAGAAGAGAATAATCCTGCTGGTCAGCCTCGTTCAACGAGAAATTGATCTCCTCGACCTTGTCGCGGCCGTTCACATATTTGTAGAACTGGGGCAGCACGCCACTGAGCGGCGCTTCATACCCGGACGGGATGGAGACGAAAACATAACCGAACCGCTTGACCGAGGTGAGTTCATAATGGCCCAGAGCGTCAGTTGCAGTAACCTCAAACCCATCGGAAACGACGGCCCCGGCCACAGGACTGCCATCACAACTTACGGTACCGTAAACATTTGCTGAGGCGCTCCACCACTGTTCCTCCTGAGGCTCCGGTTCGGGACCGGGGACAGGTTCGACTGGAATCTTCTGGACACAGGCAGTGCAGGAAAAGACCGCCAGAACGCAAAGTATCTGCCTTAATTTCAGCATCTTATTCGGCAGGAATATCTATCACATAGGACTTCCCGGCAGGGACATCAAGCTTGCTGTCACGCAGCCACAGATTGTGCATCTTCAACTGATTGTAAGTCACACCGTGCAGCAGAGCGAACTCGGCAAGGTTCGGAATGGAATCGGTCACAGTGACCTTCTCCGAAGTGACTATGCACCTGTATTTGTCCTCATCGGTGATGTCAAAACCGAACTGTTCAGGATGCTCAAACAGCATCTTAGCCGCCATGAGACGGAAAATATAGCGCGTTGTCTCATTGGCCATCCAGAGGTCGAGAGCATTGTCCTGCTGCTGCAGCTCTATACGTTTCGAGATTGAGCCCTGACCCGCATTGTAGCTGGCGGCGACGGTAAGCCACTCACCATACCTTTCGTAAGAACTTTTCAGGTATTTGCATGCAGCGACAGTGGCCTTTTCGAGATTATAACGTTCATCGACGGTCGGTGTGACTTCCAGACCATAAAATTTTGCAGTATCTTTCATGAATTGCCACATTCCGGCGGCACCGACTCCGGAAACAACGACCGGGTCAAGATTGGACTCGACGACAACCAGGTATTTCATGTCATCCGGAATGCCATATTTCTTGAGAATAGGTTCGATTATCGGGAAATACTTACCTGACCTTTTCAGCGAGAGCAATGTATTGGTATGGCTGAAACTGAATGCCACAAGTTCACGGTCCATCTTCTCATAAAGATCATACCTGTCAAAGCGTATTGTCTCTCCGGCAAACACAAGAGAGTCAGGCACATGAGGAGGTACATGAGAAGGTACGGACTGAGTCTGGGCAAGACACGAATAAGTGATGGCGCTAAAAATCAGGAATGCGAAAAACTTCTTCATAATTTCTTGATAATCAATGTTGAATTTGTGCCGCCGAAGCCGAATGAATTGGAAAGGAACACATCGAAAACCTTATCCACACGGACAGGCGGGATGGTGAGAAGAGCCGAATCCTCGTCCGGATTCTCGAAATTGAGGTTAGGTGCTATGAACCCCCCGTGCATCATGAGCATGGAATAAATCACCTCGCTGGCGCCGGCCATCCACATCTCGTGGCCAGTCTGGGACTTGGTGCTTGTCACCTCGACCTTGCGGTCACCGAACACAGCGTAGATTGCCTTGGCCTCATTGGTGTCACCGACATGGGTGGAAGTGGCGTGGGCATTGATATACCCGATTTCGTCACGGCTGATGCCAGAGCGGCGTATCGCCATCTCCAGAGAGCGGCGCGGGCCATCGACATTAGGGCTGGAAATGTGGTCACCATTGCCGGAGAAACCATATCCAAGCACCTCACCGTAAATGTGCGCTCCCCTCCTGATGGCCGATTCGTAACTCTCGATAATGACAGTCGCAGCGCCGCCTGAAGGCACAAGTCCGTCACGGTCACGGTCGAAAGGACGGCTCGCGGCGGCGGGGTCTGACTCCCTTGTGGAGAAGGCAGAGATGCCGTCAAACGATCCCACAGCGAATGGATTGACCTCCTGGGCGCCGCCGCACACCACCATCTCCTGCAGTCCGTTCTGGATGAGCAGCGCACCCAGTCCGATGGCGTGTGAACCACTTGCACAGGCACCTGACACCGTGAGGTTCATACCCTTGAGTTTGAATATGCAGTCCAGGTTCATCGTGACCGTGGAGTTCATGGACTGGAAGATGGCACCGGACCCGCACAGCGTGGTGTCCTTCTTCTCCCTCATCGTGTCCACAGACTTGACAACCGGCACGGCTGACGAGTCATTGCCGTAAAGAAGGCCGACCTCGTGAGAGGCAAGATATTCCTCGTCCACACCGGCATCTTTCAGGGCATCGCGCGTAGCACAATAGGCATACAGCGCCTGCTCAGGCATATACACCCTCTGCGAGCGTGGCAGTTCCTTCTTGAGGTCTGGAAGCGGCACAAGGCCTGTCAATGCGGAACGGAATCCCATTTCCTTGCGGACCGGGTCAAAAACAATTCCCGAACGGCCAAGATAAAGCGAATCCCTCACCTGGTCAAGTGTCTGTCCGAGACACGACCATATGCCCATACCGGTTATGACGACTCTGCCTGTCATAAATTAATCTCTCTTGAAAATATCTCTAGTGTAAACCTTGTCCTGAACATCGTCCAGGCAGGAATCGTAACGGTTTGCGATGATGGCGTCACTGCGTCTCTTGAACTCTGCAAGGTCATTCACGACCTCGCTGCCGAAGAAGTGTGTGCCGTTCTCCAGGGTAGGTTCGTATATGATCACCGTGGCGCCCTTTGCCTTCACGCGCTTCATCACGCCCTGAATGCTGGACTGACGGAAATTGTCTGAATTGGACTTCATCGTGAGCCTGAACACTCCGACGGTGATTTCCTTCTCCTTGGCAGAGTCCCACTGACTGTTGGCAGAATAATACCCTGCCTTGCGGAGCACCTGGTCGGCAATGAAATCCTTGCGGGTCGCATTCGACTTGACAATGGCCTCGATAAGATTTTCAGGAACATTCTGGAAATTGGCCAGCAACTGCTTGGTGTCCTTCGGAAGACAGTATCCGCCATAACCGAATGAAGGGTTGTTATAATGTGCACCGATACGCGGATCAAGACCGATACCGTCTATAATAGCCTTAGTATCAAGACCTTTCACCTCGGCATAAGTATCAAGTTCGTTGAAATAACTTACACGCAGGGCAAGATAGGTATTGGCGAAAAGCTTGACTGCCTCGGCCTCCTTCATGCCCATGAACAGCGTGTCGATATTCTCCTTGAGAGCGCCTTCCTGGAGAAGGGCTGCAAACTGGCGTGCCTTCTGCTCAAGGTCCGGTCCGGCAATTGTGCGGATGGCCTCATTCTCCTCCTCAAGCCCCTCGATGAACTTAGGATAACCTACAATGATACGGCTAGGATAGAGATTGTCATACAGAGCCTTGCTCTCGCGCAGGAACTCCGGCGAGAAGAGCAGGTTGAGCTTCTTGAACTTGAAGTCAGGAGAAGGATTGGCCGCCTGCTTGAGTGCATCCAGGGCAAAGCGTGTGGCATATTTGACATAAAGGCTGCGGCAATAACCCACCGGGATGGTTGACTTGATGACCATCACCGCATCAGGGTTGACACTGAGGACCAGGTCGATCACCTCCTCGACGTGAGAGGTGTCGAAGAAATTGCGCTGAGGGTCGTAATTGGTAGGGGCTGCAATGACAACGAAATCGGCATTCCTGTACGCCGATGCACCATCAAGGGTGGCAGTCAGGTCAAGATCCTTCTCGGCCAGATATTTCTCGATATATTCGTCCTGGATAGGTGACTTGCGGTTATTGATCAGGTCAACTTTCTCTTTAATGACATCGACGGCAGTCACATGGTTGTGCTGCGCCAACAAGGTGGCGATGGACAGGCCAACATAACCTGTTCCGGCTACTGCAATATTCATAACTATCTATCAATCAAATTATTCAAACAAATCTTCAAACTGTCAGTCCAGTACGGGACAGTGATGCCCAGCGTACTCTTGATCTTGGTCTTGTCAAGCACGGAATAGGCCGGGCGGTGCACCTTGGACGGGAATTCATCGCTGTGGCAAGGCTGGATGTCGCACCCTGTCTGAGCGCTGTAAGAGGCAATCATCCTGGTAAAGTCATACCACGAACACACACCTTCATTGCTGTAATGGAAGATGCCACCCTCACAGTCACTGTGCAGCACTGCCATGACAACACCGGCAAGGTCGCGCGCATAGGTAGGCGTCCCAACCTGGTCGAACACGACCTTAAGGGACGGTCTGGACGATGTCAGGCCAAGCATGGTCTTCACGAAATTCTTGCCGAACTCGCTGTACAGCCAGGCGGTTCTGATTATGAAATGACGGCATCCGCAGGCAATGATTTTCTGCTCGCCGTGGAGTTTGGTAAGGCCGTACACGCCTGTCGGAGTGCCTTTCTGATCCTCGCGGCACGGTACATTGTACGGTTCCGTACCGAACACATAATCAGTCGAAATGTGAACCAACAGACCACCGCATTCCTTCATCACAAGGGCAAGGTTTTCCGGAGCGGAGGCGTTCAGGAGTTCTGCAAGGTCATAATTGTCCTCCGCAGCATCGACATTGGTATAGGCCGCACAATTGACGATGGCATCGATTCCGGATTCACTCACTATGGCCCGGACCGCATCGATGTCAGTGATGTCAAGATGGGCAGTCGATACGTCAACATCCTTACCTGCAAGACGGTGCAGCAGGGCGATCTGCTCTGCGGACGCCTCATTGACATCCGTGAAAATGAACCTGTCGGCAGATCCTGCCGCAAGTATCCTCATTTCATTGCCAAGCTGACCGTTGGCGCCTGTGACCAGAATATTCATACTATTCGAACGGAGTGGTAAAATCTTTAAAATATGGGTGTTTCCTGTCCTTTTCGGAAAGGATGATATCCTTCGGGTCCAGAGGCCATGGGATATTGATGTCAGGGTCATCCCACATAAGCGCGCCCTCGCTCTGAGGCGTGTAGAAATTGTCACATTTGTACTGGAACACAGCCTCGTCGCTCAGCACCGCAAAGCCGTGGGCAAAACCCTTCGGCATGAAGAACTGACGGTGATTGTCCCCAGTGAGTTCTGCGATCACATATTTTCCATATGTCGGGCTGCTCTTCCTGAGGTCCACTGCTACGTCAAGGACCTGTCCCTTTACAACGCGGACCAGTTTGCTCTGAGCATAAGGAGGACACTGGAAATGAAGGCCACGGAGCACTCCATAACGGCTTTTGCTCTCATTGTCCTGCACGAAATTGACCTCCAGACCAGTCTTCTCGGCAAATTCACGGGCGTTGAAACTTTCGAAAAAATACCCCCTGCTGTCGCCGAAAACTGTCGGCTCAATCAGGAAAACGCCTTCTATATCGGTTTTGATTATTTCCATAATCTACAAAGATAGTCATTTTTCCGGAACTGCCGAAATCAGAATCTCACAAGAATGCGGAAGACCTGTGCAGGGGCCTCGGACCAGTGCTGAAGGGCCTGCTGCGCATCCTCGGGGGCAATCACTCCGCTGACGAACCTGTCCAGACAGATGGCAGGATGCTGCATATACCTGACCACGGCGCGGAAATCCTCCGGCATGGCATTGCGCGAACCGCGGATGTCCAGTTCTTTCTGCACGAAGAACCGGGTCGTGAAAGAGACGTCGTTCTTGGAATATCCTATGCACACGACGCGGCCGGTAAAGCATACGACATCGATGGCGGTAGTATATGTAACCGGGCTTCCAACAGCCTCTATGACCACATCTGCCCCATAACCGTCAGTATATTCAATCACCTTTTCGAGAAGGTTCTCCTCACCGGAATTGATTGTGAATGTGGCACCGGCCTCACGGGCAAGGGCAAGTTTTTCAGCGCTCAGATCGACTGCGATAACCTTTGCGCCACGCTGCACGGAGCGGATTATGGCACCGAGCCCGACCATGCCGCATCCGAACACAAGTACTATGTCAGTATCACTCACCTGCCCTCTGGCGACAGCATGGAAGCCCACACTCATAGGCTCGATCAGGGCCGCATCGCGTACATTGACGTCCCCGACCGGAATGATTTTCTGCCAAGGAAGGCAGATATATTCACGCATCGCGCCGTCACGCTGCACGCCAAGCGTCTCATTGTGCTGACAGGCGTTCGGGCGGAGGTTGCGGCAGCTCGGACATATCCCGCAATTGGTATAAGGATTGACAGTAACAGTCTGGCCTGCAACGAATTTATCAGGACAGCCGGGGCCGACTTCCTCGATGACAGCACCTATCTCATGACCGGGAATGACCGGACTTTTGGCAAGAGCGTTGCGGCCAAGCCAGGTATTGAGGTCACTTCCGCAGAAGCCCACATATTCGAGTTTGAGAAGTATTTCGCCTTCTGAGGGAGAAGGTTTTGGAAGAGATATTGTCTCTATTGTCTTGAGAGACGAGATCTGCAATGCTTTCATTCTGACATATTCTTGATATACGGCAGTTCCGGCAGCGGGCCGAATCCGTAGAATTTCTGTGCATTTGCGCCGAGGAAGGCAGCCTTGTCGGTATCGGAGAGTCTGTCGGACTTCACAATGAAGTCATACGACATCCTGTAGGTAATGGCAGTGATAGTCCTCGGATAGTCCGAGCCCCACATCAATTTGTCGATTCCAACCAGTTCGGCTGCACGGCAAATGGCATCGACTGCCGACGGGAAAGGATAGAATTCTTCATTTAACAGCCAGGTGATGCCGCCCGACTCAATGAACACATTCGGTGCCTTGGCAAGCAGGATCTGATCCTCCCAATATTCGCCCGTAACCATTCCGAAATGCCCGATTGCGACTTTGAGAGAAGGACAGGACTCAATGACACGGCGGAACCTGGCAATCTGCCCTGCATCGTCGGCAAGGCACATGGAAAGAGTCATACCCAGCCTTTCCAAGTCCTTGAAGAATCCCATATATTCCTGACCGTCAAGCGGCTGACAGATACGATGTCCAGGCAATGCCACCACACGGAATCCCATCTCAAACAACTGCTGCGCCTGATGGCCAAGCGGCTTCGAAAAGTCCGGCATGCCGCAGCAGCGGAAACGGTCCGGGTAGCGTGACGCGACTTCCAGGAGGTAGTCATTCTGGTTGCCGTCAATCACTTCCTGGACAACGACTGCACCGCCGACCTGCGCATAATTCATATTGGAAAGGAAGACCTCGGCACTGTTGCGTCCGTCGATCATAAACGGAGGCAGCATCTGCCTTTCCTCGCCGAAAAACATGGCCCGGCCGTCAGGCATCCGGTAGATATGCTGGCCATCCACGACTGCGTCCTGAAGCAGCCAGAGATGAGAATGTGCGTCGATTATCATCATGAGTTCGCCCAGCTGACACGGAACTGGTCACCGATTATTTCACGGACCTTGTCCACAAGTTCCTGCGGGGCCGGAGCCGAGATCCAGTCCAGATTGCGCAGTACGTTGTCCGGATTGGTTGTCGAGAAAAGCGTCGCAGAGATGCGTGGATTGGCCACACTGTACTGCATGGCAAGCCGCTCGATTGGATATCCCTCCTTTTCGCAGAACTGCCGGGCACGGCGGCAGGCGTCCTTGAGAGGCTGCGGGGCCGGGTGCCATTCAGGTGTGCCGCGCTTGGTCAGCAGACCCATGGACAACGGGCTGGCATTGATGATGCCTATCCCCCTCTCCTCGAAGAACGGAAGGAAATCAAGGAGTTTGTCGTCACAGAGACAGTAATGACAGAAATTGAGCACGGACTCCACTGTGCCGGCCGGGACATGCTCAACCACCCATTTGAGGTTTTCAAGTTGGAGGTCGGTGATGCCCACATGCCCCACAATCCCCTTTTCACGCAGTTCCACAAGGGCAGGAAGCGTCTCCCCGGCGACCTGATGCAGGTCGGCGAACTCTATGTCATGGACATTGATTATGTCGATATAATCCACACCCAGACGGTCCATGCTCTCATACACGCTTTCACGTGCACGGACAGCGCTGTAGTCCCAGGTATTGATGCCGTTATGACCATATCGTCCCACCTTGGTGGAAAGTATATACCTGTCACGCGGAATCTCGCGCAAGGCTTTTCCGAGCACCATTTCGGCTTTGAGATGTCCGTAATACGGGCTCACGTCGATAAAGTTGATGCCGCCTTCGACTGCTGCGTGGACAGCACTGATGCCGTCGGCCTCTTTCAATTCATGAAAAACGCCCCCGAGGCTCGAGGCCCCGAAGGCTAGTTGAGACAATTTCAGTCCGGTCCTGCCTAATTCCCTGTATTCCATAATGTTCGTTATGTCTCACAAATATAGGCATTTTCCCGAGAAATAAGAAGCGTTCCTATTCAAGAACGTCCGGCTTTTTGTAGATGCGCCCGGCAAGTCTGCGGTCCAGTTCGTCAAGGGCGACGAAATCCTTCCCTGCCCTCTGGAAATGGGTGACGAGTTCGGTGGCGTTTGCCTCTTCCTCGACCTGTTCGTCAATGAACCATTCAAGGCGGCTCATAGTGGCGAGGTCCCCCTCGTGGAAGGCCAACTTTGCAAGTTCGTGGATAAGCCTTGTCACCTCCATCTCATGCTCGAGAGTGTCCTTGAACATATCGAGCGGAGTGTCCCAGTCCCTTGGCACGGAGGCGATTGGCTTCAACTCAACGCGACCGTCACGGTCATTCAGGAACTTCTCCAATATGGCGGCATGGTCCTGCTCCTCGCGCCACTGGACATTGAACCAGTTGGCTATGCCCTTGAGTGCCATTGCCTCTGCCTGCATCGACATGGCAAGGTAAAGATATGCTGACCACAATTCTGCATTTATCTGGTCATTGATTGCGCTTTGCATTTTCTTTGAAATCATAATTGTTGGCATTTAAGAATCATCATACTAGCATGTTCCTTCATCACATCCACATGAACTGTCGGCAAACTTGCCGTCAATGTCGGCCTTCCACAGACCGTGGATGTTGCAATACTCGTACACAGCCACAGGTTTGTCCTTGCAGCCGCAGAAGATGGCCTCGGCAGGACCGTTTGGATCCAGATATTGGATCTGACCGCCCTTCTCAGTCTCAAGGCAGACAAAGACGATGTGATGCTCCGGCGTCATTGGATGCGGGGCGGACCCGACCTTGACACGGATTGTACAGTCGTCCACACGCTCCACGACCGGAACGTGCTTCTCCATCATGGCATCAGTGGTCCCGGGCAGGAGTTCGATCATCTCCTTGCCGCAGCATACGACCTTGACGCCGCTGTTCACAACTTTCACGACAACGTTTCCGCACGTCGTGCAAAGGAAAAATTTTGTTGCCATATCTAATTGGTTTAATTGGTTAACGGCGCAAAGGTAAGTGCGTAAAATAAGGTTTTGCTATTGAGAATTAAACTATTATTCTATTACTACTATTGATAGGTTCAATAAATATCAATACATTTGTGCAGAACAAATCAATGAAAAGGTATGGAACTCAGACAACTAAGATATTTTGTCACAGTAGCCCGCACGCTGAATTTCTCCGAGGCGGCGCGCCAGCTCTACATAACACAGGGCACCCTTTCCCAGCAGATCAAGCAGCTGGAAGACGAAATGGGCTCCCAACTCTTCGAAAGGACATCGCACAGCGTGGCCCTGACCGATGCCGGCGAGGAACTGCTTCCATACGCAATCAAGACCCTGGAAGCCTCGAAGGACTGCAAGAACAGGATGAACGACATCAAGGGCACGCTTACAGGCACGCTCAACATCGGGGTGACATATTCGTTCAGCACATTCCTGACCGACGCGGTGAAGACCTTCCTCAAGGCCAATCCGGAAGTGAAGCTGAACATCTACTACAAGACCGCAAGCGAACTCATCGACATGCTGCACGATGACATGCTGGACCTGATACTTTGCTTCAAGCCATACCAGCAATATGACGACATGGACTCCGAAGTGCTGTTCCGGTCCAAGATGAATGTCATAATGCGCAAGGGGCATCCCCTCTCCACCAGGAAGGAGATAAGCATGCAGGACCTTGAAGGATACGGATTTGTGCTGCCGGGCAGCGGCATGCAGTCCAGACGCGTGTTTGACCGGTTCAACAACATCGACACCAGGCGCCTGGACGTGCGCATCGAACTCAACGACCCAAACCTCATCATGGACCTGGTCCAGAGCACCAACCTCATCTCCATGACATCGACACTGGCCATCTACTACCGTTCCAACACCCTGGTGGCAATACCACTGGAGGGCGCGCCCCACGAAATGCTCGGCTGCGTGCACACCCTCAAGGCCGGGTACAAAAAACGCGCAGCCACGGCCTTTGTCGACCTGCTGCGCGATTCCGCGTTCATCGCCCGCGCGGGGCAAAGATGATTTCTTTCTACCTGCTGATAATATCCGAGAGTCTTAGCCCGGTATAAGCGATCTGTTGAGTAGTGTTGTCTATTTTCACCTCGGCACTGAAGTCGCAATAATACGACGCCGGGTCAATGGAAGGATTTGCGAGGAAGGCTAACAGCGCAGAAAGAGTCGGCAGAGAAGCGTTTCCACCTACACCGACAGTGCTATACCCGGCAGGGATAGTGAAAGAGTCTGCACTGCCTGTAATAAACGGCGTCTTGCCCTTATAGATGGTGCCTCTGATATTGGACACCGTCATGACCTTGCCCGAATTGTTTACATCGATCGCGACAGTCCCGCGAAGACTGGTAAAACCCGTTGCACGGATAGACGTAATCTTGTATTGGCCGAAACTGAGTTTATCAGTCTGGGCATTTGCCGTCAGCCCCGCAGTCAGCATCATGACGACCGCAGCCGAAAGAGAGATGAATAATGATTTGAGGGACATAATTATTTACTCTTTAAATACTTTGCACATTTCTGAATGACAACCTTGCGCTTGCCGGAACTCATGACCGGGATATCATCCAAAAATCGAACCTCAACTGTCGCATCAGCCCCCATGATACCGCGCATTATCGATTCAAGGGCAGAGACATCAAGACTATCATTACCGCCTGCGACATTGAGCATCAACACATAACCCTTGACATCTTCCTGAATGAACTGGACCTGGCGAAGACCTGTTATGTCCCAGATTTCGTAAGGGAAAACCATAGGGACAGGCATGCCTGAAGTGTCATACACCATATCCTCCTTCCTGCACTCCAGGAGCTGGATGACAAGAGGTTCACCTGACGGCATAGCCTCATGGCAGAAGGCCAGATCGCCTATGTCATATCGAATCATCGGCATGGCCTTGTTGGTCAGATCAGTGACCACGACCCTGCCAGGATGCCCGACAGGAACAGGCTCGTCATTATCAAGTCCAAGCAGTTCGATGATACAGTTCGCTCCGTTGAGTCTTATCAGTTCGCCAGACCCGTCAAGAGCGGAACTGCCGAACACCCCGTTCTCCTCATTGGAATAGTTGGAAAAAACATGCACATGCAGCATGTCGACAATGCGTGAACGAACCGACTCCGAAAGTTTTTCTCCGACCGAGATGAACAAGAATGATGACGGGAGAGCAATGCCTTTCCTGACAAGATATTCAGAAAAGTATTCAAGAATGGAAAAATAGGCACGCACAATACCGATTTTCTTTTCCTTGATCAGGTCCACAATCTGTTCGAAAGACTCATCCGAGAAGGAAGTGATGTAAAGTCGCCACTGATTCAATCCACTGTTGTAAGTAAGATATCTGCCATTCGGTGGAGGTGTTTCACAGGAACGGATCAGCAAATGCGGTGTGCGCATGTGATAACCCAGAGAAAGATATGTATTCCTCGTCGAAGCCAATCTTCTGTAATAACTGGCAAGGTCCTGATAGGCACGGAACGGGGTACCGGTAGAACCGCTCGTCTCGTGTCTGAGAACAGGTCCCTTATGGCCGGGGATTCTGTCTGCAGGAACAAGGAATGCATCATAGTTGGAACTGATGACATGCTTGTTGATGACCGGGAAATCAGCCAGAGTGTCACCATGCACTGCAGAATAGAATCCTGTATTGTTCTTCGCATAGGACAATATGTCAGCAAGCATAGCCTGGCGTTCCTTCTCATATTTGACCGGGGCCTTTGCAATCCTTCTCACTGTCCGGTACGAACGCCATATCGGACTTCCTTTGAGGAAATCCCTTAACCAGAACAATCTGTGATTGATAAAATATGGTATATACATTACAGTGTCTTTAATTCTTCACAATTCTGTATTACCATCTTGCGCTTTCCTGACCTCATGACGGGGATGACATCCACGACACGGACCTCGACCTCGGCATCATGACCCACTCTCTTTTTCACCAATTCAGCCAGGGCATCCTTGTCAATGTTCTTGTCGGCATTGACCAGCAAGACGTACTTTTTCAAGTCCTCCTGAATGAACTGGACCTGGCGCACGGACGGAAAGGTCCAGACAGAGTAAGGTATCACCATAGGAAGGGGCGCACCGGATGTG
>JAZRVQ010000035.1:0-120948 GCA_045599265.1 Candidatus Cryptobacteroides sp. | reverse complement strand
TCGATGTCCTGTTGTATAAGGAGTCGGTTACAATGCGTAACCAACTAAGGAACAATACTACTGGTTACAAACTGTAACCGTTAGCGTACAGGAATTCAGGAGCAAAGCCTATCTCGTTGTTCCAATCCACGGAGAACGGATTCAGGGTAAAGCGCTTGAAATATGACATATCTTTGAGTTTGGTACAGATACCTTCATCATATACGTTCGAGAAATCAAAAACCTTGACCTCACCCGTATTGAACGTCAATGCGAGAATATAGTCCCGCACATATTTAGCATCTGTAACCTTCAGAATCATATCTATTACTTTAATGGATCGATTTTCACTACGGCCTGCTTGCACTCCATCCTTTTCCAATTCTCCATCAATTCATCCTTGTGCAGATCAAGCCACTCATACACCAAGCCAAGCGCACGACGAGGCAAGGATCCCGTCACCACACCACCTTCAATAGTCACGATTGCTTCATGTTCCTGATATTTCACATGGAAATGAGGTGGGTTATGCTCGCTCATATACATATATTACGTACGTCAAAATGAATGATATGAAAATCATCAATGTGCGGATGATTTTATCCGACAATAAATTTGCCGACAGCGGGGATGCGCTGCAGTGCCACTGCCACGATGGCAGTGGTGACAAAAGAAGCAAGAGCAGTCGAGATTATCACCAGCGGGGTGGATGGTATCAGGCTGCGGAAAAGGCCCGTATATGCGCTCAGGGCAACCATGTGGCACAGATACATTCCGTAACTTGCCTTCGAGACGGGCAGAAGAGCCTTTGCATAGAACTTTCCTTCCGAACGTATATTCTTCATCATCAGGACACAGCCTATCGTCATCATTGCCACGCCGATGGTATCATTGATCCAGGTCGTCTCCCACCATACTGCATTGTCGACAGACCCTCCGACAGGATAGACTCCGCCCGCAGTCTCTGCCACCCTGCGGATAAAGCCGAGAAAACAAATGGCGAATCCGCCCAGGAAACAAGGCACACCGATGGCAAATGACTTCCGGACTGATATCGAGCTGCCGAATTTGCGAAGCCACAGGCCAATGAGAAGGTAACCTATGAATCCGCTTACATAATAGAATGTGCCATACGTATTCCAGCTCGCCTCACCCCAGAGCGGGAAAAGCGCCTGTCTTGGAATGCCTGTCGGACCGTGGGTGACTGCCAGAGGCCCGGAGGTCGCCCAGTCGCGAATAAGTGGGATCAGGGTGGTGAAAAGCCATATTGCAATATATATGGAGAGTTCCTTTCTGCCGACCTTCTCAGCCCATGGCGAAAGGAGAGGCATTAGGATATAGAGGCCGATTATCATATATACGAACCAGAGGTGTCCTGCGGCATAATTGAAGTTCAGCAGCAGGTCCTTGAGGTTGGATACCGGCTCGCCCCAGTAGAATGCATAGAATAGCGACCACAGCACGAACGGGATAAGTATCCTGACGGCGCGTCTGCGGAAGAATTCTCCTGTCGTATAATGCAGAGGGAACTGGAGATAACTCGAGGCGATGACAAAAAGAGGCACGCAGCATCGCGTCAGGGTGTCGAAGAACGTCACCCACAAAGCATCGGCCAGGCTGGCTATCAGCGTGCCGTCACCTCCGAAGTAGAAAGGTTCCGTACTGTGTACAACCATCACCATGAAGCAGGCTATCACCCGCATCCAGTCAACCCAGATTTCTCTTTTGTTTTCCATATCCTTACGAATGTATGTTTTTTTACAAAGTGAAAACAATGTTTCGCGAAGATACGAATTAATTTGCAGAACAAGTTTGGTGGTAAAATATAAAAACATTTGTATCAATCAGTTTGCCATTTTAGACAGATAAAATTATCTTTGCACCCACAAATATGATAATCGTAATATATGGAAACGATGGATTTAAAGAAAGCTTACAATGCCCCCAAGGCCAAGGCAATCGATTTAAACATACAGGACGTCCTCTGTCTGAGTCAAGACAATGGCGCTGTATCCATTGACAATTATAAGGAAGATACTCTTGACTGGTAGTATGAAAAAGAACATTATTCCATTTATGGCGGCTCTTATGCTGCCTCTCGGCTGTACAAAGATTGAAACCCCTTCCAGCGTCCCGGAAGGCGATGAAGGAATACTTCTCACCATTTCCGCCAGTTCCTCCCCAGTCACGAGAGCCGAACTCAATGAGGACAACAGTGTCTCATTTCAGGAAACTGACGCTCTTTCTGTCTTCTGCCGGCTTACTGAAGACGACTTAGTCAGTTACGTAAACAACAAATTCTCCGTCAGCCGGCTCTATGACGACGGCTCGGCCGATTTTCAGGGTACAGTTGCCTCTGCCGAAGGGTTGTTGCCGGTGATGTATCCGTATCAGGAGGGGGCGACTATCGAAAAGTACAACAAGGTCGACAAACTGTTTTTCAACGTTCCCACTGTACAGAAAGCGGTCCCCGGCACTTTCGACCCTGATGCCGCAATAAGTGTCGGCATGGCCGTTGTCGGAGAAGACAGCAATGTCAGCGTGTCGCTCAGCAATGCATGCGCTCTGGTCAAATTCGCCGTACCTCCTGGAGATTATTCCAAAGTGACGCTGATAGCTGACGGCTGCCGCATAAGCGGGCCATGCGCTGCCAATGTGACCAGTGAGATTGGCGGCATCACTCCATTTATGAGCGAAGAGAATACCGTCAGCCTCAAGGGTGACATCACAGGCGGCAACATCTACCTTCTTGCGGTGGTCCCGGGCGAAGCCACTAAAGGCATCACCGTAAAACTTTTCGACAAGGAAGGCAATGTAGCCGGAGAGAAGAGTACGGTCAACTCCGTGACCTTCACTGCGGGCCATATACTCAACATAGGGCTCCTGCCGACCTTCAATCCGACATGGGAGGGCAGCGGCACGAAATCCGACCCATACTGCATCAGCACATCGGCACATCTCAAGCTTCTTGCCCAGGCGTTCTCTCTCAGGGAGACGGCCAAGCCATACGCCGGCAAGTATTTCCTCCAGAAGGCAGACATCAATATGAACGGCGAGGAAATAACCATTGGCAACTACGGCGACCGCTACAGAGATACTACACCGTCCTGGGAGGTCCCGACAGCATTCAACGCCAACTATGACGGCGGTGGGCATACAATATCGAACTACAGGCTCAAATTCATTCCTTACAGGCTTAACGCCCACTATCTGGCCGGCCTTTTCAACATTGTCTCCGATGCCACCATCAGCAATCTGAACCTCAGGCCGGCAAAAAATGAAAACGGGAATCTTATCGATGGCATAGATTCCTCGCTCAATTACTATTATATCGGATTGCTGGCCGGAGAGATCAATGGAGTATGTACGATATCGAACTGCCATGTGCTTTCCGGCGACTATACTGTTACAGCCTATGACGGGTCAAGCTTCGACGCGTCAGAGACCGTAGTGTTAGGCGGCCTAGTGGGCATGACGAACGCCCCTGCCGGGAAAAATATCATATTCACGAACTGCACCAACGAAGCCAACCTCAAGATAGAGAAGGGTATACACAAGAATGTCGCAGGAGGCATCATAGGCTCCAATTATGGCGGGAATCAGTACCAGTATGTCGACCGCTGCCGCAACAAAGGCAACATCACGGTCTTTTCCGATAAAGAAAAGGCTGGACTGGAAACCTTTGCCGGAGGCATCATAGGCCGAATCTCGGACGATGGCGACAATGTCGTGTTCCGTATCTCGAATTGCGTCAATGAAGGCAATGTTACAGCCAAGAGCAAGGCTCCGAAGTATGCCTGCGCCGGAGGAATCGCCGGCAGCCACGACTCCGACGGCTGGGGATCCGTTGATCCTTGGGTTTATAACTGCCTGAACAAGGGTGACATCCATGCTGAATGTTTTGACGGCATGACATCCGTCACCTACGATGCCTGTGCCGGCGGTATCTTCGGATACTGCTATGACGCCGACACCAAACTTGCGCTGTGCGTGAACACGGGACGCATTACAGCAGGGGGTGCTCCCGTGATCGGCCCGATTTGCGGCACCGGCGGTACCCACTGGAGGTGCTTCTGGCTTGTGCCCGATGAATTCGAAGAATATGCTCCGGATGACTTCTTCTGTTGTTATCCATGCACCGGTGGATTCATTAACGGCAGCGGCGACAATGCCGGCACTCCGGAATATGTGAGACTTCATGGCAAGGCAAATGACAGCGAGTCCGGCGACAGTCTCTTCGAGATGACCGAATGGAGCAGGGAGGACTGGGCGGCCGCAGCTTCCTGGACAGGCACATCGGATGTATATTGGAACGACCCGGGACACGAAAACAACCTTGATCTCGTGCTCTGACACTGGAAAGAGATATAGATAACAGAAAGGCTGAACCTTAATTGCGAAGGTTCAGCCTTTCTGTTATCAAATAAATATGCAGACTACCACTTGAAGAGCAGCTGGGCGTACTGGTAGAGGCTTCTGCGCCAGCTCTGCCACTCGTGGGCGGTGCCTGGCGATACGTAGAAGTGTGCGTTGTGGCCTGACTCTGCGAGTTTTTCGGTCTCGACCTTAGGGTCACCGCCGAAAGCAGGGTTGCGGTTCTCGAGTTCCTTGCTGCCGAAGCTGATGAACACGAGCTTGTTGTTCTCGCGGAAGCCCGGAGTGTTGTCGGCGTCATCGACTGTGATGGTGCCGCCGCTGAAGATACCGAGAGAACCGAAGATCTCCGAGTGTGGAAGGGCGATTGACTTTGTCTGCATGCCACCCATTGAGAGACCTGCCATTGCACGGTGGTCCTTGTCAGCGATGGTCCTGTAATTGGCATCCACCATAGGGATGATGTCCTTGATGAGGGTGTTCATGAAGCCGTCAGCCCATCCGTTCGGAAGACCGAAACCGCCCTGTGGACGGCCCTGAGGACCCTGAGGTCTTGGACCGCGAGGCTGATTGCCGTCAGGCTTCGGGCCATCTGGACGAGGCCCGGACTGACCCTGGCCTGCTGCCGGGCGCGGCATGGTCCATGTGCCGTTGTCCATGACGATGATGAACGGAACTGCCTTGCCCTCCGCGATGAGGTTGTCCATGATCTGGGCAGTCCTTCCTTGCTGAGGCCAGCCATACTCGTTCTCGCCGCCACCATGCTGGAGATAGAGCACTGGATAGCGTCTGTCGAGTTCGGTCTCATATCCTGCAGGAGTGTAGATGAAGCAGTGACGCATGGCCCGGTTGACTTCTGACCAGTAGTAAACCTCACTGACCTTTCCCTGAGGAACGTTCTTCAGCGCATAGAAGTCCTGGTCCGGAGCGGGAACATCGATGCCGCTTCCCCAGCGGCTTGCACCATAATAATAAAGGCTTGAAGGATCGGGAACGTCAGCGCCGTCGACGTTGAGCTGATAGTAGTGGAATCCTTCATCCTGCGGTGCCGATTCGCCTGTCCATACGCCTTCGACGTCCTTTGTGAGTTCGTATTTCACGCCGCCGATGTCAAGTTTCACCGACTGGGCCTCGGGGGCCTTTACCTGGACGCGGACGCATCTTTCGGAGTTTACCATTGGGTACTGCTTTCCCGGCTGATTGTTGGGAGATGGTACAAAATCTTCCTTCACCTGGGCAAAGGAGACTGCTGAGCAGCAGATTGCTGCCACGGTTGCCATTGAGATAAGTCTGTTCATGATAATTTGGATTGATATTATTTCTTTATGGGTTTGAGACGTATTATGCCTACGGAATTTTCGGGTATCATGCAGTCAAATGACTTCTTGACATTGCCCAGGTCCTTTGTGTGGGGCACGACGGCTTCGGTGTATTTCACCATGCGGCCGAACATGGCCGCCATTTCGCGCATGCCGGGACGTTCCTTTGCGTCAGGTCTGAGGAAATCAGGATCCACCACATGGTCAGGATGGCTTGAATAGTAGTTCTGGCTGCCCTGATTCTTGACAGATGTGTCGAATGATGATATGAACTCGACCGTTGCCTTGTAAGTCTTGCCGTTGCCTGTCTTGATGGTGAAGAGTTTGTCAGCAGCCTCTGCATTGACGAACTTGATGAAGATCTCGCCGGTTTCAGTGTCGATTGTCGGAGAGGTGTATATGCTCTCGTCGGCCACATCGCCGTCCATTGCCGGCGACATTTCGAAGGCCCTGTTTCCCGCTGCAGAGAACAGTTTCTGATAGTAATAGTTGGTCGAACGCCACATCCCGCGGTTGTCGAACCAGATGAGGTTGGAGTTCCACTTGTTGAAACCCTTCTTGCAGAACAGCGGCGCGTATGCCGCCATCACTACCATGTCGGAGTTGCGCTCTAGTCCTGTCCAGTATGCGGCTTCGGCGAGAGTCGAAGAATATGCGTTGTTTGTGCGGTTGTTGGCGAACTCGCCGACAAAGACTCTCGTCGGCTTGCTCCTGTCGTAGGTGAGGCCCTGGTCCCCGCGCTCCTTGCCGGCAGCATATCTGTCGCGGTTGGAGAAGAACCATGCGTCATCCTTGTAATAATGCTCGTCAACGATTGTGTCGGGATATCTGGCGTCGATCTCGGCCATGTTGCTGTTGAATTCCTTGCCGGAATCAGCAGAACCGGCGGTGGAGATTATCGTTATTTCAGGATGTGCCTCCTTGACAGCCTTGTACATTATGTCGAATCTCTCCCAGAATTCCGGGCCTTGATTCTCGTTTCCTATTCCGAGGTACTTGAGGTTGAATGATCCAGGATGGCCCATCTGCGCACGCACCGCACCCCACTCAGTGTCAATGTCACCGTTGCAGAATTCAATGAAATCGAGCGCATCCTTGACAAATATGCTGTAGAAACGGTCGCGGTCTTCCTGAGTCTCGAGAGGCGCAATGTACTTGTGGCCTGCAAACTGGCAGGTCACGCCGTTGTTGAGAACTGGAAGGGGAGTGGCTCCAAGCGCCTCCGCCATCACGAGGTATTCGTAGAATCCTATGTATTGGGAAGTCCAGTATCCCCAGTGGTTGCGGAAACCGATACGCTCTTCACGGGGTCCGATGGAATTTTTCCAGAAAGGCTGGCCGAAGTAATTGGGGCCTTCGGATGCGCATCCTCCCGGGAAACGCATGAACCTTGGGTGCAGATCTGCGAGGGCCTGCATAAGGTCCTTGCGGAATGGTCCGTACTTGCCGTTCTCCCACAATTGTGATGCCTCCGGAACCAGAGTGACAAAGTCGAGCCAGAATGTACCTGCGGCATCGGCAAGTATGACGAGGCGGCTGTCCACGGAGCGCTGGGCCTTCAACTGGCCCTTGTACTGCGTCCAGTCGTTCTGAAGTCCGCTGATGGTGACGACTTCGGAGTTGGCATTGCCATTCCCGTCTTCAAGCAGGATCCTGATGGTTCCAGGATATGATTCACCCTGCAGATAGAGGGAGAAATCGTATGACACACCCTGCACTGCCGGAATGGACGCCGTCCGGGTGTTGTTGTTGAATGAGAGACCCCAGCCCCATTTGAACTCGTCAATGCCGTATCCGTTGGCGGCGATGCCATATCCGTCACCGGGCTCGGTGATGTCAAAACGGACACTGTACTGCTTATAGCGGAGTTCGTCATCATATTGATCGTCTGGATCGAAGTCGTAATATCTCTTGAGATCCTTCACCAGAGGCTTGTCGGACACGGCATGGGCCTGGCCAATGGCAGTCCCGCGGCTCTGGACCGTCCATCCGAAGAAGGTGGTGTCGCAGTATGAGAACTCGCTCTCAGGAGCATCCGGTACATTGTATGCCTGGAATGAGTTGTTCTGTATCAGCTGGGCGCATATTCCTCCGTCCAGAGACTGGTTGATGTCCTCGAAGAAAATGCCGCTTAGAGTAGGGCTGATATTGATGCCCAACTTTGATGGCTTCAGAGTCAATGTGCGCTTCTCAACATCCTTGAAGCCCTGGAGTTCCAGCATCTTGTCGGCATAGCGTCTGCCCAGAAGCCTCATGCCTTCAGTGTTGAAGTGGAACTGGTCGCCGACACTCTGGCAACCTATGGAGGAAATCACGTACGCATTGGGCATGACTTCCGGAAGATGGGAGAGGACAACGTCATTGAACGCTGCGCAGACACCTCCTTCCTCTGCCTGCTTGAGTTCTCCGGCAAGAATTGGGATTTCGTCAGGATTCAGCCCGAGATCGTGGCACAGGTCGTCATGGATCTTTCGGAGCCGGGAGCACCAGAGGGCGTCGTCGGGATTGGATTCGCCCTGATGCACGAGCATACCCTTTATGACTCCTGACTTCTGGGCTATCCTGGCCACTTCGACAATGCGCTCATAAGGGTTCATACCGTATGCCTTCGCCATGTTCACAAGCCATCCGCGGCCGGGATCAGCGGCTTCCATGGCAAGGTAGTCTGCGCAGGCATCCTTGTCCCAGAGTTCAAGTTTGGCACCGGCGACGGAAACGTTGATGACGCCGACCCTGTACTGTTCCGGAAGGATCTCGATCATCCTTCTTCCGAAAAAGTCCACGGGTCCCATGTTGTTGCCTTCACGGCAGATTGGGGGTATTGCCGTGTACCAGTTTCCCTTCGTGCGGTTCATGGAAGGCATGTCGACTGCCGCCATGAAACTGAATCGGGGGTCGTCAAAGCCAAGGTCCTGTTCGGCAGGACGGGCACCTGCCTCCATGTTGGACTGGCCGAAACACAGATAAATGAAAAAATCCGGGTCCGGCTGCTGGGCTGAAATCGCCTGGCACGCAATTATGCCGGCCAGAATGGCAGTAAGTATCTTCTTCATATATGGCCATTATTGTGGTTTGTCGTAGTAAATTTAGCAAATATTCCTCAAGGTTGCAGATTATTCCGGTGAAAAATCGGTAAATTTGTGGGAACACTAAAATCATCAAGTTATGTTTGCAAAAAGAATAACATTGACTGCTCTGGCGGGACTGTTTGTGTGCGCGTGCTGCAACACTGAGATTCCGCTGGTATATGAACAGGAAAATACGGGGGCGGAGTTTGCGGCCCCGGAGTTCCCGTCATTCGCGGAACTGCCTGTCCTCGAGACCCTTCCTGACCCTCTGGCATGGGCTGACGGCAGCGGCAGGGTGAAGCGTTTCTCCCAGTGGGAAAAGCGCCGCAACGAGATAATGTCCCAGATCCAGCATTATGAAGTGGGCACCAAGCCTGTCACCGACAAGTCATGCGTGACTGCAAGGCTGGCCCATAACGACCATCCGGAGCTGGCCGTGTTCAATGGCCCTATGATGCCGGCAGGCTTTTCAATGCCGGTTGCGACGGACACACTGATTGTTTCCGTGACTGTGAATGACACCACTTTGAATATTCATTGCCCGGCCATTTTCCCTGATGGCGACGGTCCGTTCCCTGCAATCATCGGCATCGGTTTCGGTCCCGGCGCAGGCAGCCTCCCTGCTGACATTTTCAAGGAAAGGAATATCGCCATGATCGGATACCCATACCAGGAGGTGATGGAACATACCCAGAAAAGGGGAGTCCAGCCGATCAATTCGCTGTATCCGGAATATGTCGATTTCGGTGCCTACGCTGCATGGCCGTGGGGTGTGAGCCGTGTCATCGACGCCCTCGAGATCCTTGGCGAGCAGTCACGTGTCGATATGAAGCACATCGCCATTTCCGGATGTTCGTTCGCAGGCAAGATGGCTCTTTTCAGTGGCGCATTCGATGAGAGAATCGCCCTTACGATAGCCCAGGAGCCCGGTGGCGGCGGTGCAGCCGTCTGGAGAGTGTCCGAGACTCTCGGCGAGGTCGAGACCGTCGGCCGCACCAATTACTCGTGGTTCAAGGAGGAGATGCGCCAGTTCTCGGAAGAGAATGTCGCCAAACTTCCGGTCGACCATCACGAACTCTGTGCGCTGGTCGCTCCGCGCGCCCTGCTTGTCCTTGGCAATCCTGACTATCCGTGGCTCGCAGACGAGGCAGGTTATGTCTCCTGTTATGCGGCAAGGAAGGTCTGGGACTTCTTCGGCATAGCCGACCGTATGGGCTGGTCTTTCCAGGACGGGCACATGCACTGCATGCTTCCGGAGGAGCAGTGGCCTGATGTGGAGGCGTTCGTGGACCGCTTCCTTCTGGACAAGGAGGCTGACACCGACATCCGCAAGGCCCCGATGTTCGAAGCGGTCGATGCTGACAAGTGGATCAACTGGTAGATATGCAGAATATGAAAAGGATACTCTTTGTCATTGCATTGGTTCTGGCCTTCTTTCAGTCCAATGCCCAGATTGCCGTACCCGTCGATACAACAGCGATGTATAGGGTGAGTCACGGTCCTGCGCCGCTTCCTGAAATAGCCGCCAGGAAATCTCAGACGCCTGAATACCAGATCGCTACAGGGCGCAATCTCTTGATTTCCGCAGGAGCTCTGACTGCTGCCGGAGCTGCCCTGTTCCCGGTGTCCTATACACTCATAGATGTCAATTCGGACTTCGTGAGATGGGCTGTGCCGATAGGCAGCGTTGCAATGATGGGCGCATCCGTGCCATGCTATATCGCCGGAGCGGTCCTGTACTGCAAGGGAAAGAAAACCAAGCGGCTGGAACCCACACCGACCGGTATAGCGGTCAAATTCTAATAAAAACAGCCCCCGGGGGCTGTTTTTATTTTTTCCTGACCAGAATCTTATCCCTGTTCGCACGTGCGTAAGCGGCGCATAAGGCATTGAGATCTTCTTCAGAAGAGAAGAATGCATTGTCGCACTCCTTGTCCAGTTTTTCGTCTATTTCGTCTTCGGACAAATTGAGCCTGGCGATTTCTACAGCGTGTTCACAGATGTGGGAAGTCTTTACTGCCCCGACTGTCAGGCATGCGCTAACGATATCGTCATAGAAAGCATTTTGAGTGTTTTGGAAAAATTGGCTGAAACCGCCATTTTCTACTTCTCCCTCGAGGGTGCTGACGATATAGACAATTTTTTCTTCTTCAGTAAGTGGATCCATTTTTTTGCCGAACCAGCTTTTCTTGTGAAGATACTGAGAGAGTTCTGCAATGAAATTCCCGTCATCGTCATTGTTCCAAAGGTCAGCCTCATCTTGCTCTGTAAAAGTGAAACTGAATTCTGCATAGCCTACCAACACCCATTTGAGTGTTTTGGAATATATGAATATCCGGACACCACCAAGCAATAAGGCCAACATGAGTTCAATCAGGAACATCGTGATTTCGTGTATGACCAGATTCTTGACTGCCAGGCTCAGCAGGCACAATGTTATCACGCCATATCCTGCAATCAATTTGATAAGAATCCTTTTCATTGAGGCGAAGTCCGATGTCTTTGCCAGTTCGTCTATTCTCTTGGCGTAATCTCTGGCCTTCTCTTTTCTCATCGTCCAGACAAGAAAAATCCATGCTGCCAGGATTAATGAGACCATGATAATCTGGAATGTGTTCATAGAGGTTTGATTTTAATTTATCTTACTGGCTTGATGGTTATTATCCGGTCATATGTTTCATCGGCTGTGGCCCTGTAGGCTCGGTAGATGCCTGTGGACGTGTCTCCGACACCGGATGTCTCATAATCCAGGTTGACTGTCACGATGCCCGGCCTGCGGAGCTGGAAGGTATAGTCAGCCTTGGTCAGGTTGTCGGTCGTGAACGGGTAGGCGTTGAATGCGAAATGCTCGTCCATGCTGAAACGCAGCCCCTTGCCGGCCCCGTCGGTGAATTCCACCCAGCGGCTGTCCATCCTCAGACCGTAGTCCTGCGGGATAAGGTAAGGCTCGTACATATCCTCGACGGTTGAGTCATATATGCCCACGCGGTAGCCGCTCCTTCTGTCCGGATACGAACTCTGCGGGCCCCGTCCATACCAATGCACATTGCCGTATGCACCGTCAAGGGACAGAGTGACTCCGATGCGTGGCAGCCAGTCCGGCATACTGCCCTGCGGGTTGAGGAAGTGACGGGCTGTGATTGTGCCGTCAGCGTCGATGCGGTAGCGCCAGATGCTCTCGAAGCCGCCGAGTCCGCGTGACTGGAGATATTTGTCCGGATCGTCAGGGTCCGGGTCGGTCATTCCGCCGAACACATAGAGTTCGCGCACATCAATGTATGCGCTGCCTTCGCCTTCACGCACCTCCATCGAGGTTGGGACGTGGACCGGATTGTTCAGGTGGGCCACGTAATACATGCTTGCAATGGTCTGGTCCGTGCCAGCCACGCCGTAACCGCGCTTGTCTCTGTACATGCCGAACATCGTGGAATGTCCATCCCATCCGTCCAGTTCATTGGCCACAGGAGCGCGCCAGAAGTTGAGTTTCAAAGGTTCCTTGAGGAGCTCGCTGCCATTTACAATCATCGAGAATAGGGCTCCGCTCTCAGTGTCGAACGAATAGGAGAACCCGTCTCCGGACACGATGCACTGCGCCGCTTCACGGGTGAGAGTCACCTTGCCGGATGGCTTGGCCTGCGGTGCCGCGGCGACGTGCCACTGTGGCAGTTCGAACTGATCCCATGCGACTTCATGGCCTGCCTGTGCCCAGATTTCATCTTTCCGGAGGGTCGAACTAATGGTCAGGCGGTATTCCTTGCCGGGAACTGATGACGGTCTGGTATACGGAACTTTGAATATGCCGCTGGCGCATGGCGCAAGGTCCAGGTCGAGTTCGCCGCTTGCCACGACGTCGGCGTCGGCAGTGAGTGTCCAGACTGTACGGTAAACGGATGCGTCAAGGAAACGGCTGCGGTTCCACACCTCTATGGTGCCGTCACGGCTGTCCAGAAGCGCGAAATCAAGCGGCTGTGCGGCCTTTTTCATGTGGTACATTTCCGGCTGGACGGTCCTGTCCGGCCAGATGCACCCGTATGTGCGGGCACCGAGCCCGTATGAGAAGAATTCGCCTCCGTCTGTCTCTGTCTCGAAGTCGAGCAGCATGGCCGCTCCGCCGCTTTGGCCCGGGCGGACAGCCTCTGCATATACGGCCACATTGTCAATCATCGCGTCGCAGATCGTTTCCCTGGTCTCCTGACCATGCTTCTGCTCGTCCCTGCCTATGCACACGGCAAGGGGCAGGTTGCGTATTTTTCCGCTTGTCTGCAGCGACCCTGCAAGCGAACCGTCTATGTAGAGTTCCATACAGTTCCCGTCATATACCGCACTCACACTGTGCCATTTGTCCAGCCATCCGGCAGGGACCGGCACCTTGAGGGAACGCACATCCCCGTTGTCGAGGTAGAACTCCAACTCTCCCGAAGCACGGTGTACAAGGCCGTACTGGCGGCTGCCCTTAGTGAGGAGATAATTGTCCTCTCCAAGGTTTGCGCGTGGATATACGTCCATCGATATGGTGAGTCCATCGCCAGAAATTTCCAGTGCGTCATCCCTGTAAATCTGCACCCACTGGTCCAGTTTGTTCAGGTCCAGTGCGAGTCCGTCATGGCCTTTGACGAGTCTTGCTTTGCCGAATATCGATGCCTGGACGCCGTTGCCGGACTTGTCTTCGAGGAGACGGACCGGCTCCCTGAGACCCGGACTCACAAAGTCCCAGATTGCGCCTCCGAGATGTGTGTCGTGCAGATAAATCTCACGCCAGAAATCGTCGAATGCGCATCCTCCGTTGCCTGCCACGGACACATATTCATCCATGAACGACGGACGCAGGTCGCTCTTGTTGAGACCATATTCCAGTTCATGGGCAAGCGGAGTCGGATATCTCGGCCCGACGATTTCCTCGTAAGGCTGTTTCGGGTCGTTGCCTCCGTACATCCAGTATCTGGTAGGGTCGTATTTCTTGCCTTCGTCGATGACTTCTCCCAGATTAGGGCCGTCACCGCTCTCGTTGCCGGCGCTCCAGAAAAGGACACAGGCATGGTTGCGGTCACGCAGTACCATCTGGCGGGCTCTTTCCCTGTACATCGGCGCCCATTCCGGGAGGTTGCTGAGATACTCGGTCGCGTGCGCCTCGTCTCCTGTCTCGTCCACAATGTAGATTCCGTATTCGTCGGCCAGTTCGAGATAGCGGTTGACAGGAGGGTAGTGTGACGTGCGTACAGTGTTGAAATTGAACTGTTTGAGTATCTCCATGTCCTTGCGTATCGTAGCCTCGTCCATCTCGTGGCCAAGGTCAGGATGCTGCATGTGGGAGCATATCCCGTTGAGTTTGACCTTCTGGCCGTTCAGGTAGAAGACGCCGTCCCTGATCTCGGTCTTCTTGAACCCGATCTTGCGTGTGATGCTCTCGACCACGCGGCCTGAGGCATCGGAAAGTTCCATCGTGAGGTCGTACAGGTCCGGGGTCTCGGCCGTCCATTTGAGAGGGGAGGCCACCCTGGCGTGAAGTTCCACAGCCTTCTCTTCACCGGATTGGATCTGGACACCGCCGTCCATTTCGGTCACGACGCTTCCTTCACGCGTGACCATGGCTCTCACTTTGTAGTCGCCCTGCATCCCGTAGGAACATATGTACACATTTACGCTCAGGTCCGAGTCCTTGAAGGTCTCGTCAAAGTCGGTGATGACCTGCCAGTCGCGCATGCGAACCTGCGGAGTAGAGTACAATGTCACGTCATCGAAAATGCCCGCCAGACGCCAGTAGTCCTGACATTCGAGGTAGCACCCGTCGGAATATTTCAATACCAGCACGGCGAGGCTGTTCCTGCCGGGCTTGATATAACCGGTAATGTCGTATTCCGCCGGTTCCTGACCGCCCTCGTTGTAGCCGACCTGCCGGCCGTTCACCCACACGAAACTTGCCGACGCCACCTTCTCGAAGCGCAGGAACACCTCCTGGCCCTTCCACGAAGACGGAACGGTGAATTCAGTGCGGTACGCCCCTGTCGGGTTCAGTTCGTGCGGAACGTGCGGCGGGTCCGGATGGAACGGGGTGACGGTGTTCCTGAACACTGCCTGCCCGAAACCCTGCATCTCCCAGTTGGACGGGACATCGATGCCGGACCATTTCCTGTCATTGAATGACGGCTTGAAAAAGTCCGACGGTATGCCTTCCGGATTTTCGGCATAGAAGAATTTCCACTGCCCGTTAAGGCTGACACTGCTTGCCGGGATGTAATATGCCCGGCCTTCTTCCTGGCCCAGACCGAACATCTCCGTGTTCTCGATATAATAATAAATGTCGTCCATGAATGGCTTGTTCTGCCCATGGGCTGCCGTGAAAAGGCAGAGCAGTGCAAGTCCGATAATTTTTTTTCTCATGTTCTTGGTTATTAGTCGAGCATAAAGATAGCAAAAAAATACCGTTTGACTTCGGCCAAACGGTATTTTATGTCATTGCTTGTATTTTTATTTCTCAGCCTTTGGGGTTGGAGAAGTCATTCCAGGGAAGAACATAGGACGCTCTGACTTGACAGGCTCGCCCATTGCGGAAGCCTCTGCATCGTTCTCGTCAAGCTTGAACACCATGAATTCAGGATTCTCCTTTGTGTAAGGTGCCCAGCCTTCGCCCGGCTCGCCTGTCTTTGCGAAGTTGCTCCATGCGGTGAGCATCTTCTCGGAAAGGTCCCAGTCACCCTTGGTCCAAGGTCTCCAGCAGTGCTTGAGGGACTTGAACACAAACCAGAGGTCTGAAGAGTGGAATGCACCCTGGAGTACGTTCTCCTGGCTTCCGTCATCTGGAAGAGGACGTGCGAACTGGTATGCGTATGCAACGTCACCGAGCTCTTCGCGGTTGATACAGAATGCACCGATGCCCTCACGCATGTCACCCATGTCGTCCTGAGTATAGCCCATCATGTATTTGATGTGTGGGAGGTTGTCGTTGATGGCGGCCTCGTCAAAGCTTCTGAGGCTGACATAACCATCGACAACAGGCATTCCGGTGATGCCGGCGCCAAACATGCGGAACATTGCAGGTCCCTGAGGGTCAGGGTTGTCCACCATGTTCTTGATTGTGCTGAGTGCATAGAGAGTCTCGGTGGATGCTGCGCGCATCTTCTTGAGGTCAGTCAGGCCTGCCCAGTCGAGGACAGCCTTGGTCTGCTGCTCGGCTGATTCGAGAGTGATGGAAGAACGGCCGTTTGCAGGAGCTCCGCTGACAGGGTTGAGACCGCCGGCGCTCATGATGACAGCCTTGTTGAAGAGACCGACTGTGAGAGGGGACTCGCAGAGTGTTCTGACGCTTCCGCCGCCAGCGCTCTGGCCGAATACCATCACGTTGTCAGGGTCGCCGCCGAACTGGGCGATGTTCTTCTTGATCCACTTGAGGGACTCGATCTGGTCGAGGATACCATAGTTTCCGGACACGCCGTGAGGGCTTTCTGCATCAAGTTCCGGATGAGTGAGGAAGCCGAATACACCGAGACGGTAGTTGATGGAAACGAGGACAACGTCCTTGTCTGCCCACTCCTGTCCGTCGAACTCAGGCTCTGAACCCCAGCCTTCGCGATATCCGCCGCCATGGATCCAGAGAGCGACAGGAAGTTTGGCGTCAACCTTGCCGGGGGCCTTGGTCCATACGTTGAGGTAGAGGCAGTCCTCGCTGTAAGGAGCCTCGTCACCGTAACCCCACTCTGTTGTGTAGCCGCCAGGATAGTGGACTGACTGATAGCCCGGATGGCCGAACTGGTCGCAGACCTTCACGCCTTCCCAAGGAACTACCGGCTGTGGCTCTTTCCAGCGGAGTTCTCCGATAGGTGCGGCAGCATACGGGATGCCGCGATATACATATACTCCATTGATGTCAGCCTTGACACCCTGGATCTGTCCACCCTCGATTGTGAGGATAGGACTGTTCTCTGCGCAACCTGCAAGAAGTGCAATTGCAGAGAGGAATAAAACGAGTTTTTTCATAAATGATTAATTATGTGGGTTGTGTTATTTCTTTGCAGGGTCACAGGTGAGCCCGACGTTGAGTTTCTTGAAGATTTTCCGGTCAACCTCGCTGAGCATGACAGTGGAGTGGACCTGACAGCCGGAGAGTTGCGGAAGGCAGTCCAGGGCCTTGCGGCAGTTCTCGTCCCAGAGACTGAGCATCGAGATTGCGACAAGCACCTCGTCTGTGTGCAGGCGCGGATTATGGCCGTGCAGATATGAAACCTTGGTCTTCTGGATAGGCTCGATCATGTTCTGCGGGATGAGCTTGACCTTATGGTCTATGCCGGCAAGATGCTTTGTGGCGTTGAGGATCAGGGCTGCACTCGGTCCGAGCAGCGAACTGGTCTCGGCTGTGATGATGGTGCCGTCTTCGAGTTCGATCGCGGCGGACGGCTTGCCGGACTTTTCCTTCCTTTCCTTTGCGGCGACTGTCGTCCTTCTGTCATCTGTGTTGATTTTTGCCTGCCTCATCAGAAGCGCAATCTTGCTGACCTCGCTCTCGCTGCAGAGTCCTTCTGCGAAATTGTCCAGGGCGGTGTAGTAGCGGCGTATGATCTCATCCTTTGCGGCCTTGCAGCACACATCGTCGTCGCTGATGCAGGAACCTATCATGTTGACGCCCATGTCGGTAGGGGACTTGTACGGATTTTCTCCGTAGATACCCTCGAACAGAGCGTTCAGGACAGGGAATATCTCGATGTCTCGGTTGTAGTTGACAGCCATCTTGCCGTATGCCTCGAGGTGGAACGGGTCGATCATATTGACGTCGTTGAGGTCGGCCGTGGCGGCCTCGTATGCCAGGTGGACAGGATGCTTGAGCGGCAGGTCGAAGATAGGGAATGTCTCGAACTTGGCGTATCCGGCCTTGATGCCGCGCTTGTTCTCCTGGTAGAGCTGGCTCAGGCAGACAGCCATCTTGCCGCTGCCGGGCCCCGGCGCCGTGACGATGACCAGCGGACGGGTGGTCTCGACATAATCGTTCTTGCCGAATCCTTCGTCTGAGTCGATGAGGGCCACGTTGTTCGGGTATCCCTCGATGGTGTGATGGAAATAAGCCTTGATGCCCATCCTCTTCAGGCGGTTGCGGTAGGCAACTGCGCTGGCCTGTCCGTTCACGTGCGTGATGACGACGGAACTGACGAGGAAACCTCTCTTCATGAACTCGTCGCGAAGTCTGAGAACGTCCATGTCGTATGTGATGCCGAGGTCGGCCCTGACCTTGTTCTTCTCGATATCGACGGCACTGATGACGATGATGATTTCCGCGCAGTCGCTCAGCTGCTCAAGCATTTTGAGTTTGCTGTCAGGCTGGAAGCCCGGAAGCACGCGGCTGGCGTGATTGTCGTCGAAAAGCTTGCCGCCAAACTCCATGTAGAGTTTGTCACCGAACTGAGCAATGCGCTCCTTGATGTGTTCTGACTGGATTTTGAGATATTTCTCGTTATCGAACCCGTATTTCATTTTTCATAAAATTACGGGTTACAAAATTAATTAAAATTCGCTGAAAGTCCAAATCGCATTTGGACTTTTAGCAATTATTTATCAGCTCCAGAAGCTTGTCGATCGCTTCCGTGTCCGGAATGTGTCTCAATACCGGGGTCTTTCCTTTATATATGGTGACCTTGTGGTTGCCTTCTCCTACATATCCCCAGTCAGCGTCGGCCATCTCGCCCGGACCGTTCACGATGCAGCCCATCACGGCAATCACCATTCCCTTGAGATGGGCGGTGCGCCTCTTGACCTCCTCGAATGTGGCCTGGAGGTCGTACATTGTCCTGCCGCAGCCCGGACAGGCAACGTATTCCGGCCTGTAGAAGCGCTTCCTGCAGGCCTGAAGGATCTCGTCGGCAAGATATTCGTCTTCGATGTCAATGCTTGAAATTTCGCCGTTTATCAGGCCTGGGCCGTATTTCACAGCTGCGTCGAGGATGTATTTCTCGTGATCGGAAACCGTGCATTCACGGCCGGCCAGGTATGCGGCTACAGGCAGTTCGGCCTGAGGGTCCTCGGTGAGCGAGACCCTGATGGTATTGCCTATTCCGTCGCGCAGCAGGGTGGCGATGGCAACAGCAGACTTGATGCGTCCGGCATCTCCGTTTCCTGCCTCCGTGACACCTACGTGGAGAGGGAAGTCCATTCCTTCCTCTTCCATCGCCTTGGCTAAAAGACGGTACGCCTCCACCATGACAAGTGTGTTGCTGGCCTTGAGGGACACCACGACATCGTAGAATTTGTTCTCCACGCACATGCGCAGCCATTCCATTGCGGCTTCCTTCATGCCCAGGGGAGTGTTGCCGTACAGATTGGTGATGCGCTCTCCGAGCGAACCGTGGTTGAGGCCTATCCTCAGTACGGTGGCGTGCCGGCGGCATACATCGACGAGTCTGGCAAACTGTTCGCGCGCCTTTTCGTGGTCCTTGTGGAAATTGCCCGGATTGATGCGGACTTTCTCGACCACTGCCGCCGCCGCGATGGCTATCTCCGACGAGAAATGCACATCAGCCACAAGGGGAGTGAAAATGCCCTCAGAATGCAGTCTGCGGCGTATCTCGGCCAGGTCGTCGACCTCCTTGAGGCCGGGTACTGTAAGCCTGATAAGTTCGGCACCGGCCGCTGCAAGGCGGCGGCACTGGTCCACGGACGCTTCAACGTCACAGGTGTGGGTGTTGCACATGGTCTGCACGACGATTGGGTTGTCTCCTCCAAGGGCGACTCTGCCTCCGATAAGTATCTCTCTAGTTTTCATTCTTTTCTGGCTGTGGATTGTAAACTGCCTCCCTGGCTTCCGCCTTGAGGACTTTGTTGGTCTTGCCTGTGCGTCTGGTGATCTGGTAATGGACACCTGCCGACACGACGAAATTCATCGGATATCCGAACTGGTAGTAGAAGCCCTCGCCTCTGTAATCCGGATGGGCGAGGCTCTGCAGGGACTGCTTGTAATTGACCATGAGGTGCACTTCGATCGGGTCGAAGACGAATCCGAACCCCAGTCCGGCCTTGATGCCGTAATCGAAACGGTACTCCTTCGGCATCTGGTGCTCAAAGTCAGGCACGGTGACGAAATCGTGTGCGTACGGTGCGTAGATTGGATTTTCCATGTTCGGGCCTGTTCTTTCGATGGAGAGCCTGTATCCGATGAAATAGCCTATGTTCAGCATCATCTTCATCTTCCAGAAATCAACGTGACAGTGGGCCATGACCGGCATCTCGACCATCGTCATCAGCACCTCATTGGCGCCGTTCATTGTCTTGGTGAAACCGGTCTCCTTGTCTTCCTTGAACTTGTAACCTTCCGTGCCATAGAACAATCCGGCCTGGAAACCGAAATATGGCATGTAACCGAACATCTTCCCGTAACGGGTATAAAGCACTCCCACATTGTATGGAGTGAATTTTGGGGCCTGCTTGTAGTTCGGGTTCCAGAGCACCAGACCCACACCGGCACCGCCCTGCACGCCTATCATCGAATAGTCGTTGATCCACCTGTTCTTGGAGAGGGTCACGGTGTCGAGATACTCGTCCGTGATTTCCAGACCGTCGGGCAGGCGGAGATTGTCCTCCCTGCTGCTCTTCTTCTGTGCGGACAGAGGCAGAACGGCAAGAAGCAGCAATGTATATGTCAGTATTTTCTTCATTGTCATTTGAACATTTCCGACAGGTTGATATTCTGTTCGAGCTCCATCATTTCCGGTATGTCGATGAGCGTTTCGTCGTTGTCGAGTTTGTAGAAGCGCACCTTTTCAGGCTGGCGGTGCTCCAGAAGATTTCCGGTGTCCACTATTCCGTTGCGGTTGATGTCCTCGGTGATGCGGATACTGTATTTGCCCGCCTTGATGTATGGGAAAAGGAGTGAACAGTCCTTGTCAATCACGAAACTTCTTATGACCTTGTCACGTTTCTCGTTGAGCAGGTCCACGATGTACTTGTTGTCCACACCGGTCAGTACAAGGGTCATCGCACTCAGTTTGTCATCATTCGGAAGGGTGACCTTGACCTCTGTACTGTCATTGTAGAATCCGTTGATATCCTTGAACTTTCTGTGTGGCACCTTCAGGAAATATTCATATCCCGGCATGAGGGTCTCCTGTGGCCTGACTATGAATTTCCTCAGGTTGAGGGAGTCCTTCTCGACCGTGTACTTGCCCATGATGTCCTGCTGGCGAGGGTTCTTGTAGTGGAAGGTGAGGTCACCGAATCCGTCCTCGACGATAGGGTATTTGAACTCGAACTGGAATCCGTACTGCTCCACGGTCTCCGGCTTGGCGTCGATGGTGACAACGCAGGTGGTGTCTTCCTTCTTGATGTCTTTCTTGCTGGATTTCTGGGCAGCGTTCTTGGCAGATGCCGGCTTGGCAAGTTTGATTTCTTCCTTTGTGCGCTTGAGAGTGCCCGTGGTGTCGGTCTTCTGATATAGGACGTTCAGGTAGAGTGTGTCCGGCTGGCGGCGAGGGTCGTTGACCCATATTTCCATGCTGTCCCGCTGGATGTTGAACTGGGTGATGAGCTTTTCGTGCTTGACGCCCTTGATCCATACAGAGTCAACTTGTGCGTACGGTGCCATGAAAGTGATGTACGCCGTCCTTTCACCGACCCTTTCCTTGTTGACTATCATCTGTTTGGACGGTTTCTCGCGGAACACGTTCAATTCATATTCCGAGTGGCGGGCAAGGCAGGACAGGGTGTCTTTCATGTCATATTTCTGCACTTCCGGAAGGCTGTCATTGACAACTGTGACCGGGCGGACAATCGAGTCGGCGAACGCGATTCTGTCATTGTCGGGGTCGTAGATGTTGTTGGCCGTCTCTTCCACGATTGCATACATCCTGTACAGGGTGTCCTGAATGTTCCTGATGCAGAAGAAGCCCCAGTCGTCAGTCTTGATGGCCGCATCCGGACGGTGCAGGAACACTGCCGAGTCGGCGTGGTCCTTGTAGAGCAGCACGGTGGCACCCTTTATCGGTTTGAGATTGTTGCAGTCCTGCACGGTGCCTGTCACCATCATGGAGTCGATATGGTCGCCGGTCGAGAACACGAGCGAGTATCCCGGATAGATGTTGCCCTCGTTGTTGTCGCCGATCGCGTTGGTGATGTCCAGCACATAGGTCTTGTTGGAGTCGAGGTCCTCCTCGAATGAGATGACCACGCTCTTGCCCTTGATCTTGTATTTCGGCGGTTTCTGCTGAGGAGGGGACAGGAAGATGCTCTTCGGGTCCTTCACCACTACATACTCGTCAAATGTGAATGTGAGCTGGGTGTTGTGCGTCGGCACGTTGACGGCTCCGGATTCGGGGTACGTCTTCTTGACCACTGGCGGTATGGTATCCTTCGGACCACCGCTCGGAGGGGTCGTTGTGTTGGCGCACCCGTGCGAGAATATCATGACACCAAGCACGATGCTTATCGGAATGATCGGCAATAAGTTATATAATGTCTTTTTCATATCTTCTACAAGTCTTTGCGGACCACTTCGTTCAGTCCGTCAATGCGTTTGAGCCTGCCTATGAGTCTGTCAAGTTCGGCCGTGTCCTTCACGGACAGTATCATATAGCCCTCAAAGATATCGTCCGATGCCTTGAGGGTGAATTCCCTGATATTGAGGTTCATCACAAGGGAGATGATGCGCGAGATCTCGCTGAGCACTCCGATGCGGTCAATGCCTTTGAGCGAAATGCGTACCAGAGCACTTTCCTGAGCGCCGGCATTCTCCCATTTCGGGATGATTATGCTCTCGCCGTATTTGGATGCCAGGCTGTTGGCTGTCGGGCAGGTCTTCTTGTGTACAGTTATCGTGCCGTCAGCCTCCTTGAATCCGAATATCTGGTCGCCCGGGATAGGGCTGCAGCAGCTTGCGAACACATATCTGTTGCCGTCGGGCGAGACGCCGCCATCCGTGCGGATGACGTAGTCCTGCTTTGCGTTTCCGGCCTTGTTGAGCAGGCGGAGCAGGTTCCATGTGGATTTCTGCTTCTGCGATGGCTTGTGACGGAATTCTTCCTCGATTGTGTCTCCTTCGGCAGCCGCCACTTCCTTGAAATAATCGTTCACGATGGAGCGTGCCTTGTGGGTCTTGAGGAAGCCGAGCCATTCGCGCTTAGGTTTCTGGTCTTCAGCCGTGATGATCTCTATCTGGTCGCCGGTCTGGATTACATAGGACAGGTCCTTGAGCCTGCCGTTCACCTTGGCCGCCATAGCTGTGTTGCCGATGTGACTGTGGATCAGATAGGCAAAGTCGAGGGCGGTGGCGCCTTTCTGGATGCGTTTCTGCTCTCCCTTCGGCGTGAACACGAATATCTCTGTGGTTGTGAGGTCGTTGTGGATGATGTCGAGCAGGTCCAGGCTGGATACGTCCGGGTCGGAGAGAATGTTCTTCACCTTGTTGATCCAGAGTTCCATCTCGCTCTCGCTGCCTCCGTCGGAGAATCCGTTCTTCTTGTAGGACCAGTGGGCGGCGATACCTTTCTCGGCTATGTCGTTCATCCTCCTGCTGCGTATCTGGACCTCCATCCAGGTGCCCCTGGAACCCATCAGAGTGCAGTGCAGGGCCTCGTAGCCGTTGCTTTTCGGATTTTTCACCCAGTCCCTCTTGCGGTCGATCTTCTCCATGTAGATGCTCGTGATGAGCGAATAGATGAGGAAGCACTGGGCCTTCTCCTTGTCGACTGAACTTCCGGAATAATCATCCTCACCCTTGAGCACGTTAGACTTGTCCGGATCGAATATGATCCTGATGGCGCAGATGTCGTATATCTCCTCGAATGTGACCCCCTTGACCTGCATCTTGTGCCAGATGGAATATGGGGTCTTGATGCGCTTGTTGATGATATAACTGAATCCGATCTGGTCCAGGATGTTCTTGATGGGCTCGATGAATTCGTCAATCTCCTTCATCTTGTCCTCTACCTTCGCGGTGACGAGACCGGCGATCTCTTCGTATGCCTTTGGCTCCTTGTACTTGAGCCAGATGTCTTCCATCTCGGACTTTATGTCATACAGACCGAGCCTGTGGGCCAGAGGGATGAAGATGAACATTGTCTCGCTGAGTATCTTCTCCCTCTTGTATTCGGGCATATACTCGATGGTCCGGCAATTGTGCAGGCGGTCCGCCAGCTTGATCAGCACGACGCGTATGTCGTCGTTGAGCGTCAGCAGGATGCGCTTGAAGTTCTCTGCCTGCATGCTCTGTGTCTTGGCCTGGTCTTCCTTGTCAAGGACGTTCTTTATCTTGGTCAGTCCTTCCACCAGGGTGGCTATCTTGTCCCCGAACAGGTTGCGGATGTCGTCGATGGTGTAGTCGGTGTCCTCGACGACGTCGTGAAGCAGGGCGGCGACTATTGATTTATAGCCAAGTCCGATATCGCACACGACAATTCTGGCCACCTCGACAGGGTGGATGATGTATGGCTCTCCGGAACGCCTGCGCACCCCGCGGTGTGCATTGTCAGCGAAGTCGAACGCCTTCTGGACTATGCCCAGCTCTTCTTCGCTGGCACAGCGCCTGGCCGCGACCTCCTTGAGGGACGCGTATTCCCGACTGATCAGTTCCAGATCTTCCTGTGTGAATTCCTGTGACTTCATTGCTCCAAAACAGGTTCTACAAATCAGGGATGCCGTCCCCGTCAACGTCATGGTATGCGTAGCACAACTGTGCACCGTACATGATTATCTGCCAGCTCATGTTCATCCAGATAAGGAAGAGCGGGATGGCGGCGAGTACTCCGTACACACCGTTCAGCCTGCCCACGAACATCTGGGTTTCGAGGTAGAGGTATTGGAATATCACGAACACCGCTCCGGAAAGCAGCGCGCTCCTCAATGCATATCTGTATTTGACTTTCGGCGCCGGGATCCATTTGTACATGGCCGAAATGGTGAATGTGGCCAGCGCATAGAACAGGGCAAGTGAGATGAGTGTCTTCAGGAACGCGAACTCCTTGATGTTCATGTCAAGTCCGATGAGGCTGAATGCGTTGGAATACAATGCGATGCCGGTGAAGAAGATGAGCACCACAAACGGAATGAGCAGAAGGAGAAGGAAATAACTGGAGAAGCGCTTGTACATCTTGCGCGGAATCTTGCGTATTCCCCAGATGTTGTTGAACACCCTTTCTGTCTGGAACATCATCCAGATTATGGTCCAGACGAACAAGACAGCCGAGATGGCACCCACTCCGCCGGATTTGGCGGTGTCGAGGATATTGTTGGCCTTGTCGAGCAAGAACTCGATCATCTCGGGATTGCTCGGGAACCGGGTGTACATGAACTCCTCCAATGCACCTGACAGTCCCAGACCGCCCGTGACGGAGAATATGAATGCTACGAGAGGGATAATGGCCATCGCTCCGAAATAACTGAGCGCGACACACTGGAATCCCATTCTGTTTTCGGCGAATTTGTCCAGGGTTGTGCGCACAAGTTTCATGAAACGGAAAAACTTTGCACGGGCGCTCGTGAGGTCTGACAGGTCAAGCCTCCAGAGATCATCCGTAAATGCCGGACGGAATTTCGCCAATAGTCTTTTATAACTCATAAAGGTTTAGAATAGTGTAAGTTGGACAGGGTAGTCAGGCTTCTGCGCTTCGTAAACGGTCCCGTCTTCATCTTCCTGCGGAAGCATGTCCATGAATTTCTGTTCGCTGATTATGCTGATGCCGAGGCTCTCGGCTTTCTTGATCTTTTCGGGTCCCGGCTTATCTCCGGCCAGGAGGAAACTGGTCTTGCTGCTGACCGAACTGCCGTTCTTGCCTCCGTGGCGCTCGATGAGTTTCTTCATGTCGTCTCGGGATATGCTGAAGTTGCCGGTGATGACGATGGTCTTCGATGTGAGCACGAGCGAGATAAGTTCGTCGGCTTTCTCGACCTTGAACTTGAGCCCCGCCTGGCGGAGTCTCGCCACCTCTTCACGGTGTTTGTCCGACGAGAACCATTCCAGAAGGCTGTCGGCGATCACTTCGCCGATGTCCGGCACCTGGAGCAATTCTTCGCGGCTTGCTGCGGCGATGGCGTCAATATTCTCGAAATGGCGTGCGATGGATTTTGCGGTGGTCTCGCCGACGTACCTGATGCCGAGTGCAAAGAGCACGTGTTCGAACGGGGTGGTGGCCCTTGATTCGTCAAGGCTGGTCAGGAACCTCTGGGCTGACTTTTCCTTCCATCCGTCAAGATGGAGGAGTCTGTCCATGTCAAGGCTGTAGAAATCGGCCGGCGTGCGCACGAACCCACGGTTGTACAGCTGCTCGATCGTTGCGTCTCCGGCAATCACGTTCATGGCCTTGCGGCTCAGGAAATGCACCAGCTTGCCCTTTATCTGGGTAGGGCAGCCGTCTGTGTTCGGGCAGAACCATTTGGCCTCTCCCTCGTCGCGCACGAGTGTTGCTCCGCAGTCCGGGCAGACCTTCGGGAAATCCGGCTTGACAGCACCGGAAGGCCTTTGGGAGAGTTCGATGCCTGTTATTTTGGGGATGATCTCTCCGCCTTTCTCCACGTATGCATAGTCTCCGACGCGGATGTCCAGAATATCCATCTGGTCCGAATTGTGGAGCGATGCTCGCTTGACGACTGTGCCGGAGAGCTGGACCGGCTGAAGGTTTGCGACTGGGGTCACAGCGCCGGTGCGGCCCACCTGGTAGTCTATGCTCAGCACCTGTGACAGTGCCTGCTCGGCCTTGAACTTGTATGCAACAGCCCATCTCGGAGCCTTGGCGGTGTATCCCAGACTCTTCTGGTATGGCAGTTCGTTGACCTTGATGACGATGCCGTCCGTCGCGAACGGGAGGAATTTCCTTTCAGTGTCCCAGAACTTGATATATTCTTCTATTTCAAGAATGTTCCTGCAGATGCGCCTCTTGTCGGAGACAGGAAGCCCCCATTTCATCGCTGCCTTGAGGGCCTGGTCGTGTGTGGCGAACTGCAGGTCCTCGCCGAGCATGTGGTAAAGGGTGCATTCCAGCCCGCGGTTCGCAACCTCCCCGGGGTCAGTGAGTTTCAGGGACCCTGATGCCGCGTTGCGCGGATTGGCGAACGGTGCCTCCTCGTCACGTTCTTTCTGGGCATTGAGCCGGTCGAATGCTTCGTACGGCATATATATTTCACCGCGAATCTCGAACTCTTCCGGCCATCCGATGCCATTGAGGCGTTGCGGGATGTTGCTGATATGCTTTACATTCTCTGTTACATCGTCTCCGACAGTGCCGTCACCGCGCGTGAGGGCCCTGAACAGCCTGCCACCCCTGTAGGTGAGGCAGATTGCCGTGCCGTCGAATTTGAGTTCGCAGCTGTATGTGAATGCGTTTCCTATGCCTTTCGTGGCCCTGTCCGCGAATTCCTCTATCTCTCCGATGTTGTATGTGTTGCCCAGACTGAGCATCGGGTATCTGTGCGGATACTGCGCGAATTCCTTGCTGCTCCGGCGGGCCTTCTGGGCCGTGTCGAGGTCGCTGCCGACCTTCTGTGTAGGGGAGTCGGGAGTGACAAGTTCCGGATGCTCTTTCTCGATGGCGATGAGATCGTTCATCAGCATATCGTACTCATAGTCGCTGATGAGCGGCGCGTTCTCGACATAATAATGCCTGTTGGCCTCCACCAACTGTGCGCGTATTTCTTCGGCCCTGGCCTGTATTGTTTCGATATCCATTATGCCCAATTTGCAATAACTTACAAAAATAGCAAAAATATCGACACAAAAAACACCCGGTCCACAGGAACCGGGTGCAAGTTAAGATGAAATCTTAAAAAAGACTATTCGTGCTCGAGTTTGAGGGTCTTGGTAGGCTGGTCGCATACCTCTGTCGGTCCCCAATACTGGATGGAACCAGGGTAAACGTAGCAGGTCTCCTTTGCCCAGGTCTCGCGCTTTGAAGCGAAGAACTTGAAAGGAGCGCCGTCGAGCTCGACGAGGGCTTTGCGGATGACTGGCTTCATCTTGCCGTTTCTCTTCTCGAGGTTCATCATCATCGTGATAGGAACTCCGCCAGGAACCCAGTTTTCAGCAGGTGCTGTGGTGTTCTTGATGACAGACATGTATCCGGTCTTGCCGCTTGCGATAAGGCGTGAAGCGTTGTAACCGAGTGAGTAGCAATAGTCTGCGTCGAAATTGGAAGGAGCAGCGCAGCGGCCTTCATATCCGAAGAAGTGATGCTGTGCGGAGAACTTGCCTACATACTTGCCTTCTTCCTTCATTGCGGCGAGCTTCTTCGCAACCATCTTGGAGAGAAGCTTCTCGGTCTCGATGAGGGACACCTGGACGTTTCCGTGAGGGTCGCGGTCGAGAGCAAGCTGGCTGGCCACGTCTGCAGGGAGACTGTTGAAAACTGCAAGGTTCTCAGGACAGAGATGTGCCTTCACATATTCGATCTGGTCTTCGCGGGCGACTGTCTTGGCCTCTTCTGTTGCGAGAGTGTCGTTGAGTTCGGCAATGAGTTTCTTGATGGCAGGGATAAACTCGATAAGTCCTTCAGGAACGAGGACTGTGCCGAAGTTGTTGCCCTTTGCTGCACGTGCGGCAACGATGTCGGCGATGTATGCAACGATGTCGTCAAGACTCTGCTCCTTTGCCTCTACCTCCTCGGAAACGAGGCAGACGTTAGGCTGGGTCTGGAGTGCGCACTCGAGAGCGATGTGGGAGGCGCTGCGTCCCATGAGCTTGATGAAATGCCAGTACTTGCGTGCAGAATTGCAGTCGCGCTGGATGTTGCCGATAAGCTCTGAATATGTCTTGCAGGCAGTGTCGAAACCGAATGATGTCTCAATCTGGGTATTCTTGAGGTCACCGTCGATGGTCTTTGGACAGCCGATCACCTGGACACCGTATTTCTTTGCTGCATAATACTCTGCGAGAACGCAGGCATTGGTGTTGGAGTCATCTCCACCGATGATCACGAGGGCCTTGATGCCGAGTTCGCGGAGAATCTCGATGCCGCTCTCGAACTGGCTTTCCTCTTCGAGTTTGGTGCGGCCGGAACCGATGATGTCGAATCCGCCTGTGTTGCGGTACTCATCCATGATCTCGGAAGTGATCTCCATGTATTTGTGGTCAACGAGTCCGCCGGGGCCCATGAGGAAACCGTAAAGTTTGTTCTCAGGATTGAGGGACTTAACACCGTCGAAAAGACCGGAAATGACATTGTGTCCGCCGGGGGCCTGTCCGCCTGAAAGGATGATGCCCACGTTGAATTTCTCTGCGGGAGCGCTGGCCTTGCAGCCGCAGCATCTCTTTGCTGCAAACTCGACGGTCGGCATTCCGTAAGTGTTAGGGAACAATGCTTTGATTTCGGCCTGGTTGCCTACTGATTCTGTGGCAGCGCCTTCCACAGCTTTTACCTGGCCCTTGAGAGCCTTTGGGAGCTTCGGCTGGTAAGCAGCGCGTGCAATCTGGAGATTTGATTTTTCTGACATAGTATTTGTGATAAATTTAAGATTTCAAATGATATCGTGCAAAAATAATCATTCTACCCGAAAATTGAAAGTCTTTCAGAAATTTAGTGATGTCGGGGAGGTGGTCTACATTTGGGCCATAAACCAAAACAAACACAGCAATGAACACAGAAAACGTAAACATCTGCAATTTGATATTACTGCCCTTCGGGATGCACAGCCCTTCACGATGCCATGGGCAAGTCCATCTCCGAACTGGAGGATGTGCTGCTTCCGGGCGACCAAGTCCTTGTCACCGTCATCACGGACGGGTATGGAAACTCGTCGTGTGAATACAATGCCTCCAGAAGTTTTTTTTCAAGCTCTTTTTGCTGAACAGTTTCATTATGACCTTGCACCACCGTTTCCGAACCCGCCCATAGGGAAGGTGCCCTTAGGGCCGCCGGACAGCGCGATGGTGCCGTTCTGGCTCTCGTACTTGCTGATGTTGTCCTGCAGGGCGAGGAAGAGCCTCTTTGCGTGCTCCGGAGTCATGATGATCCTGTTGCTGACTTCCGGCTTCTGGAGTCCGGGAAGCATTGCGGCGAAGTCAATGATGAATTCGCTGTTGGAATGAGTGATGATTGCCAGATTGGAATATGTGCCCTTGGCTATTTCGGGCTTCACCTCGATTGAGAGCTGTTTCTGTTCTTCTGCCATAAGTCTGTAATGTTTTTTCGTGATAGCGAAGTTAATCAAAGTTTTCAATATTCATCATAAAAATCGTCAGGAGCCGGCTCTTCGTTGTGCCGGACGGTGGTGTCGGCGATCATTTCGTGGTACCCGGTCAGGGCAGCAAAAGGTGCGAACTGAGCTGCCCTGTCGATTGCAGACATTCTTGGATGTGTCCTTGAAGTGGGATGTTCCAACTCTATGATATCATCGTATTTGTGTGTATCTTCCATAGGCTCTATTCTTTATGTCCGCCGACCTGGGCATTCCTTTCTCTGGCGGTTGCACCCTCGTCAAAATTCATACCTTTCAGAATGGCGTTCTTGCCGAATCTGTTCTTGATCGCGATGATTGCCTCCTGCCTGCGGCGTTCCTTTCCGCCGTCGTCCGGCCTGTCGTCAAACAGGTCCAGCTGCACCCCGTCAATCGAAGCCTCGTCCACGGTGTGGTTAGCTACCACATACATCCTCCTGACCAGCAGCCTGCTGTCCACAATCCTGTCGAACAGTTGCATGACAGCCTCGGTGATGGTCTCGGTGGAAGACGTCTGCCTCGGGAGATTGATGGACCCGTGCGCCGGTTTGGGGACCTCGCGGCCGTAATAATCACTGACTACGGCGCCCTGATAGGCGAGTCTCCTTTTCTTGTCGGAAAGGTTGTCTATGTCGTATCCGACGGTCAGCACCATCTGGTCCGTGACAAGCCGTTTCGACACCAGGTCCAGTACCAGCGAGTCCGTCATCTCGCGCACCACAAGCCTTGCCTTCTCGAATGTGTACGGCTCCGTCAGCACCTGGCCGCTGCTCAGACTGTTCGTGGACGGCCTGAATGACTTTATCTGGGCTATTGTGCATGGCTCCCAGCCCCATGCGTGGTCGATGAGCAGTTCGGCATTGATTCCGAACAGTTTGTACAGGAATTCCTCACATTCAATCGAGCACCTGGCCACGTCGCCCAGCGTATGCATGTGGTTGGCTTCCAGCCTTGCTGCAAGCCCGTGCCCTATACGCCAGAAGTCGGTCAGTGGACGGTGGTTCCAGTATTTCCGGCGGTATGACATCTCGTCGAGTTCGGCTATCCTGACCCCGTCCTTGTCGGCCGGACTGTGCTTGGCCTCGATGTCCATCGCGATTTTGGCAAGGTACAGGTTGGTGCCGATTCCGGCCGTCGCGGTAATGCCGGTCTCCGCCAGGACATCCCTGACCATCCTGATGGCGAGTTCCCATGCGGTGCATTTATATGAGTCCAGATAGGCCGTGGCGTCAATGAATACCTCGTCGCATGAATATACATGTATGTCTTCGGCCGCAACGTGTTTCAGATATACTCCATACACCTTTGTGCTCACCTCCATATACCGTCTCATCCTTGGCTGTGCGGTGATGTACTGGAGGGCCAGGGAAGAGTCTGAACTTACCTCGGTGTTGTCGTATGACCCGCCCGAAAAACATCCTCCCGGAGCGTTTTTCTGCCTCTGGGAATTGATGCCCTTCACTTTCTGCACTACTTCAAACAATCTTGCTCTTCCGGGTATCCCATAACTCTTTAAAGAAGGGGAGACGGCCAGGCAAATTGTCTTCTCTGTTCTGGAAATATCGGCCACGACAAGATTGGTCGTCAGAGGGTCGAGCCCCCTGTCCACGCACTCTACCGATGCGTAGAACGACTTGAGGTCAATCGCGATATATTTCCTTCCGGAATGCTCAGCGTCCATTGAGAATTTCCTGATAGTACTCTGTCAATTCCCTGACAGAATTCTCGACTGAATAGTGTGATGCGGCTTCGCGGGCTGCCTGGCACATGGCGGCCAGGCCATTTGATTTGGCCAGGTTCTCCATTCTTGTGGCAAGGTCTTCGGCATTGTTGAAGCGGAAGGCGATCTCCCTGCCGGTCCATTTCCTGCCGTTGTCCATCTGCTCCTTGAGCCCGGCGGTGTCGCGCGCAATGACAGGACATCCTGCATTCATGGCCTCTACAAGCGTCAGCCCGAATCCTTCATTCCGGCTCGGGACGACAAGCGCGGCGCTCCGGCCCATCAGTTCCGGCACATTGTCGCAGACTCCGGAAAACTTCACGGACCCGCGTGGCAGGCAGAGGGCTGAATATATCTTGCAGCGCAATGCGTACCATCCGGTATCCTTGCCGACAATGTTCAGCGTCCAGTCCGGATGGCAGTCCCTGAACTTGCCAAACGCCCGGAGCATTGTCATCGGGTCTTTCTGTTTCTCGATCCTGCCGACAAAAAGGAACTCTCTCTGTCTCCTGACCGTCTGGTCCGCGCCTGCCGGGTTGCCGGCGACTCCGTCATATATCACCCTGCCTATGCCGCCCCAATGGTTCGAAACGGCGTTTGATATTGATACACAATGATTTGCCTTGGATGAAATCTTCTTTATGAATGCCTTCCTTGACGGGTAGAATCTCATCCCTTCCTGGAATTCCCTGAGATGCCAGATATGCGGTATCCCGCGTTTGAGGCATTCGTCGAAGGCGATGTCCAGCGGGCCCACGTTGGTGTGGACAATGTCAGGATGGAACTCATCCATTATGGCACCGACATAATTCCTGACTATGTGCAGTTTCCTCAGTTCCTGCATTCTTTTGCGGCGCTTGCGCGAATCTATGCACTGGGGATAGATTGTGAGTCTGTAAGGCATGGATGCCCAGCAGACCGCTCCCAGTTCCCGGATTGCACTGTACATCGGACCTTTGCTGTCAGGCATGACGACGCCTGCCACATGGCCTTCTCTGATAAGGCCTGACAAAAGGCTGAGCAGGGCTTTGGGGGCCCCTGTCGGCGCGGTGGAGTTCGATATGAAAAGTATTCTCATCGCCGGGTGTATTTGTCAAGATATTCAACCGAAATCTTGCGCAGTGCATCCACTTTGTCGCGGACTGAAGCCCAGTCAATGGCCTCCGGCACTTCAAGGGCGGTGTTGCTGCCGTCTTCAAGCCGGACCAGATGGCCGAGCAGGCCGGTCTCCTTCAAGATGTTTTTCAGACGTGCGTCCTTCGAATCCCCGTTTCTTACAGAAATGAACTGCTTTTCAAGGAGCAGGCTGAAGACCGTTCCGTGGAACGAATTGGTTATGATGGCGTCTGCTCCGGCTGCCAGTCTTATGAAATCGAGAGGCGATGATGCCTCGATGTCTTTGTCACTGCCGTTCTCCATCTTGGCGGAAAGCAGCTTGAGCGGCAGTCCATGGCTGTCTGCCCAGTCCTTTGCGCATTCCTGCAGGTGAGTCGCGTCACCTACCTGGTACAGAAATACATACCCTTTCCGGCTGTTCGGTTCGCCTCCGAGCCTGATCCATTCTTCCCCGTCCATGAGGAGGGTTGGGTCGCAGCACACCTCGACTGACTTGCCACGGCTGTAGAGCGACTCGATGGACCTTGAATAGGTGCTCTCGCGGAGACTGATGCCGTCAAATCTTTCCAGAGCGTCCGGGAGTGAATTCCTGTCATGGGTGAAAAGCCCTTCACCAACGCTGGCGGCATAGCTGATGACCTTGCCGCCTGGATTGAGCAAATCCTTCATGGCGTCCTTGCCGGCCCAGTAGTACTGGTCGAAACCTTCGGTCAGTTCGGTGTTCCATACCTGGTCGCTGCCTATGATGACCAGATCATATTTTTCGGTGCCCGGCAGCTTGAGATTCAATTCAGAACAGATGAACTGCTCAAAGGACTCATACCTGCTTTTCCTGGCCTTCAGGGTCTTTATCTCGTTAACGCTTTTCCGGAACATGCGCAGGGGGTCTCTGGCAATGTATCTGCGGATGTCGAACAGTCTGTACTCCGCCTTGATTGCCTTGGACCTGTAGTCTATGACGCTGACCTCATGGCCTTGCGACTCGAGGTACGACTTGAGTGCCCAGCACTGCAGCACAGCGCCGTAATTCTTTGCGTAATGAAATGTCAGAATGCCGATTTTCATATTTTTCCCAATAATATTTTTCTCAATTTCCTGCGAATCCATTTGTAGGCATACCCGGCCTGGCTGCGCAGGTTCCAGTCCCCATAGCGGCGGAGGCAGTACCTGAGCCCCTTGTTGGTGAAGTCTTCCCTGAACTTGTCAGAAAGGGGATTCCTTTCTGCATTCTCGCGGAGCGGACGCTGCATGCAGGTGGACAGGTCGACCGGTCTCCAATGGCCATTTTCACGGCACCTGTCCCAGATCCTGCGGCCTTCCTGGGTGTTGACCAGTACCAGCGAATAACCTTTGTCGTCAGCGTTCATCCCGGGGTCGGTGTTCTGCCATCCCCAGAAGTCGGCGATGGTGATGTCGGACGGACGGTCAAGGTTGTTGAACGGGCATTTATGGCAGGAAGGACGCAGTGCCAGATGCTTGTAGAAAATGTCTGTATATGACCTGCTGTCAATGGTTTTTCCGTTTGCGAAAGTGATTGATTCTCTGTGATTTTTCCATCCGTACCTGGACTTGTCCCTGAAGTTGGCGCCAACTACCTCCGATCCTTCGTCGGAGGCTCTCGTCTCGAGATATGCCTTCCAGACGGCAGGAGCCGGGACTCCGTGGCAGACAATGTCCATCGTGACGAGCCTTCTGCCCAGCGGACCCACAATGTGACGCAGTCCCGCACACTGACATGGGGTGCCGCTGAACAGCACTGTGCGGCCTTCTCTAAGTTCCTTGATGACCTTGTCAAAACATCCGTCCATCGAACTCTGGACATATTTGCTTCCTCTCATCTTATCGCGCCCTGCCTTGTCGCAGGCGCCTCTGTGGGACACACTGAAATCCTCTCCGAGACATGCACCGAAGACACTGCCGCCGTCTTCGAGGACCGTGTCGGATATTCCGATGAATGCGGCGCCGCTCTGGCTGGCCGCCACCTCGCCAGGGTCTTTATGCCTGAATGCAAATGCCTCGGGAACACCCCCGCCGAGTTCGCGCATGGCCCGGAATGCGCAGGCCTCTTCGCACACACCGCAACCTGTGCAGATGTCGGTGTCCACGACAGGGTATTCGAACCCCATCCCGTCCGGGACCATCCTGATGGCCCGGCTCGGACATGCTGTCGCGCAGGCGGAACAGCCGCAGCATGAAGAAGGATCCTTAATCTGTATCACGATGTTGCAACTTGTTGACAATTAATGTTTTCTCTCCCTTTGTAAGTCCGGCAAACCATATAGTGGCTGCGGTCCATACGAGACAGACAGTACCGTTTATGATGAACCACATCCATCCGTCACTGCCTGCATTGGAGAAGAACAGAGCGGCTGGCACGGCTGCGGCAATGACGGCCGTCAGCATGGTCCTGAGATAGACGTCCCTGATAAATCTGCCGGCTTCCAGACCTATCATCCGGCGCAGGAGCACAAGCCTTGCCGCAAGACAGCACTGCGAGAGCACGAGCGCGACAGCCGGCACGACTTCCGGTGGGAACCCGAAATGCAGCAGCAGCCATGCGGCAGGGATGTTCAACAGCTGGATGCCGCCGACAATGATCTGGTATTTCCTGATGTCTCCGGTGGCCAGCATTGCCACGATCAGCGGTGTGGAGACCGATTCGCTCATCGCATAAAGCAGGGCGAGTATGACGAACGTGTCAGTGTGTCCGGGAACGTCCTTCAGCCACAGGTCGAGCACGAAATCGATGTTGAAAATGACCGGCACCGCGATCACAAGCAGCAGGAAGAACGAGAACCTGGCGCTCTTGTAGATGAGTTTCATCATGTAGTCGCGCTCCCCGGAAGCGTAAGACTTTGTGATCTGGGGATTGGTGGCTGTCATGAAGTTTGTCACGAAACTCTGCACGGCGCCGCTGAGCTGGACTGCAAGGGCTCTGGCTGCATTGACGGCCGGCCCCGAGAATATGTTTATGAGGATGCTGCCTCCCTGGTCGCGCAGTACGGCAGAAGATGCACCGATAAAGTTCCATCCGGCGAACGAGAACATCTTCTTCATGAGCGGCCAGTCGAAGCGCGGGCGTACCCTGCATTCGTCGAAACGGCGGCAGTAGAGGCTGTAGGCCAGTCTGACACAGATCGCCACAACGCACATCAGGGCAGCGTAGAAAATGAGCCTGTCAGACTTGGCAGTCAGCAGCAGAAGTGCCACGCCCAGTTTGCCAAGGCCCTCGAATATGCCGATATATGCAAAGGCCTTCATCTTCTCATGTGCAATGATGGCCGCATTGTACGGCACGCTGATGAGGTTGATGACGAATGTGGCGAGCGAGAACTGGAACACCCACATTGCGGCGTCCATCCTCCCGTCCGGAATTGTCATCCTTGCCTTGATGAACCAGGGACCGAATGCCTCTGCCAGTATGACGATTGCGGCAGCTATGACAGCCATGATCATCACCGACGAGGAAAATACATCCGACAGGGATCCGTCCTTGACTGTGGTGCCGGAAGGGGAGTCGGAAAGACCGTCGCGCCTGCCCAGTTCGAAGGTCAGGAACCTGCTGATGGCTGCGGACAGCGCCCCGGAAATGACGGCGAACGAAGCCACGACCCCGCCCACTGCGTTGTAAATGCCGCTGTCGTCGAATCCGAGTGCCGCCAGTACGACCCTGGACGTGTATAGCCCGACGACCAGCAGGAACAGCATCCTGCCGTAAAGAAGCAGGGTGTTGCGCGCTATCCTTTTGCCGTTTCCTTTTATTTCGGTCGAATCCATGTTATGCAAAATTAACGGAAATCTTTTGAATTTTGTGTATTTTTGCAAAGCAAAACTTGGAATATGTACGATTTTGATGAAATAATTGACCGGCACGGGACCGGCTGTGTCAAGTTCGATGCCGGCTGCGTGCCGGCCGGGGCGCTGCCGATGTGGGTGGCTGATATGGATTTCAGGACGCCGGACTTCATTGTCGATGCTTTGAAAGAGAGGTTGGAAAACCCGGTCCTTGGATATTCGCTTATGCCGGATGATTATTTCGGGGTGATAGCCTCTTGGGTGAGATCGCTTCACGGCTGGAACGTATTGCCTTCCCAGATACGGTACATACCAGGCATCGTCAAGGGTATCGGCATGGTGATCAATGCTTTCCTGCGTCCCGGTGACAAGGTCATCATCCAGCCTCCGGTGTACCATCCGTTCCGTTTTGTGCCTCAGAAGTCAGGCTGCGAGGTCATCTGCAACCCATTGGTGGAACTGCCTGACGGCGGGTACATGATGGATTTCGACCAGTTGGAATCAATCATCGACGGGGATACCAAACTTCTGATCCTCTCCAATCCTCACAATCCAGCCGGAATCTGCTGGGACAGAGAGACGCTCGAGACCCTTGCCGAGATAACCTCGCGAAGGGGAGTCCTGGTCATCTCAGACGAGATCCACTGCGAGATGCTGCTGCCGTCACGTCAGGGAGAAGAGTCGCCGAAACATATCCCATACGCCTCGGTGTCCGATGCGGCCGCATCCAACTCAATCACCTTCATGGCACCGTCAAAAACATTCAATATTGCCGGAGTGGTAACATCTTACGCCATTGTACTTAATCCAATACTTCGTGAAAAGTTCTTCAATTATTTGGATGCTGGAGAGTTGGATATGCCTAATTTATTCAGTACTATAGCTACAATGGCAGCATACGGCAAGGGTGCTCAGTGGCGTCGTGAGATGCTTGAGTATGTGCGCGGCAATGTCGATTTCGTGTGCGATTTTCTTACAGAACGTATGCCGGAAGGACAGGGCGGCAGACCGCTCGTGCGCTGCACAAGACCTCAGGCATCGTTCCTTGTATGGATGGACTTCCGCTCTCTTGGACTGCCTCAGGCCGAACTTGTGAAACTGATGGATCGTGCCGGAGTCTATATGAATGACGGCTCCATCTTCGGAAGCATCATGCCGGATGGAACTCCGATCGGACATGAGGGCGACGGCTTCATGAGACTTAATGTCGGATGCCCGCGCTCGGCAGTTGCTGACGCGATGGAGAGAATCCGTGCTGCAGTGCAGGGCCTGGTTTAAAGAACTTCGCTTATCATTTCGTACACCAGATGGACAGGGAAGCCCATTATGGTGTAGAAGGAACCTTCAATCCTGTCGATTCCTATGTACCCGATCCATTCCTGAATGCCATAGCCGCCGGCTTTGTCGAAAGGTCTGCAATTGTCTATGTACCAGTCTATTTCGGCATCTGTGAGGGCTTTGAAATGGACCTCCGCCACATCTTTGCGAGTCTTGTGCCCTGTCGTTGTACGGACTGTGACAGCGGTTATGACCTGGTGTGTCCTGTCACTGAGAAGTCTGAGCATCTGTACGGCCTCATCCCTTGAATGCGGCTTGCCCATCACAATGGATCCGAACGGCGAACCCTCGTCCGGACACAGCACGATGGTGTCGGAGGTGATGAGTATCTCGTCGTCTTCGAGTGTGCGGTGGAAACCGAAAGACTTGCCTTCCGCCAGGATTGACGGGATGTCCCCGTGGGGTGTGTCAGGGTTATATCTTTCCTCGAAGTTATTCTTTGTATCTACCTCAAAATCAATGTTCAATCCAGCGAGCAACTCGCGTCTTCTCGGGGAGCCGCTTGCCAATATTATTCTCTTTCCCTTAAGGTCCATTGTCCCTGTATTTTAGAAACGTTTCTTGTATTCGGCATCGTCGAGATGCCACTTGTCCTGTGCCTTGAGGATGCGTTCGACGATATCCCTGAAGCATCCTTTCCCACCCGGAATGTCGGACAGGTAGTCGGCTGCCTCAAGAGCTTCCGGACAGGCATCTTCCGGCGCCACGCCAAGTCCTGCGGCCTTCAGCACCGGAACGTCCGGAAGGTCGTCTCCAAGGTAGGCAACTTCTTCCGTCCTCAGACAATGTCTCCTGCAGAAGTCGTTGAAATCATCGATCTTGATTCTTGAATGAAGGTAAATGTCTTCTTCCGGTACTCCGCAATAAAGCATTCTCTTTCTGATACTTTCGGAATTGGCTCCAGTGATGACCGCAAGGTGCAGCCCATTCATCGCGGCCATCCTGATGGCCATCGAGTCCTTGGCGTTGAACACCCTGAGCAGGTCTCCGTCCGGCAGGGCGAGGATGCCTCCGTCGGTCATGACTCCGTCGATGTCGAAGGCGACTGCCTTGATGTTTTTCAGTTTTTCTTTTTTGAGGAATATCATAAATGCGCTTTCCCGGCTTTTCGGGACTGCAAATTTAGCATTTTATTGTTATATTTGCACGATTATGCTCGCACGTGCGTGCGTATACGGGTAGAGAAACAACTATTAATGATTGATAAAGATGGAATTAGCAGCAAAGTACAATCCTGCGGAAACGGAAGACAAGTGGTATGCCTGGTGGCTTGAACACAAATGCTTCCATTCCGAACCTGACGAGAGAGAACCTTACACCATAGTCATACCGCCACCTAACGTGACCGGTATTCTCCACATGGGCCACGTGCTCAACAACACCCTCAATGACGTGCTGATAAGAAAGGCACGCATGGACGGCAAGAACGCCTGCTGGGTGCCGGGCACTGACCACGCTTCCATCGCGACCGAGAACAAGGTCGTCGCCAAACTGAAGGGCATGGGCATCAGCAAGGATGACCTCACGCGTGAGGAATTCCTCAAATATGCCTGGGAATGGAAAGAGGAGCACGGCGGGATCATCCTGCAGCAGCTCCGCAAGCTCGGTGCCTCCTGCGACTGGGACAGGACCCGCTTCACCATGGAGCCGGAACTTTCCGAAGCCGTGATCAACACATTCGTGTATTTCTATAAGAAGGGCTGGATCTACAGGGGAGTGCGCATGGTCAACTGGGATCCTGAGGGACATACGGCTGTCAGCGACGACGAGGTCATCCACCGCGACACGAAGAGTCATTTCTATCATCTCCGCTACTATATTTCCGACGGTCAGGGCAATCCTACTGACAAATATCTCATCATTGCCACCACGCGTCCGGAGACCATCATGGCGGATGCGGCAATATGCGTCAATCCAAATGATGAACGCCATCACTGGCTTCGCGGCAAGAAGGTGCTCATCCCTTTGATCAACAGGGAAATACCTGTCATTGAGGATGATTATGTAGAAATGGATTTCGGTACAGGCTGCCTCAAGGTGACTCCTGCACACGACGTCCATGACTATGAGATCGGACTCCGCCACAACCTTCCGGTTCTCGACATCATCGACGACCGCGGACGTCTCAACGAAAAGGCTGAGATACTTGTCGGTCAGGACCGTTTCGAGGCGAGGAAGAACATCGTGAAACTGCTTGAGGATGCCGGCAATCTCGAAAAGATCGAGGAGTACACGTCCCCTGTTGGATATTCCGAGCGTACCAACGCCGTCATCGAGCCGCGTCTCAGCGCCCAGTGGTTCCTCAAGATGGAGGATCTGGCACGCGAAGCGCTGGCAAGTGTGGAGGAAGGACGTGTCAAGTTCATTCCTGACAAGTACCGCAATACCTACCGTCACTGGATGGAGACCGTAAAGGACTGGTGCATCAGCCGCCAGCTCTGGTGGGGGCAGCGCATACCTGCATATTACCTTCCGGACGGGACTTATGTTGTAGAGCCTTCATTTGAAGAGGCACTCAAGGCGGCGCAGGCCAAAGACCCGTCCATCAAGGCGGAAGACCTTCGCCAGGATGATGATGTGCTGGACACTTGGTTCAGCAGCTGGCTCTGGCCGATCTCCGTGTTTGACCCTCAGATGCCGGGACATCCAGACCACAAGCCTAACAGGGACCTTGCATACTATTACCCGACAAACGACCTTGTGACCGGTCCGGACATCATATTCTTCTGGGTTGCCAGGATGATCATGGCCGGCAATGAGTATATGCACGGGGAGCCGTTCCACAATGTCTATTTCACCGGAATCGTGCGCGACAAGCTGGGCCGCAAGATGAGCAAGACCCTCGGCAACAGCCCTAACCCTCTGGACCTTATCGTGAAATACGGTGCCGATGCAGTCCGTCTGGGCATGCTGCTCTGCAGTTCGGCCGGCAACGACATCCTCTATGACGAGTCACAGGTCGAGCAGGGACGCAATTTCTGCAACAAGATATGGAATGCGTACAGGCTCCTGAGCGGCTGGAACGTGGATGAAAAGGCCCAGCAGCCGGCATCATCCGCAGCGGCAGTGAAATGGTTCGCATCGAAGCTGAGCCAGACCATCACGCTGGTAAACGACCACTTCTCAAAGTTCAGGATTTCCGACGCCCTTATGGCAGTGTACAAACTGTTCTGGGATGATTTCTGCGCCTGGTACCTCGAGGCCGTCAAGCCTGCATATGGTGCCGGAATCGACAGGTGCACATTTGACTGCACTGTCTCCTTCTTTGACGCACTTCTCAAGATGATCCATCCTATCATGCCGTTCATCACAGAAGAACTCTGGCAGAACATGGCCCAGCGCAAGGATGGCGAGACCATCATGTTCCAGGCCTATCCTAAGGCAGGGGAATGTGACACTGATTTCATCGCGAAGTTCGAGATGGCATGCGAGGCTGTCGCAGCAGTCCGCAATGTGCGCCAGGACAAGAACCTCTCTCCAAAGGATGCTCTCGACGTCAAGGTCGATGAGACCTTCCCTTGCGAGGTTGCATGCGTTGTGGAAAAACTTGCCAACGTCAGGATATCTGCCGGCGAGGCCGAGGGTACAGGTGTTTCCGCAATGGTGCGCACCAGCAAGCTTTTCGTCGCCCTTGAAGGTCTGGTGAATGTCGAGGAAGAGATTGCCAGACTGGAGAAGGACCTTGTATATTTCCAGGGATTCCTTGCATCAGTGCGCAAGAAGCTCTCCAACGAGAAATTTGTAAGCGGCGCTCCTGCTGCCGTTGTCGCCAATGAGCGCAACAAGGAAGCCGATGCGCTGAGCAAGATAGAGACAATAGAAGCATCACTTAAAACGCTTAGATAATTATGAATATCCTGTTATTTGCAGTGCCTGCACAACTGTTGGGCATCAAGGGCTGGGAATGGATCATCCTCCTTGTCCTGGTTCTCCTGCTTTTCGGTGGGAAGAAGATACCTGAACTGATGAAAGGACTTGGAAAGGGAGTCAAGAGTTTCAAGGAAGGCATCAACGAGGCCAAGGAAGAACTCAAGGACGTAAAGAAAGACATCGAGACTCCGTCTGAAGAGAAGAAAAAGGAAGAGTAGTGCCGTCGGAAGGAAATAAGGAAATGTCCTTCTGGGACCATCTGGAGGAACTCCGTGGAACGATTGTCAGGTCGGCGGTCGCTTTGATTGTCGCCTTCTTTGCGCTGTTCTGCTTCAAGGACTTCCTCTTTGATACCCTTGTGCTCGCTCCGACCAGGAATGATTTTTTCCTGTACCGCTGGCTTGGCACAGACACGTGTCTCAGTCTGGTCAACATCGAGATCGCCGCACAGTTCATGGTGCACATGAAGGTCGCTTTCATAGCCGCGCTGCTGCTGTGTGTCCCGTACATCATTTTCGAAATATGGAAGTTTGTCGCTCCCGGACTTTACGAGAATGAGAAGCGTGCCGTAAGGATTGCATTTGCCTTTTCCTCCCTTCTGTTCTACCTGGGCGTGTTTATCGGCTATACCATAGTGGTCCCCCTGATGGTGAATTTTTTCTATGGTTACAGCGTCAGTGCAAGTGTAGTGAACACGATATCGTTGGGGTCATACATTTCGATGCTTTCTTCAACTGTACTGTTGTTCGGCCTTGTGTTTGAACTGCCTGCGATAATACTTGCCCTGTCCAGACTCGGTTTTGTCACAAGGACGTCCCTGATACGGGTGTGGCGTTATGCGGTGCTTGCCATCGTCGTGCTTGCCGCCATCATCACCCCCTCCGGAGATCCTTTCTCGCTCGCCGTTGTGTCGTTGCCGCTGTTCCTTCTTTACGGATTGAGTATCCTTATCTGCAAACCGGAAAAACCAGTTGAAGAATGATTTCAATCAACTCATTGACCGTTGCCTTTGGTGGATTCACCTTGCTGAATGATATCAACTTCCATATCAGCGAGGCGGACAAGATCGGACTTGTCGGGAAGAACGGTGCCGGAAAATCTACCATTCTTAAACTGATCTGCGGACTCCAGAGTCCGACTTCGGGCAAGGTCGCCGTGCCCGGAGGATTGAAGATTGGCTACCTGCCCCAGATCATGGAGCATCATCGCGGACGCAGCGTCATAGACGAGGCAATGACAGTCTTTGCGGATATGTACGCAATGGAGGATGAACTTGCACGGATATCCTCGCTCCTTGCGGAACGCACTGATTATGAATCCGCTGAATACGCCGACCTGATTGTGAGGATGAACGAGTTGAACGACTCCATCGCACTTGTCCAGTCAGAATCACCGCTGGTTCAGGCGGAAAGGACGCTGATGGGGCTGGGCTTCAAGTATGACGAACTCCAGAGGATGACCGAGACTTTCAGCCAGGGGTGGAACATGCGCATCGAATTGGCGAAGATACTGCTTGGCAAGCCGGACGTGCTGCTGCTCGACGAGCCTACCAACCATCTGGACATCGAGTCCATTGAGTGGCTGGAAGGATACCTCAAGGATTATCGCGGGTCTATGGTCCTTATCTCCCATGACAGGAAATTCTTGGACACCGTGACCAACAGGACAGTGGAGATCATGCTTGGCCATATTCATGACTACAAGGTGCCGTACAGCCAGTATCTGGAGCTCCGGAAGGAGCGCATTGCCCAGCAGAAGGCTGCGTACGAGAACCAGCAGAGGATGATTGAGAAGACAGAGGAGTTTATCGAGAAATTCCGCTATAAGCCAACCAAGTCCAACCAGGTCCAGTCCAGAGTCAAGGCTCTCGAGAAACTTGACCGCATTGAGGTCGATGTCGAGGACAAGGCCGCATTGTCGGTGAAGTTCCCGCCGGCTCCACGTTCCGGAGATGTTGCCTACAAGGCATCCGGCCTGAAGGTCGGCTATGGCAGCAAGGTTGTTTTCTCTGATGCGGAGATAGAGGTGCGCAGAGGCGAAAAAGTTGCCCTGGTCGGTCGCAACGGCGAGGGCAAGACAACCCTCATGAGGGTGATAATGAAAGAGTTGGACCCGATGGCAGGGGAGTCCCGCATCGGCTACAATGTGAACGTCGGTTACTATGCACAGAACCAGGAAGATGTGCTGGACAAGAACGATACCGTCTATGAGACACTTGACAGGATTGCTGTCGGTGATATCAGGATGAAACTGCGTGACATTCTGGCCGCCTTCCTGTTCAAGGGTGAGGACATAGACAAGAAGGTGGCAGTGTTGAGCGGCGGTGAAAGGGCCCGTCTGGCAATGGCCAAGCTCATGCTGCGCCCGTACAACCTGCTGGCGCTTGACGAGCCTACCAACCACATGGACATCCTTTCCAAGGACATCCTGAAGAAGGCTTTGCAAAACTATGACGGAACTCTTGTCATCGTGTCGCATGACCGTGATTTCCTGGATGGTCTTGTGGATAAACTGTACGAATTCCGTGACGGAAAGGTCAAGGAACATCTTGGCGGCGTACAGGACTTCCTGCGCCGGCGCCGTTTGGAAAATCTGAACGAATTGGAACGCCATCTGGGCAAGCCTCAGGTGGAGAAGGCTCCGGAAGCAGTCGGGAAAAAGGAGACAGCTGTCAAGGAGTATCATGAAAAGAAATATTTGACAAAGGAGGAGCGCAAGGTCAAGAACCGCATCAATTTCCTCGAGAAGGAAATCGAGAAACTCGAGGCCAGGCAGCATGAGATCGAGGCGATATTGGCTGCCCCGGGGCCTCAGGATGACATCATGGAACTGACCAGAACATACCTTGAAAACAAGCGCGACCTCGATGCCAAGACAGATGAATGGGCAGAATTGTTCGAATAAACTATATATATGGAAGAAGAGAAGAAAATGCAGTACCTGTTCGGAATGCACCCTGTGATAGAGGCTTTGAAGGCAGGAAAGAAATTTGACAAAGTGCTTCTGAAACAAGGACTTGAGGGTCCTCAATTCAGGGAATTGATTACATTGCTTGGAGAGAGGGACGTGCCGTACCAGTATGTTCCGGTGGAGAAATTGAACCGTTCGGTGAAAGGTGCGCACCAGGGCGTCATCGCCTATATTTCCCAGATTGACTACGTCGAACTGGAGGAACTTGTCAACAACGCCCTTGCGACATCTGAGAACCCGCTGCTTGTGATGCTGGACGGAGTCAGTGACGTGCGCAATCTCGGGGCCATAGCCCGAACTCTTGAATGTGCCGGCGGGCGTGGGGTTATTGTCCCGGCCAAGGGCGGTGCAGCAATCAATGCCGATGCCGTAAAGGCCTCTGCCGGCGCTCTGATGAGGATTGATACCTGCAAGGTGAACAATCTTAAATTTGCGGCCTGTTATTTGAAACAGAGTGGATTCAGGATTGTCTGCGCGACCGAGAAGGTGGACAGGTTGATGTATGATGCCAACCTGACAGGACCGCTTGCAATTGTGATGGGCTCCGAAGGTGACGGCATCTCGAAGGGGATGCTCGACCTCGCAGATGACAAGGTGGCAATACCTATGGCAGGCGGGATTTCATCCCTCAATGTATCCGTGGCGACCTCTGTAATATTGTATGAATCAGTTAGACAAAGAAGTCAAATAAAATAACTCAAATCATTTATTATGAAAAAATTAGCTATTGTATTACTTTCGCTGTTTGCAGTCATGGCCACTGCAAACGCCCAGAAAGTTGTCGAGATGTCCCAGACCTGGGAAGAATTCAATGGGGTCAGCGTCTCCAACAACTTTGATGTCCAGTTCTCTTATTCGGAGGACTATGTTGTGGTTCTTCACATCGATGAACTCATCAGTGAGTATGCGCGCGTGAATTACCAGTCAGGTATCATCAACATCTCTCTTGATGAGAAGTCTTATTCTAAGGAACTCAAGAAACTTCTCAAGTCGAAGAATGCTCCCGTGATGACTCTCAAGGCCGAGATCAAGTGTCCAAAACTCTCCGTCATCACTCTCGAGGATAAAGTTACAGCATATGCTACTGACAATGTCAAGGCAGAGATTCTTTCCATCAAACTTAAGAATAACGCCGTGATCAAGGGTATGAACATCGATGCAGATGACGTGGGGATCAGCCTCCAGGACAAATCTTCTGCAGCATTTGACATCTACTCAAGATCAGTTGAACTCGAAACAGCTAACAATGCGAGTGCCAATCTCACAGCAAACAGCTCTAATATTACAATAGGTGCAGCCGGTTCTTCCAATATTATTCTCAGCGCTGAATGCAAATCAATAGAGGTGAAAGGGAAGGACAGTTCTGTTATCAACGCTACCGGTTCAGCCAAGGAACTCACAATCGACGGCAGTTCTTCTGCAGAGTTCAATGGTGCAGGTCTTAAGCTTGAAAATGCGGATGTCATCCTTTCAAAGAATGCAAAATGTGACATCGTTCCTCAGTCAAAAGTCAAGGTTGATCTTACTGGTTCCAGCTATCTCTGCATAGGAGAGAATGGTGCGCTTATTGATCTTGTACAGGTCAAGGGCTCGACATTGGTTCGTACAAGCGACAGCAAAAAGAAGAAATAAGGCTCCGATAACTTCGTGACAGTCTTAATTTGGCCGTATCAGCGGTCAATATATAGCAAAAAAGGCTCTCTTTACTTAAAGAGGGCCTTTAATTTATTATATATAATTACTTGGTAGTTAGATAATAACGTTGTTGCGCTCTGCTCCATAACAGTATATATGCCGTTGCATTAATGCACTGAAATCAGCTGAAAATGCGCCAAATTTGTCAGATATAGAGTATGATCGGTGGTGAACTGGTATTTTTATGAGCGTTGGCATGATACATGGAAAGCAGGTGTAAAGCCAGTATTGGACAGGTGACAGGCCGGTAATCAGTCTCGTGTCTTAGGTCTCCAGTTGTTATTCTACCATGTTCATTTTCTTACCCAAGGCTTTGCTACTCTACCATATCAACCTTATAGAAAATGACTATAACAAAAAAGTTAATACCTGTAACGAAAAAGTTAAATAACTGATTTATCTATTCAATATCAACGAATTACCCTCTGTACTATTTTTCTATTTCTATTTTCTTTCTTAGAAAATCCAGAGCAGATGCAGCGAATCTTTCGATGTTTCTCTTACGGTCATTTTTGTATATAAAGCGTGTCGTTTCCGTGCCTTTCCCGGAGCTCACGGCTACCCATACCGTCCCGGCAGGGTTATCTTCTGTGCCGCCTCCAGGTCCAGCGTATCCTGTTGTTGCAACTGAATAGTCTGATCCGGTGGCTTTCCTCACGCCTTCTGCCATCTTTGCGGCGCACTCTGCGCTGACGATTCCGAAGGTCTGAATTATTTCATCCGGAACTCCAAGTATTTTCTCTTTTACGCTTATTGCATAGGATGTTACTGAGCCAAGGTAATATTCTGAACTGCCAGGCACAGATGTGATTAACTGGGAGATTGTGCCCCCGGTGCATGACTCTGCCGCGCTCATGGTCTTGCCGTATTTTTTCAGCAGTCTGCCCACTGTGTTCTGCAGGGTGTCGTCTTCATACGAATATATGTATTCTCCTATGATGCTGGAGAGTGCCCTGACCTCCTTGTCGACCTCTTTTTCGTCTTGGTCGCTGCATCCGTATGCCGAAAGGCGCAATCTGACGCCGGTGAGAGGGTTGGGGAGGTAGGCCAGATGTATGTTTGAAGGCAGATTGTCTTCCCAGACTTCGATTTTCTTGGAAAGAGCGGATTCTGCAAGTCCGTATGTCATTACTGTGCGATGGTACGAGCGTCCTGTGCCATAATGCTTCGTGATGTCCTCAATGATGTCGGGGAGTGCGGCCTCTGCTTCGAATGGCACCCCCGGAAGGGAATACAGGGTCTTTTTCTGGCCGAATCTTCCATCTTCGAATCTGAATACCATAATAGGGGCGGTGCCTCTTTTATTCTCGATCACTTCGCATTTCTCCGGTACTGATGCCTGCGCCAGGTTGATGTCGAGAATATCAAGCCCTCTGGAGCTGAGAATGTGCCTTACGATGGTCAGCTGGCCCTCATGGGTGTACCATCCGCGACTCCCGGAAAGTTCGGCAAGCGCCTGTTTGGTAATATCGTCTTTTGTCGGTCCAAGTCCCCCTGTTGTTATTACTATATTATTGCTATTTAATAAGTTGGACAATTTTGCCATTATTGTTTCCCTGTCATCCGGGATTGCTCCGGTCGATGTTACTTTGACCCCGATATCTTGAAGTGACCTCGAAATCATTGACGAATTGGTGTCAACAACCTGGCCGATGAGGATTTCATCGCCGATTGCGCAGATTGATGCGTTGATCATGTGTTTTTATTTTTGGATTTGTTTTCTGAGTTCTCTCAGTGTTTTCCTCACGATTGACCTGCGGGAAACGTATGCGCTGCAGAGTTCGATCAGGGAAGCCCCGGCGCCGAGCATTTCGAGCGCCTTCTGTGGCGTGTCTATGCCACCTGTGGCGACAACGGGAAGTGTTCCGTTGGTTTTTTTGACGATATATCTGACCGTTGAAAGGCTCTTGGTGTACTGGTCTTCCTCTTTGTCCTTGCATGAATTGCAGGCGACTATCCCGTCGATTCCCGAGCTCATTACGCAGTCTATGATGTCATCAAGGACCTGAGGTGTCAGGTCCGGCGAGATTTTGACCAGGATTGGCTTGTATTGGTCGAAATACATTCTCAGCGAGAGCAGCCTGTCGATGATCTCACCGAGCGGTTCGACGTCCTGAAGGTCGCGGAGATATTCCACTTCGGGACTGGAGACATTGACCACGAACATATCGACGAAATCGTACAGCATGGCAAAGCACTTTTCGTAGTCTTTGCTGGCGTTTTCGTTGAGAGTGGAGGCGTTTTTGCAGATATTTGCCGCGATTATCCCGCGCGGTGGGTTGTTCTTCAGCCGTTCAACGGCGTTTTTCAGCCCTTTTCCGGGCATTTCCCCGCTTTGTGGTACCGGAGTAATGGATCCGATCTCAATAAAGCCAAAACCGTCCTTTTTGAGGGCATTGTAGTGTTTTGCGTCGGGGTCTATTCCGGCTGCAAGCCCGACTGGGTTTGGAAAGGATATTCCGAACAGTTCTTTGGCCAGGCCGGAGCTTCTTTTCCGGTTGATGGCTTCATTGATGGCAACGGGAAATGCCAGTCTTCTCATCATTTTGTGCATTGCGACAAGGTTAGTTGTCGCAAATATAATCAGAATTCCTGATAAGTGTCATCATCGTAGAAGACAATGACCTTGACGGCCTTTCTTTTTTTTGCCGGTGCTGCGACCTGCGGTGGCTGTGGGATTGTGCTTGGTTCGGCGGCGGGAGAGGAGCCAATGGCAGTGGCAGCGGAGGCTGATTTTGTCTCCGAATCGGGGAAGAGAAGGTCGGCTTCCTCCCAGGATTTCATGCGCAGTTCTTCTTCTGATGCCTGCGACTGCGTCCCGGCGGCAATGCATGGTGTCGACGCCGGGGTGTCGGATGGCTGTAATTCGGTCTCCTGGGTAGGGGATTTGTACATTTTGCCCTTTCCGGTGATGAGCCATTCGACGTTGAGATTCGGATATTTCGCCACCATGCCGGAAATAAAGTCAAATCCCGGCTTGTTGCGTCCGGAAAGTATGTGCGATACGCTGGCCCTGGCGACGTTTATTGTCTCTGCAAACTGGGCTTGAGATATGTTTTCTGCAAAAAGAAACTGTTGTAAACGCTGATTCATGTTTCGTAACAAACTTTTTACAAATGTATAAAATATTTGGTTACAAAATGTAAACAAGATTGATTTAAATTTTGTAAACACACGGAAGGGTAGGGGAAAGCGATTTAAATATACTTGTATTGTAGATTCAGTAGAACTACTCTAAAATGCTGGGTTTTAGAGGTATAATAACATAATATTTACAAAAGTCACCAAAATGACCTTAGATTTGACAGGAGATACATATTATACTTATATCATTACTTTGATAAAGTGTTGTAAAATACTGAAAACTAATGAACTAAATGGATATGGTTTTGTATATAAGATTTCCTTATTATAGTATTTTGAACAATACTGACCGAGTCCGTGAAAATGGTATAGTCCGTTACAAAAGTAAATGTTGGATCATCATAGTTTTGGTGACAAGTGTAAACAAAAAGTGACCTGTCATTTAAATGCAATGACAGGTCAATTTCTGTGGAAAACAGGTGATATGTGGACTATTCCCTGAACAAAATAGAACTGTCTCCGTAACTGAGGAAACGGAATCCGTTACCAAGCGCAAAATTGTATATACTCTTCCAGTCTCCGTCAACAAATGCCGAGATCAGCAGCAGAAGTGTGCTTTGCGGTTGGTGAAAGTTTGTGACAAGTATGTCGACAAGCCTGAATTTGAAACCTGGGACAATAATTATTTTTGTGCCGACACTCAAAGAGTTGAGTCTATTTTCTTCAAGGTATGCTATAAGTGCATCAAGAGCCTCTTCTATTGTATGATTATACTCCTTAGTGTAAGGCATCCATTGGTCGATATCGCTTGGGTACCCATCCTCTATGGTCTTGACTCCTGCATAATAAAGTGATTCGAGTGTCCTTACTGAGGTTGTGCCAACTGCAATTATTTTCTTATGGCTCAATCTTATATCTTTGAGCAGTTCAAGTGTCACTACAAATGGCTCGCGGTGCATTGTGTGCTCAGAGACACTGTCTGACTTAACCGGAAGGAAAGTCCCGGCGCCTACATGGAGGCAGACGGTCTCTGTGTCAATGCCCTTTTCTTTTATTGCTTCGAGCACTTTTTCTGTAAAATGAAGCCCTGCAGTCGGTGCAGCAACGGATCCCCTGTATTTGGCATAAAGTGTCTGGTAGCGTTCGTAATCTACGTCCTCTGTCTCTCTGTTGAGATATGGTGGAATCGGTATTCTCCCGCATATTTCCAATACCTTTGAGAATGCCTCTCCCCCCTGCCATCTGAATTCGACAACTGCTGTCTGGCCGTCGCGGCTGACCAGGTCGGCTTCAAGTCCAAGTGCGCCGATTGTGCTGTCGTTTTCTGGGTTGTACAGACCTATTGTTTCGCCTTTCCATCTCTTGGCATTGCCGACTATGCATTTCCACCGACAGGAAGAGGTGCAGGCAAAATTGATGTTGTACTCATTGGGGCTGTGAGGCTCCAGGCAGAAAACTTCGATGTGGGCGCCCGACGGACGCTGGAAATGCAGTCTGGCGGGAACCACTTTTGTATCGTTGAAGACCATTATTGAGTCCTCGGGAAGCAGCTCCGGTATCGACCGGAATATGTGCTCGCTGATGTTGCCGTTCCTGTAGCAAAGCAGTTTGGACGAGTCTCTTTCGGGCAGCGGATATTTGGCTATCCTGTCTTCCGGCAGGTCGTAGTTGAAGTCTTTTATGTTTATTTCAGGTATCATTTTCCTGCATTTGTGAATACGCTGCAAATTTAGTCATAATAGTCCGGATAACGCGCGTACATTTGTTTTTTATGCCGATTAATGCTAATTTTGCTGAGCAAAAACCTATTATTCAGATGAGTGATTATTCCGAATTCAGCGATATAAGCCCTTATTCAGACGAGGAGGCGGCAGCGGCGCTGCGCGAGGTGGCTGACCATCCATATGTCGCCGAGGGTTCCAAATTCATATTCCCTGACCAGGATCCAGGCTATCTTGGCGGGTTGCTGAAGTCTGTCACAAGCATCAATGACTTCCAGACAATGGTCATGACAAAACTAGTCGAGAGGGTGCTGCTGACGACTGCGCATACATTTTCGTATGACGGCATAACCAATCTTGACAATATGAAGGGGCGCTTTCTAGCCCTTTCCAACCACAGGGATATAATTCTCGACCCGGCAATCACTCAGCTGGTCCTGTACCGCAATGGCTTCCCTATGACCGAGATAGCTGTCGGCAGCAACCTTATCACCAACAGGTTCATAGAAGCTCTTATCCGCTCCAACAGGATGATCAAGGTGGTGCGCGGCATTTCCGCCCGTGAGCAGTACATGTCTTCGCAGATCCTGTCAAAATATATCCGTCAGCAGATCACGGGCGGTGAGAGTTCCATCTGGCTTGCACAGCGTCAGGGCAGGACAAAGGACGGCCTGGACATGACAGAGCAGGGACTTCTCAAGATGCTCGACATGAGCGGGACCGGCTCGTTCCAGGACAACTTCATGGAACTGAACATCATCCCTCTCAGCATATCGTACGAGTATGAGCCGTGCGACATCCTGAAGGCAAGGGAACTTCTGATTTCGCGTGACCGCAAATATGTCAAGGCGGAAGGGGAGGATTTCGTGAGCATCCTCACGGGTGTCAAGCAGTACAAGGGCAATATCCATCTCAATATAGGAAAGCCCCTTACAAAGGAGGAGATTGCCGCAGCTGCTCTCTGCGACAAGAATGACCGGTACCAGTTGATCCGTCACGCAGTCGACATGCGTGTGATAGACGGGTACAAATTGAGCAAGAACGCGTTCATCGCATATGACCTGAGGAATCATACCCGCAAGTTCCGTGACCGCTACTCACAGGATGAAAAGGAGGCCTTTGTGGACTATATGCAGAAACAGCTCGACCTGGTGGAGAAGGAACTTGACAGGAATGACCTCAAATATATTTTCCTCAGCATATACTGCAATCCGATTGTCTCGAAGCAGATGCTCCAGATGGAGGTCTAAGACAAATAAAGGCTCTAGAACAGAGCCTTTACTTGTCTTATGATCTCTTGCTCCGGCAGTGCGGGGTCGAGTATGAGGGCCGGCCTGGCATAGACGACGTCGAAGGTCTTCTTCGACAGTTCCTCACCGCCTCCGGTGATGTTCAGCATTATGATTTCATCTTTCCTGACGGCGCCGTCCCTGACAGCCTGTGCCACGCTTGCCGTTGCAACGGCTGCTGCATTGTGGATGTCGATGCCTTCGAGTTCGAGGAACTTGTCCTTCCAGTAATGCAGTTCATTGTTGCTGACCTTGAACATGTCACCCTTGCTGTCCTCGAGTGCATCGAAAAGGCCTCCCCGTACCGGATATGGCGGTTTTCGGTTGGACAGGACCTTGGCGTCAATGATTGCGGCCGCTTCGCGGGCTTCGTCCGGTGTCATCGGGACCAGGGCGCGTGAATGCGCTTTCCATGAATCATACATTATGGTGAAAGGCTCGTTCTGTGAAGGGTACAGGCGCATCTTTGTGCCGCCGAACCTTCCGTCCCCGATGAGCCTGAGATTGTTCTCCCATGCCGCGATTGCGCCTGTGCCGCTTCCCACGGCCTGGAAATAGGCGTCGGGAATCCTTCCTATGAATTCGGTGGCGGACAGCAGGGTAGTGCCCATTCCGTCGCGCCTGGCGATGTTCTTTGCGCCGCCTTCTGCGCGGAAAAGAGGGTCGTTGCAGACAGTGTCGGCAAGCGAGATTGCATCGAAGTAGTCGCTTCCCGCAGGGGATGCGATGATCTTTACGCAGTCGTTCAGCGGTTTCCTGAACCAGAGCGCGTCAATGTTGTCGGCCGGAATGGACAGCAGGAGCGGTATGTTGTTGTCTGAGCAGACCTTGGCGAACGCTCTGGCTGTGTTGCCTGCCGATGCGACAACGAGGACCTGTCCACAGCCCGGGTCAAGCCTTGCGCAGACCGAATATGCTTCTGTCTCCTTGAATGAGCAGGTCTCCATTTCCGCGCCTATTTCCGGCCAGTATCCGGAGAATGTTATGAAGAGATTGTCAAGTCCGAGGAACCCGCCCAGAGCCTTACTCCTGTAGGTCACGGGCCTGTGAGAATGCTGCAGGGCCCTTCTGACCGGCAGCCAGCCTGAATAGCGGTAGAAGCCGTCCAGGTCTTCTTTCGGGAGGAACTGTTTTTCTTCATATACAGCCCTGACGAGAGATGGCACTGCGCTGTTGCTGTCGGCCAGGTCCCAACCCGAATCTTCGAAAACGTGCCCGTCGGCGACGTTCATCATCTTGTAGCTTGTTGGTTTGAATGACATATTATATCGTTTTTCCGTTTATTGTTTCTGCAATGTCTTCGACCGGTATGTCGGAGTGTTTCCTGAATGTGGACCAGCACAGCGGGCAGGCTGTGACAATCTTATCCGGGCCGTTCGCAGTCAGGTTGCGCAGCGAATTCTCGGTAATCGGCTGTCTCTTGGCGTATCCCAGCGACAGGCTTCCGACGCTGCCTCCGCAACAGATGCTTTCCTCGCGGTTCTTGGCCGCCTCGACAAGTTCACCAGCACATTCCAGCGCCTGGCGCGGCTGCTCATAGATGCCTTCGCCGCGTCCCAGTTCGCATGGGTCATGGAATACATATTTCTCCTTGTCTTTTTCGGAGATTTTCAGCCTTCCTTCGCTGATGAGCCTCTGGATATAGACGCTGTGATGCACAACCTCGATTCCGTCCAGTCTGTAGCGGTCCCTGAATATCTTGTAGCAGATAGGACAGGAAAGAAGCAGTATGCCGGCTCCGCTGGCCTTGATGATGGCGGTGTTCTTCTCGATCAGGGCCTTGGCCTGGTCGAAGCGTCCGGCCATCCAGAGCGGCCTTCCGCAGCAGAGGCCCCCGTCGCGGTCGATGAATTCGTAATCGACGCCTGCCTTGCGCAGCAGCTCTTCCATGGATTCCCTGATGGCTGGAGTCAGCGCGGTCATACACCCGGCAAAATATGCAACCTTATGAGGATTAGTCTGTACGGTCTGCTCATTTGAAGGGATGCTGATGCAGGAATAATCCTGATTGATGGCGTATTTGCGCCTTGCACGCTGTGCAATCCTTATCTTGTCTCCCGGCAGGTTGATCTGGCATACGGCGCCGCATTTGCCGCAGAGAAGACATTTGTCGCTGATCTCTTCGATGCGCCTTTCGTTCCTTCTTTTTATCTGTCTGTTCAGATATACGGTCGCGTCGCGCGAATTGGCCTTGCTGATGCCCATCGGGCAGGCGTCGATGCAGACTCCGCAGCTCGGACAAGTATAGACATAGACCTTTGCCAGACCACGCCTGGCGTGTTTGATTTCAAGCCCTGCGTTCTTGAGCGGGATGAGCATGATCTCTGACGGGATGTGCATGTACCGTGTGAACGGCAGGAAGCAGAGGAATACTCCCAATGCGATGGAGTATGCCCACCAGGTAGGCAGCATGTTCAGGTGGTTCCCCAGGAAGTTGTGGAACACGAGATTCATGGACTTGGTGAGGAATGAACCTCCTGAAATGTCTGCGGTGAACCCTTCGGCGAACAGTCTGAGCGGAAAAATGAGCCAGAGGGAATACAGCCCGATCCTGTCCGTGATGCTCAGGTTTGTGGTTCTTCTCATCCCGAAGAATCGTGAACGTATCCTCTTGAGAATGGCGAGGAAGATGCCCGCCAGGATGACCAGGAGGAACAGATCCATCAGGAAGAAGAACACCGAACCGTGCATGGTGGCATGGTCTTCCGCGACAAAGAAGCGGAAGAAGATGGGGAAGTACATCATCTTCATCCTGTGCGGGGTGTAGAGTATGCACTCCACATGGCCCAGGACGATGAGCATGAACCAGCCGAATGCAATGCTGGAATGCATGAATCCGAGCAGTTTGTTGCGTTTCCACAACTTGACGTGGAAGAGGCAGTCATAGAACAGGTCCTTGACGTTTTTGAGCGCGGTCTTCGGCGTGATGAGTGACAGCAGGACCTTTTTACGGTCTTCCTTAGAGAGCTGGAACCATATCTTGACGGCCGCGATGACGCAGTAGGTGAGTACGAATATCATTCCCACCATGAACGGTATCACGAAATCGTTGTATCCGGTAAGGAACCTTTCTCTCATAACTTGTCCTCCTTGTCTTCGTAGCAGCGGCACACTGAAAGAATGATGTGCCTTGTGTTGATGCCTCTCGGGCATACCATGGTGCACTTGCCGCAGAGCATGCAGGCAGACAGCAGCTGGGCGGCGTCCTTGTCCCTGCCCCTCTGGAGGTAGAGTATGAGTTTGCGCATGCTCATTCCGGAATATGGGGCTGCCGGGCAGGTCGCGCTGCAGCTCCCGCATGCCATGCATTTCCTGATGTCCGGCTCGATGGCCTCAATCTTCTTGAGAAGGCTGAGGTCTGCACTGGCCAGGTCTATCGTGGAACTTGGCGATATCTTGAATCCGAAATCCATGTCAGTCCAGGTCCTTTGTGATGAAATTGTGGATCGCAAGGGCGGCCGACCTCGCTTCGGAGATGGTCTCCGGTATGGTTTTCGGTCCGGTGCATGCTCCGGCATAGAAAACGCCCGGCTTGATGGAGTTGATCACGCCCCCGATATTGTCCTTGCTCTGCAGGAAACCGTCCGTGTCCATAGTGAGATGCATCATCGATGCAAGCCGTCCGGTGGCCTTGTTAGGCACCATTCCCGCCATGAGTACCAGAAGGTCGAGCGTTATCTTCAAAGGCTTGCCGTTCAATGTATCTTCGGCTTTGACCTGTACCTTTCCTTCAATATTCTCGCTGACTTCGGACACCCTTCCGCGTATGAAATGGATGCCATGGTTCATCTGGCCGTTGATGTAGAAATCCTCGTATTTCTTGCCGAACATCCTGAGGTCCATGTAGAAACAGTATATCTCTGCATGAGGGAATTTCTCCTTCATCTCGATGGCCTGCTTGATTGCAGTTATGCAGCACACTTTCGAACACTGGGAGTTGCCTGCCTTCACGTCGCGCGAACCCACGCAGTGCACGAACCCGACGGAGCGGATGTCCTTCCCGTCAATGCGTGCGTCGCCCTTTCCGGCAAACCAGTGCTCCAGGTCGCGGTTTGTCATCACCTGGTCGTATATGCCGTAACCGTATTCTTCCTTCTTCTCTGCCTGGAACAGCCTGAACCCTGTCGTGACCAGTATGACTCGCGAAAGGATGCTGATGCCGTTGTCAAGGATGATGCTGTACCCGTCCTTGAGTCTGTTGATGGTCGATATCTCCGCATTCAGGAATATGTTTGCCCCGCTCACTGCGCTGACCATCCTGTCGCAGAGTTCCTTTGCCGGCGCCATGTCCGGGAAGAGGTGGTCCCACTGGGCAAGGTGGCCTCCCAGCCTGCCTGACTTCTCTATGATGATGGGTGTATAACCCAATATCAGCAACTGCGCGGCAGCTTCCAGTCCCGCAGGACCTCCTCCGATTATGACTATGTTTTCTTTCATTGCGTCAGAAGCATTTCATGTTTGAAGGTAGCCCCGGCCTCATTATGTCCTTTTCATTGAGACCGAGATATTTTCTGGACGGGTCATATTCGATGCCGATCTTGTCCAGAAGGGGCTCGATGGCCACCTGGTGCAACTGGAGTCCCAGGTCCCACGGGTCGTAGCCGAGCACGAGGCCTGCAACTTCTTCGTATGTGAGGGCAGGGATGCCGAAACCGTTCTGCCCGTATGTCTTTCCGGTCTCTTCGGCGATGACATACTGCCATCTGTCCAGGAAATAAGGGCATCCGGGGCAGTTCGTTATGATCAGGTCCGGATGGTACGGTTCCATCGACTCGAACTTCTTGTAGGTGTTGGCGACGCTGTATCCTCGGTTGGCCTGCACGTGGTACTGGCGGAACCCGTATCCGCAGCAGTGGCGCCTTTCCGGGTAGTCGATGATGCTGCCGCCCCAGGATTCGACCATGCCGCTCAGCACGCACGGGTATTCAGCGCCTCCCACACCTTTGTGAGGGAACATCTTGGCATAGTGGCAGCCGATGTGCTCGACAACGCGCAGAGGCTCGCCGGTCTCCTTGTTGACCAGACGGAACCTGGCCCGCTCGGCAATCTCGTTGCGGAACTTGTAGATAAGGTCGCTCGAGTGTGCCAGGTATTCGGGCTTTTCGAACTCCCTGCGGCAGGATTTCCAGAGCAGCTCGCGGATCTTGGCCTCGAGTTCAGGAAATTCTCTCCAGGTCTCGAGGGTCTCTGCGTAATTGCCGAATGAGGTGATGCAGCTGCATGCGTAGTTCCTGTAGCCGGACTCGGTCATCAGGGCGAACTGGCGGGCGACCATGGTCATCGCCGTCTCCTGCGGCAGAGTATCGCAGTGATATGCTATGCCTCCGCAGGTGGTGTGGTGCTCGTTTTCATATATGTCCTTGCCCAGCACGCCACGGCAGATCTCCATGAAATATTTCTCCGATGCCGGGAAGAAGTTCTGCCTTATGCAGCTGCGGACATAGTACCAGTGGTCATCAGGAATCTCTTTCTGATAGTCCGACCATATTTTCTGCTTGCCCTGATATATCATGTTATATTATTCGTTGTTGAAATGTTTGTCCGAACAGAATGTGAAGGTGTAGTCCCTGTATTCTTCCGGTGTCATGCCCATCTCCGCGGCCTTTTCTTCGGAGAGTTTTTCGATGAATTCACGGCGCCCGGTGGCACCGGTGATGTCGAATATGGCCTTGAGTTCCTGAAGGTCTGCATCCGGTATCTTTCTCAGCACTCCCGGCCCGTCTCCCCGGTAGTTGGCTCCCAGACGTGCGTAGGTGTCCTCTCTGTGCTCCAGGTGCCATTTATACACGGGTCCGGACTCCTTGTGCTTTTCCCAGTCGAAGGTGTCCGGATAGACGCAGTACCCGTATTTGAGGATGTTTTCGTGCATCGACTCAGTGAGAGGGTAGAGCTGCCTTCCGCGTTCTGAATATATGAAATAGCCGAGCCTTGCGCTCAGGTTGCGCAGCCCCATTATGATGAGGCCTACACCGTTCTTGCGCGGACATCTGGTCAGGCAGGACATACATTCGCCGCAATACCAGATGGTGTCGCTCTTGAGCAGCTGTTCAATCTCGTCGTCGTCCTTCCTCTGGACGGTGTCGATTATCTTGCGGGGGTCGTATCTGTAGAATTCCGCGGCAGGGCAGATGGCCGTGCAGGTCCCGCAGTTGATGCAGGTCTTGAGGCCTTCCTTGACCCTGTAGTCCTTGTATAATTCATCAAACAGTTTCCCCATTTCAGATGTTCATTATCAGATATGCCATGTAGGCAGCGAATGCAAACAGGAAGAGGCATCCCTCTACTCTGTCAAGTTTTTCCTTCTTGAAGGTGAAAGCCGACATCAATACCGCTGCGGAATAAAGGAAGACAACACCGAGGTCAATCCAACTGATTGAAGTGAAAGAAAGAGGGCAGATCAATGATGACCCACCAAGAATCAGAAGAATATTGAATGTATTGGATCCCAATACATTGCCTAGTGCCAGTTGACCTTTTCCTTTGGCTGCGGCAACGACGCTTGTAGCAAGTTCCGGAAGGGATGTGCCGGCAGCAAGGACAGTGATGGCGATGAATTTGTCGCTCCATCCGGCCATCTTGGCAATCTGTTCAGCACCATTCACGAATAATCTTCCTCCAAAGACAAGCAGGGCAAGACCGCCAATGAGAAACAGCAGCGCAACAGCCAACGGTCTTTGTTTCTCATCGGTACTGTCATCGGATGATGCGTTGTCATCGTGCTTGAAGGAGTACCACATATACCATACGAATATGGCAATGAAAATGGCGCCGTCGAGGCGTCCGAGCGAATCGGAGTCACCAATCTTGAACAATGTGTAATTGAGTCCCAGAACTGCAAGCAGTGCTGTTGCGGCAATGTTGACAGGTATGTCCCGTTTCAGATTTTGTTTAGTGATCAGTAAAGGACTTATCACTGCGCACAATCCCAGAATCAGTCCCGTGTTGAAAATGTTGGAACCGACAATGTTCCCGACAGAAATGTCTGCATTTCCCTGCGCCGCGCCGAGGAAGCTGACTACCATTTCAGGGGCGGAAGTGCCCATCGCGACTATTGTGAGGCCTATGACGAATTCGCTGACACCCCATTTCCTGGCAAGGCTGGATGCACCGTCGACAAGGCCTTCGGCACCGATCAGGACCATTGCCAGCCCTGCAATCAAGATAAGAATCTGTATAATCATAAAATTTGCGTGTCCTGTGGAATGACCGCGGGACACGCAAAGATAAGAAATACTTTCTTATAAGACAAATAGTAAGTGCTTTTACTTTTTTGTCTTTTCCGAATCAATAGACAGGATGATTAGTCAATCTCTTCAATAACAGGAGCTTCAGGAGCATTCTTCATGACTGATGCGATACCTGCCTTCATAGTTCTTTCGCAGGAATACATCTGGCTGGCGCCGATTACCTGACCGTTGGTAGCCTTGAGGTTGAAGAAAGGCTTGCCGTTCTTTGCTTCCTTGATCTCGAAGCGGGCCTCTACCTGAGAGTTTTTCTTGACTGACTCGATGCCATTGAGGCAGGCGGTCTTTGTGGTGTAGCCTTCGCTGGTAAGGATTACCTGGCCGTTGGTGGCTTTGAGGTTGAACTGGAACTCACCGTTCTTCCTGACTGTAACAACAAATTTTCCCATTGTGATTTTAGTTTTGAATGTGAATGATTAAATATGTAGATAATGATTATCTCCGTTTGAGGGCGACTACGTTTTCGACGTGGTGCGTGTGCGGGAACATGTCCACCGGACGGACGGCCGTGATCTCGTAGGCAGGGGAGAACAGGGCCAGGTCGCGTGCCTGCGATGCGGGGTTGCAGCTGACATATACCATCCTTTCCGGAGCAGCGTTCAGGATCACCTTGGCCACGTCGGGATGGATTCCGGCGCGCGGTGGGTCAAGGATGATCACATCCGGTCTGCCGTGACTGGAAACGAATCCGTCGGTGAGGATGTCCTTCATGTCGCCGGCAAAGAATTCGCAGTTCGTGATGTTGTTGCCGGCGGCGTTGATCTTCGCGTCCTCGATTGCCTCCGGGACATATTCGATGCCTATGACCTTGGACGCCTTTGCGCTGACGAACTGTGCGATTGTACCGGTGCCGGTGTAAAGGTCATACACTATCTCGCTTCCGGTCAGGGCGGCCTCTTCGCGCGCTATGCTGTAAAGTTTGTACGCCTGTGCTGTGTTGGTCTGGTAGAACGACTTCGGACCTATCTTGAAACGCAGGTTCTCCATTGTCTCGCAGATGGCCTCGTCACCCTTGTAGAGTATGCATTCCTGGTCTGATATGGAGTCGTTGGCCTTGCCGTTTATGACATAATACAACGAACTGATCTGCGGGAACTTGGCAAGTACGGCATCAAGCAGCGCTTCACGTACCTTCCTGTCTTCGTAGAAGAACACGAGAATGAGCATCGCCTTGCCTTCCTGAGTGGTCCTGATGACCATATTGCGCAGCAGTCCCTCATGGTTGCGTATGTCAAAGAACGTGACATTGTTCTCGATGGCGTACTGCTTGATGAACAGTCTGATCTCATTGGATGGCGATGGCTGGAGCCAGCATCTGTCGATGTCGAGTACCTTGTCGAAGAATCTTCCCACATGGAATCCAAGTCCGCAGCGCTCGCTCTCGCCCAGGCTTTCCGGGTCTTCGCCGTCCATTATCCAGCGGCGGTTGGAGAAGGTGAATTCGAGCTTGTTCCTGTAGAATGTCGTATTGTCAGAACCGACGATAGGGGATATTTCAAGCACTTCCAGATGCCCGATGCGGACCAGTTGGTCCCAGACCTGCTGCTGCTTGGCCTGGAGCTGCATCTCGTATGGGAGAGGCTGCCACTTGCATCCGCCGCAGATGCCGAAATGCGGGCAGAACGGCTCCAGCCTGTGCTCCGACGGCTTCACCATGCGGAGGATGAATCCCTCCATGTAGTTCTTCTTTTTCTTGGTGACCTTTATGTCGACTATGTCTCCCGGGACTGCAAACTGAACGAAAACGACAGCACCGTCCACGTGGGCAAGGGCCTTGCCTTCAGCCGCCACAGCCTCGATCTCTATGTTTTCGAGAATAATCTCCTGGTGCTTTCTCATAAACTGTTGAAAAATTACAAACCTGTATTGAAAATGTTTTTTTTGAAATTTTATATAAGATTTTTTAGGTAGTTTTTTTTAATTTTGAAGGAGCAATGGTGGACCATTGTGACTGAAAAATAGAGAAAAAATACCCAAAAAGATATATAACAATAAAAATGGAATCATTTCAAAACAGGTTCCGATTGCAAAAATATGTATAAACTATTAAATTTGCATTGTTTACCGGAAAAAATTACACAATGCATATAGGAATCGCAGGAAATATCGGCGCAGGCAAGACCACACTGACAAAAATGCTTGCCGAACATTATGGATGGACCCCCCGTTATGAGTCAGTCACATACAATCCTTATCTGGAGGATTACTACAAGGACATCCCGAGGTGGTCGTTCAATCTGGAGATATATTTCCTGGTCCGCCGTCTCGAGGACTTGTCCGAGATTGCCAAAAGCGACGACGTGATCATCCAGGACCGTACAATCTATGAGGGCGTCAACATATTCGTCAAGAACAATTACGACATGGGCAATCTCAGTGACCGTGATTTCCAGACCTATATGGAGATTTTCAGCACCATGACGTCTGTCACAAAGGCACCGGACCTGCTGATTTATCTCAAATCGTCAGTGCCGCACCTTGTGTCGCAAATCCAGAAACGTGGCCGCGACTACGAACTCGGAATGAGCCTTGAATATCTCAAAAACCTCAATGACAGGTATGACAAATGGATTTCCGAGTACAAGGACAACCTGCTTGTCATCGATGCGGACAATCTTGATTTCCAGAACCGTCCGGAAGATTTCTCCTTCATAACGGACAGGATCGATGCCGAACTTTACGGACTTTTCCGTTAGAGCCATGTTCCGGAAGTTGCTGCTTGTGGCGCTCCTTGCGCTGTCAGTGTCGGCTTGCGGGGTCTATACCAAGCCGTCAGCCATCTGCGACTATCTGTATGATATCACTTTCCGGGACTACAATTTCGAGAAATTGTCACGCACTGCCGACAGGCTCTTCTTCAACAAGGGCAAGGTGCCGGCAGGGGCATGCAGCGCCGTTGCAAAGGACAGTCTGTTCGGAAGGAATTTTGACTGGTTCTATGATGAGATGCCGGAGTTTGTCATCAGGACAGAGGCCTCGGAGGGCCGTTATTCGAGCATCGGCATCGCTTCGCCTGTCTGCGTGCTGAAGGACAGACCGGCCGGTCACCTGCGTGGCAAAATCATCCTGGGTCTGCTGCCGATCTTCACTGTCGACGGGATAAACGAGAACGGTGTGGCGTGCTGCGTGAACGTGGTGCCGCAGGGCGACTGCGGATACACGAGGGGCACGAACCCGGAAGGGGAGAATCTCTGCGCGCCTATCATCGTGAGGTACATCCTGGACAATGCGCTCAGTGCCGAGCATGCCGTAAGCCTGCTTCAGGACCGGAACATATATGCCACATTTGCACATGGCCTGAACGAGGAATATCATTTCATGATAGCCGACGGCAAGGATGTATATGTCGTGGAATTTGTTGACAACGAATTGGTTGCAATGAAGGACCGGAAGTTGATGACCAATTTCCACGTGGCCAGGGGAGCCACTCCGCACGGTATGGGACTCGAACGTTACGACATCCTCGAGAGGGGATATGACAATGCCGCCGGTGTCGATGGCCTGGCTTCACTTCTGCAGAGCGTCTGGTATTCGAACATGTACAATGTGGACAACGACCCGGTCTGGTATTCAGAGATCTGCGGACCCAATGACAGTTATGGGCTGAGCACTGACGACATCACCGACAATCCGGAAAAGTTCGATGCCCCCATGGCCGCCGAACATGAAAAATACCTCCACCGCAACCGCCGCAAAGGCGGCACATGGCATTCAGTCCATACTTCCATCTACAATTTTGCCGACACGACCCTGACCCTTTTCAATCAGGAAAACGCCGGGAAGCGTGTGTTCAGGCTCAGAGAGACAGAATAGCAAGCAGGCTTGCCGCCATCGTGCCGGTATCCAATGAAGGACAGATAGGGTTCGTCGGCTCTGTATGTTTGACGATGAAGCATTCGAATGATGTTGTGTACTGTTTTGCAAACACGGGACTGTCATCGTCATACGCAAGCTGGCGATATTGCGCTCCTGTCATCTCCATAAGTTTAGGCAGGGCCTCGAAGATGCGTGAACGTCTGACCCTTACGTAGTTGTCGCTGACTCCAAGCACCCTGGAGGCATTGGTGACATAGTTCGCCTTGTCTTCAAGGTAATGGTTCAAGATGACCTGGTCGGAGGGGGACAGTCTGTCAATGGCCTGCTTGAGCCTCTTGAGAAGCATGGCAGAGGTCTGCCATGACGGACCGTCGCTCATTTTCTGGACAGCAGACTTGAGGTCTTCGATATCGCATTGCCTTGCCGCAGCCTTGTTTTCCTTTTCCAGTATGTCGACTACTTCGTTGTGGACAATCGTGGCAAGGTATGCTGTGATCTTGTTCCCCCGCGCGGCGTCAAAGCCGGAGTATGTCTTTTCCAAGGCAGCCAGTATTGCCGAATCCGCCACATAGTCAGTGTCGACAAGCCGGTTGATTCCACCAAGTTTCCTGATCTGTTTTGCGATGTTGACCTGAGCGCACTGTTTTGCGCCGGGGTAATAGAGTTCGCAGAACTCGTTCCAGGTGAGATCAGTTACCATATCTGTCCAATATCCATATCCGTTTGATCGTCCATCCCAGCCCTTCCAGGACTGCCGGACGCGTGATTTCCCTGTCACTTGCAGACTCGGCTGAAGCGTAGCATGGCCCGTCACATATTATGCCATATCCGTAGCATCCGGGATTGTCTCTGTCGACCACGCCGATGTCGATACGGAAACTTGAAGTGCCTATGCCGGTGTTGACCTCCAATCCGCTCTGTCTCAATTGCTGGGCAATCTTCTCGACGAACAGGTCGCTGTATTGTGAGTCCGCTGTTGCGCTTTCAAGAGTCTCCCGTCCGTCGCGGGCATATTTCAGGAATGCCTTCAGGTCTGAAACACCGCGTGGGACGAATCCGCTCCCGCTGATTTCCTCCGGCTGAAGAGAGGAGAACACGACCATTTCGTCACGCGCCCTGGACACTGCCACATTGAGCCTTCTCCAGCCACCGTCCTGGTTGATCGGTCCGAAATTCATCGACACCTTTCCGCTGCGGTCGTGTCCGTATCCGATGGAGAAGAGAATAGTGTCACGCTCGTCTCCCTGCACGTTCTCAAGGCTCTTGACAAAAATCGGCTCTGCCTGTTCGGCGGCAATCTTTGCCAGTGGCTTGTTCTTGCTGAACATTTCCTCCAGTCCCGCCTCTATCAGGTGCTGCTGGCTGACATTGAATGTGATGATGCCTATGCTCTGCCTGCAAAGTTCAGGATCCTTGAGCCTTCTGCGCACTTCCGCCACCACGGCGTCCGCCTCTGTGGCGTTTGTCCTTGTGCGGCCTCTGTCGTACAGTCCATCGACCTGCCTGTATGTCACCCTTGTTGACAGGTCGTCGTTTGACGGGAAAGTGAGCAACTTGCCCCCGTAATAATTGGCGTTGCTGAATGCTATCAGACTCTCGTGACGGCTGCGATAATGCCATCTCAGATGCACAGAAGGCAGTGAAATGGCCAGATATTCGTCAAGGATGCTTTCAAGGTCTTCCTTTTCGGCATTTTCCTCGTCATAAATATTGGTCTCGAAGAACGATGTAGGTGGCAGCTGGCGCGGGTCGCCGACCACGACAAGTGACTTTCCACGTGCGATGGCGGCAACTGCTTCGCTTGTCGGAAGCTGGGAGGCCTCATCGAAAATGACCAGGTCGAACATTCCTTTCCTTGCCTCAAGGTACTGTGACACAGACAGCGGGCTCATCAGCATGCAAGGGCATATCCTTGGCAACAGGGTCGGAATCTTTCCGAAAAGATTTCTGAGTGAGATGCCCCTGGCGTTGTTGCGGATAGCCTTCTTGAGAATAGCCATTTCAGTGCCTTTGGCTGCCTCTTCTTCCTGTACCGGGAGCCGCGCGGCCACTTCAGACGCTATTTTGTCGCAGGTGGTCTCACGGAAAGCCTTGTCCATCTCGCGGAATTTCTTGACAGCAGACTCGAAGATGTCTCCGCAGAAGAGGTTCTCGTTCTTTTCGTGGTTCATGATATATTCCGCGCAGGACTTGAAGAAACTCTTTTCAAAGAGCGGCATGATCTCTTCCTCCTTGATGTTTCCGCACTCATATTCCTCGGCCACCATTGCAAGCCCAATTCCGCACAGATTCGCTTTCTGGCGGCTGTAGATGGCATATTTTTTCAGATTGTCGGATGCTTCGAGCCATCTGCCGAGCTTGCTCCTGACCTCTTTCATGGCGTCAGCGGACAGGGTGACTCCGATGCGGTGTCCGAGTCTGGATTCGAACTTTCTGGCGGACCACCAGAACCTGAGTCCCTGTTTGCCGAGCAGGGATGTCAATGCCTCGACTGTCTTTTCCTGGAAATCGGGCGTGTATTCTGCAGGAGGGAAGTCCAGCAACTGGCATGTACTGTCTATGCCGGTGTGCCTGATGGCTGTGATATAGTCTTCCACGGCCTGCTCCATGTCTTTGAACATGGTCGGTTTCATCGCATTTATGATGCCGGCTGGGAGACGTCTGGTCTTGACATTTTCCGGCAGGGACATGTAGCGGGAAAGACATTCGTAGAGGGAGAATCCTGACGGATAGACTCTGTGCAGCGATTCTGCGTGGTCATTGATGAATTTGCTGAATTCATCCATCTTGGCAGCGTCAGCCTCGAATGTGGCGGGTGCTTCATTCCTGGCCAAGGACAGGGTCTCATCCAGTTTGGCAAGAACGGCGCTCTTTCTGGCCTTATTGGAGTGCAACTCCAGGCAGAATGGCGCAAGTCCTATATCTTCCAGCCTTTTACGTACAACATCAAGTGCGGCCATTTTCTCTGAAACGAACAGAACCCTCTTGCCATTGTACAGGTAGTTGGCGATGATGTTCGTGATGGTCTGGCTCTTGCCTGTTCCAGGAGGGCCGTGCATCACGAAACTCCTGCCGGCAACGGCGTCCCTGATGGCTCGCAGCTGTGAAGAATCGGCGCTGATTGGACGCAGAATGGTGCCTGACGGGCATTGTGCGTCAATGTTTCCATCACCTTCGGGATTGATGTCCTTGACTTTGAGACGGCCTTCCACGAGGCTGGAAACGGCAGGGTTACCGTCCAGCATGTCCCGATGGGTGTGTATGTCGTTCCAGATGATGAACTTGTTGAATGTGAAATTGCCCAGGAACATCAGGTTCAGCACATCCCATCCTTTCTTGTCCATGATGGCCTTCCTGATGATGTTCAGGACCTTCTGGACATCTGTCACGCCGTCCTTTTCCGGCAGGTCGTCGAGGCCTGGAACGCTGATTGAGTGCTGCTGGCGCAGCATTTCAAGGAGTGTCAGGTTGGCAGTGACATCTTCGCCGGTGGATTTGATGCTCCATGTGGATTTGGTGATTTCGACCGGGACGAGCAGAATAGGGGCGAAATGCGGCTTGCCGCTGTCCTCGTCCATCCATTTGAGCGCACCGACCGCAAGGAAGAGGCTGTTGGCTCCGTTCTCTTCAATTGAATGTCTGGCATCCAGTCGGAGTTTGTCCAGTCTGGTGAATGTCAACTCTTCCGGAAGGAAACTGTGCAGTCTGCTGTCCTTCAGTTCGCTGTGAGCGTATGACGAAAGTGGATGGTCTGGGCTGATCTCTGCAAAGATGCTGTCAGTCAGCAAGTTGAGAGGGGAGTCTGTGGCTGAGGCATATATATGCATTGCGCAGCCTTCCTCAAACATTCTGACCGTGTCGGCAGGTGAGGAGGACATCAGCTGCATCGGACCTCTTCTGGCATGTATGTTCAGAAGGTCGTTCCTCATGCTCAGGTCGAGCAGCTTGCGTTCCCATATGGTGTGCTTGTCCACCTTGGCTGCAGAATCGATGTCTATGTCGTCTGAGTCAGGAAGCCTGTCGGGCACTTCTCTTTTCCTGACAGTCTCCTCGTCGATGACGAAGCCTTCCGGTGTGAGGACTCTCAGCGGAAGGGGGAGTATGCCTATATTGCGTGCCGAGCGTATGTCCAGATGCAGAATGAACCTGTCGATGTCGTTAAGGTGGCCCAGCGCGCATTTCGATGCATCCTCGAACTGGCTGTCAATGCCCTTGAGGAACATTGTCGTCTCGACAAGGACAATCTCGTTTATGCCGTCAGCCGTGTTTTTGCGCAGCATCGCCGGGTCATCATTGACCGGGTATGGTGATGATTTCTCTACCAGCCAGCACCCTGCATAGGCGTGCCCGGCCTCGAGTATGACAAGCGGCCTCAGACCTACGGCCTCGAGACAGCCTGCATACAGCAGGGAAGTGTCAAGGCAGGTGGCAAGTCCGGAGGACAGTATATCCTCCGGCAGACGCACCCTCTGACCCTGATCGGCAAACGATGCGGGCGGCTCGCAGTAGGTGAGACCCTGCTCACGCAACGCCTCGTAAATGGCTGCTGCAGTTTGTTTTACGCGGTTAGGGTCTCCGCTCTGGTAGCCATTGAAGGAAGGATTCCCTGTCCATCTGCCGAGTTTTTCCGCCGCACGCTTGAGTATAGGCCGTATGGCCGGATGGTTTGGCACACAGAAACTTGCAAGGAGTTCCGGCACATCGCCCACGCCCTCCCAGAAGTCGTAGGGGAGCATTGTCAGGGGCAGTTCCTCGCTGAACAGTTCCTCGCCGGCGCAACTGGCCGTTACCTTCATCGTGCCTTCAATGCGTTCCGTCAGATTGACCAGGAACGATGCCGACGGTCTGACGGGGATATTGTCGAGCACTGCACGCCCCCCGGGACCAAGTTCGGCAATGACGTTCTCGTAATCGCCAGCAAACGCCGGGTCGAAACTGATACGGACATGCACGTCATTGAAAATCAGCGTGGTAGTGTTTCTGACAACAATACTGCGCACGCAAGGAATCCCGTTCTGGGTCCGTGCATAACTGAGAGTCTTGTTGTAATCTGTCTTGAGCTGTAACTGCATGATTGATTGGTTTTGCCTTTAAATACTCCAATCGCATCGTAAAATTACAATAATTTGGTGAGAAAATCATACATGCAGTAATTTTATATTTGACAATCCAGACTGCGGGGGATTATTCAATAACTGACAACTTAACATAATATAAATTGTATAACTAACGCGACAATCAATTGTACAGTTGGAAATTTTGGCCATTTGTGCAAAAAATCATATATTTGTAACGTGCGGAAAAAGTATACGCACGACTGTTTATGAAAAACCGATATTTGTATTTCTCATTGACAGCGCTTGCTGTTCTTTCTTTGCCGTCCTGTTTCAAGATCAATGAAGATTACGACCTTGAAAAGGAAATCGACCCGGCCATCAACGTGCTTGGCGATTTCGACATTCCGATCGGCAACACCGAAACAGTACGTCTTGGTGACATCATCTCAATTGAAGAAGGCACCGAGTCTTTCATAATTGCCGAAAATGGCGATTATGTCATTCATTTTTCAGGTTCGTCAATCAGCAAGTCTTACGATCTCCCGGTATTTGCACTGGACGATTTCGTGTCAGAGCCGTCCACATTCACTTTTGCCGGAGGAAGTTTTTCCGCCGGAACGGTATCCGGCTCGATTCCTGACATGCTGCTGGACATACTGCTGGATGAAGATGATCTTCCAAAGGAAGTCAAAGATGTGCGTTCGGCCGATGTAAATGCCTCAATGTCAATGCATTTTGCCTTAAATGGCGCAAATCCGGCCATCGCATTTGTCATCAAGGAGGGCTCGCTTATCGAATTCCCGTCCTGGGTGGTCATTTCGGATTGGGACAAAACCGGTTTTGATCTTTTGGACGGCCATATACTCCGTTTCAAGGCCGACCGTACCGTTGCAAACGGCTCCCCTCTTGATGTCCTCTGCGAGGTTGATGAACTTGATTTCACCCAAATGCCTGCTGGACAAGGAATTGTATCGCCCGGAAAAATCCATGTCAAAGACGCTGCTGTCGTATCTGGAGCATATTCGCTTGTGTTTTCCTCTTCGGGTTCATATTCTTCGTTCAATCTTTCTTCCGAACTCTCGCTCACAGACTTGGATTTCGTGTCCGCCACTCTGGTCATCAATCCGGAGATTGACATCAATGTGAACAAGGTCGATATCGGTTCTGTACCTGAAATTTTCACCGAAGAGGGCGTGGAACTTGACATCTATGATGCGTATCTTTACATGAAGGTCAACAACAGCCTGCCGTTCTCCCCTGCCCTCAATGCCTCAATATTGACATTTGATGAAAATCTGTCACAGATAGGCAAGGTCAGTGTGGGGTCCAAGTTCGGCACAGACCCATTTGTCATCCCGGCTGCACGGCAGACCACGTTCTGTCTTTCTGAGAATGGGTCAGGTGCATCAGGCGTGACGGATTACAAGGTGGCCGGACTTACTTCACTCGTGAGCCGGATTCCAAGATATATCGATTTCGAGGACATGTCTCTCTCCGGGTCAGACGACTATGTCACCATTGACCTGAATGGCAGGTGCAGTTTTGATGCCGAATACTGGGTTGACGCTCCTCTTGCTTTCGGCGAGAACACCAAACTCGTATTCGAGAATGACGCTCAATTAGGTCTCGATCTCAGAAGTGTCAGTTCACTCGAATTCACCGCAGATTTCGTCAATTCCATACCTCTTGCCCTCGGCATTGAGGTTACAGTGCTCGACGCCTCCGGCAATACGGTTCCGGGTCTCAACTTGAGCGTGGATGGCCAGCTGCTTCCCGGAACCGTCGAGAAACCTCGCAACTGCCCTGTTTCCATAAATATATCAAGTGCCCGCGGCCCGGTTGAGGAATTAACCACGCTTCATTTCAAATTCACGGCTTCATCACCGGACCCTGAATATGCAGGCATCGCTCTCAATGAAAACCAGGGCCTCAAAATCAACAACATAGTGGCACATGTCAAAGGCGGTATCGAACTTGAACTTTAACGAAGGAGGAATCAATATGAACAAGCAATTCAAAATATTCACGGCGGTCGTCATCCTGCTTTGTGGAGGTGTAACCGTTTCTGCACAGCAGAACCTGAGGACTGCATACTTTATGGAAGGATATGCTTTCCGGTACAAGTTCAATCCTGCTTTCCAGGGTGAACGCAACTATATTTCCATAGGTGCGGGCAATATCGGTCTCGGCGTTGAGAGCAATCTGGGACTCAGCACATTCCTCTACCCTGCCGATGGCTCGCTCGCCACTTTCCTTCATCCGTCGGTCAGTGCGGACGACTTCCTGGGAAAACTCAACTCCGTCAACAACCTGAATCTCGACCTGGACATGAACGTGCTGGCTGTGGGATTCTGGGCCGGCAAGAGTTACCATTCAATCGACGTGTCGGTAAGGGCGCTTGGTGGCGCAGCCCTCCCGTATGACCTGTTCAAATTTGTGAAGGTCGGCTCCGAGGATGGTACAGGTCTGTATAACTTGAACAATGCGGGGCTGAAGGTCAACTCGTTCCTGCAGGCCAGTTACGGATACTCAAGGTCAATTTTCAATGCAGTCGAATTCGGTGCACGTTTCAAGATGCTGTTCGGAATAGCGGGGGCTCAGGCTCAGTTGACCCGGGCCAATCTGCAGGCCAATGCCGAAAAGTGGTCCGTATCTGCAGACGGCAACATGGAATTCAGGCTTCCCGGCGGGATGGAGTTCAAGACAAAGGGTGAAACTGATCCGTCCGTCGCTCCGTCAAAGGCGAACAGCATTGATTTCGGGAGTCTTTCAATGCCGGATAGTTTCGGCGACGTCCTGAGGGGAGGACTGCCGGGATTCGGTGGTGCCATCGATCTGGGCGTTACTGCTCATTTTGCCAAGTATTTCACATTTTCTGCTGCCATCCTTGATATCGGCGGTATATATTGGAACAATCGTTCAAGGTGGGAACTCCCCGGACAGGAATGGAACTTTGATGGCTTTGACAATATAGCAATGTCAGAGTCAAGTACATCTGAACCGCTTGACGGACAACTCGATGCAATGCTTGAAGACTTAGGTGAGTGCTTTTCTTTCAACAAGGCGGATGCCACGGATTCCAAATCATTTGAGCTCCTTCCCATTACAGTCAATGCCGGGCTTCAGTTCAGGATGCCGTTCTGGCAGAGACTTTCTCTCGGCGTCATGGGCGAATGCAAGTTCGACGGACCATTCACATTCTATGAGGGGCGTGCCATCCTGGGTTTCGAGCCTCTCAATTTCCTGTCCATCCACGGCTCGTATGCATATTCGAATTTGGGCCAGTCATTCGGCGCCGCTCTCAACATACATGCCCCGGTCGTGAATCTGTTCGTAGGAGTTGACAACCTTCTGCCTATCCGTGAGGTAACCCCTCAGTTCATTCCTGTCGGCAGAATCAACACCAGCGTCAATGTCGGCCTGACTCTGGCCTTTGGCAAGAAGCACTCCCTGTTCGGCAGGAAGGCAATTCTCCCATTGTATAGATTTGAGTAGAAATGAAAGATTATCATAAACTTGTCCTGACCCTGACAATCCCCTTGATAGCAGTGACGGCCTATGCCGTCACTGCTTGGGAAATCCCCGGTATCAACAAGGCTGATGTCAGCAGATACCGGCCGGCGGTGTCGCCCGCCGATTCGATGGCGCTCGCAGATGTTTCGTTGTTTGGGACCGGTTCCGGGCAGGGTGTCCCTCCCGCCATGGCGGTGGACACAGCCAAACAGAGGATTCTCTTCTTCGGTGATTCCATGCTCGAGGGCCTCAGCAAGCGTTTCTCGGATTATTCTGTCAAGAACGGACATTATCTGAAAAGTATCATCTGGTACAGTTCGTCCACCACTGTATGGGCTAATTCTGATACCCTCCAGCATTTTATCAGACAGGTCAAGCCTACCTTCATAGTTGTTTGCCTTGGCAGCAACGAACTGTTCGTGCGTGACCTGCCTGTGCGCGACAAGGCCATCAAGAAGATCATCTCGAAGATCGGTTCCACACCGTATGTCTGGATTGGACCTCCAAACTGGAAGAAAGATACCGGCATCGATTCGCTCATTCTTTCCAATGTGGGACCGAAACGTTATTTTGACAGTTCGGAACTTACTCTGGCACGCGGAAAGGACCATGCACATCCGACCTGGGTTGCCGCCCGCGGATGGATGGACACCGTGGCCGTATGGATGTCCGACCCGAAAAAGACCGCCCATGCCATAGTGATGGAATATCCCGAATTCACGGGGTCGCGCAACAATGCCGTCCTCCTGCAGCCTTTGAAGTAGCGATATGAACTTTTCTTTCTTCTCACTCCCCTTCTGGGTCGCATTCATAATATTCATCCTGATCTATTCGGTCATCCGGGGACGGACCAGGATAGGCATGATGCTGTATGTCATCGCATTCGGCATATTCTTCGCCGCAATGACCAATGGCTGGTCAGCCATTCTCCTTCCTTTGACCGCACTTGTCTCCTGGTATCTCACCGGTCTCATGATGAGGCAGCCGCTGGACAAGGACAAGAAAATCATCTTCGTCACAACCATACTCCTGGCCCTTGCGCCATTGGTGATTTTCAAATACACGAACTTCCTTGTCGGCACATTCAATTCGGTTCTGGGAAGCAATTTCTCATTTGTCAAGATTGCCCTCCCGATCGGCATTTCATTCTATACATTCCAAGCCGTCAGCTATACGGTCGATGTGTACAAGGGGCGTTTCACTGATGAGGTGTCACTTCTTGAATACACCTTCTACCTGACCTACTTCCCTCTTCTGATGTGCGGCCCCATCACCAGGGCCGGCACCCTCATCCCGCAACTCAAGAAGAACGAGGAGGCATCCCGGGAACTTCTCGGGACCGGACTTTTCCTTGTCATCTGCGGCCTGCTGAAGAAGGCGCTTCTGGCCGATTATCTTGCCCAGTTCAACAACATGGTATTTGATGACCCCGGTGCATTTGCAGGATATGAAGTGTTCCTTGCAGTTCTGGGTTATTCAATGCAGATATATCTGGACTTTTCCGGTTATTCCGACATGGCGATCGGTCTTTCCAGCCTTATCGGCATCAGGCTTCCGGACAACTTCAGGTTCCCGTACCAGAGTCTCAATGTGACAGAGTTCTGGCGTCGCTGGCACATCTCTCTTTCCAGCTGGTTCAAGGACTACATTTATATCCCTCTGGGCGGCAACCGCAAGGGGGAATGGCGAACTTATCTGAACAACTTCATCGTGATGATGGTGGCAGGCCTGTGGCATGGTGCTTCATGGATGTTCGTCATCTGGGGTGCCATGCACGGCATCGCACTCGTGGTGCACAAATTCTGCAAGAAACGTTTCCTGGACAATATCCCTGACACCTGGTATGTCAAGGCGCTGTCCTGGACATTGACCTATGTTTTCGTCCTCTGCAGCTGGGTGTTCTTCCGCAGCCATGACATACAGACTGTCGGCATCGTCTTCTCGAAGGTGTTCACTGACTTTGACCTCGCTTATTTCGGCCCATTCATCAAGGCAAGAGGCCTATGGTTCTTCGCTTTGCTCGGAGGCATGCTTATGTGCATCCTTAAAGAAAACACTTACAACAAGATACAGAATATTTTCGTCGGCCTTCCATGGTGGGGAAAGATGCTTGTCTTCTGGGCTGCTGTCCAGCTGGTTCTCCAGTTCTGTCAGTCAAGCGTACAGCCGTTGATATATGCACAGTTCTAGAATATGGATTTTGAAGACAGAATAGGAACGCACATGCTTCCGCCTCTTCCCGAGAGGCTGAGACCGCACACGCTTGACCAGTATGTCGGTCAGCAGCATCTCATCGGTCCGGGATGCGTCATCCGCAACATGATAGACTCCGGCAACCTCACATCGTTCATATTGTGGGGCCCTCCGGGTGTGGGAAAGACATCGCTTTCACGCATCATCGCCAGCACTCTGGGCAGAGAGTTCTTTACTCTTTCGGCCGTCAGTTCAGGTGTCAGGGAGGTGCGTGAAGTCATCGACAAGGCCAAGTCCAATTCGCTCTTCGGACGTGGTGCCACACCTATTCTGTTCATCGACGAGATCCACCGTTTCAGCAAATCGCAGCAGGATGCGCTTCTTGGCGCTGCCGAGGACGGCACTGTCGTCCTGATCGGAGCCACTACCGAGAATCCTTCTTTCGAGGTCATCTCCCCTCTTCTTTCAAGGTGCCAGGTGTTTGTCCTCAAGTCGCTTGAGGTCGCTGACCTGAAGTCTTTGCTTGACCGTGCCCTCGCCGAAGACGTTGTCCTGAAAGAGAAGAATCTCAAGGTCACCGAGACCGAAGCCCTCTTCCGCTACAGCGGCGGCGATGCCCGCAAACTTCTCAACATACTGGAGATTGTCGTCAATGCCGGACATACGGAAATCAATAATGCCGCAGTGACGTCATGCCTTCAGGAAAACATGGCCATATATGACAAGAAGGGCGAGATGCACTATGACATCATATCTGCCTTCATAAAGAGCGTGCGAGGTTCTGACCCGAACGCTGCCGTGTATTACCTTGCCCGCATGCTTGATGGCGGCGAGGACCCGCTCTTCATAGCACGCCGTCTGTGCATCCTGGCATCCGAGGATGTCGGTCTTGCCAATCCCAACGCGCTGCTGCTGGCCAATGCATGTTTCCAGATTGTCCATACCATAGGCATGCCGGAAGCACGTATTCCGCTGTCTGAATGCACCATCTACCTTGCATCCAGCCCGAAGAGCAATTCGGCCTATATGGCCATCAACAATGCCCTTGCAGTGGCCAAGGAAACTCAGGATGCAGGTGTGCCTCTGTATCTGCGCAACGCCCCTACCAAGCTCATGGAAGAGCTGGGCTATGCCGACGGGTACAAGTATGCACACGACTTCCCGGGACATTTCGCAGATCAGGAATACATGCCGGCAAAACTTGTCGGGCATGTTTTCTATGAGCCGCAGCCGAACAGACACGAGGACGGCCTCGCGTCTTATCTTGAAGCCTGCTGGCCTAAATATTACAAGAAATAAAGTGAATATCCACGGGCCCCGGTCCGTGTCCTTACAATGCGCGGCGTCGTATCCGGCAGACCAAGCCAATCGATGGCATGCTCCGGAATAATGACGTCCGCTTCTGTTTCCGCATCGGAGAAGTTGCAGAATATCAGCAATGTGCGTCCGTCAGGGAAATGGCGCATGAATGCAAAGTGACGGTCAGCATCGAATCCGTGTCCGTCCTGGCAGTAGCACAGGTCGTATGTCGGGGTGTCCTCCCCTGCCTGTGCGGCTAGTCCCAGCACCTGACGGTATGTGTCGAGGACAGGTGATTTTCCGGCTGCGTCCGGCCAGAACCGTTTGGTCCAGCTGAAGATGGACGTGCGGCAGTTGTCCGATTCGGACGCATCCTCGCCGGTCTCCTGACCGAAATATATCATGTACGGTGCACCGTTGAGAAGTGCCCCTGCCGCGAGTGCGGCATAACCGTTCTCTGCACTGCCGGCAAATTCGCGTGAGGCCACTCTCTGCTCATCATGGTTTTCCAGAAAATTGAGCATGTGTCCCTGAAGGTCTCCGAGCATTTGCCAGTTCCATGTGATGGCTCTTGCTGTCCTGCCCCACAGCATCACTGCCTTCAGTTCGTCATACAGCCCGGACTTGTCGTACAGCCAGTCAAAGCCGGCATGCCCGACATAGTTGCGGTAATTGTTTTTCTCATATACCTCGGCGACAAAGACAGTGCCCGGAAATTCGGCTCTTATTCGCCCTGTGAGCCACCTGAAGAAGTCTATGGGCACCAGTTCCACCATGTCGCAGCGGAAGCCGTTAACGCCCTTTGAGGCCCAGAAACGGACAATCCGGTACATCTTTTCCCATGTTTCAGGCCTGTCATAGTCTATCTTGTCGGTGTCGGTCCAGTCATAGTCGTGCCTGCCACAGGTCGGAATGCCGCCGAAGGAGTCCCTGTAGGTCGGGGAAACGTGGTTGGGTATGAAGTCGATAATTACCTTAAGGCCTGCCTTGTGGGTCCTGCCCACAAGGTCCTCGAACTCGCCCATCCTCTCCCCGGGATTGTCTGCAAGGTAAGGATTGACATCGTAATAATCTGCAATGGAATATGGACATCCCGGGTCTCCCTTGACGAAGGCTTCACCGCTGGCGTGCCTTATGATGCCGGTGTACCAGATGTGCGATACACCGAGTGTTTGCAGGTAATCGAATGATGCCTGGTCGAACGAGGACATCTTCCCATCCTTCCAGAGACGTGTCAGGACTTGGTATATGATCGGTTTGGACATTCTATCTGCGTCTGAATTCAGAAATGGTGATCGCTGTGGCAATAGCCACGTTGAGAGATTCCGATGTGGCAATGTCACCGGGATATGGCGGGATGAACAGTTTGGATGTCACCTTCTCCTTGATGACGTCGCTGATGCCGTTTGCTTCGTTGCCCATCACGACAAGACCGGTCGATGCAAGCGGGGCCTTGTAGATGCTTTCCCCTTCCAGGAAGGTCCCGTATATGTCCATCCCTGCTGAAGCGAACATCGAACAAACTTTGCTTAAATCGCAATATATCACCTTTTTACGAAATATTGCACCCATTGTGGACTGGACAACCTTCGGATTGTAAATGTCCACTGTGTCGCGCGAGCAGAATATGGCGTCGATGCCGAACCAGTCGGCAAGTCGGACGATGGTTCCCAGATTGCCGGGGTCGCGCACAGAGTCCAGACCGATGGCCAGCATGCCTTGCCCGATCAATGACCTGATATCGTCATCGGACATCTGCGGCTTCTGCTTCAGCACTGCCAGCACCGGAGAAGGGCTGCTCAGCGAACTGATCCTGGCCATCGCCTCATCCCCTATCTCGTCGCGTCTGTACACGCCCACAGCCTCAAAATCGGACATCAGCGCCTCCTGCACCATCTTCTCCCCCTCCACCACAAACAGGCCAAGCTCATCCCTGAACTTCTTCTGCTGGAGCGACTTCACTTTCTTTATTTCGTTGTTGGTGATCATATTCATCATTTTGTGGTGCATTGATCCGTTGAATGTTAATTATAATCTACATGATAACTTACATCCACTTCGTAGTATTTGCCGGATGCGTAGTTGTAGTACCCTTTACCGTCAATGCTCTGCATGTAGTAATTGCTGATTCCAAGATATGTCCAGCAGCTCAGGAGGCATTTGAACCTGCCTATTTCCTGTCCTGACGGGCTGTATTCAAGCAGCGTGACCTTTCCGTCGGTGACATCGCCGCTGTAGGTACCCTTAAGGCCCATAGTGCCGCTGCGCTTTCCGCCTGCCCAGTCATAATAGTAACTGCCCGTTACAGTGTGGTCATAACTGTTGAACCGGAGCTTCATATGGATTGTATACTGACCAAGGGTGCCATCATAATAGAAGTAACTGCCCTGCCCTGCTTCTGCCGGTGAGACCGCCTCCGTTCCCGAAGTGGATGGACAGGACAGGTTCTCAAGCGACAAACCGAGCTGAGCTGTCAAAGCGGTCAGGAGAATAAACAATGTGATTTTATTTCTCATAATATGACATTTTTACAAAAGTAGCAAATTGTGTAAATAATTATTAATATTCAGAGAGATTTATTCCACCCCATCCAGCAGGATGAATGCTGCCCAGTAATATGGACTCTCGAAGCCAGGGGTCTTGCGGACTTTGTCCTGTGCGAGTTTGAGTGATAGCACAGTCCTATGTTAGTCTGACAGTATGCAAAACCATTGCTTAAAATTCCATATGTATTCTCCCAGATTTCACTGGACTGTTTATAATATTCAATGGCCTTGTTATAGTCTTTCAATGCGGAATAACAATAACCAAGCCTGTTGAGCAACCTTGTAGAATATAATGTCACTCCGTCTTCGTTGTAAATTTCCAGCGCTTGATCAAGCATTTCAATAGCTTGTCCGAACTCTCTGTTGTCAAGAACGAAGTCAATTTTTGACAATGTCTCTTCAAGCCAGTCGTCTTTGCTGAAAGAAACATTCTGTGACATTATTGGAATGGAAAGAACGATGGTCGCAAGCAATGCAGTTATATTTTTCATGGGCGAAAGCAAAAATAAAGGCCAGGAAATCTCTCCCGGCCTTGAATCAAACGTTTTTTCTATTAATTAGTCGTGAGAAGGTATTCGTTGTAAACACCGCCTCTGTTCTTGATCTTGATGGTGAAGGAACCGGTCCATGAAGGAGTCCATGAGCAGATGCAATCGTCTGTGTAGTCATCATCTTTGTCAATGAGGTTGCCATTTTCATCATAGATATAAAGGTCAAGGTCAGTGTCACCATCACCTATTACCATGACCTGAGCCCTTTCTCCGGCCCAGAAGGAAATCTTGTAGACGTCGGTGTCATAACTGTAAACTCGGTCTGTGTGATACCTTGCTCCTCCTACTGCTCCTCTTGTGGTAACGCCTTTCTTGATATTCTTCTCGGCCTGCTTTGCGTAGGCGAGGATGACCTTGTCTTTGCCTGCAAACTTTTTGGCGTCAGCAATAAGCTGGTCCGGTTCAAAACTGATCTGGCAGTCCTTGTCGGCAATAGACTGCTGGGCACTGGCATCTTTTGCTGCATCAAGTTCTTCCATAGGAACCTGTGCAAAAATCTGTGCTGCCTCGATTAGGGCTGTGGCTGAATTGTTGGCATAGCCATACTTTGCAAGGCTAGTCGCAGTCTTGATTGCCTCGATAGCAGGTGAGACGGCGTTTTCAATCTATGGTTTTTCTTCCTGTGCGAATGCAAATATGGACATTGCACAAAGGGTTGCAATGATAAGTGTTTTCTTCATGGTATAATTTTGTTAAGATGTTTTCCTTATTGTACAAAGGTGTGAATTTTTCACTAAATTTGCAAATTATGTTGCGCAAAGACGACAAATACAAGGGAGTCAGGCTGCTGACCGGCATTCTGCTGGCCGGCGCGATCATGATGATTTCCTTTGCATCCTGCAGTACGACCAGGGTGCTTGCCGACGGTGAGTACCGTCTGGCAAGGAATTCTGTCACTGTCACCAACGACAAGTCATACAGCACGCGCGACATAGAGAAATACATCGAGCAGAAGGCCAACAAGTATTTCGTTTTCGGCTGGAATCCGTTCCTGAACCTGTACAACTGGGCCAACGGCAAAGGCAAGGGCTGGGACAAATTTGTCACGAAGGTCGGTGTCGCACCTGTCGTGTTTGACGAAAATCTGGTCGAAACTTCAGAGGACAACATCCTCAATCACCTCGAGTATCTGGGATATTACAACTCTAAAGTCACATCCGGCGTAACCTACAGGAAGCGCCGTGCATACGTGGATTATGATGTGACGCTGGGCGACCGGATTATGATAGACTCATTCTCGTGGAATCTGCCGAAAGGCCCGATGGAAGAGGTGTTCAATCTTGACACGGCCAATATCACAATCAAGGCCGGCATGCCTCTGTCCGAGGCTGCATTGGAAGAGGAGACTGTGCGTTCCAGCCAGTTCCTGCGCAACAACGGCTTCTATGGGCTCAGCAAGAACTACTATTATTTCGAGGCGGACACGATCACCACTCCGGGCAGGACCGACCTTGAAATGGTTGTCAGGGAATATACCCGAAACGAGACTCCCGCAGAGGCTCAGCCGCTTCAGCAGTACCATATCGGTGAAGTGACAATCTCCCACCCTGCCGGCCTGAAATTCCGCGAAAGCGTCCTTCAGGGGCTGAACATGATCAAGCCTGGCAATCTTTACAGGGAAAGCGATATCAACCACACTTATTCGCGTTTTGCCGCCCTGCAGGTCTTCAATGCCGTGAATGTCGAAATGACACCGCAGGACGACGGCCTGGTGGACTGCAACATACAGCTTTCCCAGTCCAAACTGCAGGGTTACAAGGTCAACCTCGAGGCCTCCACCAACTCCTCCGGCCTGTTCGGAGTGTCGCCGCAGATATCCTATTTCAACAAGAATATATTCCACGGCGGCGAGTGGCTCAATCTGAGTTTCATGGGCAACTTCCAGTTCAAGCCAAAGGACCATATCACCAGCAACGAGTTCGGAGTCTCGGCAGGATTGAGCTTCCCTAAATTCCTTGGTCTTCCATACCGTTATTTCAAGGGAGATATTCCGCGCACTGACATAAATTTCTCGTACAATTACCAGAACCGTCCGGAATACAAGCGCCATCTGCTGTCTGCCCAATATGGCTATACTGGACAGTACAAGAACCGTTTTTCTTATCAGGTATATCCTCTCCAGGTCAGTATTGTCCGTCTTTCCGACCTCGACCCGGAGTTTTATAATTCGTTGTCGAATGACCCGTTCATGAGAAACGCCTACAGGAACCACTTTGACCTCGGATCCGGTGCCACACTGCTCTATTCGACCAATATGGAGGTCAATCCGCAGACATCATATTTCTACTCCCGTCTGCAGTTTGACATCGCCGGCAACCTGCTTTCCGCGTTCAAGCCTCTGATGAGAAAGGATGCATCCGGCGCCGGCATGCTCTGGAACACGCCGTATTCGCAGTTTGTGCGCTTCGAACTCACTCTCGGCAAGACCTGGCGCTTCGGACGCAACAATGGCCAGGCAATAGCTACAAGGCTTCTTGGCGGTGCAGGATTTGCGTATGGCAACTCGATTGTGCTTCCATTCGAAAAACAGTTTTATGGAGGTGGTGCAAACAGCCTCAGGGGCTGGCAGTCACGTTCCGTAGGACCTGGAAGCGCCCCGATGGATGACACGTTCGTGATCCCGAACCAGACCGGCGACATGAAACTGGAAGCAAATGCAGAATACCGCTTCGATATGTTCTGGAAACTCGAAGGCGCTGTGTTTGTAGATGCCGGCAACGTATGGGCCATCCGGACGAAGACAAATAATCCGGATGATGACGGGTCTTTCCTTACATCGGCCACATTCTTTGACCGCATTGCGGCGAACTGGGGCCTGGGACTCCGTCTGGATTTCAATTTCCTGATAGTCCGCGTGGACTGGGGTCTCAAGATCCATGATCCTTCTGCCGAGGCCCCTTGGGTCAATCCTCGCGACTGGTTCTCACGAAATGGCTCTGCAGTGCATTTCGGAGTAGGTTATCCGTTCTAGCGGATATCCTTATTTTTCTTCCATGCAGTACACGTATGCAATGTCTGCATATTCGACGTATAACTGCTCCTGGCCGTCCGACTGAACCCTGATTCGCACTTCACATTTGATACCCTCATCATCGACGCAGTACATCTTTATTGATTCACCGTTGTCGTCTTCGATGGTGTCCTCGTCGAAGTCATAGATGTCGAACTGCTGGGGAGTCTCGCTGTAGATGTCGATAACTTCTTTGTCAAAGTTGACCACGATAAGTAAATTGCAGTCCTCCCAGTCAGACCAGTCGGTCCAGTAGCCGTAATCGTTGACAAACTTGTATGCGAAATCCGTCGTTTTGAATTTCATGACGTTTTGTGCAGACAGTCCAGCGGCTGCAAACAGCGCAAGAACAATGGTGATAAGCAGTTTTTTCATATCGTTGAGTTTTATGTTGCCTTTCGCAAATATACAAAATATTCAGTCAAACAATTGATTGGACAAATAATATTTATCTAACACCACCGCCGAATCCGCCGCCGGAGAATCCACCTCCACCGCCGAATGACGAGAATCCACCACCGCCGGAGCGTGACGAGCCGCTCTGCGCAGCCTGGTAGGCAGTGTGTGCGTTCGTGATGTTGCTTGCCATGCTGTTGGTCATGTTGATGAGGTTGCGCATGGTGTAGTTGTCATAGTAGATGATATTGGTCTGGTTCTGCTGCAGGTCGATCGGGCGGATATCCTTGAGTTCGTCAGCGATACGGTCGGCGATGCCGAACAGGGCGGCAAAGGTAAGGTAGTCCTGCCAGAGTACGACTTCGGCCGAAGCGCGTTCCTTGCTGAGTGTGGTGTCAGAAAGGAAGTTCTTGAACCCGACAAGCTTCTTTGCTTCAGCGCTGCCCTTTTCTGTGTATTTGCTGCCGGTCTTGAGACCGCCGGCAACAACCTTGGCATTGCCTTTCTTCTCCAGCGAGGTGACCCACTGTGACACGCGTTTTGTGTGTCTCTTGGACCAGCGCGAGAACTCCTTGTCCTGCAGTATGACATCCGAACCGCTGGCGTCTTTCATCATTGAATACAGTTCCTTGGTTGTCTCGTCGGCATAGGTCATTGCGGAGTCATTGAACGAGATTTCGATTTTGCCTTTTGCGTCTGTCTTGACCAGGAGAGCCCCGTTCTGTATCATTCTAAGTATCAATGCGGACGCAATCGTGTTCTTCTTTGAGAGTCCCATTTTGCCGAGCAGATAGTGCGACTCCACTATGTCGCCGTCGCAAGGAATGTCCCTGCTCCATGGCACATTGGCGGTCCTCGGAGTTCCGAGAAGTCTCTTGCGCAGCCTTCTTGGTGCTGTGGCAACCAGACCTGCCGCTCCAATTGGCAGAATGATTCCCATCACGGTGCCGAAAAATGCGGCAACCTTCTCCCAGAAAGTCGGTTCCTCATAATATTCTTCGTCATCGGCAAATGATGCGCCTTCCATGGCTTTCTGGAGCACTTCGTCGAAGCTGCGGTCCTGGATACTCGGTGAGTCAAATATGCCTTTGTCGAAACGCGCGAGCGCTATGACCGAACTCTCGTATCTGAAATGAGTGGACGATTCATATATGATCTTGCCGCCAAGAAGCACGGCTGTGCCTTCATAGCCGAACCCCCAGAATTTGGTGTTGCCCTCTTCGAAAAAGAATCCCGGGCAAGAGATTGATACGATGACATGTTCCGGCGGGCTTGAAAGTCCTGGATTTACAAACTGGTAATGCAGCATGTCATAGTCACTGAGCGTCTTGACAAGATTGGTCACTGTATAAGACGCCGTGAATGTGTGCGGGCCGTAGCTGCCGAGCCCCCAGCAGAGTTCGTACCCGTTGCTCTTGGTCACGATTCCACACTTCCCTGCCTTGCTCCCGAAAGATGCCGAGGTGTCCCACCTTCCAATATTGGTGAATGTCCGCCCTGATTCGTCCTTGACGGCAAAATCACTGATGGCGATATCCCCCATGTTCTCCTTCACAAGATAGAATTCGGTCCCTTCATTGTAGTCCAGTGTCCATGTCTCCGTGATCCTGGCGGACCCGTCCTTTGCCAATGCGACTTCGATCCGTGCCTCGTCTATGCTGTTTGCCCGGACCTGAAGTCCGCCTGCAATCCAGGCCAGTGCCGCGATTGTCAAACAAAATATCTTTTTCATATCAGTCATTCATTGTCCATACAAAGATAAATAATCCATCCGGACTAAAAAAGTTTTGATTTGTTAAATTATTTCTATATAAGTTATAAACTGTAAGGATGCGGGTTCTCCTCCATATATGTTTTGTGGATTATTTGCTTGATTAATTACGAAAATAAGATTTTTAAAGATTTTTAATAATAATTCGATTTGTTGATTATCAGTATTTTAGATATATTTTTAAAATTTTTTCAAAAAAAGTGTTAGAAAAATTTGCAGATAAGAAAAAAGGATGTACCTTTGCATTCGGATTTGAGACACAGAATGTCGGTCGACAATCTCTCAAGTCTATTGGTTATTAGTTTTAGTGTTATTAATTATGTGGTTAGTATGAGGTGCCCCGCGTGATGCGGCGCAGCTCATTTTTTTTGTACCCCATATATTGAAAATGAGAAATTATTACTTATTTTTGTGTCGTTGATAATTATACCCAAAACAATATTGACTATGAAAAAAATCTTTACTTTTGTCGCTATCCTTGCAAGTGCAATGGTAGTATTCTCCTGCAAGAACGGAGGAAACAAGGCTGCTGAAGAGGCAGAGGGTGCAGTTGAGCAGGCTGTAGAGGCCGCTGGTTCCGCTATCGACTACGATTCTCTCGAAAGTATCATGGAGGCTCCTGTAGAGCAGGCCGCTCAGGAAGCTGTAGAGACCGTCAAGGACTCTGCCGCTGTTGCTGCTGAGGCTGCAATCGAGAAAGTCGAAGGGTCCGAGGCTCTCGCCGCTGGCGCACAGAATGCCGCTGAGGCTATCCAGAAAGCAGCTGGTGATGCTCCTGTCGAAGAGGCTGTCGTTACAGTTAAGCCTACCTTCAATGGTGGCGATGCAAACAGTTTCATGAAGTATGTCCACGAGAATATCGTTTATCCTGAGGCTGCAACTGCAAACAATGAGTCCGGAAAGGTTATCGTCAGTTTCGTTGTTGATGCAACCGGTAAGGTTGGCAATGTCAAGGTCCTCAAGAGCGTTTCCGAGGCTCTCGATGCAGAGGCTGTAAGAGTTGTTTCCGGTTCTCCGGACTGGACTCCTGGCCAGAATGCTGATGGTGTCGCAGTTCCTGTATGCTATCGTCTTCCTGTAACCTTCGCGCTCAGATAATATTATATTTATCAAATAAGGCCGTTGCGGATTTCCGCGACGGCTTTTTTTTATTATCTTTGTCAAATCAACACGCATGTTTATTGGACAAAGACATGAAAGTACATCTCCTTGAATCAGACCTGGTCTGGGCAGATCCCGAGGCCAATATCAAGCATTTCGACGAACTGATAGGCAGTCTTCCCGACGCCGACCTGTATGTCCTGCCGGAGATGTTCACGACCGGTTTTGCGACCGAACCGGAAGGTATCGCCGAAGAGGAGTCATCATGCCGTGGGCTTGATTGGATGCGTTCTGTAGCCCGTACGCGTGGCTGCGCAGTGGCCGGAAGCATTGCCCTGCATAGCGGGGACTGTTATCTGAACCGTTTCTATTTCGTGACTCCGGAGGGCGAATATCATTACGACAAGCACCACCTCTTCACATATGGCGGTGAACATCTTCATTACACGCCGGGCTCTGAAAAGGTGACAGTACAGTGGCGCGGGGTCCGCTTCCGCCTTGCGGTCTGCTATGACCTGCGTTTCCCGGTCTGGACACGCAACGATGACGGCTATGATGCCCTGATCTATGTCGCCAGCTGGCCTGAACCGCGTGCTGCGGCCTGGAGTGCCCTGCTTCGTGCCAGGGCATTGGAAAATCAGTGCTATGTGATCGGGGTCAACCGCACCGGGACAGATCCGTACTGCGTCTATGGCGGCCATTCGGCATTCATCGACCCGTATGGCAACGATGCGACCGGGATTGATATTGATAAATTGTGCGCCTTCAGGGCGAAATTCCCTGTCCTGAAAGATGCGGACAGATTTGAATTGATATAGATTTGATATAATATGTCAGAAAAGAAATTGCTGCTCGGTGACGAGGCTTTGGCGCTTGGCGCCATCAATGCCGGACTTTCGGGAGTGTATGCCTATCCGGGCACACCTTCCACCGAGATAACCGAATACATTCAGGGCCATCCCCTTGCCCGTCAAAGGGACATCCACAGCCGCTGGTGTACAAATGAGAAGACCGCCATGGAGGCTGCCCTCGGCATGTCATACGCCGGCAAGAGAGCGCTTGTATGCATGAAGCACGTGGGAATGAACGTGTGCGCCGATGCTTTTGTCAATTCGGCCATCACCGGTGTCAATGGCGGACTTGTGGTGCTTGCGGCCGACGACCCTTCCATGCACAGTTCGCAGAACGAACAGGACTCGCGCTTCTATGCAAAGTTCGCGATGGTGCCGCTTTTCGAGCCGTCTGACCAGCAGGAAGCATACGACATGGTGGAAGAGGCGTTCAAGCTTTCAGAGGCCGTAAAACTGCCCGTTGTGATGAGGATGGTGACAAGACTCGCCCATTCGCGCGCTGCAGTAGTTGTGGGTGATGCCGCAGACCAGAACGCCCTCTCCCCTTCCGATGACCGTGGCTGGGTGCTTCTTCCGGCTATTGCAAGGAGGAAATATGCCGAACTTATCGACAAACAGCCGGCACTCCAGAATTACAGCGAGGAATCCGCGGCTATCGAAGGTTCCGGCAAGCTCGGTGTCATCGCCTGCGGCATAGGATACAATTATGTCCGCGAGGCCAGTGCTGACGTGTCGATATTGAAACTGTCCCGCTACCCTGTTCCTGCCGCCGCCGTACGCACACTTGCCCGCAGATGCTCACGCATACTTGTCGTGGAGGACGGCCAGCCTGTTGTGGAGCAGGAGGTCAAGGGACTGCTCGGAGCCGAATACAAGGTCCATGGACGCCTGGACGGCTACCTGCCGAGGACAGGCGAACTGACTCCGGACAATGTGGCTGCAGCATTGAATGTACCTGCCGCAGAAGGGCTTCCTCAGGCGGATAATATATCTGCCAGACCTCCTCAATTGTGTCCGGGATGCGGACACCGCGATGTTTATGCCGCTCTCAACAAAGTGGCTGCCGAGTACCCTGGTGCCCGTATCTTCGGCGATATCGGCTGTTACACGCTCGGTGCCCTGCCTCCTTTCCGCTCACTTGCAAGCTGTGTGGATATGGGCGCATCCATTACAATGGCAAAGGGTGCCGCCGATGCGGGCCTCTACCCTGCCATTGCTGTCATAGGCGACTCAACATTCACCCATTCCGGAATGACCGGACTGCTCGATGCCGTCAACGACAATGCCGACATCACCGTCATCATCTCCGACAACCTCACAACTGCCATGACAGGCGGTCAGGATTCGGCCGGGACGAGCAAGTTCGAGGCCATCTGCATCGCTCTTGGCGTTGCCCCGGAGCACGTGCGTGTGGTCGTGCCTCTTCCCAGGAATATGGACGCCATCACGGAAACGATCCGCGAGGAAATCAATTATCACGGTGTCTCGGTGATCATTCCCCGCCGTGAATGTATGCAAACCCTCAAACGACACAAGAAATGAAGAAAGACATCATATTATGCGGTGTAGGCGGTCAGGGCATCCTGTCCATTGCCACCGTCATCGGTGAGGCCGCGACACGTGCCGGACTGTATCTCAAACAGGCCGAAGTGCATGGTATGAGCCAGCGCGGCGGTGACGTGCAGAGCCATCTGCGCCTGAGCACAGAACCAATCTGGAGCGACCTGATACCGTCCGGAAAGGCTGACCTTGTCATTTCGATGGAGCCGATGGAGGCGCTCCGCTATCTGCCTTGCCTCTGTCCCGACGGCGTCGTCGTGACATCCTCCAAGCCGCTGGTCAACATCCCGGACTACCCTTCCCGGGATGTCCTGGATGCTGAACTGGCCAAAGTTCCGAACCTTGTCAAATGTGACATCGAGGACGCTGCATTGAAGGCCGGCAATCCGCGCGGAGCCAATATGGTCCTGCTCGGCATGGCCGCAAAATATATTGACATCATTGACCCTGCATTGCTGCGTGAGGCCGTCGGGACAGTGTTTGCCCGCAAGGGCGAGGATGTTGTCAACGCCAATCTGAAAGCCTATGATCTGGAACGAAAATAAGGAATGCATGTCCCGCGACGATATGCGGGAACTCCAAGGAAGAAGACTCCACAAGGTGGTTGACTACGTCTATCACAACACTCCGTTCTATCGCCGTGTGCTCCAGAATCTTGACATCACGCCGGATGACATCAGGACAATAGACGATATCACCAAACTGCCTTTCACCGTCAAGAGCGACCTGCGCGACAACTATCCGTTCGGGCTTCAGGCCGCCCCGCAGAGCGAGATCATCCGTATCCACGCATCTTCCGGCACTACCGGCAACCCTACGATTGTGGGCTATACACGCAAGGATGTCGGTGTATGGAGCGAATGCATGGCGCGCTGCCTGACCTCGTATGGAATCACGCGCAGCGACATATTCAGCGTTGCATACGGCTATGGCCTCTTTACCGGCGGTCTGGGTGTGCATTACGGCGTGGAACATCTTGGCGCCGCTGTCCTGCCGGCATCGACAGGAAGTACGGAAAAGCATGTCAGGCTCATAAAGGACCTCGGGGTGACCGGCATTGCCTGCACACCGTCCTATGCCCTGCACATGGCCGAAACGATGGAAAAGATGGGCATTGCCAAGGAAGAACTCCGCCTCAAGGCCGGTGCGTTCGGAGCAGAACCGTGGACGGAGAACATGCGCCACGAGATCGAGAGCAGACTTGGCCTGAAGGCGTATAACCTCTATGGCTTGAGCGAGATAATGGGCCCTTGCGTAAGTTATGAATGTTCCGAGCAGAACGGCTCACATATCAACGAGGACCATTATTACCCGGAAATCATTGACCCTGTCACACTTCAGCCGCTTCCTGATGGTCAGGTGGGCGAACTTGTATTCACCACACTCACAAAGGAGGGAATGCCTCTGCTGCGCTACCGCACCCGTGACTTGTGCTCCCTCACCCGCGAGAAATGTTCTTGCGGCAGGACCTCCGTCAGGATGGGCAAGATCGTGGGCCGCAGCGACGACATGCTCATCGTGCGTGGTATCAATGTGTTCCCGAGCCAGGTGGAGAGTGTGATACTCAGCATGCCGGAATGTGCGCCACGCTACCTGCTCATCGTGGACAGAGAAGGCAACCTCGATACCCTGACCGTCCAGGTGGAGGTGCGTCAGGAATACTTCGCACAGGGCTTCGATACATTCGAACCTATCTTCAACCTGGAGAAGAAACTTGCCGCCAAACTCAAGAGTGTGCTGAGCATAAGCGCCAAGGTGCAGGTCAAGGCCCCGGGCACTCTCGAACGCTACGAGGGCAAGAGCAAATTTGTGATTGACAACAGAAATATAAGATAAATGAAGGAATATTCACCTTACTATAATCCCGAGGAGACCCTTTCGAGGGCAGAGATTGAGGCGCTGCAACTGGAGCGCCTGCAGCAGACCGTGAAGCATTGCATGAACTCTCCGTTCTACAGCAAGCGCTTCACCGAGATCGGGTTCAAGCCAGAAGATATCAAGTCGCTTGACGACCTCAAGAAAATACCGTTCACGACCAAGCAGGACCTGCGCGACACTTATCCGTTCGGAATCGCTTCTGTGCCGCTTGACCAGTGTGTCAGGCTCCATTCGAGTTCCGGCACGACCGGCAACCCGACCGTAATCCTCCATACCCAGAAAGACCTGGAGCAATGGGCAAATGCAGTTGCACGTTGCCTGTGGATGGTTGGATGCCGTCCCGAGGACGTCTTCCAGAATACTTCCGGCTATGGCATGTTCACCGGCGGGCTTGGCTTCCAGTACGGTGCAGAGCGTGTGGGCATGCTCACAGTGCCTGCCGCCGCCGGCAACACCCTTCGCCAGCTCAAGTTCTTCACCGATTTCGGGACTACAGTGGTACATGCCATACCATCGTATGCTGCCAGACTCTATGAGGTGATGTGCGAGCGTGGCATCGATCCGCGCCGTGACACCAGACTCCGCACCCTGGTCATAGGAGCCGAACCTCATTCCGAGGACACACGCAGACGCATCGAGGAAATGCTTGGTGTCAAGGCGTACAATTCGTTCGGAATGTCGGAGATGTGCGGTCCAGGCGTTGCATTCGAGTGCAAGGAGCAGAATGGAATGCACATCTGGGAGGACTATTATATCGTGGAGATCGTAGATCCGGACACTCTGGAACCGGTTCCTGACGGAGAGATAGGCGAACTTGTCCTCACCACCATCAACCGCGAGGCAATGCCGCTTCTGCGTTACCGTACGCGTGACCTCACCCGCATCCTGCCTGGCGAATGTCCTTGCGGGCGCCATCACAAGAGGCTTGACCGAATGAAGGGCCGCAGCGATGATATGATTATCCTGAAGGGTGTCAACATCTTCCCTATCCAGATTGAGACTATCCTGATGCAGTTCCAGGAACTTGCATCCGACTATCTCATCACTCTGGAGACCCTGGAGGACAACGATGCGATGACTGTGGAGGTCGAACTCAAGGATATGGTCATAGACGATTACAGCGCTCTCCAGAGGCTCGAGAAGGAGATTACACGCCAGTTGCGTGACGAGATACTCATAACTCCGAAGGTGCGTCTCGTACCTAAGAATTCACTTCCGAAGAGCGAGGGCAAGGCAGTCAGAGTCAAAGATTTAAGAAAGAAATATTAAAAACAGCGATATTATGACAGTACAGCAACTTTCAGTTTTCATCGAGAACAAATCAGGTACACTCGTAAAGGTTCTCAAACTCCTCAAGCAGGAGGGAATCCAGCTTATCGCCTCGACCATTGCCGACACTGCCGAGTATGGCATCTGCCGTATCATCTGCAGCGAACCGGAAAGGGCCTACAATGTGCTTAAGAATGCAGGTGTCGCCGTTTCGCTGTGCGAAGTGTTCGCAATCGAACTTGATGACGAGCCGGGCCGCGCCGCTGACGCAATCGAGATTTTTGCCAATGAAGGGATCAGTATCGCTTATCTCTATTCATTCCTGCTCGGTGGCAAGGGCGTGCTTATCTTCCGCACTGACAATCCGGAAAAGGCCTCCAAGGCCATTCAGGACAACGGCTTGAAATTCATAGTCGAGAAAGATCTGTCCAAACTGCTCTAGACCTGGTCGCAGTAGAAGTGGTAAACCGCTCCCCTGGTTTCGTCCAGGGCGTTTTCTGACTCTGTCCGGTTGGTCGTGCAGAAATATCTGTTGACGTATGCTGCAATTCCGAGTATGGTGGCTGCAGGAAGGTAAGTTATCACTGTGACTATGAGGTTTTCCTTGATGTCGAGTCCTTCACTGAACGGGATGATGATGCAGACAAGCACAAACAGTGCAGTGACGGCTCCGCCCCAGGTACCGATCCTGACGAACAGGTCTCTGCTGTCCACTTCCCCGCAGTTCCTGTTGGACTTGCACAGAAGCCAGGTGAATGCCGCCTGGAATGCGGTGAAATGTATTGCGTATGACCACATGTGTCTGAGGAATCCTTCCCATCCACCATCGATCACGTGCACTGCGAATGCTGTGGCAAGGATTATCACTGCTGTCATCTTGATGATGTCTTCGTTTGTTCTCTGCATCTTCATGGTATAGTTTCTTTCTGTTTGACGATGCAAAATTAAATCAGGCTTGTACCAAAGCACGGTACAAGCCTGACTATTTTCATCAAATATCAAAAAAAATTAGAACGCGGCGATGAGTTCCTCGTTTGTGTAGGCGTCGGCTCCGTAGCAGGTCTTGAGGTATGCAATGCCGATGTTGTAGTCTTCCTCAGTGAATGCATCGGTAGCCTGTTTTGCGACTACGACATTGTATCCGAGCTGGAATGCGTCAGCGGAGGTGTGCCTTACGCACATGTGGGCATGAAGTCCTGTCATGATGACTGTCTTGACACCGAGTTCGCGGAGAAGGATGTCGAGGTCGGTCTGGAAGAATCCGCTGTAACGGCGCTTAGGAACGATGTAGTCCTTGTCGCAGACTTTGAGTTCAGGGATGACTTCTGCGCCCGGGGTGCCCTTGACTGCGTGCGGGCCCCAGATCTCGAATTCGCGGTCGATTTCGGAGAGGTGGCAGTCGTTGCAGAATATGACGGGAACGCCTGCTGCGCGTGCGGCGTCGAGGAGTTGCGCTGTGGCGGGAACTATGGCTCTGCCCCTTTCGCAGGTGAGTGCTCCGGTGACGAAATCGTTGAGCATGTCAACCACGAGGATTGCCGGGCGGTCGAGTTTGAGTGTTTTGTTTTCCATTGTTCAGTGATTAATTATTTGTTTGTGGGACAAATATAGTGATTTTACATCAATTTGTGTGTTCAAACTCATTGATTATGTCATCGTTCAGTTATTTTTAAAGAATTACTTGAAAAGTTTTTACACTCAATTTCTGTCTGTGCCATTCCATTTATGATGGAAGTGTCCCAGTTCCTTATGAATGACGAAAAAATATAATCCGGCGCTTTTCGGGGTGCCGGATTTTTTTGCTGTATTTGAGTGGTGGCATGCTACTTCAACTGGTAATTGACTGATGTGACAACCCTGACTGTCTTGATGTGCGGTGTATGGGTGTCGCGGTCGTTGATGGAGAACTGGCCCTGGGTGGCTGATATGATCTTGCCCACGCGGCTGCCGCTGTCGTATGCAAATTTCTGTGCCGCCGCCCTGGCGTTCTGTGTGGCCTGTTCTATCATTTCAGGCTTGATGTCGTTCAGTTTGGTGTACTCATATACGACTGGGTATTCCCATGACGACCCTTCTATGGCGATGCCTTTGCTTAGAAGGTCAAACTGTCTGGTCTGCAGTTCTACGACCTTATCCACCTTGTCCGTGCATACGGTCACGGCGCATGTCATTATGTAGTCGTATTGCCTGTTTTCGTAGGCGTATGCACGTCTGTCCTCTACTTTCGGTGCGGCGATGGATATCTCCTCCTCAGTGAATCCGGCCGCCTTGAGCCAGTTGACCACTGTCTCGTTCTTGCTTTCCATATCTGACGCAAGAGCGCTGACAGAGTTGCCTCCTTCCTTGAATACGATGGGCCAGATTGCGCGGTCGGCTGTGACTTCTTTTTCGCAGAGTCCCTTGACGAAGACACTGCGCTGTGATGATGTGTATTTCTTGACAGATACCGGGAGGGCTGCCGCAACTGAGAACAGTCCGAGGAATACGAATATTCCGAGAAGGTTTTTCTTTTCCATTTCTATGATTTTAGATTATATGCAAATATAGCGTTTCTTATCGACTGGACTGGCAAATTGTGTACCAGTATCGCTCCATCTGAACGGACTCAGGCAAATCATCTTGTGCGTTACAGTCATAATACCGATTGATTGTCAGACAATTACAAAATTCAGCACACATAACGGGCCCGGAATGAGGCCGTCTTGTGAAAGTCAATCTATAAGTGATTGATAATCAGTGTTGGATTTATTCTGTTGCACAAGATGAATTTCACGAACGGTTCGGCTGGACGAGGATCGTGCCGCCCGGCCTTCCTTGGCCGGAGGTGCCGCATCATCGAAGAGGCCATTTGCTTTACTTCCAATATTTCCTTATTTTTGTAAATTGGATTAAAATTAAGCAGTTATGGCTAAGACAAAGAAACCTGTTTCAGTGCGTGGGATCATTGTGGGCTTTATTATTGGTGCTTTGATTGCATGGTCGTTCATGAGCCGTCCGGACGAAAAGCAGCATATGGACAAGCTGAAAGAGGCGATGTATGAGACCGTTGAAAGCAATTCGAAGGACAACGGCCTTGTCAATTACTTCGGTAAGATGTTTGTTGACAAGACGTTGGAAGAGTGTCTTGTCGTCAAGAACTACATCTTTTTCAATGTAGGACATATAATTGCCGGCACTGATGACACGGTTGTGACAATTGGCGCATTCAACCATGTTTTCTTGACCCCTGACACAAAAGAAAACATATAAATGAGAAGAACAATTATTTCAACAATATGCATGGCTGCGGCCCTCGTGCTGGCGGCATCATGCAACAAACAGGAGGAGAACATTCCTTCGGTTGAAGGCAATGTGAGAGTTGTGATCAACGGCGTGGCCGAGAGCATAGGTTCAGGGACAAAGGCAGACATGGTTTATAGTTATGAGGTCATCTGGCGCGAAGGCGATCAGATCTATGTCACGAATGACGGGAAAGAAGACACATTCACCCTGACCGACGGAGAAGACACACCAAGAGGCGTGTTCAGCGAAGATAATGAAAATGACGTCACCGGCGATATCGAGGCCTTCTACCCTGCCTCGCTGAAAACCGATGATGGTTACCTCTGGCCAGCCGTCCAGACCAATAGCCAGGTGGTCCCGATGTATGCAGCTCAGACTATCTCCGGAACCGGCGCAGAGACCGTCAGCTTCTCCAGCCTTGGCGCAATGCTGCAGATCGTGTTCAACACTCCAACCCCGGATATCACCGTGACCTCAGTCACCATCAGGAACGCATCCAAGCCACTGAGCGGCATGTTCACCGTCAGCGACGGAATGGCACTCATCGATGATGATGCAGAGAATGTGGGCATCACCCTTGACCTCGGAACGGGCATCGTGATGGGCAAGTCCGCTAAATATTTCAACATCGCCATTCCGGCAGGCGAATATGAAGGCGATGAGATCATACTTTCATTCAATGATTCAAAAAAAGATATGGAATGCGTGATGACCTCCACCACCTTTCCCGATATTGAACGCAATACCGTTGGAAGAATCACTGTCTCCGGCTCTTTCAAGGGCAGGGTTCCTTCCGGGGCGCTTCCGGGCGTCTTTACCGTGGATTCATCAGGAAAGAAGGTATATTTCTCGAAGGGCAATCTCCATGCGACGTATAGCAGTGATATCGAAAATTACACCTGGGCTTTCGCGGATCATCAGTATGATTATGTGGGAAACGTTTCCGGCAACACCACCATTGACATTCCTGGTGAGAGCCCGAGACAATCGGATGGCGCAAAGGTAGATATGTTTGGCTGGAGGGCGGAACAATTTGGTGGTAAAGGTTCACCGGTATATTATGGCATCTCCACCTCCACCAATTCGGGAGATTATGGACTGCCCGGAGACATTAGCGTTGACTGGGGGTCAGCCATCGATGACAAAGGCACCTGGCGTCCTCTCTCCATTCAGGAATGGCAATATCTGTTCAATACAAGGACTGTCAATGGCGGCACAGACAAAGGCAAGACATATTCTGTCGATATCACTTATGGCGGGAAAATGGGGCTTGTTATCTATCCCGATGACTATACCGGAGACCCTGTTTCCGGCATTGTTACGGAACTTCCTGAAGGAGTGGTATTCCTCCCTGCCGCGGGCTTCCGCAATGGTTCCCAAGTCAACGGCGTCGGAGAACTCGGCTACTATTGGACTTCTACTGTGTTCAATAGCATCAATGCTTGGTACGTGAAGTTCAACGACTCTTCCATTTATCTGAATGACCTCAATTACCGCTTCCTCGGCTTTTCGGTACGCCTCGTCTCAGATGTGAAGGAATAAATGATTATGAAAGACAACTTATATTTGCGGTCATTGCCGCAATCACACTTTGCAGCAGCGGCTGCGAACGGATTCCCGGGCATCCGCGAAACCACGTCCTCTGCTATCCTCTTCATAGGCACCTACACAGGCAGATAAAAATTGACCAACAAAAACTAATAAATATCATGAAAAAATTAACATTACTTCTTTCTGTTCTTGCCATCTCCGCCAGTATTTCGGCACAGGACTCGGTAAATTATACTTTCGGCTCTGTCGGTGAATGCCTTTTCCCGGAGAACGATAAAGGCGAGGTCGAGATGACCGGTGTCGTGGAATGTGACGGTAAAGATGCCGCCACGATTCTCAGTGATATTGAGGATTATGTCAGGATGCTTGACAGAACCGGCAAGGCTGACATTGATGACATCGAACATTTTCAGAACCATTTGACATTCGGCGTGTGTTTGGAGAATGGAAATGTCAGCGAGGTGGATTTTGTCTGCTCCATAATTGCAAAGGACGGCAAGTTCAAGTACACTCTTTCAGATTTTGTCACAGAGCGCCAGACAATCCATGGCGAAGCAAAGTCAGAGGGACCGTCCAACAAACTTCATTGGCAGAGAGTGAACAGCCTGACCACTGCACGGGATGCATACGCCCAGGGCCGCAAAAATGTCGAGACAAAGAAAAAGTTCATTGTATACAGCACTCAACTCGCCATTGAAGAGCAGGCTTACAAGGACGAATACCAGTCTGTTCTGGATTTCATAGACCGATTCACAAAGATCATGAGCGGTGAGGACGAGAACTTTTGATTTTGGAGAAATTTGAATACTTGTCTATGAAAATCAACTTCACCGATATCGCAGAGGCCGCCTACCCTGCTTTCAAAGGCGGCGAAAAGCAGCTGAATGCCAGAATGTATTCTGATGGCACGAACCGGATAATGAAGGGCCGTCTGGTGCCGGGTGCATCGATCGGGATGCACACCCACGACGCCGGTAGCGAGATAATCCTTGTCACCGAAGGGCGTGGCTGCGTCATTTATGACGGTGAACGCATTGTCCTCGAGGCCGGGGATGTACATTACTGTCCTAAAGGTCACACCCACAGCCTTGTCAATGACTCCGACTCAGATTTGAAATTCTTCGCAGTTGTACCGCAACAGTAATATCTCAATGAAACTCAATCGTTTGCTGTTCCTGCTTGTCCTGTTGCCAGTGCTGCTCCAGTCGTGCCAGAGTACCAATTTCTCTGACCTGATCGATTATGGCCGCATCAGGTCTGCCAAGGTGGATTCGCTACAGAGGAAGGTCATCCTCAAGTTTGAAAGGAAGGCAGCCCTGCTGGACTCGCTGGACAATATAATTGACAACAAAACAATAAGGAAAGGGTCCGAAGTCACTGTTCAGGGTTTTGTGCACCGCTATATCGGTTCCAAAAAAATTGCTCCGCATTTCTTCCGCGAGAACTATACCCCTGTCGTTGATGCCTGGCTTGTGCTGCTCCCTGACGGTTCCCGAGCATTCATGGAAGTCCCTGAAATGGCCATTGGCGTAGTCGGCAAGAACGGTGAGTCGGTAACGGATGTCAAGTCCCAGTCCGGGTCAGACCTCTTCCTTTACAAGACGACTTCCAGTGACCAATGGATTAACAATCCAGGCATCGAATATGACTCCAGACAGGATGTGGCCATATATTTGCCAATCCGTCATTTCAGGTCTATTGCAGAGGGCATCACATATGAAGAATGTGACCGCTGGTGGTTGAAAGTCTTATACAAAATCCATGGTCCGATTGACTTCTTCAACCGGCACAAGGCCCGTCACCTTCTCTTCAAAGACGGCGCATTCTACAAATATCACCCACTTATCACCATGACTGACAAGTGGAGCAGGATCGTTCAGTTGATTCTGAGCACGATTTTCCTGTTCCTCGTATTGGCATTTGCAGTTCCGTGGCTGGCAGTGAGGACAGTTTGGCGCATCCCTTTGCTGCCGAACGAACTGATCAAGCTGCTTGCCTTCATTGTTGATGCATTGTATTTCGCCATTCTTGGCAACTTCTTCGGCATCGAAAGTTGGGGCTGGGTCTTCTGGATCCTGTTTGCAGGACTGAATTGCGGTATTGCCATCAAGACCGACATTGACTACGGCCGCTGCCCTTACTGCCACAAGATCGGTCTTTCCTATGACAAGACTGTGAAAGGCAATTGGTATTCATCGGATCATAAAAGGAAAGAGAAGGAGGAAGTCGGCCGTGAAGAAAGGATATATGAGCGTTCGACCGGAGTCGGCATGGAACGTGTCCACGAGACCATAATCCATACGAGAATCAAAAATATGGTCGACACAGTGCGAAGCCGTTCTGTCACCACTAAATTGTACTGCAACCATTGCCACCGTGAAATAGATCTGTACGATACAGAATCACAGACTGTTGATACAAGAGAGGTATAGTTGGATACTCGGCACAAAATTTGTTTATCCTTTCCGGACCTTTATTGGGATGGAAAGGATTTTTTCTATACTTGCTACATTGCTTCTTTCATTGACGACGTTGACCGCCCAGACGGCCGACTCCCTTTCCCGAAAAGAGGCCCTCCTGCGCAAGGAAGCCCTTATTCTGGCCGACAAGGCCTTGAATGACAGGGTAGTCACCAAACCCCGGCATGATTCGCTTATTACGATGATTTCCGCCGTTTCCGGCCCCGAAGTTGATATCCGCATCAACGGCCTCAAGGCCATCATCGACAAGATCGATTCCGATTATGACGCATCCATGCGGCTGGCCAATTCATACGTGTCAGAGGTGCTGACGTTCGGTGACTCTCCCCTTCCGGCCGTGTTGGATATCCCTGATGAATATGTTTCGCCGGAAGAAAGGCGGCGTGTCATCGAACTTGTCGCCACGATGAATGTCAAGCACGCCGTCGCTGTCAACCTTACTGACTACGCAAAACTCTGGAGATGGCAGAAATGGCTGGTGAACAATCACCTCGGATATGTGCAGAACAAGATATATTCAGGCGAATGGAAGGTCCAGAAGGGCGGCGGGCTGATGGCGGTACCTAAGGGCGCGCCAGCCCCATCGAGGGTCGGTATGATGAAGAATTATGTCGAAACGCCTCAGAAGGACCGGTGATGGATGACCGTCGGGTCCATGTGCCTGAGGTCAGGGATGCCTGTGCGTGCCATTATACCTGCAAGTTCGGCAGTCATCTGGCCAATGCGTCTGGCCACTGCGTCACTGCCGTCTTTGAGAAGCGGCATCAGGTGTCTTCCGACAGACACGGCAGATGCACCGAGCGCCAGGGCCTTGTATGCATCCATTCCGCTTTCGATGCCGCAATCCACAAATACCGGAATCTCCCTTCCCACGGCGTCAAGAATGTCCTGAAGGACAAGCAGCGGCGGTACGGAGTAGTCCACCATGCCGTGATGGTGCGAGACAACCAGTCCGGCTGCACCGGCCTTCAAGCATTTCTCCGCATCCCGTGTGCTGGTGATGCCTTTTACGATGAACGGTACTGCACTGGCCTGAATGAAGTCACGCAGTTCTTCGCTCGACTTCGCCTTCATCGGAAGGCCCATCACGTTGTCATAGTTGCCGTTGCCGGAGAATGAATGGTCAATGTCCATTCCGACTGCGATGCAGCCTATCCTGACGGCGTGCTCGATCTTGCGGAACACTTCCCTGTTGTCAGCGTGCGGCTTGATGATCTTGATGCTCTTGGCACCTGTCGCGACAATACTTTCCAGTTCGGCATCTTCGCCCATTCCGACCCAATGCACGGCATTGCTTTCGAATGCGGCACGTGCATAGACATTCATTCCGTCAGGTGCTGTGCCGCCAAGGTGAGAAAGTGCGGCTGTCATTATCGGCGTGGCGAATTTATGACCGAACAGTTCGAATGTAGTGTCAGGGATCACCGAATCCAGATAACGCATCTCGAGCAGCAGCGAATCGAAATAGTCGCGTGTGATCTTGTCCGAATTGCTGCTGTACACGGTCACCTTGCTGACTGCCGGTGCCATCGGCTGGGGCTGGGCCACAGGGATTTCCTTCTTCTTGGCAGTTTCTTCAGCCGCAGCCTCGGCAGATATGGTCCCCAACGCTGCAGTGCCTACTACTGTCGCTCCCATCATCTTGATGGCGCTTCTTCTCGAGATTTTCTTTTCCATTGCGTGATTAGTTCAGTGTTAGTGCAAATCTAATGATTTCAATTGACAAATGTGGATTATTTTTGATCTATTGTCTTATATTTGTCTTCATGAACGATTCCAGCAAAATTATATGTGACCTTGGGCTCGAACCTCATCCGGAGGGTGGATGGTTCAAGCGTGTCTATCCGGCTCCTGAAGAAACCGGGGAGCCTGTGTCAACTATTTACTACCTTCTTGAAAATAAAGATTTCTCTGCCTTCCACATCCTCGAAGGCATGACGGAAATCTGGTATCACCACAGCGGCAATCCTGTTGACATCCACATTATAAGGCCGGATGGCACATACAGTAAGGAACGCATAGGTGACGGGCATTCTTTTCAGGCCGTTATCCCTTCCGGATGCTGGTTCGCCGCCGAAATCCCGTCAGGAGAAGGGTATGCCCTTGTGGGTTGCGCGGTATCCCCTGCTTTCGTTTATGAAAGATTCAAGCTTGCCGACCGGTCATTTTTATTGGAGAAGTACCCAAAGCACTCTGAATTGATCAAGAGACTGACCAGATAGATGACCGTCTGGCTATTATTTGATAATGCGTAAGGTTTCATTGTAATATTTTTTACGTTTTGGTTGTGCAAATATAATGATTATGTCTATATTTGCAACGGGTGTTCTAAAACAAATGTTCTTATATGCCGAGATCAGCATTCTTTTCAAAACAGGCCATTGCGGAGGCCGGACTTGAAATTATCCGTAAGCAAGGTGTCAATGGGCTCACAGCCAGAGCTTTGAGCAAGCAGCTTGGATGCTCGCTCAGTCCGATTTTTACTGTGTTTAAGGATATGGACGAAATTAATGTTGCCGTCAGACGGGCCGCCGCCGATTTGTTCTCTGACTATGTGAAAGACGTTGTCGATTATCAGCCTGCGTTCAAGGAATATGGTTTGAGGCTCATCCGCTTTGCCAAGCAGGAACAGAATATATTCCAATTGTTCCTGGAACGTGGCAACAGTCTTCTCGACAATGCCCCTGAAATGGCATTGAGATGTCTGGAGGACATCAAGGAATCGTATCAGTTGACTGATGTCCAGGTTCTGACATTGTACCGCCAGCTCTGGGCCTTCACCTGCGGAATAGCAGTCCTTGCCACGCAGTCACCGGATGATTATCCTGAGGAATTGATAAGCGGGATGATTTCGACCCAGTTCATCAGCACCCTTTCGTTCCTGAAATCCGGCAGACCGATGGTGAATATCACTCCGCATTTGAAACTTGAAGGTGAAAAGACGGACATTGATTTATGATGATTGACATTTTATACCATAATGTGCTTCCGCGAGTGCACCGACAATAGCGGCGATGGTATCAGAATCACCACCGACTATGATTGATTTGCGGCTTGCGTCTTCAAAACTGGTGGATGCCGTATATTCTGCGAGGTATGCGCATCACATATCGCAACCAGGTCTGGAGCACTGATATCTCGTATATCCAGATGGAGGACGGCTTCATGTACTTGTATGCAACATCTGCGAAGAATGGCACAAAGCCTGTGATAGATGACTGAGATGCCGGCTTCATTTCTTTTGCATTATCCAACAACTCACTTCCGCACTGACTTCAGGAAAAATATCTTGTGCGTTACGGTCACGATGCCAATTGATTGTCAAAGAGTTACAAATTTCAGCACACATAACGAGCCTGGAATGAGGCCGTCATGTGAAAGTCGGTCCATAAGTAATTGATAATGAGCCTGGGATTGTGCACCGCTGCACAAGATGAATTTCACGAACGGTTCGGCTGGACAAAAAACGAGACCAACTTTCTGTTGATCTCGTTTTTGAGGTGCCTAGCAGAATCGAACTGCTGTGACTGGTTTTGCAGACCAGCTCCTAGCCACTCGGACAAAGCACCATTTCCCGATTGGGATTGCAAATATAGATATTTGTTTTGGAATTGCAAAAATATTCGCAAAGACTTTTAAATAGTACATTATTTGACTACCTTTGCGGTCCCTATGAAAATTACTGCAAGACACTATATCATATCTTTTTGCGTTACCCTTCTCGCTGTCATGATTTGCGGGATTTTGATTCCGAAGGTAAACGTGAACAGTGATATGACAAAGTATCTTCCGGACTCTTCCCGCATGAAGGCGGGTATGGAGATTCTATCCAGCGAGTTCGGACGGACAGGTGTCGATGGCGGTGACGTCAAGGTGATGTTCTCCGGGCTTGACGATTCTCTCAGGCTTGTCAACAGGAAAATCCTCGAGCAGTACCCAGATGTGTCTGCTGTCAGCTGCAGCGTCGATGAAGTCGACGGCACATATACACTCTACCAGCTTACTGTCCCAAAGTCGGTCGACCAGAAAAGGCTCGGCCAGGATATCAGCAAGAGTTTTGGTGATGATGTCATTGTCGAGACAGCGCAGGACGGCGCCACTCCCCCTGTATCAGTGCTCATCATCGCCGGTTCGCTTATTCTGATTATTCTTTTGATAATGGCAGAATCTTGGATAGAGCCTCTTCTGTTCATGCTTTCTACCGGTCTTGCCGTTATCATCAACATCGGTTCCAATGCATTCCTGAGCAGTGTCTCCATCACGACAAACTACATCGTGGCTATATTGCAGCTTGTCCTGTCGCTTGACTATTCGATCATCCTCATGAGCCGTTACCGTCAGGAAAGGGCCAAAGGACTTGAGCCTGTCCGAGCTATCAACAGGGCCATCAGAAGAGCTGCGCCATCGATATTGAGCAGTGCCATGACCACTGTCGTGGGTCTGTTGATGCTCTGCTTCATGAAGCTCAAGATCGGTACCGACATGGGCGTCGTGCTTGCAAAGGGCGTTGTGTGCAGCCTTGTCTGCAACTTCACGGCCTTCCCTGCCGTCATACTTGCCTGTGACAGGGTCATTTTCAAGACTGTCAAAAAATCCATCACCATACCGACCGACGGGCTTGCACGCTTCAGCACGAAGTACCGCATCCCGCTGGTCATTTTCTTCCTGATCGTATTTTTCGGATCATATTTCCTGCACAACCGTACCGTCATATCATTCTCGACCAACGGCGAATCCCGTATAGGGAAGGTCTTTCCGGACAAGAACCTGACTGTCCTGCTGTATGGCAATGACGACGAAGATGCCATCATTCCGTTTGCAGACTCGCTGCGCCGCATTGACGGTGTCGAATCCGTCATATCATATCCTACCCTGCTGCGCAAGCAGTACAAGGCCGATGATATGGTGGATGCCATCAAGGGAATGCCCCTGGATATGGGTGGCGGTGCTGCCATGCCGAACGTTGCAGGTATGCTTACGCCTGAAATGCTCCGCCTGGCATATTATTTCAAATTCAATCAGGACGATGACATCAAGGTGGAATTCCCTGAACTTGCACATTTCATTTCCGAAACCTGTGCAAACAGTCCTTTGATGGAAAGCGAATATGGTGCAGGCATGAAAGACAAACTCGCTCTGCTGGATGCGTTGTTCGGAGAGGATGGAGAGGAAGAGGAAGACACAGTCGAGGAGGCTCCAAAGTCAGAAGAAAGTGCGCCATCCCAGTCATCCGCCTCTACTGTCCAGACTCCATCGGCAGAGTCAAAGCAGGCTGAGACTCCTGCTGAAAAAAAGACTGAACAGGTCTCCAAACCAGTTGTCTCTACACCTGTAAGAAGTACTCCTGATGGCATTTCTGTCATAAAATTTGCCAGGAAACTTGGCTCGGAGCGTCCAGGTGACGAAAATGTGCGCGTGCTTCAGACACTTGTCGACGTGACGTCGATCAACAAGCAGATGACCGTGCAGGAAATCAGCCAGTATGTGGGCTCCACTGCAGGACAGACCAGGATTGTGTTCTCTTTCAGCAAGAACAAGTCCAAGACCATGTCCCCGCTGGAGTATGTACATTTCCTTAGCGATGACCTCTTCAACCGCAAGTCGCTCTCTTCCATGGTCAGCGCTGACCAGAAAAAGGGACTTCGCGCCCGTATGAAGATCATGGATGCAGCCAATGCAAATGCGCGGCTCAAGCCTTCCGAGATAGCAAGGATGATGACCGACCTCGGCATCGTCGGAATTACCGAATCGTATGTCAAGGATCTAATGACAGTCCAGGCCGCTCCGTCGGACAAGCCGGCAGATACAACGAAACCAGCTGCTTCCGAGCCATCCAAGCCTACTGTAAGGCCGGTACAGACTGAAGAGAATACTGTCCAGCCTGATTCTACATCTGTGCCTGCTGACACTGCTTCCGTTGCTGAAGCTGTCGTTGACAGTCTTGTGTCAGCCGTGCCAGATTCGGCTTCAGCAGCTGTTCCGGACACTATTGCCGCACCGATTGCCGATTCACTTGCCTCAGCAGTCCCTGCGGTTGACTCAGTCGCCAATCAGCCAGTGCAGCCGGAGCCTGTGGCAGTCCAGCCTGACCCTGTACCGGCAAAGCCTGTCAAGACGGTCGAGGAGATCAGGGCAGAATTGATATATGAGATGATGTATTCGGGCAAGAAATATTCTGCCACCCAGATGGCGAAGAATTTCAAGCGTCTCGGTGAAGACATCGACCCGGAGATTGTCAAACTTCTATATTCATATTACGGAAGCGTCAACAACTACGACGAGTCCTGGGAGATGACCATCGAGGACCTGCTCACATTCATGACAGACGATGTACTCAACGATGACCGTTTCTCGATGTTTATCGATGACAATGCCCGCACTTCGCTCAATTCCGTTTCAGGCGCACTTGACCAGGCCAGGACCATGCTTATCGGACCTGAACATTCAATGGCCGTCATTGTGTCCAACCTCCCTGACGAGTCTGAACGAACCTACGAATATATTGACAGCCTGGATGCATATTCATCACGTATGCTTCAGGGTGATACCTATACAATTGGAGAGTCAGTCATGTTCTCTGAGATGAAGCACGGATTCAGCAAGGAAATGCTCATCATCACCCTGCTCACTATCCTTGCGATCTTCACGATTGTGGCCATTTCGTTCCGCTCGCTCATCGTGCCTGTCATCCTTGTGATGACTGTGATGTCAGGAGTGTTTGTGAACGTTGTGTTCAGCGGTTTCGGCGGCACAATGCTTTACCTGGCATACTTGATTGCCCAGAGCATACTGATGGGTGCGACCATCGATTACGGCATCCTGTTCGCCAATTATTACAGGGAGAAGAGACTGGAGATGGATATCCCTTCATCTGTCCGTGAGGCTTACAAGGGATCCATTCATACGATCTTGACCTCAGGACTTATAATGAGTGTGGCTCCGGGTGTGATGTCCCTGCTTGTTGATGACGTGGCCATCTCGGCAATTGTAGGATGTATTTCCGTCGGTGCGTTTGCGGCCGTGCTGCTCATCCTGCTGGTAGTGCCCGGACTCCTTGCCGCTTTCGACAGGTTGGTCGTGCGCAGCGCCAAGGCTTATAAAGAGAAAGAGGACTGATCGCTCAGTCCTCTTTTTTATTCTACATATAGCAACAGCCCTTTCAGATACTCCCCTTCCGGATGGTAGATATTGACATTGTGGTCGGCAGGCTGGTTGAGTCTGTCAAGGATGTGCACGCTGCGCCCTGTCTGGGCTGCTGCGCTGAACACTGCAAGTGCGAATGCTTCCTTGTCCACGACCTGTGAGCAGCTGTATGTGAATACCAGACCGCCCGGTGCCACCTTCGAGATTGCAGCTGCATTGAGGCGCTGATATGCTCTCAGAGCGTTGTGCAATGCCCCCTTGTGCTTTGCGAATGCAGGCGGATCGACGATGATGAGGTCATATTTGCCGTCAGGACAGCCCTTCACGAAATCAATTGCGTCGCAGCAATGACCGGTATGTTTCTCGGCCGTACCGAAATTGAGCAGCACATTGCGGTCCACCATGTCCATTGCTTTCTTGGATGAATCGACCGAATCCACGTGCACGGCGCCGCCTGAGAGAGCGTAAATGCTGAATCCACCGGTGTAGCAGAAAAGGTTCAGCACGTTCCTGCCGTTTGCGCGTTTGCCCACCAGAAGGCGGTTTTCACGCTGGTCAAGGAAGAATCCGGTCTTCTGGCCTTCAGTCCAGTTTACATAGAATTTATGGCCGTTTTCGAGCACTATCTGCTCGTTGTCATTGAATCCTTCTGCCTTGTAGAGATATCCGTCGATGAGTTCCAGCCCGGCCTTGAACGGCGCTGTTCCTGAACTCTTGTCATAGACGGCCTTCAATGATGCGCCATAAACTTTCTTGAGCGCCTCGCATATCTGTCCCTTGGCGCGGAACATTCCGACCGAATGGGCCTGGAGCACGCATACACCGTCATAATAGTCGATGATCAGGCCCGGAAGGTTGTCGCCTTCACCATGTACAAGCCTGTAGCAGTTGGTGTCACAGGCATTGTGCAGACCTGCTGCAATGCGGACGGAAAGTGCCTTGCCGAGCGCCGTGACATAGAAGTCCGGTCTAAGCGCTTCCTCGGAGAAACTGAGTATCCTGACAGCGATGGAACCTATCTGGTAATGTCCCACGGCTAAGAATTCGCCTGCTGATGAATGTACGGAGACAATGTCGCCTTCGGCCGGCTGGCCCTGGGTTTCGGAGACGGCGCCGGAGAACACCCAGGGGTGAAAGCGCCGCAGGGAATCTTCCCTGCCCTTTCGCAAAATGACTTTAATCATAGTCTTGTTACTTATTTTCTGTCTGTGACTGAATGACTTCAGGCTTCGGCGTGTCCATCAATCTGAGGTACATCTCCCTGCATACCCATGCATCTGTGGCCGCATATACAGCCTGCGCTTCCGTGAGGTTTTCTGCCTCCCAGTTGGACAGCTGCTGGGTCTTGGATATCCTGATCCCCAGGATGATGCCCGCCATTTTCTTGACACTCTTGTCCTGGATGCCCCATTCGGAACCGATTTTCTGCAGGTCTACAAAACCGTCCTGATTGAAGTCGCGGTGCTTTTTCAGACCCCGGATGTCATCGTGGACTGCTGCACCGACCTTGATGATCTTCGGTGAGGCAAGTATCGAGCAGATGCGTTTCGGCAGTCCCATCTGGTTAAGCCTGAAAAGGAAAGCCCTGTCTGCTCCGGACAACTGGAGCAGGGCCACATTGTTCTGGTGCTGGTGTGCGACAAAACAAGGCCTTGTCTCGGTGTCGAACCCGATGACTTTCTGGCGGCGCAGGTAGCGTATGGCACTTTCAAATGCCGGTCCTTCCTGCGTTATGACAGAAATCCTGCCTCCGAATCCGACGGTCTCGAACTTCGATATTTCTTCCGGTGTGATACTTTCTTTGAACATACAGCCGCAAAGATACGAAAAACTTACAAAAGACCGGAAATATTCGGTATCAGAAGAGCGCGTATATGCTCTTCTTCCATGAAATGTGTACCTTCATACACTGTCCACGTGTTTTCGCCAAAATGTCTCTTCCAGGTACGGATGCTTACAATGCCGCTCTTGCGATAATGATCCCGGGTGCCGAAGAATGCGTATGCATTGAGTCCGGTGGCCGCTTTCATGGCATCTGACCTCAATTTTCTGTACAGACGCAGGTCGCTGAATTTGAAATCAAGCTTCTGCCTGTCCCCTTCTCTCGGTTTGAATATTCTGTTGAAAAGTCTCCTCATTCCCGGGATCAGAGCAACCCAGGCGAACCATCCAAGATATATCGGTGCATTCAGTGACGGACTGACAAACAGCACCGGCACATCGGCCTTGTGCGCTGCAAGTATAGCATGACATGCTCCCAGTGACTCGCCTATCACCAGTGAAGGCTGTGCCTCGTCTATCCAGTCCGATATCTGTTTCTGTGCAGTTTGAGGATTGAAGCTGTATGTGCGGCATAAGAGCGTGATGTCACGTTTGTCGTCACACTCGGTGCATTTGAAATAGTCTTTCAAAATTCCGGGGATGCGGCTGTCTGCTCCGCCTCCCATGCCGTGTATATACAATATGTCTGTCTTCATAATGCAAATTTAAGTATTTTTGATTATCTTTGTCCAAATGCATTTGCTTAAAAACGATATGACAATGAAGAAAATCATCATCCTCGCCGCAGCCTTCATGTTGGGCTCATCGGCATTCGCACAGGTCTATGACGATTATGTTTTCACCACCGTCAAGGAGAATCCTATCACAAGTGTGAAGAATCAATACAGGAGCGGCACCTGCTGGTGTTTCTCCGGCATCGGTTTCATCGAGTCTGAAATCCTCCGCGAGACCGGCAAGGAAGTCGACCTTTCAGAAATGTGGGTTGTCGGTCATTCTTATCATGACAGGGCAGTCAAATATGTCCGCCTTGACGGCAAGATGGGCTTCTCTGCCGGCAGTTCGTTCGGTGATGTGTTCCAGACCATCAAGACATACGGCATTGTCTCCCAGGAAGCATTCAGCGGCATGAATTATGGCACTGACCTTCCTGTGCAGGCCGAACTTGACGCTGTCCTCAAAGGCTATGTAGATGCCATTGTAAGGGTCCCTAACAAAGAACTCACCCCGGTCTGGAAAGACGGTTTCGACGGCATCCTCAAGGCTTATCTCGGTGAATATCCTGAGACTTTCACAGTTGACGGAGTTTCATATACTCCTGAATCATATCGTGATGCCCTCGGCATCGACGTTGACAACTATGTCAACCTCCAGTCATTCTCTCATGTTCCATTCTACGAGCCTTCCATCATCGAAGTCTGCGACAACTGGAGATGGGGCACTGCCTACAACCTCCCTATCGATGAGTTCATGGATGCAATCGACAATGCCATCATGAACGGCTATACAGTTGCATGGGGCGCTGATGTCAGCGAGAACGGATTCACAAGAAACGGCCTTGCAACGATGCCGGTCGTGGAAAAGAAGATAACAGCCGGTTCCGATCAGGAGCATTGGGTAGGCAAGGAAGAAGTTAAGGAAGAGAAACTCGCCAACCTTCCTGACGAGATGGAGATCACACAGGAAATGCGTCAGGACGCTTATGACCGCAAGACCACTACCGATGACCATGGCATGCTCATCTACGGTATCGCCAAGGACCAGAACGGCAACAAGTTCTATATGGTCAAGAATTCCTGGGGTATCACAGGCAAATATGACGGTATCTGGTATGCATCCGAGTCGTTCGTGAAGTACAAGACCCTTAATGTAATCATCAACAAGGATGGTCTTTCCAAGGATGTGAAGAAGAAACTCTGCATCAAATAATGAATATAAAGAAATATATCCCTGATACAATCACTTCGATGAATGTGCTCTGCGGCTCACTCGGAGTGATTGCCTCATTCAATGGCAGGCAGGACCTTGCTTTCCTGCTTATGATTGCAGCATCTGTGTTTGATTTCTTTGACGGTTTCGCCGCCAGGGCTCTGGATGCCTATTCCGCGCTGGGCAAGGAGTTGGACTCTCTGTGCGACATGGTCAGTTTCGGCGTCCTGCCTGCGGTTATGCTCTTCAACATAAGCGCTGAACTTCGTGGAGGCATTGACGCATGGTGCTTCTTTCCTCTGCTGATTGTCATATTCAGCGCACTGAGACTCGCTAAGTTCAACATCGATGAGCGCCAGACCCTCAATTTCATCGGTCTGCCGACACCGGCCTGTGCCGTTGTGTGCTGCTCGCTTGTCTATTATGTGACAAAGTCCCCGGACAGTTTCCTGCACGCATGGGTGGCCGGCAAAGTGTTTATTCCTGTCATTTCAGTCATTCTTGCTTATCTGCTCATAAGCGAGGTTCCGATGTTCTCGATGAAGATGAAAAAAGGCGAAAAAAGCTACACTGCAATACATAGATTGCGTATAGCCTTTTTCGGTTGCGTTCTTGCCTCGGCGGTCTTCACGGTCGTCTGCGGACTGAACTGGTCAATGATTGCCTTGATAAGTTTTACTGCCTACATCATTCTGAATGTAGCACACGCGATTCTTGGTAACAAATAACCCTTGTCCGTCAATCTTTGCGGACCAGGTCCCAAACTACACGGTCACCACGTGAGAGAATGAGTGAAGACTCGTCGATCCTGGTGACCGTGAATATGTCTGTCACTTCCATCTCCTCGACCCTGGCGTTCTTTCCCTTGCCTTTTGTCACATTGGACACGGAAATCAGTGTGAATGTCGAGTCGGAAAGGTTCCAGGTCTTGAGTTTATAGTTCGGAATGTTTGTAGCCTTTGCCGTTCCGTCGGAGCGGAAATCGAACGATGCATACTTGGGCTCCTCATCGTCCTTGGACGCTTCCGTGACCTTGCGGGAGCGCCATGAGCCTTTGATATAGTAGTAGGACGAGTGCTTGAGAAAGGCAAGCGTGTCAGCATTGAACACTGTTCCGTTCTCGTTCTTGCCTACAGTATAGCCGACCCTCACCTCGTCGCCCAGCAGGACGCCCGGCACCAGGAACGGATCTGCCTCTTCGGTGCTGATGATGACTGTGTCTCCGGGATTTACCAGCAGGGTCATGTCGTTCATGGTCGATGCCACTACCCTGCCTTCGACAAATTTGAGTTCAGGCTCCTCGATGACATTCCTGCCACCGCAGGCGGCGGCCATCAAGGCCGTCGCCACAGCGGCGGAGTATGCGAGTGCTTTTCTCATTGCAGGTCGGAATATTTCAGTATAGGCTGACGGGCTGCAGTTGTCTCGTCAAGACGCCTTACCGGTGTGGTGTGAGGAGCGGTGTGCAGACTCTCAGGATCTGCAATCGCCTCTGCGGCTATCCGCTTCATCACCTCTATGAACGAGTCAATGGTTTCCTTGCTCTCTGTCTCGGTCGGCTCAATCATGATGGCCTGGTGGAACAGGAGCGGGAAATAGATTGTAGGTGCATGGAAACCATAGTCAAGCAGTCTCTTTGCAACGTCGAGTGTTGTGATGCCGGTGCTCTTGTCCTTGAGACCGTCAAATACGAATTCGTGCTTGCAGACATCCGGGATAGGAAGTTCGTAGCAGTCTTTCAATGACTCCTTGATATAGTTGGCGTTCAGTACTGAGAGCGGTCCCACCCACTTGACGTTCTGCTTTCCGAGCATCAGGATATAAGCGTATGCGCGCAGGATGACGCCGAAATTGCCCATGAACGAACTTACCTGACCGGCGGAAAGGCTGTCGCAGCTGTCAGCGCAGCAGCATCCGCCCTTGGTCAGCCTGCCATCCTTGAATACGACGTGTGGCTGCGGAAGGTATGGCACGAGGTGCTCTGCCACGCCGACAGGGCCGTCACCGGGACCGCCACCACCGTGCGGAGTCGAGAAACTCTTGTGCAGGTTGAGATGCATGACGTCGAATCCCATGTCACCCGGACGAACGCGTCCGATAAGCGGATTCATATTTGCTCCGTCATAGTAGAGAAGTCCGCCGCAGCCGTGCACAAGTTCTGCTATTTCTTTGATCTGGGTCTCGAACAGACCGAGAGTGTTGGGGTTGGTCATCATTATGCCGGCGATGTCCGGACCGAGAAGAGGCTTGAGAGCCTCGACATCGACACGTCCGTTGGCAAGACTCTTGACTTCCACTATCTCCAGGCCGCAGACAGCAGCAGAGGCAGGATTGGTGCCGTGTGCGCTGTCAGGGACAATGACCTTGGTGCGGGCAAGGTCTCCCCTGCTTATATGATACTGGCGGATGATCATGAGGCCTGTGAGTTCGCCATGTGCACCGGCGCAAGGGTTGAAGGTGAACGCCTTCATGCCCGTTATCGAAGCAAGTGCCTTTTCAAGGCCGGCATAGACGGCAAGGGCACCCTGGGCTGTACGGCAAGGCTGGAGCGGGTGCAGGCCTGCAAAACCGGGCATTGCTGCGATTTCCTCGTTGATCTTGGGATTGTACTTCATCGTACAGCTGCCAAGAGGATAGAAACCGGAATCCACACCGAAGTTCATCTGGCTGAGATTGGTGTAGTGTCTTACAACATCGACCTCGCTGACCTGAGGGAGTGCCGGGTCCTGGCCGCGTCCCAGTCCTTCGGGAATGTCGGGACTGTAGCCGGAGAATTTGTTTGAAGGGAGTGTATATCCCTGCTTTCCGTCCTTGGAAAGTTCGAATATGAGTCTGTCGTAATATTTCATTTCTCTCCCCTCCTATATGTTTTTGATTACTTCGACAAGTGCGTCGATCTCTTCTTTGCTGCGTTTCTCGGTGACGCAGAATGTGACAAGCCCTTCCTTTGTCGGGCAGGCTCCGAAGAAGCCGGCATCGATCAGGGCATGCCTCATTTCCTTGATGCCGCAAAGCGGCTTGAGGGCGAATTCCTTGAGGAATGGTTTGTCAGGGAAAGCATCCTCGAACTTGCCGCTGGCAAGGAGTGCATCCTTCAGATAATGTGCTCCGCAACTGCTGAGAGTGTTGACTTCCTTGAGCCCCTGTGCGCCCATAAGTGACAGATATACGGTCACATACAGTGCCATGAGCGACTGGTTGGAGCAGATGTTGCTTGTTGCTTTTTCGCGACGGATATGCTGCTCGCGTGCCTGGAGTGTGAGGACAAACGCCCTCTTTCCATCAACATCCTTTGTGGCGCCTACAATGCGTCCCGGGAGTTTGCGCACATAATCCTTGGCGCAGGCCATGTAGCCTACGTATGGACCACCGTAGCAGAGCGGAATGCCGAGACTCTGACAGTCACCGCAGCAGACATCAGCACCCCACTGTGCCGGAGTCTTCAGCACTCCGAGGGTGGAAGGGTCGGCGTAAACGATGAAAAGTCCCTTGCCATCGTGAAGAGTGTCTGCAAATCCGCCGAGGTCCTCTATGATGCCGAAACGGTTCACTGACGGAGCAATGAGTCCGGCCACATCGCCGGCTTCCATTTCTTTCTTCACTGCACAGAGCGATGTCTGTCCGTTCTCTGCAGGAATGAGTGTGAGCGAAACCCCGTGGAACTTGGCATAGGTCTCCACGACTTTCACTACCTGTGGGAGCAGGGTGTCGGAAATCAGCACGCGGGTCTTCTTCTTGGTGGCTGCCACTGCCATCATCATCGCCTCTGCGGCTGCAGTGGCCCCGTCATACATCGATGCGTTGGTCACATCCATTCCGGTCAACGCGCATATCATTGACTGATACTCGAATATGTATCTCAATGTACCTTGTGATATCTCGGCCTGATATGGTGTATACGCTGTCAGGAACTCGCTCCTGGACAGTATGGCCGGTATTACAGCCGGTGAATAATGGTCGTATGCGCCCTGCCCAGCAAAGCATACAAGTTTTGCATTCCGGGCATCAAGGTTCTGGAAGAACTTGCGCACTTCCATCTCAGACATTGCATCGGGGAGGTCATATTCCTTGCGGTATATAAAATCAGCGGGAACGTCGCTGTACAGGTCTTCAACGGACTCCGCACCACAACGCTCCAGCATCAATTTTATATCTTCCTCCGAATGTGGAAAATATGGAAAATTCATGATTATTTGCAGATTGATTCGTATGCACTTGCGTCAAGGAGAGCATCGAGCTCAGAAGGGTCGCTCATCTCGACTTTGATGATCCATGCTTCGAATGCGTCCTCGTTGATTTTTTCAGGAGCATCCTCAAGTTCTTCATTCACTTCTGTCACTGTTCCGGAAACCGGACAGTAAAGGTCGCTGGCTGCCTTGACACTCTCTACCGCACCGAAAGTCTCGCCTGCTGTCACCTCATCATCAACGTCCGGCATGTCGACATATGCGATGTCGCCGAGCTCTGCCTGAGCATAGTCGCTGATACCGATGATAGCTGTGTTTCCTTCTACTTTGACCCATTCGTGTGACTCGCTGTAACGGAGTCCTTCAATTACTTTTGCCATGATGTATATGATTATTTTTTATAATTTGACTGATAGAAACGTTTCTTGATCACCTCGCCCGGGAAGGTCTTCTTCCTGATGTGCACCCACAATGGAGTGCCGAGGGCCGCGTATTCTTTATTCACAAGTGCGAAACAGATACTCTTGTCCAGAGAAATGCTCCTGTAGCCTGTGGTCACGATGCCGACCTCTGTACCGTCCTCTAGTTCGACAGGATAGCCTGCGCGAGGGATTGCCTTGTCATGGAGCTCGATGCCGACAAGCTTTTTCGCGATTTCTCCTGCCTTCTGTGCTGCGAGCGCGTCGCGGCCGATGAAGTCCTTTGCGTCGAGTTTGCAGAACATGCCAAGCCCGGCCATGACAGGTGAAATCCCGGCACTGAGTTCGTCACCGTAAAGAGGAAGACCTGCCTCGAAACGCAGTGTGTCACGGCATCCAAGACCGCATGGAACGACCCCTGCAGCAAGAAGCTTGTCCCAGATCTCATTGATGGCTTCCGGGGTGCAATACAGTTCGAAACCGTCCTCGCCTGTATATCCGGTGCGGCTGACAATCAGGCGACTGCCATTATATTCGGCGTTGCAGAATGTGTAGAATGTAAGGTCGCGGGCACATTCGAGTCCGAGCGTTTCGACAACGATTTTCTCTGATTCCGGGCCCTGCAGCGCTACCTGCCCCCACTGTGCCGACGCATTCACGGCTGTGCAGTCATAGCCACCGATATGATCCTGGACCCATGCAAAATCCTTGTCGATGTTTGCGGCGTTCACAACCAGAAGATATTCCTCATCGGCAAATTCGCGATAGACGAGCAGGTCGTCAACAACACCGCCGTCAGGGTAGCACATCATTCCGTAAAGGATCTTGCCTTTCTCCAGTGACGCAATGTCATTGGTGAATATTTTCTGGATAAACTTCTCGGCATCCGGGCCTTTCACGAAGAATTCGCCCATATGTGACACGTCGAACAGTCCCGCCTTTGTCCTGACTGCAATGTGTTCGTTTGTGATCGAACTGTACTGGATAGGCATGTCAAAGCCTCCGAACGGGCTCATCAGAGCACCCAGAGCAACGTGCTTGTCGTACAGACAAGTCTTTTTGAGATTTTCCTCCATTCTGTTTTTTTGTGGTATGAAGTGTGTAATTTTACTATTTGATGCAAAAATAAAAAAAGTTGCGTAAATTCGCAGAGACGTTGACCACATACTTATTAACAATACCATTAACAAAATGAAGAAATCCACCATTATACTGGCATTGGCTTCGCTGATTCCGATGTGGAGTGCAAATGCTTTTGCTGACGACATCCACATCAAGACTGAGAACTCTTCGCTGGTGCTTCGCGCCGAGGTCGGGAAGCAACTCCGTTATGTCTATTTCGGTGACAGACTGGGGGATGCCGACTATGCTGCCGTATGTTCGATGAGAGGCATCAATTCCGAAGTCTATCCTGCTTATGGTCAGTGGAATATCCGTGAATACTCCATCGCAGTTACTCACCCTGACGGCAATATGACCCTCCAGATGCAGGTTGAGTCTTTCGGTACTGAAGAGCTGCATGTCCCTGCCAACGGATACCACCAGGCCACTGATGCCACGGTGACCAGGATCACCCTCAAGGACACTGTATATCCATTCTATGTAGATGTCTTTTTCAAAGCATACAAGGATGTCGACATGATCGAGACCTGGACGGAAATCAGGCATGAAGAGAAGAAACCGGTAGTGCTGCGCAAGTTCGATTCGGCTCATCTTCCACTGCGTACCGGCGATGTCTGGGTCAGCCATCTTTATGGAACCTGGGGCAACGAAGGCCGTCTTGTGGAGGAAAGGCTCGAGCGTGGCACACTCCTTATCGAGAACAAGGACGGTGTCAGGAATTCCCACACATCACATGCAGAAGTGATGCTTTCTCTTGACGGCAAGCCTCGCGAGAATGACGGTGCTGTCATCGGCGCCGCACTCTGCTACAGCGGCAACTACGAACTCCAGCTCGTAACCAATGATTCTGATTATCACCACCTTTACGCCGGCATTTCGGCTGACAACTCCGAGTATTCACTGCCGAAGGGAGAGGTTTTCAAGACCCCTGAACTAGCCTTTACCTTCTCCGATGAAGGCCTGAGCGGCACATCACGCAATTTCCATAAATGGGCCCGTGCCCACAAAATCGCTCATGGCAATGTCGAGCGCCGCATACTCCTTAACAGCTGGGAAGGCGTTTACTTCGACATCAATGAGCCTACGATGGACAAGATGATGGAGGATATCTCATCCATGGGCGGTGAACTGTTTGTGATGGATGACGGCTGGTTCGGCGACAAATACCCGCGCCTTACCGACAACTGCGCGCTGGGCGACTGGGTTGTGGACAAGAACAAACTCCCGCACGGCATCCAGTGGCTTGTCGATGCGGCATCCTCTCACAACATCAAGTTCGGCATCTGGATCGAGCCCGAAATGGCCAACACCGTGAGCGAGGTCTATGATGCCCACCCGGACTGGATCATCAACGCCGACAACAGGGACGTCGCTACCGGACGTGGCGGCACACAGGTCATCCTGGACCTTGGCAACCCTGCCGTTCAGGATTACGTATTCGGAATTGTGGATGGTCTTCTTACCGATTATCCTGAAATAGCCTATATCAAATGGGACGCGAACATGTCAGTGTCCAGTCATGGCACGCTTGTCCCGAAGGCTGACCAGAACAAACTGTATATCAATTATCACAAGGGCTTCGCCGCAGTCTGTGACCGCATCCGCGAGAAATATCCGGACGTCACTATCCAGGCCTGTGCATCCGGCGGCGGGCGCGCCAATTATGGTGTCCTGCCCTGGTTCGACGAATTCTGGGTAAGTGACAACACCGACGCCCTTCAGCGCATATACATGCAGTGGGGCACTTCATATTTCTTCCCTTCCATCACGATGGCACAGCATATCAGCGCTGTCCCGAACCACACCGTCCATCGCGTGACGCCACTCAAATTTCGTATCGACGTGGCCATGAGCGGACGTCTCGGAATGGAACTCCAGCCAAAGGACATGAAACCGGAAGAGATCGAACTCTGCAGGAAAGCCATAGCCGAATACAAGGAAGTGCGCCCTGTAATCCAGTTCGGCGACCTCTACAGGCTCGTCAGTCCTTATGACAATCTCGGCCTTGCATCATTGATGTACTGCACTGAAGACAAGAGCGAGGCCGTGTTCTTCTGGTACAAGACTGAGCATTTCCAGAACCAGATCCTGCCGATTGTGAAGATGGCCGGACTTGATCCGCACAAGAACTACAAGGTCATCGAGATGGACAGGGTGGGGCCGTTCCCTCTCTTCTTCGAAGGCAAGGTTTTCAGCGGTGCATACCTTATGGCCAATGGTCTCGAAATCCCTACATCACATCCAGGAAACGAGATGCTCGGCTATTCGAGCCGTGTGCTTCATCTTATTGCACAATAATTGTTTAACACTATTTATATGAAGAAATTATTTATTACACTTTCAATTGCACTCGCAGCATCTGCATCTATGTTTGCAGGTGAGCCTGTCAAGGTCGCCATCCACGAAAACGATGCTTCAGGTGAAATCATCTCCCCTGAAATCTATGGCCAGTTCTCCGAGCATCTCGGAAGTTGCATCTATGGCGGAATCTGGGTGGGAAAAGACTCGCCTATACCTAATATCGAAGGTTACCGGCTTGATGTTTTCAATGCCCTCAAAGACCTCAAGGTCCCTGTACTGCGCTGGCCGGGCGGATGCTTTGCCGATGACTATCACTGGATGGACGGCATCGGTCCTCAGGAGCAGCGTACAAACATCTGCAACAACAACTGGGGCGGCACAATCGAGGACAACAGTTTCGGTACTCACGAGTTCCTCAATTTCTGTGAACTGCTCGGCACAGAGCCTTACATCAGCGGAAACGTCGGTAGCGGTACAGTCAAGGAAATGGCTGACTGGATCGAGTACATGACCTCTGACTCACAGTCCGACATGGCAAACCTCCGCCGCAAGAACGGACGTGACAAGCCTTGGCATGTGAAATATTTCGGTGTCGGCAACGAGTGCTGGGGCTGCGGCGGACAGATGCGTGCCGATTACTATGTGGACGTATATCGCCGTTATGCAAATTATCTGCGCAACTACTATCCAAACTTCATCTACAAGATTGCCAGCGGTGCGTCTGACTATGACTACAACTGGACAGAAACCCTCATGAAAGGCGCCGGCACCCAGATGCACGGCATTTCACTCCACTATTATTCCGTGCGCAACTGGGATGACAAGGGCAGTGCAACCAACTTCACCCCTGTAGAGTACTACCAGATTCTTTCCAAGGCTATCGGCATCGAGGAAGTTGTCCGGAAGCATGTGGCAATCATGGATGAGATCGATCCGGAAGGCAAGGTTGACCTTCTTGTCGATGAATGGGGCACCTGGTTCAATGTGGAGCCCGGCACAAATCCCGGCCATCTCTTCCAGCAGAGCACTATGCGTGATGCTATGGTAGCCGCACTGACTCTCAATATCTTCCATAAATATGCACGCAGAGTCAAGATGACCAACATCGCACAGGTTGTCAATGTCCTCCAGGCCATGATTCTCACCAGGGATGACCAGATGGTCCTCACCCCGACCTATCATGTCTTCAAGATGTACAACGTGCATCAGGGCGCAGAGGTGATTCCGGTTGATTACACAACCGACATCATCGGTGTTGACGGCAAGCGCAAGGCCGGCATGGCATCTTTCAACGATGACACTACCCCTGCCCTCAGCGTGACCGCATCCCGCAAGGACGGCGTCATCAACATCGACCTGGTCAATACTGACCTTGAAAACGCACAGGAGATACTCCTCACATGGGACAATATGAACAACACCGTCCAGAAGGGCAGCAGGACCAAGACCGTAAAGCCTACTGTCAGTGTTGAAGGCCAGATTCTCTCTGCTCTAAACATCGATGACTATAACCATTTCGGCGAACCTGCTGTTGTTGCACCTGCACCTTACGACGAATTCAAGGTGACAAAGGAAGGCATTGAGATCACTATCCCTAAGCACTCGATCATTGCATTGTCAATCAAGTAATCATGCTCATTGAGCCAATAGCGCATATCAGGACATCATTTCCGGAGAAGTTCGGCATTCCCCGCCAGAGCGGACTTGCCCCTTCTTCGGAAGGCCTGATTGTGTTCGAGCCTCAGTTCCGCAATCCCGATGCAGTCAGAGGGCTTGCGGAATTTGATTATATCTGGCTGATATGGGAGTTCTCTGCCAACCGGTACACCGGACAGAAGAAATGGCAGCCGACTGTCCGGCCACCAAGACTCGGCGGCAACAAGGCAATGGGCGTATTCGCCACCCGCTCCCCTTTCCGTCCCAATCCACTTGGACTGTCATCGGTCCGTCTTGTCGGGATCGACTTTGACTGTCAGGATGCTCCGGTAATCAAGGTTTCAGGTGCTGACCTTATGGACGGCACACCGATATATGACATCAAACCATATATAAAATATGCTGACAGTCACCCGGAAGCTGCCTGCGGGTATGTCGACATGCTCCGGGAACGTTTCCTCATTGTCCGTTTTGCCGATTCTGAGACTGAGTCGCAGGCAAGGTCGAAGTTCGGAGACAGTTTTGACGCCCTTATTGAGGTGCTTTCTCTTGATCCGAGACCATCTTATCAGGACGACCCTCAGCGGATTTATGGTCTGACATTTGCTGGAATAAATCTGCATTTCAATGTTAATGAGGACGTTTTGACGGTGCTTTCTATTTGACCTCCGTCAGTGTTAAAAAATAGGTTGAAAACTTTGACATCCTCCATTTCCCGGAGGATTATTTTATGTCTAATTTTGCAAGGATATATAGAATAATGAATTTGGATTGACATGAAAAGAAATATAATATCACTTGCTATAATCTCCTCCTGCATTCTTGCTGTTTCCGCATTTGCTGCGGCTGCCGGTGGACGTGTCGAGATACGGTTTTCATCACGTGAGGCTTCGGCAAGCTGTGGTGATGGCGGCTGCTCCGTCAAGTTTGACTGGCCGACAAATTATCTTTCGACCAATATGTGCCAGTTTATCAAGGAACTTGTTGGTTTCCAGCCACTTGGACTTCAAGAATCTGTCGATGGCAAGGCAAAGGGAAATGCCGCTGACGCATGCCAGGAGACGATAGTCGGCACTGCCTGTGACCAGTTCAACCGTTTCCTGTCATACAAGGTGGAGTGCTATTCCATGAATGATGGCGCCGCTCACGGTTCTTATATCATCACCGCCGGTACATTCGACATAGCTAGAGACTGCAAGGTTGCCCTTGATGAAATATTCTTCGAGAATTATAAAAAATTGGTTCCACCGCTTCTCGAAAAATATCTCCCTATCGACAGCGAGGACGTCATCAATCCGGAAGCCCTTGTTCCGACAGAAAACTTCCATTTCTCTGCGGAAGGTGTCATCTGGGAATACAATCCATACGAAGTGTCATTCTGGGCAAACGGCGTGGTTTCCGTCCTTGTTCCTTGGGCCGATCTCGAGCCTTGTCTCAGACAATATATCAAGATGAGACTGTAAACTCTTATTATTGGTTACATAAAATATAAGTTCAAAAATGAAAACATTTAAAGTCATAACATTTCTTGCTGCAGCCATCCTTCTGGTTGCTCCTATGCAGAGAACCAGTGCACAGAGTGCGCTCTCTTCAGTCGTTTCCACTCTTACCCAGTCCAACGGCAACACAGCCGGCGGTGCACTCCTTTCTCTTTACACACAGTACAAGGCAGACGGAAAGGTTGACCTTACAAATCCTAAGAACATCACCAACATCATCACTCTTGCCTCAAACATCAAGAATCTCAAGAAGACTTCTGACAAGACCCAGTTCGTCAGCGGACTCATCTCAGGCTCAAAGAACCTTGTCAACGACAACAACTCCGCTTCTGTCCTGAGTTCGCTCACGTCTCTCTCCAAGATCGATCTCTCTTCAGTAGCCTCAAGTGCCGCTTCTTCTGCAGCTTCCAGCCTCATTTCAAAGGCCACCTCGACAGCAAAGTCAACGGCTTCCACAGCGGCCACATCCGTTGCTGACAACAAGCAGGTACAGAAAGCCGCTTCCGTCCTCACAGGACTCTTCGGCAAGCTTCAGTAAGACAAGCGACGATAGCCGAGGGTTTGGGGCTGTGCTCCAATAATAAAAACAAATAAAGCAGACCAATCGGTCTGCTTTATTTGTGGAGCATAGGGGTTATTCAAATGAGTCGACGAGTTGTCTCGTAGGTGTCTATTTCACTCGAAGTAACTACATGAGCCCGGTGTAATTGTCTGTATGTCAATGAACTTCGTGTCTTTCACCGACAAATATGGAATGTGCAAGTGTAATTAGAAACGATATTATTGTTTAGTTTAGATCTCCCCATTGACCTTCCCGGATGGAATGTTCAGTTGCATGGAGCAGCCGGTATCTTCCATCCTGAAGGCGATAAGATCCTTGATTATCTCCTCCTTCATATTTTGGAACTCAGCCTGCGTGACATTCATATCTTCTTGAGCCGATCAATGGCTTTCTACATACAGAAAGCATACTGAAATGTTATTCCCTTAATGTATTTGATTCTTTCGAGAAATTCAGCGAATGTGATGTACCCCTGTTTGAACCGAGTGATTTGGGCTCCGATCCTGTCATTGGCAATCGGGCCATAGACCACATCAA
>JAZRVQ010000034.1:0-15512 GCA_045599265.1 Candidatus Cryptobacteroides sp. | reverse complement strand
GGACACAGTCTCTCGGCGTTATTTATGAAATTGAGGCATTGTCCCTCAATTCAATTATTGGACAACTTATTGTGTTCTAAGGTGGTCCATCAATGAAGTTCCTTTCTCTCTTGAGCCACAAACCTACATCATTAGGCGGCTCAGGTAGATCTGATCTTAAGATAGGCAGTTGCAAAAAAATTAGCTTTTTACACCTTGACCTATTGACTCGTACCTTAGGTCATGTATTATCTTTGCATCTGTTAACATCAAAGGCGCTTTAAGATGGCACAGACAAAGTACAAAATCGGCGAGTTTTCCAGGCTTGGAAGGGTCACGGTCAGGACATTGCGGCATTATGAGAAAATAGGGCTGCTGAAGCCCGGCATAGTGGACATGTGGACCGGGTACCGTTACTACAGCACGGACCAATTGCAGAAACTTCTATCGATCGTGCAGCTCAAACAGCTCGGATTCTCCCTTGCGGAGATAACGGAACTCTATGAGAATGACACGCACTATCCCGATATCAGGGCCCTTGAGGCCAAGATCAGGACCTGCGAAGAAGAACTGCAGAGACTAAAGGCCCGTCATGCCCAGCTCCAGAGCCTGGTGGCCGCCCAAAAGACAAGAATGAATATGGAAAAGATTTATTTTGACTCACTACCTTCTATCATCGTTGCCTACAATAGGACAATTCTTCCAAACTATGATGCCCTCGGAATGCACCTGGTGACAGTTGTTGCGCCCGAAATGGCCCGTCTTGGCTGCGAATGCCCGGAACCGGGATACTGTTTCACCGTGGAGACGGACAAGGAATACAAGGCAGAAAACTTCGAGATTGAATACTGTGAGAAGGTCTCAGAGGCCAGGCAGGACTCAGACATCGTCAAATTCAAGACACTGCCGGAGTACCCGACCGCCATCTGTATGAAAGTATACGGTCCATACACCAAATTGCGCGCGGGCTACATCGAACTCTTTGCAGAGATTGCGAAGATGGGGTACGAGATAGCTGATGCGCCCCGAGCCTGCTATGTGGACGGCATCTGGAACCAGGAAGACCCGGAGAAATGGCTTACCATCATCCAGGTTCCGGTGCGGAAATAAGCAGTTTTCTTTAAACGAGAATCAAAAAACTACGGCTAACGCCAGGTGCTGTACGGTTCCTTCGACAGCATGGCATTGTAATATCGTGGATCTCCGGTGACCTCTTCACCGAGCCATTGCGGTCTGTCAAAGGCCTCGTCTTCGGTCTCGAGTTCGACCTCGGCCATCACGAGGCCTTCGTTGTCTCCGTGGAACTCATCGACCTCGAAATTGTGCCCACCGACAGGGACGATATACCTGGTCTTGTCGATGACACCGGGACCGCACAGAGCCATAAGTTCCTGCGCCTCCCCCACCGGGATTTCCTTCTCCCATTCATACCTTGTCAGCCCTCCATGAGTGGACGGACCCTTGATGGTGATGAACCCCTCATTGTCGCGGATACGGACCCTGACAACCTTGCTATCCGAGTTCATGATATACCCCTGGGCAATGCGGAAAGATTTGACAGCCTCGTGGCGGAATTCGCCGCGTACAAGAAATTTGTGTTCGATTTCGAATGCCATGACAAAGTGTGATTTCTGTCTGCGAATATAGGCAAAATTTCTGAAACAAATTTGATTACCGATGAATGGCGCCGTACTTAAAGTAATGCTTTAGGTATGGCGCCGGCAAAATGATGAAACAAATGTAAACTCAGCCCAAACGGCATGTCAGGATGCAGGCTGCCAGATACCAGGAGCAAATTTGAGCACATGCCTGTGAGCCGATGATCAAGGACAGGCAAGACAAGTCGTCAGCGGGCAGTCTGGAGGACGGCAGACACCTGGCGACGCCTTTCAGCGCCACAAGTCAAAATGAAACATTGGAGGCAGTAAAAGCGCCATTTACAGCGTCCGAGACGTGATTCATGGGCATTTCGGGTCAAAACACACCCTTAACAAAAATGTTACACAATATAACTTTTTTGTTTCATTAGTTAAATTTCAAGTATTTAACATTATGGTGGGCAAAAATGACCCAAAACAAGTCTCTCTGGTGCAGGCCGCGCCAGTGAATGAAACATTTTTGCAGATTCGGGCTATCAGAGACAATATGCATGGCCGACCAGTGAGGCAACGCTGCCACTGAACAGAGCGAGATATAAGCAAACTACACCAGACAAAGATGACAAGAGAGACAGGCTGGTCCTGCGCACTTCAGCCCGGGCTCCCCTTCCTGGCTCACTGACCACAGTTTACAAAATCACACGGCATCCAACACCACATCAACACTGACCAGCGTTCTTCTGCAGTCTGAAGCCACCTTCTATTACTTAAAGTTAAATAAAGTAATTTATTCTGCTGATGCATAGGTAATTAAGCACTCCTATTAAAACAAGCGCAGCAATTAAACCTAAAGTAAGAAAAACATTGCCACGCCGATGACTGTGACAAGTGTGCCGAGCACTTCCTTGAATGATATTTTCTGATGATTTATCAGTGCATACGGGACGATGATGAGCACCGGCGTGAGAGCCATCAGTGTCGAGGCTATTCCGGCCTCGGCATACTGGACCGCCATCAGTGAAAGAGACACGCCGATGAACGGGCCGAAAAATGTGGTGAGGGTGGCAAAGGCCATGCCCTTCCTGTCGGTCAGAGCGGTCCCGACATCAGAGAGTCTGCCCCGTATCAGGATGATGGCAAGGAAACCGGCAAGACCGGCGACGGCCCTGATGAATGTGCCGGCAAACGGCATGAAAGTGTCCATCGCCTGAGGCGCATCGGGAGGCAGCGCGGCGGCGTAATGTTCCAGCCCGATCTTGCTCAGCACAAGCCCGACACCCTGCCCCACTCCGGCGCCGATGCCGAACAGCACACCCTTCAGCGGGAGTTTCAGTTGAAGCCTGTGCCTGCCTTCCCCGCCACCGCGCACCAGGATGGAAATTGCGATTCCGGAGAGGGTGACCAGCATGGCAAGCCAGGAATGCCAGGACATCTTCTCCCCCAGCATCAGCCAGCCCGCGATTCCGGCCAGCGGCGGGGCGAGCGTCATGAACAGCTGGCCATAGCGCGAGCCGAATATCACGTACGAATTGAACAGGCAGAAATCGCCGAACACATAACCCACCAGGCCAGACAGGAACAGCCAGAACCAGGTTGCGGCATCGGCATAGACGGGATACGGTCCTCCCACAACGACCCAGAGCAGAATGCCCAGCATCAACAGGGACAGGACCATCCTGATCAGGTTCAGCGTCAGCGCACCCAGCCTGTGACTCGCAATGTCCGCAAAAATGGCCGTGGCCGTCCACGAAACGGCCACAATCAGCGAGAGTATTTCACCGGTATACTGTCCCATGTATCAAGGAACATAACGAAACGTCCCTAGTCTTCCGGACGGATGAAATTGGTGAACTCACCCCTTTCGCGGACAGGTTTGTCGGCTGTGCCGGAACTGAACTGCTTGAGCATGTATGCCATGTTGTCGGCAAGGGTGCGCATTGTCTGGAGACCCTCCTTGTCCATCTCCACCTCGCCCGGAGCGGCGCCATAGCCGATATTCCAATATTGGGACGTGACAATAGGCATGGAAAGCATCTGGAACGGCATCTGCAGGGTCTGGAAGGCCGATGTCGCACCGCCTCTGCGACAGACCGTCACGACCGATGCCGGCTTGTCGCGCATCACCGCGCTGCCCGCATATGCCATCCTCTGGATGAGTGAGAGCACCGGACCGGCCGGAATGCCATAATAGACCGGAGAGCCGACGATCAGGGCATCGGACTGGGCCATCTTGTCCAGGACCTGATTGCACAGGTCGTCGTCGAAGACGCATTTCCCGCCATTTCTGCGGCACATCCCGCATGCCGTGCATCCACGCACAGGCTTGGTCCCGATCTGCACGATTTCGGAGTCAATACCGTTCTCCTTGAGTCTGGAGGCCACTTCCTCCAGCATTCTGTCGGTGTTGCCGCCCTTGCGCGGGCTGCCGTTGATCATCAATACTTTCATTGTCTCCCTGTTGTTCTTTCTGGAAGGATGAGCCGCAAGCGCATCGATCCCAGATGCAGCCGCAGCCGTCGTGGCAGCGGCCGCCGCCATCACCTTCAATGCCTTTCTTCTTGTCATCTCTGCCATAATGGTCATATTATTTAATTCCGTGCAATTATATGGATTTTTTCTTATTTTTACACCATAAATCAACATTCAGCAATATGACAAACTCTCGTTTCATCATCGCGACAGCCCTCGTCATTCTGGTTGCCATTCCTGCGTCAGCGCAGAAAAAAGATAAAGATGCAGAAATCACCGCACTCCGTCAAGAAGTCGAAAACCTGAGAAACACGACCGATTCGCTCAGCGACGCGGTCAACAGTCTGATATCGATAATTGAAGAAAACAACAGAATTCTGACAGAAAACGCCAAGGCTCAGACAGAGAACGCAAAAATCCAGGCAGATAACGCAGCGGCACTGACCAGTGAAATGACAAAACTCTCATCAACAATACGTGAAAATTCCCGTGCAGACAAGACGTTCGGGGACTTCCACAAGGGGATTGCATCAGTCCGAAGCGCCACAAACGGATTGTTCGGACTCGTCAACAGCAAGAACGAGATCGTGCTGCCCATGGAGTATGAGAACGTTTATCATCTCGAACACGGAGGATGGATGATCTGCAAGGAAGGGAAATGGTTTCCGGCCAATGCAGCCGGCACGATCATATCCACCCTCGGATTCAATGGTTTTGGAGAAGATTTTGACGAAAGCGGAAGATATGTAGCCATTTACGATGACGGGAAGTATGGCGTTTTTGACATGACGGAAGGCAGGATTGCAGTCGCCTGCAACTATCTGGAACTGCAGCGGATCAGCAATCACAACACCGCTATCGTCCAGTCTGTCGCCCAGAAATATGGAGTCGTGAATGTCACGACCGGTAAGGAAATCGTTGCTTGCAAATATGACTCAAAGCCCGAATCATACGAGACAAAGAGCAAGACTCTGTACCAGGGCGACGTCGTGTACGACCAGGACGGCAACGTTTTCATCAACGGTGTAATCAGCGATTGGGAAAGGCACATGAGAGCATTCAGGGTGGTCTTCCCTAGGGAAAACGCCAACGGATTCACGAATGAAAACGGAAAGGTGATTGCAAAAAGGAGCGACGGAAAATTTGATACTGAGTACTATTCCGACAAACTTGGAAAGTATTTCATGAGATTCTGTGATGACGATTACGACACCTACTATTATGACATGAGCGGAAACAGATATTCAAGCAGTCAGATAGAATAATCAGAAAAGGCCAGCCCGCGGGCTGGCCTTCGATTTTCGTATTCACCTGACAATTAAAAATTGTCCACATGGATCTCGAAATAGCTCTGAGGATGTGCGCATGTAGGGCATACCTGAGGAGCGGCCTCGCCCACTACGATATGACCGCAGTTGCGGCACTCCCAAACCTTGACGCTTGACTTCTTGAAGACCTCAGCTGTCTCGATGTTCTTCAGGAGGGCGCGATAGCGCTCTTCGTGACGCTTCTCGATGGCTGCCACAAGACGGAACTTCGCTGCAAGGGCTGTGAAGCCTTCTTCCTCGGCCGTCTTTGCGAATCCCTCGTACATGTCTGTCCACTCGTAGTTCTCGCCTGCTGCCGCAGCTGCAAGATTCTCAGCTGTGTCGCCGATGCCGTTAAGTTCTTTGAACCAGAGTTTTGCGTGCTCCTTCTCGTTGTCAGCGGTCTTGAGGAAGAGTTCAGCGATCTGCTCGTATCCCTCTTTCTTTGCCTTTGATGCGAAATAAGTGTACTTGTTGCGAGCCTGTGACTCACCAGCGAAAGCTGCTTCCAGATTTTTCTCGGTCTGGGTACCTGCGTATTTGTTTGCCATAGTGTTGAATTTTTGATGTATTCCGCGAATTTAGCAATATTTTATGGATAACCAAAGCGCCCGGTGCGTTCTATCGCAGGTCATGCGCCTCAAGGTAGGCCTGTCGCAGATGAGCCTATTCGGCCTCGCCTGCGTCATCCCCCCCTGCCCGGACGGACCTGCAGCCCAATATAACGTCGCAGATGATTTTCGGATTGTGGGTTTTGGTTATTCGGCCAAGACCGACGAGCGTACCACGCTATTGCCGTTTCCGCTCGACGACCTTGCCGTTCAACGTGATCACCGCATCAATTCCTTCACCGTCGAGGGCATCATATACATAATCGGCATCAAGGTCGCAGTAGAAATACGGGGTAAGAGACTCTATCGTCAAATCAAGGTAAAATTTATATGATTTATACGACAGCAGGTACTTTGTGAACACATTCTTGAAGTCGCTGACGTTACCGAGAACGGTATATTTTCCGGCTTCGAAATGCAACAACTTGTCAGTAATGAGAGTATATTCGTCCACCTTTTCTTTTTTTTCAGCACGGGCATTCAAGGTCACGGCAGCATCAAAACTATTTGGAGTGAAATAAATCGAAGCGACAAAGCACAGGTCTGCCTGATAAACATAAGACACCTCCCTGCCTTCCGGTTGACAGAAAACGGCTCTCAATTCCGCAAGATTGTTGCACACCACAGGAAATTCGCGGTAATATGTCAATTCATTCGAGACTTTGACTTCGGCCACAAGTACCCCGGGGCCCATGTCATCAGATTCAAGAACATAGTTCCCATTATCTTCCAACGAAATCTCCCAATCATGGGCGAACGGATCCTTGGCCCTCAAATATGTGGACACAACCCTTTCCCTGCCGGCATAATGGATTTCATATTCGCTGTAATCCATATCGACATCCCAGCCGTCCAGGCAGCCATCTACTATGTCCATCGTGATCTCATTGCTCCATTCATAGCGCTGTTGGGTCCCTGCATTGTCGGCGACGGCATTCGGATTATTGTATGTCACATTCAGGTTGAAATCGTATTTAACGCTCTCCTCGGAAGCAAAGCATGCCGGGTGAAGCACCATCAATGTGTCATCGATCCTGAGATCCAGGTCAACGACAAAGCCTTCATACATCTCATCCTCGGAATAGCCCTTTAGCTTTTCGGACAAGTCTACCATACGGACGCCGTGGACGCTTAATGCACAGGTGTCGGACGCAGAGAGAGTCTGGCCCTTGCGTTTGCCACCCTTTGGCGTAATATGCACATCGTACGTCGCCCCAAGGGTATATTTGTCTTCTTCCCAGTATTCCTCCATAGTCTTTGATTCGTCAAGTAGCGCCATATAAAGGCCACCTGAACAGAACCCGTTGATGCCGGCGGAAGACGAATAATCGTACTTTTTGCCCGGAATTCCTATATGCAGAACCCTCTTGTAGAACAAAGTCAGGTCATAGTCGCGGTAGAACCTGCCCACCTGAGCACGGATTGTCGTGTTGCCACGCTCCATCGGCCTGAATTTAAACACCCCCGGCTCGGAAGTGCCCAACTGCATAAGATGTCCTTCTCCGTCAATCACGGAAATCGAAATTTCAGGATTGCGGACCTCGTCTCCCAGGAGGCCAAGTTCGTAATCGACCGTCACGGCAAAATCGCCGGTCTCCCCCACCACAATCTGTTCCGGCAGTCCGGAGATCCAGAGCCTTCCCGACGGGATCGGTTCCTCGACCTCGACAGGAACATCCGGCTGGTCAGTATTTTCCGGCAATGCCGGCTGCGGGTCCTTTTGGCAGGAGCACAGAAGGACCATGAGGGCGAGAGTCGAGAAGAATTCACGCATATAGAGCACAATTATCTTTTCTTGCCAGGATTCCTTAATTTTTTGTCACAGATTTTTTCTGCCACATTTGCGAATGCCAGTCCGAGACGGACGCCATCGGCAGGGTATGAGGCACCGCGGACTTCGTCCACTGTGAAAGTGCACACGACAGCACCTGTCTGAAGGTCGATTATGTCAACATATCCCGACACGCTTGCACCGCCGTCCTTTGCAAGAAATGGAATGTTTTGGCTACGTTCATTTCCCATATCCACCGCCAGGAGTCGGAAAAGCATCTTGTAATTAGCGGCAACAACTGTTTGACCACGACGTATCTGTGCGCCTTTTTCGTTCTTCCTGTTGAATTTTTCAATGAATTTGTCTATTGCTGTTTCAACGTCTGACGGCCAGTCGGCAAGATAATCATCCCCTTTTTCCTGAAGGTATTGGGTAAGTGGTGCCTCGCCAACTTTTGTGTTGGAGTAATCTACATCTATGATGATGGAACCGCTTCCATCCAAAAATGATGCATCACCAGACTGAATGCTGACAACATCTTGTGCTGAAACAATGGTTGCAAAAGAGACTGCAATGGCTGTAAGAAGTGTTTTTTTCATAATAAAAAGTGTTAATGGGTCATCATACTGGCTGGCACACAAAAAGAGCGGAACCGCAAGTCTAAGAAGGAGGCTCTGGTAAGCCCAATGCAAAGACCAACAACTCCGCTCGGGGTATGTATAAACCCAAATGGGCACACGTACCGACCGACGAAGCGTGTCAACTTGCATTTTTGAAATTTACCAGATTTCCTTCCAGTTCACACTCTTCAATATGTCCGCTGATTGCTCAGCACTACAAAATTAAGAAAATAATATCAAAAGCAATACGATTAGCGACAAAATATTTTGTTTGAATTCATCGACGACACTATTAACATAGACGACACCAGCCTTGACTATGCCAACCCGAAAATCACCTAGGCAGGGGCACTTGCCCTGAAGGTACGGAAATGGCGGTGTCCTACCTAGGTGCGGCGATATTTCTCTCACCTATGCAGGCAAAGAGCATTTCAGCATCCCCTGCGGCATTCCATCTCGATAGGTGATTTTCGGGTTGGAGATTTGGTGGAAACATTGGGCATGAATGCCATAAGGCCTGTTCTTGAAGCCATTACGGCTCAATTTGTTTTTAGAATTGGCTCATATCACTACAATATGAGTGGAAATCACTATATTTGAGCCGAAACAATATATTGATATTTTGGATTACTGTTTGACGGCTTATCCGATCCGGCGAACTTATTTCTTCTATATAGGGTAATGGCTCTGCGTGGCTGGCTTTGTTCAGCAGCGGATTGAAAGGCATTATCCTATATTTTTTGGGGCATTTTCGGTTATCGTTATATACTTTTTGTCGCAAAAATCGTTTATTGCAATAAACTTTTCTATATTTGCAAAAACTCGACAGGACAATGGAGACTTTATTCAAGAAACACAAGATGCTGATATCGCAGGTCGGCATGGATATCATAAGAGAATCGGCAAATGGCATATTGTGGGAAAAGCAGTTGGTGGGTATTAAAGGCTCGAAAGGTGTCGGCAAGACCACTATGATGCGTCAATTCATCAAAAGCCGCTATGGCGTAAATGCTGGCGAAGCACTATATTGTGTAATGGACAGCATCTACTTCTCGACTCATTCGCTACTGGATCTTGCAGAGAGGTTTCATCTTATGGGCGGCAAGCATCTGTTTCTGGACGAAGTGCACAAATATGACAAGTGGAGTACTGAGATCAAAGAGATTATCGATTTGTACCCGGATATGAAAATCACCTATTCAGGTTCGTCTCTCCTGCAGATTCTCAATGCCGATGCCGATTTGTCCCGAAGGTCGCTGTCTTATGATATTCCAGGCTTGTCGTTCCGCGAATATCTGATGTTCTATCACAACATCAAGTTCCCGAAATACTCTCTGGAAGAACTGCTGCAAAACGCTGACGACATTTGCAATGCGGTTGCCGCTGCCTGCCCGCCTCAGAAAATGTTTGAAGAATATCTCAGGGTAGGCTATTATCCGTTCTACGACAACGACGAGACTGAATATTACAGCCGCATAGAGAATGTAGTCAAGTATATCATCGAGCAGGAAATGACAAAGTTCTGTGGCGTTGACCCAGCTTACACAAGGAAGCTGGAGGCAATGTTGCTGTATCTTGCCGACAGCATTCCTTACGAAGTGAATATCGCTAAGCTGGCATCCTACCTTGAGATAAACAAGCTGACGGTCCTGAGCTACCTCGCGAGCATGAAACAGGCTGAGCTGCTTCATCTGCTGTATGCCGACAACAAGAATGTCACCAAGATGCAGAAGCCGGACAAGATTTACATACACAATCCGAACATGCTTTGCGCATTTGCGAAAAAAGAGAATATAGGCACATTACGTGAATGCTTCTTCGTAAACCAGATGATGGTACATCACGAAGTTGAATACGGAAAAAATCAGGGTGATTTCCGCATCGATGGTAAATGGACTGTCGAGGTTGGCGGCCCGGACAAAAGCTTTAATCAGATTGCCGACATCCCCGATTCGTACGTTTTTGCCGACTCTATAGAATTCCCTGTGGGTAAGAAGCTACCTCTCTGGCTTGCAGGATTCACATATTAAACAGTCCACCAGACATAATCCGCAACAAGAATGAAAAAACTCATAACTCTCGCCGCAGCGGTTCTTGCGCTGCTCTGCACCAGCGCCTGCAAGCAGGACAAGGCCGAAAATGACTTCAATTACATCGTCCAGGTGTTCACAGGCGGCTGGCACAACCGGAACTACGGCACAGCCGACATCATTGCAAGAATCGACACACTCTCGGGCCTCATTCCCATCGAGAAGGTCATAATCGGATGGAACCTCAACCCTGCGCCGTACAAGGAGATAGGAGAATATCTTCATTCCAAAGACATTCAGATGATACTATGGCTCCCTGTCTTCTCCGAGATCGGCGAGATAGCGGATTGCGACCTCTCAGTGGACCTGTGGGGCGAGGCTCCGGCATCATACGCACTCCAGGAAGGTGAAAACTTCACATTCTTCTGCCCTTCGTCAGAGAAGAACATCGCCAATTTCATCAATATTTACGAGACCCGGTTCGCTGAATGCGGGTTCGACGGAGTGTTCATCGACAAGATACGCAGCCAGTCGTTCCTCGCCGGCAAAAGCGGCATCCTCAGCTGCGGCTGCGACCGGTGCAGGGCCCTCTACGCTGAAAAAGGCGTGGATATCGACGAGGTCAAGCGCTCCTGCGAAAGTCAGGGAGACGCATTCTTCAACAAGGGGAACCGGCAGCTCGACAGTTTCCTCAAGGCAAAGTCAGAGATCATCAGCGAGTCAGTCGGCAAGATATGCGACTGGTTCCACGACAAGGGGATGATAGTCGGAATGGACCTCTATGCTCCCCTGATGGCCGGATTCGTGGGGCAGGACTATGAAGCCCTATCGCAGAAGGCGGATTTCATCAAGCCGATGCTCTACCGCAAGACCGAAGCCCCGGCAGGGATAGGATTCGAATACGGACTGATGAAAGACAGCATCCCGGGGGCGGAAGGATATCCTGACATAACCACCGACCTGGACTTCCTCAAAGGCCAGCTCGATTATATCTCGAAGGCCAGTTGCGACAAATATCCCGGTATCGAGATCAACTACCGTGCAGAATTCGCCCGCACCGATCCCGGCTACATCAAGGAATCCATCCAGGCCGTCAAGGACGCCGGTTTCAGCGGAGCCGTCCTCTCATGGGACATTATGCTCGCTCCCGACAGCCACATCACTTGTCTGGAGTAGAGGTTCTGAAATTCTCATGCTGCCGTATCTTCAATGAACAATCGTTTGTCCCTCACTTTGGCACATTGTCCGGCTACTTTTGCCGTGTGAGAAGCGACAGGCAACCAGCTTCGGCTTTGTCGTGACAACAGGATTATGTTCGGCACAGAACTCAATAAACCGGGCCTATGACACTAACGGGCCTGTCGGCGAATGCCTTTTCCCAGAGAACGAGAATGGCGACTTGGAGATGTCCGGTGTCGTGGAATGTGATGGTAAAGACGCTGCCACGATTCTTGCAGGAATTGAAAGTTATATCCGAATGCTTGACATAACGGCTCGGAATTATGTAAAGACTCTTTGGCTGGGGATCGAGGGCGGAATTTTAGCAACATAGAATTCATTTGCTCTATAATTGCAAAGGACGGCAAGTTCAAGTACACTCTTTCCGATTTTCCTGAATTATTGTGAAAGCCGTGTAGGATTTAATAAAACAATTCAGAGACTATAAGATTTTCATCAAAAAACCGCAAAAAAAGAAAAACTTTTTTGAGGTTCGGAAAAGCTGTCTGATGAAAACATATATTTGCGAACAAGAAATGGGTATTAAAGAAAAAACCCGGATTCATCATCAGCACTTCTGTCTGAGAGAGGAACACCCGGGACTGCATGGCAAATATATGAAGAATTTGATTTACACCAAAATTTTCTTTGAAAATACATTCTCGGCGGCTAGAATGACGCCATATTTCAATCGATATCCAGGAAATGAAAGAAAAGCCATACTTCATTATGAGCAGAACATACGCTTAGCCGAATCCCTTGAGCCATCTCTCTCCGTATTTGAAGTCACCCTTCGAAATGCGCTGATTCGCGAGTTAGAGAGAATGACAGGAAAGAAAGACTGGTATTCGGATTTTGATATTCTTCCAGTCCTTAAACCCTTATACAAATACATAGCACAGGCAGAGGGGCAAATCAAACGTCGAGGCGAAGCTGTCAACCCAGACAAGGTCAACGGAGAACTTACTCTAGGATTCTGGGTATCTCTTTTCAATGCAGAATATGAACTAGCACTTTGGAAAGATTTGCGTAGAGCGTTTCCAAATCTTCCTAAGTCACAACGGCAGCGAAAGAAAGTGTCAGCCCCTCTCAACGCAATAAGAAACCTACGGAACAGAGTGTTTCATAATGAAGCCATCAGCTGGAATATCACCAGGCTGGCTGAACTGCACAGAGAAATCGTTGAGGTTATGAGATGGATGAATGCAGATCTTCCTGAATGGTTGGGAAAAGTTGACCGATTTGACAAGGTCTCTTTTCGTGTCAGGAAAGAATGGTACGGATGGTGGAAAGTCCTATTTAGAAGAAATAGACTTTATATCCATCCTCGTTGCTGACCTTCAGGTTTGTGACTGGAGGTCAGTTTTTATCAAACACTCAGCTTTGTACGACAACTTTTATTATGTAAGAAATATTCTTTCATTTGCAAAAAACACTATTATGGCAAGGACAATGACCGTGGCACTTGGTCCACACTACGAAGAATTTATTCAATCAACAATTGCATCCGGGAGATATAATAACGCAAGCGAGGTCGTCAGGGCTGCATTGCGTCGACTTGAGGATGACGAGGCCAGGTTGGCTGCTCTTCGTGCTGCCATAGATGAAGGAGATGCAAGTGGAGACGTGGTTGATTTTGACAGGGAGGCATTTCTTTCTGAGTTAAAGGATTTGGACAAATAAAATGGAAAAGTTTGTATTATCCAAGAGGGCAAAGAAAGACCTGATCAACATCTGGAAATACACTCGCAAGATTTGGTCAGAGGAGCAGGCAATCAGATACTACTACAAATTGATGGTGGGGGATGTGATATTGGGAGACCGGATTGTCGAGAGGCATTGCTGCCTGTGTGCCGGGCCGGCTGAGGCTGATGAGCACAAACGGAACATATATTGCCTCTCAAATCAAGGATGACTCGCTGGACATCCGGTGATATGCCATCTTGAAGCGTTTGTGCATATTGCTTCGCCTGCGTTTCGTTCCCACCAAAATGAGGAAAAATATCTTTGGCCGCATCGTGTTGAATTGCCTTTTTCTGTAAGAGAAATGAGTTTATTTTTGGACTAATCCATATATGAATGAAGCAAGAACGAGAAGTAACCTTTGCCATCCAAATATATTGTCGCATCATGAAGGAAAGCCTGCTTCGTTTCTTCTTGAATATTCGAATGCAGCAATATGTCAGTAAAGGTTTCTAAAGCTTTCTCGGAGAAATGCTCATGCTCTACAAGCCATATTACAGGATGGTCTTGCAGAAGCACTTGGTCGATATCCACTCCTAACCCGGAAGAGGTGATTTCCGATTTGACATCCTCAATAGGAATCACATCCTTTTGTCCTCCAAGCAGGCCTAGACGGCGGGCTATCTGAACCAGCATCTCGCCAATTCGGTCAATCTCCCTTATGAGGTAATCTTCCATATCAAATTGCAAGTTATCGAGGTAAAGTTAGTTATTCCTCTTCAATAATACCAACGCCTTCCGAATCAGGTTCGTAGTCAAGAATATCTCCTGGTTTACAGTCAAGAACCCGGCAGATGGCATTGAGCGTGGTGAAACGGATAGCCCTTGCCTTACCTGTCTTCAATATTGAAAGGTTTGTGAGATTTACGTCTACCTTTTCCGAAAGCTCGCTCAAAGTCATTCTCCGAGTAGCGAGCACTATGTCCAGATTGATTGTAATCATATTGCAAGGTTGCTGTCTTCCATGGCAAGGGATGCCTGTTTGTAAAGAAGCCCGAAGATGACAATGATCAGAGGAACGAATATGTAGTTACTGTCAAGGACAGAACATTCGACTCCTTTCATGACATCATTGACATTAGCCTTGAAGAATATCGTTACACCCACCATTATTGCAGTCAGGATAATAAAGATGAAATTCCTGGAAGGAAAGAGATTCCCGGACTTCAAGCCTTTGAGAATGTTCACCTCTATGGCTACACATAGGGAGAGCGTGGCAGTTGCTCCTAATAAATAACCAATGAGAACAGTGATCTGCCAAGGTTTTTGCACCGCACTCCAGACAATCCTATCTGGTGCGTCGTTGAACCACAAACAACAAATTGTGCGATAGTAAACAAAGAACAGATAAAAGGCTCCAATAGCAAGAGCAATGAGGCTGATGGTTTTGATTCCCCTTTGATTTGAAAGTTTCATATTGATGGATCGTTTTCAAGAACAAGAACAAAGGTAATGCCAATTTTGCGAAAAACGATAAATTGTTTTGCGATATTCGCTAAACAAATGAATTATTCCCTTGAAACCTATTGCGTTATGGATGGATCTTATTTATCTTTTCACCTGTTTGTGTGAAAAACCATCAGTAAAATAAAGAATAACGGTAACCAGATGCAGAATTTATGTTGCCGAGCGCTACTGCGCATCGTGCAATCTTGCAGCCTTGATTTCCTTCACCCGCACAAACAGACATTTACAGGACCTTTTTTACTCCAGGAATCAGACGGAGCAGCCAGGTAAGCCCGAATGACAGCAAGCACGTCAGAGTGCCAAGGAACAGGAATTTCCCCACATTGCCCATCCACACTTTGTCAAACGTAAACTGCAAGCCCAGGAGTATGATAAGATGGAAGACGTAAGCGCCGTAACTTTGGGCGACGCCCCACTTCAGCACCTGGTTGCCGTGGTTGCAGCAACGGCGGAAAAGCCAGAGCAGCCCGACATTCATAGTGATGCAGATTATCGAATCATAGTATCCGTACCAGCGGTTGACGAAGTCATACCACCACCAGCCGTAGCGGGTATATTCGAGGGCAGTGAGTGCGAGAGCGATGCTGAGACATATGATTCCGATGGAATCCTTCATCGTGTCCAGCCATTTGCAACGATAAGCCAGCACACCGGCGATGAACATCATCACATATTGCAGGTAATGAGCCGGCTCGATAT
>JAZRVQ010000033.1:0-5301 GCA_045599265.1 Candidatus Cryptobacteroides sp. | reverse complement strand
CTACCTGATGCTGCCTATCCGCAGCGCCGTCAACAAGTTCTCGCTCAACATCGTCAGCAAGGACTCCACCATCAAGTACTCCAAACTGGCCAAGCGCGGCGGCGCCATCGGTGCCTGCATGCTGTCCAGGAGCCGGTTGATAGGGTTGATAGACTAAAAGTTGGGGCCAATCTCTTCAGAACCTGTTCTTGACCGCGTCTCCGGCACCGGTGCCTTTGTACTTGCTGTTTGCCGTGTTGAAGTGATATGACACACGCAGGATGATGGCCGGGTTCTTGTGGTCACATCTCTGGGTGATGCTGAACTGTCCGTAATTCACGAGCACATCGTCAATGGTTCTGTTCAGCACATCGTAGGCTGACAGCCTGATTGTCAGTGCGTCATCTTTCAGGAATGACTTCTGGACGCTTAATTCAAGCAGATTCATGTTGGCACGGACCTCGGCCGCACCGTAACTCATCCTGCTCTGGAACTGGTAGTCAGCCGACAGTTGCCAGTTCTTTTTGAAACGGAATGAGTTGTTCAGCTGAACAAGGAACATAGGCTTGTTGTATCCGACAATCCTGACGCCTGAAGGTTCTCTGATGTCATTGACTTCCAGGTCAAGATGCTGCTTCCTGAATCCCAATGTGTACTGCGGGCTCCAGCATCCTATGGCGGGAGCGGCCGCGAGGTATGCGCCGAAGATGTTGACCGGGCTGCTGAGATTGGCGTATTTGATCATTGTCACGCCATCGTCGCCGTATGGAAAGCCCAACTGCTCTATTGCATTTTTGATATTCTCATAAGTGGTGCTGAATGTGAGCCAGTTCCAGTTGACATTGAGGCCGGCATCGATGTATTTTTCATTCTTCAATGTGGGATCGCCTGTCTGATAAGTGAAACGGCTGTGATACTGCACCTCGTTGGACAGTTTCCAGAATCCGGGGCGCATGGTCTTGCCGGAAACGCTTGCCGAAATCCCGACCGGGCCTATTTTGGTGGAGAATAACGCTGACGGGAACCAGTTGTCCTGTTTGCGGGTCAGGTCATTTGTGCCGGCAATGTCGTTGTAAATAAAATCAACGTGTTCATACCGCACACCGGCACTGAACTGCGCAAATTTGAGCGGAAGGGCGTATTCGACAAAGCCGGCAATCGTGTTCTCCCTGATTTCAGATTCGGAGAATGCGATGCCTGCAAAGTCTATGTTGTGCTGCTGCCAGGTCTTTGCATATGTTTCCTCCATGCCGGCCTGGATCTGCCCTTTCCACAAAGGATATTTGAGCACAAGTTTACTGGCAATTATGGCGGCGGAATTGTCCACACCACTGTTGATATTGCGCGGCTCGATCTGGCTGGACTCCTCGATGACGGTTCTGTTTGATTCGCGGTCAGTTTGAAAATCTGTATTGAATTCGATTTCCAGCTTATCCACCTTTCCGTTATAGTACACATTGCCCAGCCAGCCGCCGCTTTTCAGCATGTCGCAGTTATTCGCCGAAACAAGGAGGTCTGACAAGGTGCTGTTCAAATAAACGTTTTCTTCAACGGTTTCTTTATACTTGCCGAACAACTGTGCCTTGTTCTGAACCTGGAAGCCCACGGAATGGCTCTCATTTATCTGCCAATTTATACCGAGCATGGCCTGGGTGCCTCCTGCATGCTGTCGGATGTTCATAGTACCTTTTTGCTCGTAGAATTTGCCCGGTACATACGCGCCCTCCCATATGTCGGCATACTGATATCCGTGATTGTCCCAATAAAGCAGTTTGCCTATAAAATCAACGCTGCCCTTTCGATAGTTCAGGTCCAGGACTGTCCACGAAGGATCGAAGTCTTTGGTGGCCAGATACTTCTTTGCCTCGCTTGTCAGTGCGAAACTGAAACCTTCACCCTGACGCCTGACTGTCCTTATGCGGACTACAGACTTGATTTCACCACCGTATGCCGCCCCTGGATTGTTCACGACCTCGATTGAACGGACCTCCTCCGACATTAGACTGCGGAGCTCGTCCGGGTCAAGCACCCTGCGTCCGTTGATATAGTACACAGGCTCTCCTCTTCCCAATACTTCCAGTTTTCCGTCATGCTTGATCATCCCCGGCACCTTGGCCATCAGGTCCTGTGCATTGCCTGCATGCTCCAGCACCGATCCGGATATGTTCGTCACCACCGCATCGCCTTTTATCTCGGTGCGTGGCAGCTGCGCCCGGACGATCGCTCCCTCCAAAGTCAGCAGGTCTTCTTCCAAAGCCAGTTCGCCGACATTCAAGATCTGGTCAGAAATGGTGATATCTTTATCAACGTCCTTATATCCTATCAAGGCAACTTTCAAGATAACATGTCCTTGTGCCGCTTTCAGTTCAAAGCCGCCATCCTCTTCGGTCATGGTTCCTGCGACCGCGGTACTGTCGGCACTCAGCACGGCAACGTTGGCAAATCCAAGCGGTTCACCTGATTTCTTGTCAATGATTCTTCCTTTGATAACGGACTCGTTCTGCCCGAAGCACACCGCGGTGCCTGCTGTCAGCAGGAATGCCGCCATAACGATTATTCTCTTCATGTCATTCCTCCATATTGAATTGCTGCAAAGAGAAAAACTTCTGCGTTAACATCAAAATATTAGGGACAGATGCCAAAAATGCGGTGTAATTGCCAATGTCCGGGATGGTTGGAAACTTTTCCAAACACGGCCCTTTTCTTTCCAAATATCCCGGTCAGCATGCTGTCCGGGTCATTTTTTTGGTCTTTTACGCGATATGATGTATCCTTGTGATATGAAACGTATTCCTCGTATCGTACTCATCGACTATGTCTGCTATAGTGTCGGATTTTTCCTTTTCATCGTGTTGCTCGAACCTTTCGGGACACGTGACTTCATCAATGCCCACGCGAATCCATACCTTTATTATGTGGCAGAAGCCATCAGTTTCTTCCTCATTTTGATATTGTGCGAACTGGTTACATCTTTTCTCTGCCATTTGCCGGCCGATTATTCTCAACCCATGGAATATCAGGCCAAGAGGCTGCTCTGTTTTGCCCTCCCTTGCATACTGATCAACGCTGTGTTCGATGGGGAGTTCTTTGTCATCATCCGCTGGGGGTGGGAGCATTGGGACTATTTATGGCGTGATTATGATGGCAATTTGACGCTCCATTGGTTCTGCCATGACCTGAAGGAATCCATCTCTGTCGGGGCTTTTATCGTTGTCTATTATGTCTTTGTCACTTATAACCGTATGCAGCGATGTCAGATAGAAGAACTTCAATCACTCAATAACCAGATCGAAGAAGAACATCATTCAAGGCAGAATCCAACATTGCCGGAGAAGGTGAGGCTGCAGGGCGAAAGCCGGGAGACCATCATCCTCAATCCCTCGGACATCCTCTATATAGAATCAGTGGCCAACTACGTGAACATTGCGTTTTTCTGTGGACAGGACCTCACGCAGAAGCGTCTGCGCTGTTCGCTGCATGATATTGAAGAAACGCTTTCGCCCTATTCCTTCATCATTCATATCCATCGCGCTTTCCTTGTCAATCTGAACTTCATCACCCAGATTTCAGGCAATGCCGCAGGGTATAAACTCCAACTTTTCGGTTCGGACAAGGTGCTTCCTGTCTCGAAAGCGAACGTGCCGGCATTCAGAGAGAGGTTGCTGGACAGAAGGCCGGCATAGTGCAGGGTCAGAGCGAAAAAATGGCATTTTTTAGGAGAAATCGGGAAATTTTCGGGAATTCTCCTAAAATCGGGCTGATTTTTGCTCTGGCACTCGGGAAAAGAATAAATTTGTATATATTTGCTTCATATAGCGCGACTTGATTTTGTATAGCAAGCTCTGCAGGCCACTCTGGCTGGGTATCTGACGCCCTTTTAGGTTAGCGCATCTGTATTATTGGTTTCATCGATCCGTCACGGTGCGGATACAATTGCAGTGTGCTGTTATGTATAGAACAGAATCGGAGTGTGAAAGGGCATTCCAAGGGATGGGACAGGTATACAATGCCAATACACCTGAGAACCATCCGGTCATTTTCAGAACGGACTATGATTATGAGTCGGCAATGTCCATTCTTGCGGTCTGTGCAAGGATGTTTCCCGGCATGGTCATTTATGCTTTCCAGATCATGAGCAATCATATCCATCTGGTCGCAGGGGGTGCGGGGAAAGAGATATTGGAGTTTTTCTCCTTCTTTGTCGGTCGGCTGAACAAGTATTTCGGAGGCCAGGTGGATCTCAGCGGGTTCACATTGAAAATGTTCCCTGTGTCGGACCTGTCGTATTTCAGAAATGCTGTCGCCTATGTGAACAGGAACGGCTTTGTGGTCAACAACGAGGTGACCCCGTTCACGTACCGTTGGGGAAGCAGCCAGTATTTCTTCCAACCGGTCTGCGTGAAATATGACAAATTGGTCGGCAGGACGATTGGCATCACTGCGTTGAGGACCCTTATGCACAGCAGGGATTGCGACGCCCAGAGGGGTATGAGGATTGTCGACGGATGCCTTTCTCCTCTCGACTTCTGCCATATCTCAGAAGCGGAAGACACGTTCAGGGATGCCAGGCAGTATTTTTACTGCATTTCCAAGAATGTGGAGGCATATTCTGAAGTGGCAAAATCCATAGGTGAGGCCATTTTCTATACGGATAGCGATCTGTATGCCGCGGCTTCAAAAATAGCGAAAGAGCAGTATGGGAACGGTAACCTCAAAATGTTGCCGGCGGAGGCGAAGATAGAACTCGCCAGGAGGTTGCATTTTGATTATAACGCCGGAGACAAACAATTGAGGCGTCTGCTGGGAATTGACGAAATGGTTCTGAAGGCAATGTTTTAGGCTTTGGCGTTGTTGCGATGAGGCATTGGCGTCCCTTGGGCGGGCTTTGGCGTTGTTTCAGAGCGAAAAAAATGCATTTTTTAGGAGAAATCGGGAATTTTTCGGGAATTCTCCTAAAATCGAGCTGATTTTTGCTCTGGCAGCCAATCCCTTATCCTCAGGGATTTGCGCGGCCGCAGGCTTGCCATCCCCGCACCAATCCCTTATCCTCAGGGATTTGCGCGGCCGCAGGCTTGCCATCCCGCACCAATCCCTTATCCTCAGGGATTTGCGCGGCCGCAGGCTTGCAATCCTGCACCAATCCCTTATCCTCAGGGATTTGCGCGGCCGCAGGCTTGCCATCTGTAATATGCAACATGCAGATGGGCCAATTTCGGAAAAGTTGTTTCCCCCACCCATTATGATGAGGGAGACGACTTCACTTGTCCCATTTTCTTTTATATATCAAGAAGATCACACTCCATCATTTTTATGATTTCAGGA
>JAZRVQ010000032.1:0-63406 GCA_045599265.1 Candidatus Cryptobacteroides sp. | reverse complement strand
CAAATCTTTTGTTTGCGCAAGAGGCCGTCAGGTTTTCTGATTTCATAGAAGAGATTGTCTCGCTCTACATAGATAAGGGTTTCAGCTCTGATGATGATTACGTGGAAGTCGCATATGACAGTTTGGCGTTGATTTCATACAGCGATTCCGGCAAGCGGGTCAGGCAAACCAAAAAGTTAATTGTAATCAGATCAGGGAAATACGATGAATCCATGCCTTCCATCAAAATCAAAGGCGTGACCGTCAAGTTTTGTCCATCAGCCACCAACCCGTTCTATTCAGTCAATAATGATACAGCCTCTCTGGCCAATGCCGAGGAATATGAGGATGATTGTGAAATCATAACATACCAGTTGGATTCTGAAGAATGGCGTTTCTGCTTCAATGAGGATGGAACGCTTGACCCATTCCTGTCAAACACATATTCAGCCAATGAAAAAAGCCCGACCAGTTTTCGTTCAACGATGAAAATTGTGGGTAAATATTTCACCGTAAGCGGGCCGACTGAGTCGGACATGAAACTGTATTATCCATTCCCTGACAGACCGGCACGTCCTGTCATTGGAAACAGAGCCCTGTACAAGATGATGAAAAAAAGAGTGAGCATCAATCCATCAAATGGAAAAGCATGGATTACGCTCAATATCAGTGAGAGTGGGAAGGCGTCGATATATTTTTATGAAATCCATCCTTTCGACAAATCTGGCATGGAAGAGTTGGCCAAGCTGGCAAACGAAATCGTCGGTATCGAATTTGTCCCGGCATCATTCAGGGGGTGTAATGTAAAAAGTCTATATTACATAAGCATTCCTAAAGAGAAAAAGACGAAAGCACGACTGCCGAAAGGATACATACAGAATTGGGGAGCAGAGTTCTGACAGCAACGAGGCTTGAATCGGCCAATGACTTTGGCCGTCTCAATGAGTTGATATCTGATTTTTTTGTATATTTGTGGGATTTTAGAAGATAATCAATTCAAAACTATACAATCAATTATGCAACAGAACATCAGTACTTACGACTTCGCTGGCAAGAAAGCCATCGTCAGAGTCGATTTCAACGTTCCATTGAACGAGAATTTTGAAATTACCGACGACACCCGCATGCGTGCCGCTGTCCCTACTCTCAAGAAGGTGCTTGAGAAAGGTGGAGCTCTCATTCTCATGAGCCACCTTGGACGTCCGAAGGGTGTTACAGAGAAATTTTCTCTCAAGCACATCATTCCTCACCTCGAGGAGCTTCTTGGCCAGAGTGTAAAGTTCGCTGATGACTGCCAGACTGCCGATGCACAGGTTGCTGACCTCAAGATGGGTGAAGTCCTTGTTCTCGAGAACCTCCGTTTCTATGCTGAGGAAGAGGGCAAGCCAAGAGGACTCGCAGAGGACGCTACAGATGAGGAGAAGAAGGCTGCAAAGGCTGTCGTAAAGGAAAGCCAGAAGAAATTCGTTGCAAAGCTCGCAAGCTATGCTGACTGCTACATCAACGACGCATTCGGTACTGCACACCGCGCACACGCTTCCACAGCCCTTATTGCAAAGTATTTCCCTGATGACAAGATGTTCGGATACATCATGGAAGGCGAAATCAAGGCTATCGACCGCGTTGTCAAGACTCCTGAGCATCCGGTTCTCGCCATCATCGGCGGCAGCAAGATTTCCTCAAAGATCGGCATCATCGAACACCTCTTCGATGCTGTTGATTCAATGATTATCGGCGGCGGTATGGTCTATACCTTCAAGAAGGCCATGGGTGGCAAGATCGGCAACTCTATATGTGAGGACGACCAGATGGAACTCGCTCTCCAGACTCTCAAGAAGGCAGAAGAGAAGGGCGTGAAGATCTATCTCTCCAAGGAGGTTGTCATCGCCGACGGTTTCTCAAATGATGCCAACACCAAGATCTGCAGCAACATGGAAATTCCTGATGGTTGGGAGGGTGTCGATGCAGCTCCTAGTACTCTCGCTATGTGGGAAGATGTCATCATGAACGCCAAGACCATCCTCTGGAACGGTCCTGTCGGTGTGTTTGAGATCCCTGCTTTCGCAAAGGGTACAAACAAGGTTGCAGAACTCCTCGCAAAGGCTACTGAGAATGGCTCATTCACCCTCGTAGGTGGTGGTGACTCAGTTGCTGCCGTCACTCAGATGGGCTTTGCAAACAAGGTCAGCTACGTATCCACCGGTGGTGGTGCAATGCTCGAATACCTTGAGGGCATCGAACTCCCTGGTATCGCTGCAATCCGCGAATAATTTTAATTGTTATAAAAAACTGCCCGGCCAACCGGCCGGGCAGTTTTTTTATTTTATTATTGCGACATATCCGCCGCCCTCTGCGAGGTGGACCTTGAGAGTCTTGTCGGCAGAAAGGCTTTCTGTCACTTTCTTGTAGTCACGTCCTGCCTTGCTGGCATTGACACCGTCCTTGAAGATGGTCACGCTGTGAGGGCCGTCAGGGATGAAGTCGAGCTTGACCTCGAGGTCGCGCTCGTCCCAGTTGCCGAGAACTCCGACATACCAGGTGTCGCCGCTGCGGCGTGCCACGACGCAGTATTCTCCGACCTTTCCGCCGATAGCCTTGGTCTCGTCCCATACTTCAGGGATGTCGGCGATGTACTGGGTGCACTCCGGCTCGGTCATATAGTTGGACGGGTTGTCGCAGAGCATGTTCAGCGGTGAAGAGAAGATGACGTACTCGGCGAGCTGGTGGCAGCGTGTGCCCTGACTCATCGGCTCGCTGTAGATAGCGCGGTAATTGGTTCTGCTGCCGTTCTTCATTGCGCCCTGGGTGTAGTCTGCAGAACCGGCGAAGAAGCGGATGTATGGGATGGTCACATCGTATGGAACTTGTCCGTCATCGTTGTTCCACTTGAGGTTCTCAAGGCCGTAGACACCTTCGTAGTTGATGACGTTAGGATATGTTCTGCTGAGACCGGTCGGCTTGTAGGTGCCGTGATAGTCCATCATCAGATGGTACTTTGCGGCGATCTCGGCGCTCCGGCGGTGGAAGGCGACAACCTTCTGGTCGCATGCGTCCATGAAGTCAACCTTGAATCCCTTGACGCCCATCTCCGAATATACCTTGCAGACCTTCTCGATATCTTTCTGGAATGGAGCGTAACCTGCCCAGAGGATGATGCCCACATTCTTTTCCCTGCCGTAGGCGATGATTTCTTCGAGGTCTATTTCAGGCACAATATGGAAAAGGTCTTCAAATCCGACGGACCAGCCTTCGTCCATGATGACGTATTCGATGCCGTACTTGGAAGCGAAGTCGATGTAATATTTATATGTATCGTTGTTGACACCGGACTCGAAGTCGACGCCGTAGATGTTCCAGTCATTCCACCAGTCCCATGCAACCTTGCCAGGCTTTACCCAACTGTAGTCGATGGCCGGGTCTGCAGGGCTTGCGAGCAGGTAGACAAGGTCGTTGTCAAGCATTTCCCAGTCGTTCCTGGAGATGCCGATCAGGCGCCATGGGAAAGTGCATCCGGCCTTGCACTGAGCGATATAGTCTTCCGTCGCTTCTACGTAGAGGGTGCGTCCGTCGTCGCCGTCCCCACTGTTCCATGCCGTAGGAAATTTAGGGAAATAGCCTGAAAGATTGTTGTTGCAGTCACCGTTGTAAAGGAACATTCCCGGATAATCGAAAAGGTCGGCTTCGGTGATGTTCATCTTGACGCCGTTGTCAGCCTCGACCATCAGGGGAAGGAAAGCAAGACTCCGGCTGTCCCACCCGGCAATCGGCTGATATGTGTAGCGGTTCTCGAACGAATTGTGAAGTTGTTTGTCGAACTCGTCATTGACGTTATGTCTGACGTAAGGGACATAGGCATTCCGGTTGCCCGGGAAGTTGTACTCGACTTCCTCGGACTTCACGTTGAAATCCTTCTTGGAGAGGCTTATGAAGCGGTATGCCACGCCTTCGTTATATGCCCGGAACACTACCTTGAAGGCCTGGTAAACGAGTTCGATCTGGTTATAGTTCTCCTTGACTTCGGCCTTTCTGTATGCCTGTGCCTTGATGGTGCCGTTTACGCTCGTCTTGACGGCTTTCTTGAATTTTGCCTGTCCGTTGTAGGCGGTGCCGTCCGTGAGGGTCATGGAGAGCGGTGACGGTGCGAGGATTTCGTTTCCATCGATGGAGACGCTGTACTGGATGGTGCCGGCGATGTTGATGTCCACGGCGATGGTGCCGTCAGGTGATGTGAGGGTGTACTGTTTCGGCGCGGCGGAAGCGGCAGCCGAAATGATTGAGATGGCGATGGCCAGCAGTGTTTTTTTCATTTTGTAGGATGAACTGAATTAATTTGTCGCAAGTTAACAAAATATTCTTGACTTTTATTACCTACCTTTGCATTATCAATAAGAATGCTTGTTTATGAAAAGAATTCTTTCAATCCTCTTCATTGTGGGGTTCGGCATCGTGGCGAATGCGCAGTCAACGGTAAGAAAACAGGACAATCTCGACCTGAATATCAGAGTCGTGACCTGCAATGTGAGGTTTATGAATGCCAATGACGGCGATAATTCATGGGATTTCCGCAAGGACCGTCTTGCATACACCCTGAGATCTCTCAATGCCGACGTGATAGGCACACAGGAAGCTGTCGATGCACAGAAAAAGTTCCTCAAGAAGCAGTTGAAGGGCTACAATGTCGTCGGCGTTGGCCGTGAGGACGGCAAGAAAAAAGGGGAGCATTCAGCAATATTCTACAACAAGAAGCGTTTCAAAGCCATCGAGTGCGGCAATTTCTGGCTCAGCGAGACCCCGGACGTGCCTTCTCTCGGCTGGGATGCTGCCTGCATAAGGATCGCCACCTGGGCCTTCCTCGAGGAAAAGGCCACCGGCAAGAAGTTCTTCTTTGTGAATACTCACCTTGACCACGTGGGCGTCCAGGCCCGCCGTGACGGCGTGAGCCTGCTCTGCAAGAAAGCAAAGGAAATCGGCGGCGACTGCCCGATGGTCATAACGGGCGACTTCAACGCATACAAGGAGTCTGACGACATCAAATATGTCAGGAATATAGGCCTCACACATGTCTATGACATCGCCGACAGCAAGACCCTCCAGCCTGCAAGTTATCACGGCTACAAGGAGATGAGCGAGATTGAAAAGACCCTCCCGAAGGACATCCAGCCGCAGATCATCGACTACATCCTCATCAACCAGGGCACTTGCTCATACTACGAAATCATGCCACCGAAGGCCGCCGACGGCGGTTTCATCTCAGACCACTGCCCAGTCTTCGCGGATATAACCCTGTAAATACATAACATTGAAATCTGATGAAATATTACCGTTTTTTTCTCGTTCTTGCTGTTTTGGCGGCAATATCATGTAGCAAAACAGAAGATTTCGTATCATTTGTGGACACATCGATAGGTACCGGCGGTCACGGACATGTCTTCATGGGGGCCAATGTCCCGTTCGGTGCGGTGCAGCTCGGTCCTACCAGCATCCCGGAAAGCTGGGACTGGTGCTCGGGCTACCATGTGAGCGACTCGACCCTTGTCGGATTCTCCCACACCCATCTGAGCGGCACCGGGATCGGCGACCTTTTCGACATCACTGTGATGCCTGTCAACACGCGCGACGTTGAATATACCCGCGAGGGCATTGCCGCGAAGGCCGACAGGACCAGAGAGGTCAGCGTGCCGGGCTATTACAGCGTGCCGGTGGAGGGATATGACGTGACTGCCGAACTCACGGCAACCGCACGTGTGGGCCTGCACAGATACACCTGGAATGCCGCAGGGGCCGAAAATGCCATCATCTTCGACCTTGAGAACGGCGGCTGCTGGGACGAGGTTACGGAAGGCGCAATAGAACAGACAAGCGATTCATCCATAAAGGGTTATAGGTATTCCAAAGGATGGGCCAATGACCAGAAGATATACTTCAGTGCAGAGTTTTCCGAGCCGTTCGGGTCATTGGAGAAGACCGGTGAATATTACTACCGCCTCAGTTTTCCGAATGCTGAGAAAGTTATGTTCAAGGTCGCCCTTTCTGCCGAATCGACTGACGGTGCCGCCGCAAACATGGCCGCCGAAATGCCCGGCTGGGACTTTGAGGCTGTGAAGGACGCCGCCCGCGAGGCATGGAATGACGCCCTGGGCAAGGTCAGCATCGAGACCGCTGACGAGACCGCACGGACAATATTCTACACGGCCCTTTACCACACGATGATCGAGCCGTCCATTTTGAGTGACTGCGGCCAGGCAGACCGGTACACGACCTTCTCGCTGTGGGATACCTACCGTGCCCAGATGCCTCTCTTCACCATTCTCCATCCGGAGATGATGAATGATATAATCAACACGTTCATAGATATTTATGACCGTCAGGGCGACCTCCCTGTATGGCACCTGATGGGCTGCGAAACCGACTGTATGGTGGGCAATCCGGGCATTCCTGTCGTTGCGGACGCCATCCTGAAAGGCTTTGACGGCTTCGATGCCGACAAGGCGTACGAAGCAATGAAGGCCACTGCCATGATGCCGGACCGCGGTCAGGACCTCAGGATGAAGTATGGCTTCATCCCTTCCGACCTTATGGGCGAATCGGTTGCGTATGACATGGAATATGCCATTGCCGACTGGGCTCTGGCACAGGTCGCAAAGTCGCGCGGCGAGCAGGAAGATTATGAATATTTCCTCGGCCGCAGCAAGTCGTACGCCCGTCATTTTGACCCTGAGACCGGGTTCATGCGCGGTGTGAATGCGGACGGGTCGTTCAGCGAACCGTTCAGCCCGTTCTTCGCCGGCCACAGGATCAACGACTATTGCGAAGGCAACGCATGGCAGTACACCTGGCTGGTTCCTCATGATTTCAAGGGCCTCTGTGACTGTTTCCAGAACTATAAGCATTACACAGTCCCCGGTAAATATGCCGAGCGCAGGAGGCTGGGCAAGGATGCCCTGATCCAGAAACTTGACTCTCTGTTCCTGGTAAGTTCCGAACTTGACGAGGACGCTTCTCCTGACATTTCAGGCATGGTCGGGCAATATGCCCACGGCAACGAGCCGAGCCATCACGTGCTGTATCTCTATACCCTTGCCGGGCAGCCTTGGAAGACCGCCGACCTTGTCCGCAGGGTCTGCGACGAGATGTATTCAGCCGCTCCGGACGGTCTTTCGGGCAATGAGGATGCCGGTCAGATGTCGGCCTGGTACATACTTTCGGCGATGGGATTCTATCAGGTGGAGCCAGCCGGAGGCCGGTACTATTTCGGCAGCCCGCTCTTCGACAAAGTGAGCATATCCCTTTCTGAGGGCAAGGAATTCAGGGTTTTGGCAAAAAACAACAGCTCGGACAACAAATATATCCAGTCCATCACACTTGACGGCCGTCCATATACCAAACCGTACATTGCATACGGGGACATCATGCGGGGCTGCGAACTGGTCCTGAACATGGGTCCCGAACCTGTCCTGTGGTATTGTCCCGATGAGCCGGAAGAATATGTCAGCCAGCGTCCCGAACCTCAGGCCAGACTTTTCTCCAACGAGTCCATAGAGGCCGAGATCGAGAGGGTGGCCGCCCAGCTCACCAATCCGAGACTGGCCTGGATGTTCTCCAACTGCTTCCCGAACACTCTCGACACGACCGTTCATTTCACGGAGGATGACGGCGAGGGCCACCCGGACACATTCGTCTATACCGGTGACATCCACGCGATGTGGCTGCGTGACAGCGGGGCACAGGTGTGGCCGTATTTGAGATATGCCGCGACGGACCCTCAGATTGCGAAAATGCTTGAAGGCACCATCCGCCGCCAGTTCAAGTGCATCTGCATAGACCCTTATGCGAATGCATTCAATATGGGCCCGACAGGCAGTGAATGGGAAAATGACAATACCGAGATGAAGCCGGAACTGCACGAGCGCAAGTGGGAGATTGACTCGGAATGCTATCCTCTGCGCCTTGCTTACGGTTACTGGAAAAAGACCGGAGATGCTTCCATATTCGATTCCACCTGGTTTGAGGCTATATCAAAGATACTGGAAACTCTCCGCATACAGCAGCGCAAGGATGGTAATGGAAATTATTGGTTCACAAGACGTTGTGACAGACCTTGCGACACAAAGGCCAATTCCGGCTACGGCAATCCGGTCAACCCCGTCGGTCTTGTCGCCTCGGCGTTCCGTCCGTCCGATGATGCAACCAATTTTGAGTTCCTCGTTCCGTCCAATTTCTTTGCAGTGACGTCCCTGAGGAAAGCTGCGGAAATACTTGAGACCGTGGGTACCAGCCAGGTGGAGGATGAAGGATGGGCTGCGGACTCGCTTGCACGGGAGTGCCGGGATCTTGCCGATGAGATAGACAAGGCCCTTCAGGAGTACGCAGTGGTGGAACACAGGGAGTTCGGCAGGATTTACGCCTTTGAGGTCGACGGCTTCGGGAGCGCCAGCCTTATGGACGATGCCAATGTGCCGTCCCTGCTTGCGATGGCATATCTCGGTGACGTCGACGTTGACGACCCGGTCTATCAGAACACCAGGCGTTTTGTGCTCAGCAGGTACAACCCTTACCGTTTTGCCGGCCCTGCCGGGGTGGGGATAGGCGGTCCGCATGTCGGACTTGACTACATCTGGCCGATGAGCATCATGATGAGGGCGTTCACGTCCACCGATGAGGATGAGATCCGTGACTGCATCATCTCTCTTATGACTACCGACGCAGGCACCGGATTCATGCATGAGTCGTTTTATGTGGCCGATCCGGCCCATTTCACAAGGGCCTGGTTTGCATGGCAGAACACGCTGTTCGGAGAACTGATCCTCAAACTTATTGACGATGGCAGGCTTGACCTGCTCAACAGCATCATCTAGGCAATCACAGTTCTTCCGGATGTAGTCTTGTATCCTTGAAGGAATCTGAAAGTCTGAACTGAGCCGCTCTCGCAAGGGCTTCCTTCCTGGTGGTCCATCTGCGGCTCAGGACTGTCGGAGTGCCTGTGTAGCTGTCCAGGATCTGTTTTTTCTCGTATGCCGCATCCTTGGATTTTGCGAACCAGCAGTCTTCCGGGAGATATTTGACCTCCTGCACTTCGGACGGTCTGAGCACCATTCCCTTGAACAGGTCGCGGAACACCTTGCCTTCAGCGGTTCTGCTGAAATTGAACAACAGATAGTTCGTCTGGGTCCATTTTTCCGTACGCTCATCGTCCGGGTCGATCCAACCGACCCCCGAAATGAATCTTTCCATGCTGCCCAGGGTGATGGTGGCATCAGGTCCGCTTCCCTCCAGGACAAATTCGATCCTGTAGTCGCTGTTGATGTTCGAGATGTAGGCGGACTTGTATTTTGTTTTGTTGCCGACCGCGGAAACGAACAGACGGGAAAGTTTGCCATTTTCGTCCGCACTGTCATATTCGGGCAGGTTTCCAAAAAGACGCACGCCTCCGACAAGCCTGAAATAGGTCTTCCCGGTAACCTCGTCCGTCATCGTTCCCATCACCTTGAGAGGAGCGTAGAAGGTGCTGCCGAAATCGGTGATATGCCCGTATTTCCAGCCTTCCCTGAGTTTGATACCAATCTCGCTGTCAATACGGTAACCTTCCGGCAGGTATGGTGCAAGAATGCCGAACTGACCTTCTCCGTACCGGGTGGTCATGGAGCAAGTCGGGTCTATCTGGAGGTACATGTGCATCGGCAGTTTCGCCTTTGGAGAATTGTTGTCGCGTGTTTCCGTCCAATAGGCATTGTCCAGATCCGCATATCCCGCCCAGGCAGGCTTTTCGGTCCATTCTGTCTCTGTGTTGTCCCGGTAGAACCTGGCAATGATGGTGATGTCGTGGTCCAGATAGAATGCATCATCTTTATAGAGTGATTTGATGACATCTTCATCAAGAGGGTCGCTGCTATATTCGACCAGTTTCCATTTGTCGTCGTTCTGTATTGCGGCGATATGGATGTATGACCCACGAGGGAAGATACCCGAACCGTAACATACTGCGGCTTCAGGCGGGTCTGCAACGATGTGGACGGTACAGTATTCCGGTGGAGTCGGAGGTGGTGGGCACACCGTTACATGATCGATAATGCCCGTGTCCAGGGCATTGCCCTTCCTGCCGGACGTCTTTCCTTTCTTGTCCTGGAGTTCTCTGCTTGTGAACACATAGATGAGATTTCCCTCCAGATCCGAGATTCCCCAATAGATGTCGTAATCATCAGGTGAACAGTGCATCTCGAAGAGAACGTGCTTTCCGTCAGTGAAGGTCTTGAGTTCGGATTCGCGGCTCCACGAATTCTCGAATTTCACTCCTGCAAGCTGCAGGCGGCCGCTTTCATTGACGATGACCCTGCCGTCGCAATCCACCAGAACGTATTTGTCCTGCCATTCCGGGGTGGAGTTGTAGTCGAAGTCGAGATTATACTGCAGAGAAAGCGGTGCCGGGGTGAAATCCTTCTTCAGGTTGAGGTAGGACTTGCTGTAGTCGTCCGGGATATTCACGATGGACACGCCGTGGTCACTCATCTGGGTGGCGCTGCTGAGTTCCAGGGAGACCGGCGCACCTTTCTTGTCGATGAACTTGCGGGATGATGGAATGTATGCGTATCCCTGGTGGAACTTCGGGAGTCTTTCGTTCGGATATATGTCGAGGACCTCGTCCAGAAGGTATTTCCCGGTCTTGTCGATGATGCCGAATTTCGCGGAATAGGATGTGCTGGACGTGACGATGGCGACACCGTCGGAGAAATCGCCGGCATTTGCGAACTTCGGCTCGATGACTGTCTTGCCTGCCTTGTCAACATAGCCCCAGAGGCCGGTCTCGCCGTCGAAGACTGCCCTCATGCCGTCGGACAGGCCTTTCACTCTGAGTTCGCGGCTGCCGTCGGCGGGAGCGAAATCATCGAGAATCAGGGCACCGTCCTCGTCAATGAACGAATAGACTGTAAATTTCTTGGGGCCGACGGTCTTTTCCCTTTTCACGACAGCGACACCATCGCTGAAAGGGGATATCGACAGGACGTGGAGCGAGTCAAGCTGAACCGCTGTTCCGTCTTTGCGGAGAATGTAGAAATGATCTGTTGTAGTCCAGGAATTAGGCCCCGGTTCAACCTGGGAAGTGGCACAGGCGCCGCTGAAATACGGAGCCTTCCCCCAGTTGCCGCCCTCGTTTGACGACCAGATGAAATCTCCCAGGAACTTTCCCTTCTCCATGCTGAAGAAAGCATACTTGCCTTCGCTGCTCTTCATGGCGACCATCCCGTCCGTAACCTTGTCAAGCACAGCGCCTTCAGGAATGATGATGATCTTGGTGGCATCTGTGAAATGCGGGGTCGCAACAGGTGCCGGTGTCTGGGCCGTTGCCAGGGCTGAAAACAGCGCCGCCGCGCAGGCGAGTATGGCAAATCTTTTCATGGTGAACAATATAGATGAATGCAAATATAATTTTATTTTTTTATTTTTGCAGAAACCATGTAATCCGTTTTATGATATGAAAAAGCTATTCTCCGTCCTTGCCATAATATTTGCGCTGTCTTCCTGCACGATTGAAAAACAGGAAGTTATAGAAATAACGGGCATAACCATTTCAGAAAAGTCCATATCCATCTTCGAAAATGAAGAGAAAACCCTGACGGCAGAAGTGACACCGTCAAACGCTGCCGACAAGACCGTGACCTGGAGCTCCGACAATGAAGCCGTCGCCACTGTTTCCAATGGTCGCGTTAAGGGTGTCAGGGAGGGACGCGCAGTCATTACGGCAAAGGCCGGAAATTTTACTGCAAGCTGTTCCGTCACCGTACTCAAGAGTGTCTTGATTGTGACTGGGGACGCTTGTGACGTGACTTCCAACTCTGCCCGTGTGACAATGAACGTCAATCTGAGTCTTGCCGGTAATTATTCGTCATACAATGCCGGCATCGTATTCGGAACAGGCAGCAATCTGTCCAGACTCAGCGATACAGTTTATGAAATCGCAAGGGACAAGAATGGCAATCCGGACACATCCGGCTCGTATGAATTCGAACTTGCCGGCCTGATGGCAAATACCACCTATCGTTATATGGCATTCGCCGAATTTGACGGAAAGGAGGAGTGCGGCGAAGTCAAGTCCTTCACCACATCTTCAATCAATCTGTCCACTGACAAGATGGTCGATCTGGGACTCAGCGTCAAGTGGGCAGGATGGAACGTCGGCGCCTCAAGACCGGAGGAATTCGGAGATTATTTCAGCTGGGGCGAGACAAAGCCAAAGGATTCTTACTGGCAGGATGACTACAAATATGGCGTGGTCAACAAATATGGAACTGACGATGTCATATACAAATACAATGTCAGGGAGGAATATGGCGACGTCGATGGACGAACCCGCCTCTCTGCAACGGATGACGCCGCCTATGTCAACTGGGGGTCGGACTGGCGCATGCCGACGGACGAGGAAAAGACTGAGCTTCTTGCCAATACCGTCCACACGGAATATGTGCTCAACGACGTGCCCGGATGGCTGTTCACAAGCAAAATCAACGGCGTTTCCATCTTCTTCCCGGCAACCGGTGTCAAGGAACAGCTGAACACCAGCTTTGTCGGCGAAGAGACGATTTTCTGGACTTCGACGTTGAGAAGCAATGATCCGAGGATGGCCTACGTCGCCTGCAACTGGATAGAGAACAGTGAACTGCTCCACGAAGCCGGCTTCGAGATGGACCCGACCGCAGAGTCATTCCATCTGAGCAAGTGGAGATATTTTGGCCTTCCTGTACGTGCCGTGTCCGGAAGCCCTATTCCTGACGATTCATATACACTGGTCACTCACCCTGCGGAAGATATAACTCCATTCAGCGTCAAAGTCAAGGTGTCGATCACGCCAGCAGCCAATGCTGCCGAATTCGGACTGCTTTATACCAATTGGGACGACACACCTCTGCTCCCGGGACAAGCATATTCTGCCGCTGCGGACGCCGGTGGCGTTGTGCTGGTTCAGGGACTTCTGGCGGACAGGACCTACAGGGCGTGTGCATACGCCATCGTGGACGGAGTCAAGTACTATGGCAATGAAATAGAATTCCATACAGGTGAAATGATTACTCTGGAGGCTCTCGGCGTGGAGGAAGTGACTTCCGGGTCGGCAAAGATGAACGGAAAAGTCGGCGATATCGAGAGCATCAGGGCCAAAGGCGTTGACATCCAGTGCGGAATAGCATACGACAAGACAGATTACGGATACAGCAGCCTGACCGGCGAGTCATCCCACCTCACCCTCGTCCCGGATGAGGACGGACGGATTTCAGGAACGGCAGTTGGCCTGTCATCCCATACCGAGTATTACTACAGAGCCTACCTGAAAGTCGGTGACAGTTATTATTTCAGCAGCAACTACACGAAGTTCACCACAAGTTATCCATCTCTGGACAAGTGGGTTGACCTCGGCCTGAGCGTCATGTGGGCAAGCTGGGACATAGGGGCGGAATCAGGAGCGGACAAGACCGGCGACGTGTTCGCATGGGGAGAAACCCAGGCCAAGGAATATTACGAGAGCGCCAATTACAAGTGGCGTGACGGGAACAACAAGATGACAAAATACGTCACTGATCCAAGATACGGAACCGTGGATAACCTTACTGTCCTCGAGGCATGCGACGACGCCGCCTCTGCAGCCTGGGGCATGCAGGGAGCAAGAATTCCTACGAAGGAAGAATTCGACGAACTCCTCACGGAATGTACGATCACGAAGGAATTCTATATGTCCAACGAGAGGGTCAAGTTCACAGGACCAAACGGCAATTTCATATATCTTAATAACGGCACGGAATATTGGACAGCCTCGCTGGATGAAGAGGACAACACCAATGCACATCACGTATATGTGGCGAACCCGAAAGAATACATCAGGAAAGAAACAGGCGCAAGGTGGGTCGGCTTATTCAACCACATTTATGTCCGTGCCGTCAAGCCGGTGGAGGAAGTGATCAACTGATCGGATGACGTGTCAGCTGCGGTTGGTCAGCAGGGAAGTCTTCATCTGACGGCGGTACTTTGACGGAGACATTCCGTTGTGCGAGCGGAAAAACTTGCCGAAAGTGGCCTGGTCGGGGAATGACATCCTGTCCGCAATCTGCTTGATCGAATAGTCCGGGCTGTTGATGTATTTCATTGCCCGTTCATACCTGAATGCCGAGATGATCCTGTTTATGGAGATTCCGGCATTTTTGCGCACAACGGCCGAAAGGTATTGTCTGGAAATGCACAGGTCTGCTGCATAGAACCCCACAGAATGCTCCTTTTCGATGTTGCGGGACATGCTCTCGATGAATGACAGCATGATGGTGTCGCTGCGGGACTGCTTGATGGTGTGGTCCGGCTTCTCGTCCTTGAGCTTGCCCCATACTATGTCGGCGAGGTCGGTGAGAAGGATGTACAGCTGGGCGTAGTTGAGCTCTTCGGCGAAGAGATGCTCCTTGTTGCCCAGCGAGCCGATAAGGTTGCGGCAGTCGCCGCCCAGAATCTTGATCTTCTTTGCGTCAAGGTCACGGAACACTTCGGATGCGCTGAAGCGTATGCGCAGAGGGGACGGGAAAGGATTCCTGTTGCGGAAGATGTCATGCAGCAGGTGGAAGTGGACTCCGACCACGAATGCGTGGAAGTTCCTGCTGTAGGAGAGTTCCTTCACCTTGGCGTTGACGTCGATGTTGAAGAGCGACCCCCCCTTGAAGTGTACAGGGGCATTGTTGATGGTTCCGGTCACTTCGCCCCTGTCGATGACCATCAGGAAATGGTCATTCCTGCCATTCCCGGCTCCCGGGTCCGTGACATGCCCTTCTCCAGATGCCTCGCAGCACTGGATGAACTGGTCGATGTGGTTTTCCCTCACTATCTGGGTTGTTTCCAGAAATTCTCCGTACATGTTTTTGCCTCCTTTTCTGCAAAGATAATATTGTTCAAGCAAAAATGACAAATATTGTAGCAATTTTGACAAAAATTGGTTTATGGGAGGAATAATATTTGCAGTACCTTTGCACCGGTAAAATTTGAAATTTGAACAGAGAAGAAAATGATGACGAAGAAATTCATTTTATCAGTACTGGCCCTCGGCCTCGTGATGGCTGTGCCTGCAAATGCACAGTATATCGGAGGCAAGCCTGCCCCTGTGCCTGAGCCTGTGGAGATTCCGGAGGACACTCTCGCTGATTATTTCCGCACAGACAGTACCCTGGTGCTCACTCTCGACGACGCGCTGAAGATCGCTCTCAGCGAGAACGTGTCTGTCAAGGTGGCAGATATGGAGGTGACAAGGACCGAGTATGCCAAGAAAGGCACTTATGCGGCACTTTTCCCGCAGATCAACGGTACAGGTTCCTATCAGAGAACCCTCGTGCGAAACGATATCCGCGCAATGATGGGTGATTCCGACCTCACCAAGGCGATGGCCAACACCAAGATCGGTAGCCTTAACTCTTTCTCCCTCGGAGTAAGCGCGTCGATGCCTGTCATCAACGCACCGCTGTGGAAGAGCATAGAGATTTCCGGACTTGGAGTCGAGGCTGCAGTCGAGAAGGCGAAGGCTTCCAAACTGGACATGATGACCCAGGTCAAGTCTGCATACTACGGTGTGCTGCTCGCCAAGAAGTCGTTCGCAGTCTATAAGGAGGTCTATGAGAACGCTGTCGCCAATTTCGACAAGATCGAGAAGAAATACAAGGCCCAGAAGGCATCGGAGATGGAATATCTCAGAGCCAAGACCACCGTTTCCAACGCGGTGCCGAACATTTTCAATGCTGAAAGTTCGGTCATCCTCGCATTGTGGCAGCTCAAGGCCGTCATCGGACTTGACCTTGACCGCGACATCGACACCGAGGGCACGCTCGACGCATACGCAGCCGAACTTTTCGGCGAGAAGATGGACACAGAGATCGACCTCACCAACAACACCACACTCCGCCAGCTCGACATCCAGCTGCGCCAGCTCCGCGAGAGCGTCAAACTCACGGCATACGGCTATATCCCGACCGTTTCCGCTTCCATCTCGCTCACTTATTCGGCAGTGGCCAACGACCCGGTCAAGGAACTCGGATGGTTCCCTTACTCATTCGCCGGACTCAGCCTGTCGATTCCGATTTTCTCCGGCCACAAGCGCGTGTATGACATACGCCAGACCAAGACACAGGCCGCTGAACTCGAACTCCAGAGAGACGACACAGAACGCAATCTGCGCATCGCCGCACAGAACTACTATATCACGATGGAGACCAACATGAAGAGCTTCTATTCCGCTCAGGACGCTGTTCAGTCGGCCCAGAAGAGTTATGAGATAGTTTCCAAGTCATACGAGCTCGGCCGTGCCACACTGACTGACCTCAATGACGCCCAGCTTGCTGTCGTGCAGTCCCAGATGAGCCAGTCACAGGCCGTTTACAGTTACATTGTGGCCAAGTCCCAGCTCGAGCAGATTCTGGGCGTGGAAGTGCCATACACCGATGAAGAAGAATAAAAAGAACTGAACATAATGAAAAAATCATTCGCAATCCTTGCAATGCTTGCTCTTGCAGCCTCTTGCGCAAACAATGGCAATTCAGAAAAAACTGATGAGGCAGCCGTGGCCCCTGTCACTCCGAAGGTGACCGTCACAACTGTCGGAATGCGTGAAGTCGAGCAGAATTCGACCTACACATCTTCAGTGGTTGCAAACGTGGTCAACAACATCGCCCCTCAGAGCGCCAACCGTATCAAATCGATCAAGGCCGAGATAGGTGATTTCGTATATGCAGGCCAGATCCTGGCAGAAATGGACGTGGCAAACCTTGAGCAGACCCGTCTCCAACTCATCAATGACTCCACAGAACTTGAGCGCATCAAGGGCCTGTACGAGGTCGGCGGCGTGTCAAAGTCAGACCTTGACAACATCACCCTTTCCTACAATGTGCGCAAGACCGCATACAACAACCTCAAGGAGAACACCATCCTCCGTTCCCCGATCACAGGTATGGTCACAGCCCGCAATTATGACAAGGGCGACATGTACTCGATGGCGCAGCCTCTGTTCACAGTGCAGCAGATTTCCCCTGTGAAACTTCTCGTGGGCATCTCGGAGTCCAACTACACCAAGGTCAAGAAGGGCGACAAGGTCACTCTCACAGTGGATGCCCTTCCGGGAGAGACTTTCGACGGCTCCATCCAGAGGATATATCCTACGATCGACCCTTCGACCCACACATTCACTGCCGAGGTCAAGGTGCAGAACTCCAACCGCAAGCTCCGTCCGGGAATGTATGCCAAGGTGACTGTCAATTTCGGCAGGAACACCAGCGTGGTCATTCCTGACAAGGCTGTTGTCCGCCAGCAGGGCTCGGGCGACAAGTTCGTCTATATCCTCAATGAGGACAGCACCGTGACATACCAGAAGGTTGTTCTCGGTGTCCGCATGGGCAGCGAATATGAGATTCTTGAAGGCGTTTCCGACGGGGACAAGGTCGTCACCGAAGGCCAGATCCGCATCAAGGACGGCGTGACTGTAGAGGCTGTTGAAGAATAGTAAAAAAGGAAAAACGTTATGAGCATATATAGAAAAGCGGTCAATAACCCGGTAACTACGGCGCTGGTGTTCGTCACCTTTGCCATTCTGGGTATATTCTCGCTGATAAACCTGTCCATCGACAACTTCCCGAAGTTTGACTCCAACTATATCATGGTGATGTCATCCTATCAGGGAGCAAGTGCCGAGGACGTCGAGACCAACCTTTCCAAGGTCCTTGAAAACACGTTGAACGGTGTCGCGAACCTCAAGCACATCAGTTCGACATCGAAGGAGAACATCTGTATCATCCAGCTCGAATTCGTTCAGGGCGTTGATATCGAGACGGCGACAAATGATGTCCGTGACAAACTGGACCTTGTCAATTCGTACCTGCCGGACGGTGTGTCTGTGCCGGTCATCTTCAAGTTCAGTGCGGACGACATGCCTATCATGATCATGTCCGCCACTGCGGACCAGTCCATCAACGGCCTGGAAAAGATCCTGGACGACAAGGTCGCCACCCCGCTTGCACGTGTGAACGGTGTGGGTACGGTCTCCGTTGTGGGTGCGCCTGAGCGTGAAATCCACGTATATGTGGATCCTAACAAGCTGGAGGCATACGGTCTTACAGTGGCCGGCATCTCCCAGGTGCTTGCCGCCGAGAACAGGAACGTGCCGTCAGGCAACATCGACATCGGCTCCAACACATATTCGCTGCGTATCCAGAAGGAGTTCGAGAGCGCGGACGATATGCTTGACATCGTTGTGGGCCAGTCGGCTGCCGGTGTGGTGTATCTCCGTGACGTCGCACGCGTAGAGGACAGCCTTGTCGAGAAGTACCAGGAATCCTACACCAACGGCGAGGCAGGTGCCCGAATCATCATCCAGAAGCAGTCAGGCGCCAACACCGTGGATGTCATCCGCGAGGTCAAGAAGACCCTCGAGAGGATCAAGCCAAATCTTCCTTCCGACATCGAAATCATCACCGTGGTCGACAGTTCCGACAATATCATCAACACAATCAACTCCCTCAAGGAGACCATCATCGTGACATTCGTCCTTGTGATGCTCGTTGTGTTCGTGTTCCTCGGCCGCTGGAGAGCCACATTCATCATCATTCTTTCCATCCCTATCGGACTTCTTGCATCTGTCATCTACCTGTTCGCGACAGGCAACACATTGAACATCATATCAATGTCGGCGCTGTCCATTGCAATCGGTATGGTGGTCGACGATGCGATTGTGGTGCTTGAGAATGTCACGACCCACGTCGAGAAGGGAGAGAAACCTACCGAGGCCGCCGTGCATGCCACGGGTGAAGTGGGTATCTCCGTCATCGCGTCCACCCTTACAATGCTTGCCGTGTTCCTGCCTCTGACCATGGTGAAGGGTATGGCCGGTATCCTCTTCCGCCAGCTGGGCTGGATCGTCAGCATCATCATGATCGTGTCCACCGCATCCGCACTTACCCTTGTGCCTATGCTCTGCTCGAAGATGATGCAGAAGGACATCACCCACGGAAAGTTCTACAAAGCCGTTTTCGGCCCTGTCAACAAGGGGCTCGATGCTATATCCCATGGCTATGCACGCCTTATCAACTGGGCGGTGAACCACCGCAAGACCGTCATCTTCATCGGTCTGGCAGTGTTCGGTGCATCCATCATCGTGTTCGGTCCGGGAATGAAGACAGAGTTCATGCCTAAACAGGACCAGGGCCGTCTGTCAGCCACAATCCAGCTGCCTGTCGGTACTGCGCAGAATGTGACCAGGGAGTTCGCCCACATGCTCGGCCAGCGAGTCCTCGAACTTGCACCGGAGACCAAGGTCATGAACTATTCCTTCGGTCAGGCCGACTCGGACAATGCGTTCGCATCAATGCAGAACAACGGTACGCACATCATATCATTCAGCCTAAATATCGGCAGTATGGAGGACCGCGAGCGTTCGGCCGGACAGATTGCCGACGTGCTCAGAAAGGAGTTTGCATCATATCCTGAGATCAAGAAGTTCCAGGTGACGGAAGGCGGTATGGGTATGGGTGGACAGTCAACCGTGGACCTCGAGATCTATGGCTACGACTTCGCTACAGCCGATGCTGTGATGGCAACTCTTGCCCAGAAGTGCAAGCAGGAGCCTTGCTTCTCCGAGGCGTTTGTCAGCCGTGATGAGTACACCCCTGAATATCAGGTGGATTTCGACCGCGTCAAACTTGCACAGAACGGTCTTTCCAGCACCACTGCGGCTTCTTATGTGAGTGCCTGCATCAGTGGTTCCGTGATGTCGTTCTTCCGCGAGGACGGTGACGAGTACAACATCCGCGTGCGCTATGCTCCGGAGTTCCGTACCGGCATCGAGGACATAGAGAACATCTCTATCGTTACTCCTATGGGCAAGAGTGTCAAGATCCGTGACCTCGGTACAGTCATCGAGACTTCCACACCTCCTGACATCGTCCGCAAGGACCGTGAGCGTATGGTAAGGGTCAGCTGCGTGATGGCAGAAGGCTATGCACTCAGCGAGGGTGTCGAGACGGCAGAGAAGATCATCGCCAACACAGAGATTCCTTCCGAGATAGACATCAACATCGCGGGTTCTTACGAGCAGATGAAGGATACGTTCAGCGACCTCATCACTCTGCTCATCCTCATCGTCATCCTGGTCTATGTCGTGATGGCTATGCAGTTCGAGTCGTTCATGAGTCCGTTCGTGATCATGTTCTCCATTCCGTTCGCCCTTACCGGTGTGCTCATCGCCACCTGGGTGCATAATATGGCTCTGGGTGTGATGGCTCTGATCGGTGTCATCATCCTGATGGGTATTGTGGTGAAGAACGGTATCGTGCTCATCGACTACACTATCCTCATGAGGGAGAGGGGAATGAGCATCATCGACTCCACTGTGACCGCTGCCCGCAGCCGTCTGCGTCCTATCCTCATGACCACCCTGACCACAGTGCTCGGTATGATTCCTATGGCTGCCGGTCATGGCGAGGGCTCCGAGATGTGGAATTCGCTCGGTATCACAGTGGCATGGGGTCTTTCGATTTCGACCCTCATCACCCTCGTGCTCATCCCGACTATCTATTGCAGCCTTGCAATTGCCCAGGATAAGTCAAGGGCACGCAAGGCCGCCCGCAAGGAAGCACGCCGTATCAAGAACCTCTCTAAATCAGCAGAATAATGAAAGCAGTATTCATATCATACAACCAGGCCTACTACCGTGAACTGGTGGAGGTGCTTGAAGACAATGAGTGCAGGGGTTACACCAAGTGGCACGACATCGAGGGACGCGGCTCCATCGACGGCGAGCCTCACGAGGGTTCCCACGCCTGGCCTACGATGAACGATGCCATCCTGGCGTTTGTGTCTGACGAGAAACTCGACAAGATTCTCTCGGACGTCCGTGCCAAGGATGAAGCCACTCCTGAGCTTGGAATGCGCGCATTTTCGTGGACGATAGACTGACGAAGCCTCGCGCCGATATATATCTACGCCCCGGATGCAACTGCGTCCGGGGCTTTTTTGATCGAAAAATCAGCTTTTCTCCCACATCGTGTCCATATTTCGCCCTGAAACCGGCCAGTGCTGAGTGTCATTTCGTTGATCTGGCGAAATTCGACAAATAACGCGGACTCGCTGCCGGACGAGAGGACAGCAGAGGGGATGGCGGAGAGGACAGCAAATCTTCCGTGGCATTCGTCGCGGCCTTTTTTGAAAAACCAATGACAAATTATTATATTTGCGATTGGTTTTTTAATATGCCGTATTATGGAAAAGACTGTAAATGATAATAATTTCCTTGAGACGATAGGGTCTGCAAAGGTGGCTCTGGTGGATTTCTGGGCACCGTGGTGCGGCCCATGCCGTATGCTGGGCCCGGCAATTGCCGAAATCGCAAAGGAATATGACGGCCGCGTGGTGGTCGGCAAATACAATATAGACGACTTTTCCGACGTCGCCTCCAAGCTCGGCATCATGAGCATTCCGACCGTGATCCTCTTCAAGGACGGACAGATTGCCGACATGATGATAGGACTTCGCGACAAGGAAGAGATAACAGCCAAGATAGACGCACTCCTGTAAGATGAAACGCTTTCTCCTCATATTGACCGCCCTTGTCCTGGCATTTTCCGCAGCCTCGTCGGCTCAGGGACGCTTCGGAGTGAGCGGCGGCATGACCTTCTCGGAAGGAAACACGCTCGGACACATAGGCGTGACCTGGCAGCAGAAAGTGGCGATGGGATTTTCCTTCCAGCCATCCGTGCTGTTCAACATGAAGGGCATGGAAGGCAGCCAGATAGGATCCGTAGAGGTCCCGGTGGCCGTCCAGTGGGGACCGGACCTGCTTCTGTTCCGTCCTTATGTGGAGTTCGTCCCGTTCGTCGGGGTCAACATTTTCGGGAATGGTGTCCAGCCGACAAAGATGGAATGCGGATTCGGACTTGGCGGCGGCCTTGAGATCTGGAAGATACAGGTCGATGCCCGGTACAACTGGAATGTCAACCCGTATTCGCGTCCGGTGGAATATTTCCCTGAAGGGCCGGGAATCGGCGTTACGACACTTACGTTTTCAATACTGTTCTGATATGGAGAAGTCGATAGTGGTGTTCTGTTCGTCAAGTTACACGATAGACCCGAAATACAATGCCGTGGCGCGCGAATTTGTCAGGAAGGCATCGGAGAAAGGGTTCACAATCGTGTCGGGCGGCACGGTGAAGGGCACGATGGGCGAGATCAGCGAGGAACTGCACCGCCGTGGCGGCAGGCACGTCGGGATACTGCCGAAATTCATGAAGGGTCTTGAATATCAGGGCCTGGACGAGACGGTATGGGTGGACACGATGTCGGTCCGCAAGGAAATGATGAGGCAGGGGACATGCGCGGCCGTTGCGCTCCCTGGCGGGATAGGCACGCTTGACGAATTGATGGAGACGTTGACTCTCAGGAAGTTGAAACAATATGACGGGGACATTTTTGTCCTTAATGCAGATGGTTTTTATGACCCGTTGGCAGACCTTCTTGATTATTATGTCAAGACTGAGATGCTGGATGCGGCGTCAAGGGCACTGATAAGATTCCCGCGCACGGTGGATGAATTGATAGGGATATTGGAGAAGTAGGATATGGATCTGGGTGAGATAAGGGCATTTCTGGGCGAGGACTGGGTGAAGACCCAGGACATCATTGCGGATGCGCTCAAAAGCGATATTGAGTTGCTGGACAGGACCAATGCGATGATTCTGTCCCATTCGGGCAAACAACTCAGGCCGATGCTGGCGCTGCTTGTGGCGAGGGCCTGCTGCTCGGAACCTCTCGGAAAGGACAGCCACCTGGCTGCCGCCGCTTCCGAGCTGCTGCACAATGCCACTCTGCTGCACGACGACGTGGCCGACGAGAGCGACAAGCGACGGGGCAACCCGACCCTCAACTCGCTCATGGGACCGTCCGTCTCGGTGCTGGTGGGCGATTTCTGGCTTGTCAAGGCAGTGGACTGTGTGCTGGATGCGGCAGAAAGCGGCATGGATGTGATCAGGATTTATGCCTCTACACTCAGGCACCTGGCAGAAGGGGAGATGCTTCAGTTGCAGAAGGCGCAGAGCGGTGATACAGACGAAAATGATTATCTCAGAATAATTTACAACAAGACGACCTCCCTTTTCGAGACATCGGCGGTGGCGGCTGCAAGGTCTGTCAAGGCAAGCCAGGAACAGGAAGAGGGGATGAGGCGGTATGCCTTCAATCTGGGCCAGGCCTTCCAGATAAGGGATGACATATTTGACTATCATCTGGATATGAATGTCGGGAAGCCGGTGGGCGCCGACATACTTGAAAGAAAGATAACCCTGCCCCTTCTGGGTGCGTTCCGCAATGCCGGGAAAGAGGCCGAGGACAGGATAAGGAAGATGGTGACATCGATAGGCCGCCATCCGGAATGCCGGGACGAGATTGTGCGATTCGTGCTTGACAACGGGGGGCTGGAATATGCGCAGTCGAGGCTTGGTGACTTTGTGGACGAGGCCGTCAGGGCGCTGGATGTGCTCCGGCCGTCGGAGGAGAAGGATTACCTTGTGGCACTTGCCAGATTTGTCGGATCAAGATTGAGTTAGAGACAGTTATGAGATTTTGTGACATACCGGGCAATGAGGATGTGAAGCGCGCGCTGGTCAATATGGCCGACACGGGCAGGGTGGCTCACGCCGTGCTCTTTTTCGAAAATGAGGGCTGCGGGGCATTCCCTCTGGCCGTGGCGTACCTCCAGTATCTGGCATGCCCTCACCGTCATGACGGGGATTCGTGCGGTGAATGTCCATCCTGCAACAAGATATCCAAACTTATCCATCCGGACGTGCATTTCGTGTTCCCGACCAACACCGGGTCCAAGAGCGGGGCGCTGGCCTCGAAGGATGTGGTGTCCGACGTGTATGCCAACTGTTTCCGCGAAATGGCGGTGAAGAATCCGTATTTCATGGAATCAGACCTGTCAGAGGCCATCGGGATAGAGGGCAAGGTTGGTGACATCTCCGTCTCCGAGGCCAAGAGCATCATTGACAAGTTGTCCCTTGCCCCGGTGGAGAACGGCTACAAGGCCGTTGTCATGCTCCAACCGGAGAAGTTGACCATCGGCGGCGCCAACAAGTTGCTCAAGATTCTTGAGGAACCGCCTGAGAAGAGCATATTCATACTTGTCACCCATCAACCGGACAAGATGCTCCAGACCATCTTCAGCCGCTGTCAGGGCATGAGGGTGCTGCCTCTTGGAACGGCCCATGTAGCGGAAGTGCTTGTGAACGGATTCGACATGGACCCGGACGAGGCTGAGGTGGCTGCGGGACTGAGCGGCGGAAGTGTCGGCAAGGTGCTTCAGCAGATGAGCGAAAGTGAGGACAGGGAGGCCTACAGGGCCATTTTTGCAGACTTGATGAATGCTGTTCTCTCGAGAGACCTGCTCGCTGCCCTGGACACTGTCGATGCCATGGTCGCCCTTGATTCGAGGGAGAAGCAGAAGGCGTTCTGTGCATATGTTTCCGATGAGTTGAGGAAGATTTTCATGCTTTCACGTGGACTGGAAGGCATTGCCTACGCGTCGGAAGAGGAGAAGGAGTCCATCCTCGGGTTCAAGGACAGGCTTCCGGAAAATTTCTGCCTGCGGGCATTCGAATATACAGACAAGGCCGAGTCGTTGCTGGAACGCAACGTCAATCAGAAAATATTGTTCTGTGACCTTGTGAACAGATTTTTTATAAGCATTTGATATGGAGAACGAGAACGAATCCAAAAAATATGATTGCTTCCGCGGCTGTGTAGTGAGCCGCAGCGAGAGCGGCGAACTGGACTGCACTTACCGCCAGGGCTGCTGCAAACTGGAGGTATATGACTGGCTCAAGGGGGTCGGTCAGGAGCAGTACAAGGACTTTTTCGAGGTGCGGTTCAAGAACACCAGGAAGGGCATATATCAGAACACTTCCGGTCAGACCATCAAGATGGGAGACATGGTCATCGTTGAGGCTGCGACGGGGCATGACCTGGGCATCGTGACGCTCGAAGGCCCTGCAGTTGCGCGCCAGATGGCTGCCAAGAAGGTCGATCCGGCCTCGCAGGAACTCAGGAAGATATATCGCAAGGCGAAGCTCTTCGATCTGGAAAAATGGCAGGAGGCCATTGCGCGGGAGCATGAGACAATGATCCGTGCCCGCCAGATTGCCGCCGAACTCGGTCTTGAGATGAAGATCGGTGACGTAGAGTTCCAGGGAGACGGGACAAAGGCGATTTTCTACTACATCGCTGACGGCCGTGTGGATTTCCGCCAGCTTATCAAGGTCTTTGCCGAGGAATTCCGCATCCGTATCGAGATGAAGCAGATCGGTGCGCGCCAGGAAGCCGGACTCATCGGCGGTCTGGGTGTGTGCGGACGCGAACTTTGCTGCTCGAACTACATTTCGGCGTTCCAGTCCATCACGACTTCGGCCGCCAGGGTGCAGGACCTGTCACTGAATCCTCTCAAACTTGCCGGCCAGTGCGGCAAGCTCAAATGCTGTCTCAACTATGAGACCGCCGCATATATCGACGCCCAGTCGCGCATTCCGCGCGTGAATGGACCGCTGGAATTCCAGGACGGTCCGGCCTGGCTGATGAAGACGGACATCCTCAAGGAGGTGATGTATTTCTCGTACGACAAGGATTCGCTGGCCAATCTTTATCCAGTCGACGCCGCAGAGGTGCGTGAAATCATAAAGATGAACCGCAACGGTATCAAGCCGGAGTCACTGATCGACGAGCCGGTGCCGTCTGCGCCTGAATTCGTGACCGCCGTAGGCGATGACAGCATCTCCCGTTTCGACGAGTCCAAGAAGAAAAAGAGGAAGAACCGTCATGGCCGTCATGGTGGCGGAAAGGACAAACCGAAGGGCGATAAATGAGTGTAAGGCATTCATATCCAGTGGTTCTGGTGGTCGCCGTACTGATTGCCGCCGCATCGTGTTCCCATCGCGGAGAGTATTCCGAATTCCGCAGGATCACGCAGCGTGACAGTCTGGGACGTTATGCGTTCACGCTGGATCTGTCGGACTCTCTGTCTTCGTATGACATTTCGTTCTATACGCGTCTTGACTCGAAAAGGGCGGTGTTCCGCAACATGGACGACATCAGTGTCGAGGTGACCCTGCAGTCACCGTCCGGCCTGCTTTACCAGGAGACGGTGTATATCCCGAAAATGTCCAGCACGTCTTCGACGGCGTTTTCGAAACAATATTTCATGCCATACCGCACGGATGCGGTTCCGGTCCTGTACGGGTCGTGGAAAATGTTCCTCTATGTGCCGTCGGACATGCAGACGGGACTGCTCGGTATGGGTGTATGTGTTAATCCGAAAAAACTTTGAAATGGGACACGACAAACTCAGAAAATTTGCGGAGAACGAGACTTTCAAGTGCCTGGTGCAGCCTTCGACTGACGAACTGCTGGGCAAGGACCATCCTCTGAAGGGGCGCTGGGCTGCTGATTTTTTCCATAATGACAATCCTGTCGTGCTGGAGCTCGGCTGCGGCAAGGGAGAATATACCATCGATCTGGCGCTGCGCAATCCGTCCATCAATTATATCGGCGTGGACATCAAGGGGGCGCGCCTGTGGAAGGGGGCGAAATATGCCACGGAGCATGCTCTGCCCAATGTCGGTTTCCTGCGCACGCGTATCGAGTTCATCACTTCTCTGTTCGGCGAGGGGGAGATTTCGCAGATCTGGCTGACCTTTTCGGACCCTCAGATAGGGCACGAGAACAAGAGGCTGACTTCGCCGCGTTTCCTGGACCGTTACCGTTCGTTCCTCAAGCCGGGAGGGCTGATCAATCTGAAGACGGACAGTCGGTATCTGTACGAATATACCCTTGCGGCGGCTCAGGCCAGCGGGCTTGAGATTCTGGCCGCGACGACTGACCTGTATGCTGCGTCCAGGGAGGAACTCTCATCGATAAGGGATGCGGATTCGCTCTTTGAGGTGCAGACTTTCTATGAACAGCATTTCCTGGAACAGGGTTATCCTATCACCTATATGTGCTTTGTGATTGACCACGGGGGGGATTATGTGTCACCTCAGTGGGACGAGCAGGTCTGGAAGGGGGAGAACCATCACGCGTTCATCACACATTAGCCGCGGTTTTCGGTGGCTTAGTCGCGGCGATATTCCATCTCGCGGCGCATGTCTTTTTCCTTGATGCTCTGGCGCTTGTCGTATTCGCGCTTTCCGCGTGCGAGTGCGATGAGGAGTTTGGCGTAGCCGTTGTCGGCGATGAAGAGTTTGACGGCGACGATGGTGAGGCCTTTTTCCTTGACGGCGCGCTGGAGTTTGGTCAGTTCACGGCGGTTGAGGAGAAGTTTGCGGTCACGCTTGGGGTCGTGCCTGCCCCAGGCAGATGCCCAGTGGTATTCGGCCACGTGCATGTTCTTGACGAAGAGTTCGTGCCCGACGAAGTAGCAGTAGCAGTCGACCAGTGAGGCTTTTCCGGCGCGGATGGACTTGATCTCGGTCCCGGAAAGCACGATGCCGGCCGTGAAGGTCTCGATGAATTCGTAGTCGAATGAGGCCCTCTTGTTCTTTATCTCTATGCTGCTCTTTGCTTTTGGCATGTGTTCTTTACGTTTGGTCTATCTTCGTTGCTTTTGGGATAGATTCCCCCGCGCTGGCGGCATCGCGGACTGCAAAAATACAACTTTTTTTGGATTTTGGCGGATTGTCGGCTGCCGGTCATTCCCGCTGTCGTGGACAGTCTGCGTGTCCGGGCGGCCACACAGACTTGCCGACGACTGTGGCAATCACTGGTCACGGAACTGGCCGGCAACATCCTACCCGAAATTCATCTGCGACGGTGATGTAGGCTACAGACTCGTCAAAGCTGGCCGACCGTCGCAGATGCGGCAGAATTTTCCTCATCTGCGGCACCTGGGTGTATTCTAATGCCTTCATTTGCCCTATTGCGTCGCAGATGAATTTCGGCTTGCCGTCAATGCCGGTCAACCGACCGCTATGCCTGGGGCGGGAATAGTGGCTTCTCTCCGTCGTCATGACGTATATCATTTGGCCGGTGACAGGTTTTTCTTTGAGTAGAATTCGACTGCTATCGTTCGGCCATCTTTCACGGCACCGAATCCTTCGTGAAATTCATCTTGTGCAATATGGTGAATAACATTGCTGATTATCAATAGGTTACAAATGATTGCGCACCAAACGGACCCGTAGCGGGGCCATCTTGTGCAGGACAATCTGTAACTACTTGATAATCAGTGTGGGATTCTGTCTTGCTGCACAAGATGGATTGCATGAGGCAATCCAGATAGGCTTCATGATGGATTACTTGGTGTGTCCAGATTTGCTATTAGCCAGCGGTCGCAGTCGCAGTCAGCGAGTTCGGGGAAGGCTGCCTTGTGGTCAACTTTTTCCTGGTTGCCGATGGGTTTGCCAGTAAGTATTCTGCTGCTCTGTGGGCGAGGTCCTGCCTGATGGTGGGGTACCTTGCCCGGGCGTCAGTCCATATGTGCTTGATTATCAGTAGTATGACGTTTAAGCAATGGGCGAGGTACCCCCATAGGACAGAGGACCTCGCCCAGAGTATGGTCAATGGCCCGGTCCAGGGTCCGTTCAGGGTTTGACCAAGGGCATAGTCAGGTGAGCTTGCCAGAGGTCTGCTGTAGGGCTGCTTTTCACTGCACCTCGGTCCAGTGGATGACGGTGCCGCGGCGCTCCATGCCACGGAACCAGGTCATCTGGCGCTTGGCGAACTGGTGGATGGCGGTGGCGAGCTGGGTGCGCATCTGCTCGTGGGAGAGTTCGCCGAGGACGTGGCGGGTGATGAATTTGTACTCCAGACCGTAGTAGATGAGGTCGTCGGCGGGGATGCCGCGCTCGAGGAGGGCGCGGATTTCGTCAACCATGCCTTCTGCAAGACGGGCGTCGAGGCGGCGGTCGATACAGGCGTTGCGGGTCTCGCGGTCCACCAGGGTGCCGATGTAGTATGTGCTCTTGGGCAGGTAGGAACTGCGGTTTACCGGGTGCGAGGACTCATAGATGGCTATCTCGAGGGCGCGGATGAGGCGCTTGCGGGTGTCGTAGTCGGTGGAGTTGTGCAGCGGCTTGAGCGAGGCGAGGCGGGCGATGAGTTCCTCGTCGGAACGGGTCTCGAGCTGGGCTCTCAGGGCTGGGTCCGGCGGTACGTCCGGGAGGTTGTATCCGCAGGTGGCGGCTTCGATGTAGAGTCCGCTGCCGCCGCACAGGAGGGGAATGTTGCCGCGTTCACGTATGTCACGGTATGCGGCTTCGAAGTCCCTCTGGTAGCAGTAGATGTCATATTTTTCGCCTGCGTCGATGATGTCGATGAGGTGATATGGGACCTCTTCGTACTCGGAGAGGTCCTTGCCGGTGCCGATGGTCATTCCGCGATAGACCTGACGGCTGTCGGCGCTGATTATTTCTGTCCGGGCGCTGCTGCCGCGACCTTCAAGCAGTGCGTTGAATTCCCTTGCCAGAGCGACTGCGTAATGAGTCTTCCCGGATGCTGTCGGGCCCAGCACGCACACCAGGTCAAATTTCCCTGCCAGATAGTCCTCCAGCAGGGAAATTGTGTCAATCGTCTCAGCCTGTGGCAGTTCCGCCGGCTCTGGTGGCAGGATGGGCTCTCTTTTCATGGTATGGGCCTACAGTCCGAATTCCTTCTTTACGATGTCGACGCTGTCAAGCAGTTCCCATCCGAAGAACTGGATGTCCTGCTTGATGGTCTTGCCGTCACGGACGAGCTCAACAGTCTCGGTGTATGGCTTGCGTCCCACATGGCCGTACGCTGCGGTCGGTTCGTAGATAGGGTTCTTGAGGCCGAACTTTTCGATGATCATCGCCGGACGGAGGTCGAACAGTGTGCTGATCTTTTCGGCGATGTATGCATCCCCGATCGGTTTGCCGGTCTTCGGGCAGATGGCTGCAGTGCCGTATGTGTTCACATAGATGCTGACAGGCCTGGCGACTCCGATGGCGTAACTTACCTGGACGAGCATTTCACGTGCAACGCCGGCTGCAACCATGTTCTTGGCGATGTAGCGTGCCGCGTATGCCGCGCTGCGGTCCACCTTTGAAGGGTCCTTGCCGCTGAATGCCCCACCGCCGTGTGCGCCCTTGCCGCCGTATGTGTCGACGATGATCTTGCGGCCGGTGAGTCCGGTGTCGCCGTGAGGGCCTCCGGTGACGAATTTGCCAGTAGGGTTGACATGGAGGATATAATCGTCATTCTTGAAAAGTGCGGCTGTCTCTGCAGGAAGTTCGGCAACAAGGGCAGGGATAAGAATGTTCTTGACATCTTCCTTGATCTTTACCTGCATCTCTTCGTCGGCCGCGAATTCGTCATGCTGGGTGGAGACCACGATTGTATGGATGCGTACAGGCTTGCCGGTCTCGTCGTCATATTCGACTGTGAACTGACTCTTTGCATCCGGACGCAGATAGGTCATGACCTTGCCTTCCCTGCGTATGCGTGCAAGTATGACAAGGATCTTGTGCGCCAGGAAGAGCGGCAGCGGCATGTATTCTTCTGTGTCGCAGCAGGCGTATCCGAACATCATGCCCTGGTCGCCTGCGCCCTGTGCGTCAGCCTGGTCTTTTGTGGTCTGGGCCGCCTGTGCATTTGTGACACCGCGGTTGATGTCGTCACTCTGGTCGTGCAGGGATGACAGGATGCCGCAGCTGCCCGCGTCGAATTTGTATTCTGCCTTGTTGTATCCGATCCGGTCTATGACGCGGCGGATGACTGTCTGTACATTGACCTCGGCCGTTGACTTGGTCTCGCCGCCCACGACCACGAGGCCTGTGGTGCAGAAAGTCTCGCAGGCTACTTTTGATTCCGGATCCTTTTTCAGAAATTCATCAAGAATGGCGTCGGAAATCTGGTCCGACACTTTGTCTGGGTGTCCCTCGGACACCGATTCGCTGGTAAATAAATATTTCATAATCAAAAATGTAGTTCTAAAAATAAAAAACTCCTCCACAATACTGTGAGGAGCCGATTCCTGAACATCTAAAAAAATGCCGAAACGCAAAATGAATCACAATTTTAGCATTTTTTAGTGTGGTTGCAAGCAGTCAAATCTCTCCACAGATATTGGTGTGCAAAGGTACACCAAATTTTCATATCTGCAATATTAATTTCAGACCAATTTCATGTGAGCCGAAATTGAAAGAAAAACTCAATATTTATTTCATTTTACTTACGTAAATGTATTATCTTCGCGCCATAAAAATATTTTTAACCCTATTAAATCTATTATGAACAAAATTCTCAGATGTATGATGTCACTTGCAGTGGCATTGTCTTTTGCTGTGTCCGCTTTTGCGCAGGTCACAACCTCTTCCCTTGGTGGCAAGGTCGTTGACGAGCAGGGCGAGCCTGCAATCGGTGCGGTGATCATCGCCGTTCACACTCCTTCCGGAACAACTTACAGCGCTGTAGCCAACGCTGACGGACGTTATGCCATCCAGGGTATGCGTCCGGGTGGTCCGTACTCTGTTGAGGTGTCCAGCCTCGGATACCAGACAATGAAGTATTCCGACATCACTCTCCAGCTCGGTGAGACATTCGCTCTCGACTCAAAGATGTCCACATCTACCGAGTTCCTCGACGAGGTCGTTGTCATCGGACAGGCCACTTCAAAGTTCAGCCAGGAGAAGACCGGTTCCGCAACCAACATCTCAAACAATCAGATTCTGGAGTTGCCTACCATCAGCAGAAGCATCACTGATGTGGCAAAACTCTCTCCTTACGGTGGAAACGGTATGAGTTTCGCCGGATCTGACGGACGTATGGGCAACTTCACCGTGGATGGAGCCAACTTCAACAACAACTTCGGTCTTTCATCCAACCTCCCGGGCGGCGGCAGCCCTATCTCAATCGACGCGATCGATGAGGTTCAGGTCGTCATCTCCCCTTACGATGTCCGCCAGAGCAACTTCATCGGCGGTGGTGTCAACGCCATCACCAAGTCAGGTACAAACACCTTCAAGGGTTCGGCCTACATCTATCACCGCAACGAGCAGATGCGCGGCGACACAGTTGAGGGCGAACAGATCCTCAGCGCGCGCGACAAGGACAGGAACACCACCTTCGGTTTCACCCTCGGCGGCCCTATCGTGAAGAACAAACTCTTCTTCTTCGCAAACTTCGAGTATTCAAAGATTCCTACGATCGTCAACCGCTGGAAACCATCCGAGAACGGTGTTGCAGATGCAGACAACTACATTTCCCGCACCACACTCGCTGACATGAAGACCGTGTCCGACTATCTCAAGGACAAATACGGATATGACACAGGTTCCTACACTGACTTCCCTGCAGCAGAGAGCAACATGAAGATTCTTGCCCGCCTCGACTGGAACATCAGCGACAAGCATCACCTTGCAGTACGTTACAACTACACTCTGAACCGTGGCTGGAACCAGACCAACGGATCTTCTTCAGACTGCGGACAGCGTACGACCCAGAGCCGTCTCTCACAGTACTCGATGGCATTCGCAAACTCTCTCTATTCACAGGACAACAAGGTCAACACCATTTCCGTCGACCTCAACAGCCGTCTCAGTGACAACCTTTCCAACCAGTTCCTCGCAACATTCTCACAGCTTGACGATATCCGCGGAACAGGCTCTGCACCATTCCCGTTCATCGATATCCTTGACGGTACAGGCACAATCACTCCGTACATGTCAGTCGGTTATGAGCTCTTCACATGGAACAACGGTGTCCACAACCAGAGCATCACTGCCAAGGACGACCTCACCTACTATGCCGGCAACCACAAACTCACTGCAGGTATCAGCTACGAGTACCAGATGGCCGACAACTCTTACATGAGAAACGGTACAGGTTACTACCGTTACAACTCTCTCGAAGACTTCCTTAACGAAAGGACTCCTGAGACTGTCAACATGACTTACGGTTATGACGGTGAACTCAACCCTGCAGCCCGTGTACGTTACCACAAGCCTGCAATCTATGCACAGGACGACTGGAACATCACTCCGCAGTTCAAACTCACTTACGGCCTCCGTCTCGAGACCATCATCTTCGACAACCAGGACGTAATGCGCAACCAGGCCATCTATGACATCAACGACGAAGTTGAGGGCGACCCTGCAATCTACGCCGGTTACAGAATCGACACCGGCAAGTGGCCTACAACCAAGATCCAGGTTTCTCCTCGTATCGGTTTCAGCTGGGATGTCCTCGGCAACAAGAGCCTCAAGGTACGCGGTGGTACAGGTCTCTTCACCGGCCGTCTCCCGCTCGTGTTCTTCACCAACATGCCTACCAACTCCGGTATGGTTCAGTACCAGTCCAAGATCACTACCACTTACTCAGGTGGTACAGCCAACCCTGATCCACTTCTCGAGAAGTTCAACGGCAACATGATCGTCGACATGGCAGAACTCATGAAGTTCCTCCAGGACGAGTGTGGCAAGCCGACCTCCATCTCTCCTGAAGACGGTGTGCTTCCTTCAGCTATCCAGGCCGTAAGCCCTAAGTTCAAGATGCCTCAGGTTTGGAAGACCTCTCTCGCAATCGACTATTCATTCCCTACTCCGTTCCCTATGAGCATCGGTGTCGAGGGTATCTTCAACAAGACTATCAACGCTGTCTGCCTGACAGACCTCAACATGAAGCCTGTAGAGGGATTTGCAAGACTCAATGGTCCTGACAACCGTCACATCTACCCTGCTGACTACACTTACAGCAAGACTTCCGCTTACCTCCTCACCAACACCAACAAGGGTTACGGCTGGTCAGCAAGCGCAACATTCAACATCAAGCCTGTCCAGGGTCTCGACATCACTGCAAGCTATGCCCACGTAGCATCGAAGGAACTCACCGGTATGCCGGGTTCCGATGCCAACTCAGCATTCACTTACATCCCTACAATCGAAGGTCCTAACTATGCATCTCTCCACAACTCACAGTACGTGACTCCGGACCGTGCATTTGTCAACCTCACCTACACTGACAAGGCAAACAACCACTTCAGTCTGTTCTACGAGGCTTGGAAGGGCGGTGGAAACTACTCTTACATGTACTCCAACGACCTCAACAACGACAACTACAACTACGACGTCATCTACATCCCTTCAGCAAAGGACGAGCTCAAGTTCAAGACTCCTGACGATGCAGAGCGCTTCTGGGCTTTCCTCGAGAACGACTCATACCTCAGCAGCCACAAGGGCCAGTATGCAGAAGGCTACAGCGTTTACTCTCCATGGGTACACAGAGTTGACCTCCGCTATGCCCACGACTTCAAGATCAAGATCGGCAACAGCACCAACACTCTCCAGCTCAGCTTCGACCTGAAGAACGCTCTCAACCTCTTCAACTCATCATGGGGCGTGGCCAAATACATGAATCCATCCCTCAACGACGGCCGTATCCTCAAGGTCGAGGAAATCGGTGCTGACGGTGTTCCTGTATTCTCTACTCCAGCTGCTGTCAGCGGTGCTACTCAGACTTGGACATACTCACACTCAATCGGACAGTGCTGGTATGCTCAGATCGGACTCAAGTATATGTTCAACTAATCGATAACTCTTAAATCCGATAACAATGAAACTCAGATATTTGTTCACATCGCTCGCAGCTCTCGCAGCTCTTGCGGTCGGATGTACACAGGAACTGCCCGGAGACCTCGCTGAAATCAAGGTCGAGAGCAGCTTCATCTCACTTCCTGCAGAAGGCGGCAGCGCAACAACCGTTGTCAGCGCATCTTCTGAATGGGCTTTCCAGGAACTGGACAGCAAGGCAGCAGCATGGCTCACAGTGTCACCACTCAGTGGTGGCGCTGGCGAGACCACTGTAACTTTCTCCGCTGAGGAGGCTAGTGCAACCCGCGAGGCTGCTCTCAAGATCCTTGTCGGCGGCAAGACTCAGTATATCAATGTTAAGCAGACCGTTGTCTCCGAGGGCGCATCCCTCAGCACTTGTGCCGAGGTGCTCGCCGGTGCAGACGGCAAGACTTACCAGATCGAGGGTGCTGTCACCAGAATCGCCGAGAGCGCTACTTACGGCAACTGGTACATCAACGACGGTACCGGCGAGGTCTATATCTATGGTACCAAGTACAATGGCCAGACCAAGCAGGCCGCTCTCATCAAGTACGGCATCGAGGTCGGTGACGTTGTCAAGATCGAGGGTCCTAAGACCACTTACAACGGTACAGTAGAGCTCGTTGACGTTGATGTCCTCAACATCACCAAGTCCCTCCTCAAGATCGAGAGCATCGAGCCTGCAAATGCCCCTAAGGATGGTGGCAAGGTTGATGTCAAGCTCACTTACAAAGGCGACAAGCTCGCTTACGAGATCAATGACGAATGGATCTCCGTTGCAGGCCAGAAGGTTGACGGTGACACCACAATCGTTTCCCTCAAGATTGACGCCAACAACGGCGGTGCCCGCGAAGGCTCCATCACATTCTCATCCGCAAAGGGTGGCCAGGAGTCTGTTGTGTCTGCAACCATCAAGCAGGAAGGCGCAATCGCTGAGGTCAGCATCGCTGACTTCCTTGCCGCTCCTGTAGATGCAAACGCTCAGTACAAGCTCACAGGTCTTGTAACAAGCATTGCAAAGGCTGAATATGGCAACATCTACATCCGTGACTGGTCCGGCGAGGCTTACGTCTATGGCGTGGGCGCAAAGGGCGAATTCGAGACTCTCGGCGTAGAGGTAGGTGACATCATCACCGTTATCGGAACACGTGGAGAATACAAGGGTGATCCTCAGATGGCAGGTGGCCAGTACGACAGCCACATCGACGTCACAGAGGTTTCCATCGCCGAATTCAACGCTGCTGAGAAGAGCAAGGACGTTTACTACAGAGTGACCGGAACCATCACCGAGGTCGCAAAGGCTGATTATGGCAACCTCTACATCACAGACGGTACTGACAACCTCTATGTATATGGTGTTTATCCAGGTTGGGGCGCAACAGGCGACAACCGCAAGAACTTCCTTGCAACTGCAGGCATCGAGGTCGGTGACGTCCTCACTGTAGCCGGCTACAAGGATGTTTACAACGACGTCATCGAACTCTGCGGCGGTGTCTATGTAAGCCATGAGAAAGGTAATGTAAAGGCCTTCTCTGTATCTCCGGTTTCCATCAATGTTGAATCTGCTGCCACAGAAGCAAGTTTTGATGTCACAGCAGATGTCGCATGGACCGTTACATGTCCTGAGGGTGTCACAGCTACTCCTGCTTCAGGTGATGGTAATGCCACTGTGGCTCTCGCATTTGCCGCCAATACCGCTGCAAGTGAGATCAAATACGAAGTCAAGGTCAGCACAGAATCCACTGAGGTCGTAACAAAGGAATATACCGTTACCTTGACCCAGGCCGGTACAGTTGAGACTGTTTACGCAAACTGCGGTGAGCTCAACGCTGCCATCCTTGCAGGTGTGACAGATTTCAAAGCCAACTTCGAGACTGCTGCCGAGATCACAGTCCTTGGTTCAGACAACAAGAGTATCTTCGTTCAGGATGCTACAGGTGCTATCCTCATCTACAGCGGTGACATCTACACAGCTCTTACCGGCAAGGGTGGAATGGCAGGTCTCGGCATCAAGGGCGAATTCTCCGGCACAGCCACTCTTTACAATGGTCTTCCTGAGATCACTGCAGTCGATATCACCAAGGCAGAAACTCCTTGGGTAGGCGGCTATCCTTGCAAGAACCTCACACTTTCAGAGCTTGTGACCAACTACACCAAGTACCTCAACATGAAGGTCAAGATTGACAATGTCGAGGTCATTGACGGCTGGTCAGCATCTGACAAGAACGGAAAGGTATCCCAGGACAGCAAGGAACTGGCTATCTATGTGAAGAATACCGGCATCTCCGATGTTGCAACTGTCGGTCAGAAGGGCAACATCTGCGGTTTCGTGAATGTTTACAACGGCACTCCTCAGATCAACTGCTGGGAGAATGGCAAGTGGGTCGCAACCTACACTCCTGACCCAGGCGAAGGCGGTGAAGGTGACGATGATGATGCAAACACAATCACACTCAAGATGTCCGACTATTTCACAGAGAATACAAATGTTGCTTCTACAGAAGGATCTACATTTACATTCGGTGATTTCCAGTTTACGTTCACAAAGTTCAACCAGACCAGTGTTTCCAACTACAACGCAAGCGATGCAGGTATCAGATTCTATCAAAATGATACTATGAAGATTGATGCCGGCTCACAGACCATGACCAAGATAGAATTCACATTCTATGGCGGCAAGCAAGGTCCTTTGTCAGCAGACAAGGGTGCTGTCGACGGTGCAACTTGGACTGGCGAGGCAAGCAATGTGACATTCACAGCCACTGCACAGGCAAGATTCAGCGAAGTAAAGATTACATTGAAGTAATTTCCGATTTTATCTATAAGGCGCGGGACCCTTTGGGGTTCCGCGTTTTTTTTATATTTTTGTGTACACATAAACTATGACCAAAATGATAGACAAAGTTTTGAGGTCGTCCGTCTGTCTGGTGGCGTTGCTGGCGGCCCTGATGGCCATCAGCGCCGTTCTGTCTGCTCAGAACCTGACGGTGTCGGGCACGGTGACAGACCTTGACGGCCAGCCAGTCGTCGGTGCAGGCGTATTGCTGCGTGGCACCAGGACGGGCACATTCACCGACAAGGACGGACATTTCAGCCTCTCCGGAGTGCCTTCTGACGGCGTTCTGGAGGTCAGCTGCCTGAGCTACAAGGACCAGACTCTGCAGGTGATGGGACGCTCCCGCATCGACGTCACCCTCGAGGATGATGCGATGGCGATAGGGGAGACCGTGGTCATCGGCTATGGTGTGGCCAAGAAGAGCGACCTTACCGGTTCCGTGGCATCGGTCAAGCCCGAGACCCTCACAGACACGCCTTCAAGCTCGATCGACGGACTCCTGCAGGGCCGTGTGGCCGGTGTCCAGGTCATCAATTCATCGCAGGACCCTGGGGCCGGGGCTACTATCCGCATCAGGGGCAACTCCTCGCTCAACGGCTCCAACTCTCCGCTTGTCGTCATAGACGGCTTCCCTTACGGTGATGCGGGTGCACTCACTTCCATCAATCCTCAGGACATTGTCTCGATGGAAGTGCTCAAGGACGCATCTGCATCGGCGATTTACGGCTCACGCGGCGCCAACGGCGTCATCCTTATCACCACACGCAAGGCCGGTGCCCACCAGACCCGTGTCAGCGTGCGCCAGCAGACCACCCTCTCGCAGTTCTCCACGCCGCTCAACCTGTGGCGCGACCCTGTCCTGATGGCGATGATCTCCAACGAGTCCAATGCCAATGCCGGTCTGACCCAGCTGTATGTCGGCGCAGTCAATTCGAACGGCGTGTATTACCCGTCCATTTCCGAACTCCAGTCCTCCTGGACCACCAACACGGCCTGGGACGATCTGGTCTTCCGCAAGGCGCCGGTCTCCGACAATACCACCATCCAGATCCAGAGCAGCACCGACCGGACGATGTTCACCCTTTCCGCCAATTATTTCCTTGAGAACGGTATGTACATCAGGGACAATTACCAGAAATATGGCGGCAATTTCGGGGTTGAGCACAAACTTTTCGACAACCTTACGGTCAAGGCCAGTGCCAACATCACCGGCAGCAAGCGTGACAACAACGGCTACCTTTCCTACAACCGAAACCCTATCTTCCCGGTCTATGACGAGAACGGCGAATACTGGCTCTACAGTGCCCAGGACTATTATCACCCTCTTGCCATCACCGAGTTCCAGAAGAACGTCACAAAGGGGTTCAACCTGATCTCGTACGCCGCCTTCGACTGGGACATCATCCCGTGCCTGAAACTCCAGGGCCAGTTCAACTACAAGCACGGCGAGAGCGTAAATGACCTGTACTACCCGAAGAAATATACCGAATCCGGCGTGTTCAACAACGGATACGGCAAAATCACCAACCAGGAGGACAACAACATCGTGGCCGACATATACGCCACGTTTGACAAAACCTTCGCCGGGAAGCACCATTTCACGGCAATGGCTGGATATTCCTATGAAAATTACTCGGCGCGCGGTTCCGAACTGGCGGCTGTCAATTTTGTGAACGAGTCGCTGTCCAACGAGAACCTGGCGGCAGGAGATCCGGGCTCGTACCGTATCGGCAACGCCGCATACAAGACAGAACTTGTCTCGGGGCTGGTGCGTCTCAATTATGTGTATGACGGCCGTTATTTTGCAACCTTCACAGCCCGTGCGGACGGTTCGTCGAAGTTCGGCGCCAACAACAAATGGGCATTCTTCCCTTCCGGCGCATTGAGCTGGAAAATGAATGAGGAGTCCTGGCTGAGAGATGTCAGATGGCTGGATCTGCTGAAGTTGCGGGCATCCTTCGGAATCTCCGGCAACCAGGGCATCTTGGCATACCAGACCCTGAGCCGTTACGGCCAGCACAAATACTACAATGACGGCCAGTGGGTGACTGCCATCGGTCCGGGCTACCAGTCCGGCTACACGGGACAAAGCGGCATCTACGCCGTCTGGAGCGGCATTCCGAACACGGGCCTCAAATGGGAGACGACCTCCCAGACCGACCTCGGAGTGGACGCAAGCCTCTTCGGGAACAGGCTCGGAATAACCTTCGACTGGTACTGGAAGCACACCTCCGACCTGCTGCGCGAACGCAATATCGCCCCTTCATCAGGATACGACAAGATGTGGGTCAATGACGGAGAGATCCTCAACAAGGGCTTCGAGATCACCCTGGACGGGGTGTTCTACCGAGACCGCGACTGGAACGTGGGCGGCACATTCGTGTTCTCGCGCAACCGCAACACTGTCCTGAGTCTGGGCAACTCCATCGAGGCCGGCCTCAATACCGACACCCGCACCGGAATGCAGTTCGAGTTCTATGGCAACAGTCTGGAGCAGTTCCGCGGCTATACCAACATCCTGGCAGTCGGACAGCCTCTCTATGTCTTCTACGGTTACTGCGTGGACGGAATCGTGCAGAGCCTTGCGGACGGTCTGAGCGCCGGAATGAGCGGTGACGATGCCAAGCCGGGCGAGTTCAATTATGTGGACATATACAACAGGGACCGTCTTTATACAATCAATGAGGATGACCGGTGCATCATCGGCGACCCTAACCCTGATTTCACGGCCTCCCTGGCGCTCAACGCGTCATGGAGGGACCTGGATTTCAATATCTTCTTCAATGGTGTGTTCGGCAACGACGTGGTCAACACCAAGCGTTTCGACCAGCCTGACAACATGCCGAAGAGATGGACTGTGGACAATCCTACCAATGCATACCCGCGCCTGTGCGCCAACCGCCAGACCAAGTTTTCGGACTGGTGGATAGAGGACGGCTCCTTTGTGCGCATCCAGACCATGACGCTGGGCTATACCCTCCATTTCGCCAAGAAAGATTATGGACGCAAACTGCGCCTGTATGTCAGCGGCGACAACCTGTACACATTCACGAAATTTACGGGCTACGACCCGGAAGTAAGCCCTCTGGGCATCTATTCCGGCGGTTATCCGAGACTTCGCAAATGGACTTTCGGACTTGATTTCACCTTCTAGAGAGCAGCGGCGATGAAAATGATGAACAAAATATATATCCTTGCGGCCGGTGCCCTGCTGGCCTGTTCCTGCAACCTGGATGAATACCCGTACGGATTCTATTCGGAGACCAATTTCTACAAGACGGCCGCCGATGCGGAGGCCGCCGTCAACTATATCTACGACGCCATCAACTATATCGAGTACTCGCGCGCGATTGTCTTCCTGGGCGACATGAACACCGATTCGATGAACCCCAAAGGCGATGCGACGGCCGCCAACAAGGAGCTCGATGCCTGGAAGATGGGCACCTTCAAGACCAATACGACCCTCTACAATTTCTACAAATATTCCTACATAACCATCAACAGGGCCAACTCCGTCATCGAGAACGTGGCCACGATGAACATCGACGAAGCGGCTAGGAACCGTTATGTCGGAGAGGCGTATTTCATGAGGGCGTATTCATATTTCTGCCTTGCACGCAATTTCGGCTGCGTGCCGCTCCATCTGACGACGGTCAAGAAACTTGACGACACCGTCGCTGCCTGCACCGAGTCGCTGGACGTGCTCTGGGACCAGATCTTCACCGACCTCCGGAAGGCCGTGGAACTGGTTCCGGTGTATGACAAGCCGCAGACCGGCAGGACAGACCGCGTGGCTGCGTATTCCCTTATGGCCAAGGCATATCTCTACCTGGCATCGGCCAAGGACCACGGCACCCCGCGCTATGCAGACATGTCATTCAATGTGGATGATTACTATGCCAGGGCCGTCGAGGCGGCAGCAAAGGTGGTGGATGACCCGGCACAGACCACGTACCGTTTCGATCCGGACCTGATGGGCATTTATGACGTCGGGAAACCGGACGGACCGGAACACATCTTCATAATGTCGATGGACCGTACAGGCGAGTCCGAGGGACAGTATTCCAAGATATCCAAGATGTACATACCATACATTTCGGGCGGCACCATCTACCTCAGGCAGGGCGATACGGACCAGTTCATTCCGTCGCATGACGGCTGGAGCGAGTACCAGACCAACCTGTCGTACTACAACGCCTTCGAGGCCGGTGACCTGCGCCGCGAATGGCTGTTCTGCAATGAAGTGTATGACGCCGGCGGCAATGTCACAGCCTCCGTCGCCAATGGCAAATTGTCCTATCCGTTCTGCCGCAAATTCATCGACCCGCAGTACTCCGGCGACAAGACTTCCACCAAGCCTATGCTCATCCGCTGGTCCGACGTGGCACTGATCTATGCCGAGGCTGCCGGACCTACCGACAAGGCGTATGCCCTTGTCAATCAGATTCGTGCGCGTGCCTCCCTTGCCCCACTGCCGGCAGGGCTCGACAAGGCGGCGTTCCGTGAAGCCGTATTCAACGAGCGCAAGTGGGAGCTTGCCTTCGAGGGGCATTACTGCTATGACCTGCGCCGCTGGAACAGGATGCACACGGACATCACCGAGGCCCGCGGTCAGGGCTGGACAGCCGAGGACATGGTGTTCTACCCGATTCCTTCTCTCGAAACAGATTTGAACCCTTATATCAAATAGTTATGAAGACATTGAGATATATTTTCGCCTGTGCGATGGCGGTTGCCGCGCTTGCAGCGTGTGACAACAAGGTCGATCCGGAAAACGGAGGCGACAATGGCGGTGGAAACAATGACAAGACCGAAAAGAGCAACGAACGGTCCATCATTTCCATCAAGTTCGAAGGCCAGATCGGCGAGGCCGTGATTGAGAGCCGGGACGCCGATGCCGGGTCCATCACCTTCCAGCTGGCATCCAACCTCGTGAAGGACATGTCGGCGGTCAAGATTGAGGACATGGTGATATCCTACAAGGCCACATCGTCCGTCGAGGTGGGCGGGACCATCGATTTCACCGGCGCCGCGCAGAGCATCACAATCACATCCGAATCAGGAAAGACACGCACCTACAGCCTTGACATGGCACAGTTCGATGAGTCGTTCGCCGGGTGCTACAGCATTACCGGGTCGATTGTGGTTGGCGGTCTTGGCGGCAGCGAAGGCTGGGGCTGGGGCACGATGATGATGGCCGCTCCGGAAGAGAAGAGCTGGTGCTGGGATGTGGACGGATATGGCCCGGAGGCCAATTATGATGATTATTTCGAGATAATCCTCGACTCCATCAACGATGACGGAAGCACCGAAGGCACCTGCCGGCTCTATGGCGGCGTGGACGGCAAGCACTGGAACTGCGTCTTTGACGGGTCCTGCAACAAGGCCGTCGAGGGTCAGGACATCGACCTGCGCAATTTCTACCGTGTGATCCCTATCGGCGAAAGCCATTGGAAGCGTGACTATGCCGCAGGCACAATCACCTTCACGTCAAAGGACGGCATAGAGACCGTCGCCGCGGTCATGGACGGCACAATCTCCTTCTCGGCAGACAAGTCGTTCACCATTCCTGACCAGGCCATTGCCTTCCAGCTCAAGGGCGACCAGACTTGGAACGAGGACTATATCTATACTGATTATCAGAAGTTTGCAGTGTCACCGGTTTATTATGCCCTTCTTGTCAGCAAGGTCGCCGAGATTCCTGCCGAGTCCAGGACAGAAGGCTCCGAGGGTGAGATCAACATCGTCCCTGTGGACCCTGACCAACCAGGTCCGGACAATCCGGACACACAGGATACCGGCCTTGACGGGACCTATATCGTAAGTTCGCTCAAGGTGCTTGGCGGAGTGGGCTCCACCGCTTTCGTCGAGGTGAAGGACAAGAGCTGGGAGTGGAACAGCAGCGTCAACTGTGAGTATGACAACACCCTCACGATTACTCTTGATGGCTCTTCAACTGCAACTGCAGCGAGCGGCAAGATCAATTGGCAGGCAGGCGCGGACGGCAAGTTCTGGGATTATGTGCTGGTCGCCGCAGTCAACAAGTTCGGCACCGGCGACGTTGACCTTTCTTACAATTATGACAGGCTTCCTCATTCAGAGACGGCCTTCTCACTTGATGTCGCAACTGGCGAGGCGGTTATCGGTGAGTCAAGTGTAAGAGTTTACACTGCAGGTACTTATACGATCACCGAGGAGTTTGGTACAACTGGTTCCATAACCATTCCGAACGGCGGCCTGGGACTCAGTTTCGGCATGCAGTGGCTCCCTGATTCCTCATATACCTGGGATGCCGCCTGGGCATATACGGACTTCGAGCGTTTCTATCTCCACCCGTACAAGTATGTAATGATATTCACAAAACAGGATGAATAGGATTTTCATTGCGTTCGGCGCCGCGGCCCTGCTGCTCGCCGGATGCACATATATCGAGAAGCCCGGCAGGGACACCTCGGCCGACGATATCCAGGAAGGTTCCGAACTCCGTCTGGCCGATCCGGATGCGACAGAGGAGACCAAGGCCCTGTATTCCAACCTGTGGGCCATCCAGTCGAAGGGTTTCATGTTCGGTCATCACGACGACCTGATGTATGGCCGCAGGTGGTACAACCAGTCAGGCGGTTCGGACACGAAGGACGTGTGCGGCGACTATCCGGCCGTGTACAGCATGGACTTTTCGGAGATGATGGATGACAGGTACATCTCCTCCAAAGGCGACAATGACATCAGGCTCAGATGCATCCGGGAAGCATACGGGCGCGGCATGGTCATAATCGGCTGCGCTCATCTGAACAACCCGCTGACCGGCGGCGATGCATGGGACAATACCAGCAACCAGGTCGCGAGGCACATCCTCACCGACGGCGACCCTGTCAACGGGACATTCAAGACCTGGCTTGACCGCTTTGCTGCAGTGGCGCTGAGTCTGAAAGGCGAAAACGGCGAGCTGATACCCATCATATTCCGTCCGTTCCACGAACACACCCAGGACTGGTCATGGTGGGGCACACAATGCACCACGACCGAGGAATTTGTGGGCCTCTGGCAGTTTACTGTCAAGTATTTGCGCGATGTCAAGGGTGTGCACAACCTGATATATGCCATCTCCCCGCAGATGGATTCGGCCAAGACCGAGGATGATTTCTATTTCCGCTGGCCGGGTGACGAATGGGTCGATTTTATCGGGATGGACTGTTATCAGGGCATCAACAATGCCGTTTTCACCGCCAACCTGAAGGCGATATCGAAGGTTTCGCTGACCAAGATGAAGCCGTGCGGAGTGACAGAAACCGGCGTTGAAGGGTTCACATCCAAGACGTATTGGACCGAAAACATCCACGCCCCGATGACAGGACGCCGGGTGTCGCTGCTTGTCACATGGAGGAACAAATTTGTGATGAGTGAGAGTGACACGCATTATTTCTCCGTGTTTCCGGGCCATCCGTCGGAGAGTGATTTCATAAAGATGTACAAGCAGGACAATACCTTTTTCTGCAATGACCTGCCTGATATGTACACAATGGCAGAAGGATTGAAAGTCAATTAATTGAATGTAGATGAGGAGAGGAATTCGTGTGATATTGGCCCTGCTGATAGTGATGTGGGGTGTCGTGGACTGTCAAAAACCGGACCCGGTAACGCCGGACGATGACACCGAGCAGACTGACAGGCCGGGTGGCGATGAATCTGGTGATGAAGGAGGCGAAGAGCCTGGTGGAGATGAATCTGGCGGTGAGGACAATCCGGGGACAGGCGGTGAAGAAGGAGGCGATAACGACCCCGGAACGGGCGGAGACGAGCCTGGCGATGAACCGGGAGATGAGGACGAACCTGGCGGTGAGGAGTCCGCATACGAGATACTTGACCCGGGCGAGCAGTACACCGAAACGCCGGTTTATCCGTCCCATCCAGACCTGGTCAGGGAGGTGGAATGCACCGAATTCTATGACAACCTTTACGACTGGATCGAGCCTGATTTCGGCAATGTGGATTACGTGCTTTCGCAGGGTGGAGGCACTGCATGGCCGATTCTGACCGATGACCTGCATGTCAGGATGTACCAGGCCGCGGGCAGCAAGGGAGGCAATTATATCCGCATCAGGGGCAAATATGACGCCCGCCTGCTGAGCGTCACGGTGGGCAGTGCGACCGATACCAGAATCGCATGGACGCTGGACGGCAAGATGAAAAAATCATCCACGGTCAGCCTTGCGGCGGGGGAGCGGTACACTGTCGGTGATGACATCCTCGGCGACGGAGTCGGGGAGGTCTGCTTCTACTGTATGGGCGGGGACCAGAAGGAAAGGTGGGAACTCGACTACATCAAGGTCACCTATCGCGGAGGATACACCGAGGACGATTTCTACGTCGACCCCGTTGAATGCGGACCGCTCGTAAAGGTGAAATTCCCTTTCACCGAAGACTTCGAGGACGCGGCTTTCCCGACCACGGAGAAGAACACATACGACAAGTATGGGCTCACTGCCGGTCCGGCCGGTTTCCAGTGGTCCACCTGGTATGGATGTTTCTCCTGGCAGTACCCGAAGGCATTGAAGGGCAAACTGGGTGAAAAGTCTCCTCAACTCCGTGTCTATCAAGAAGATGAGGATTATGACAAGACCCAGTATGGTCACCTGAAAATGGAATATTTCCTCAGCGGTCTGAGCAGTGTTTCGTTCAAATATTATTTCTCCGAATTCTGGGTCAGCGCCACGATTTCATACTGCGAATTCGGCTCGTCCGAGTGGACGGCACCGCAGCAGATCGCGCTCCGGAACTACTCCGAAAGGGAGACTCTGAGGGAGTTCAGGTACGTCCTTGACGGCGGCGCGCCACACGACGCCAAGATCCGCATCGAGATAGACGAGTCCACCGGACACCCGTCATCGGACCACTACGACCTCATCTTCGACGACTTCGTATTTGAATAATCGATATTATTTCGTTATATTTGTACCCCTTGCACCCGTGCGTGCGTAGGGGTACACGCGTATATGCGAGACTAATTATATAACACACAACCATTTATGAAACTCAAATCATTTTTCATCGCAGCCATTGCAAGCGTTGTTGCGTTTGCCGGCTGTCAGCAGAAAGAGGACGTGTATTCAAAGGAACCGTCCGTGGAACTTTCCCAGAAGACCTTTGAACTCACCAAGGATGCTCAAAGCTTCACATTCACAATTGCAGCAACCCGAGACTGGAAGGTCGAGACAACTGCAGACTGGATTGTATTCGAGCCTTCAGAGGGTGCAGCTTCTCTCAAAGCCACCACAATCACTGCGACTGTCACCTCAAATGAGGGCAAGAACCGCACAGCCACTGTCAATGTAAAGGCCGGTCTTGCATCTGACGCCATCTCTGTCACCCAGGAAGGCCCTCAGGGCGGTCCGGATCCGATCGTCGAGGGTGACGGCACTCTTGCAAAGCCTTATACCGCATCACAGGCACACGCTGTTGCAGCTGCTCTTGCTGACGGCGCCACCACTCCTGAGAAGGTTTACGTGCGCGGCATCATCCACAAGATTGCTTCAAAGCATGCCGACGGCGTGTCACAGTATGGCAACGGAAGTTTCTATATCTCAGACAGCGGCGAGGCTTCTGACGATGACTTCTACTGCTTCCAGGTTTATTATCTCGGCGGCAAGAAGTTCACTTCCGCAGACCAGGTCAAGGTCGGTGACGATGTCATCATCTACGGACAGCTCACCAACTATTCAGGCACTTACGAGACTGTCGGCAAGGGCGCGGCTTATGTCTACAGCCTCAACGGCGAGACCGACGGTGGCGGAGACGTTCCTCCGGTGACAGGTGACGCCGAGGAGACTACAGTGTCAGATTTCATCGCCAAGGCAGATACCAACACCGAATACATCCTTACTGGAAAGGTCTCTGGCCTCACAAACGCCAGTTTCAAGGGATTTGACCTTACTGACGCCACTGGTACTATCACTATCGCATTCCCAGCCAATTTCGATGAATGGTATTCAAAGATGTCAAATGGCGGCACTGTCAAGATTCAGGGCAAGTATGAGTATTATGCCGCAAAGGATCAGCACGAGATGTCCAACGGTACTATCCTCTCATTCACGGCCGGAGATGGTGGAGATGGCGGAGATGAAGGCGGTGACGTAGCCGAACCGACAAATGTGACACCAATCACAATTGCAGAATTCCTCACCAAGACCCCTAATACCACAGATTGGTATCAGCTCAAGGGAAAGATTGTCAGCATCGCAAGCACTGTTTACGGTAATCTTACAATCGAGGATGAGACCGGTTCCGTTTATGTTTACGGACTTACATCCAAGTTCTGCCAGTCAAATGACAAGTCTTTCGACAGCATCGGCCTTGCAGTGACTGACGAAGTCGTAATCAACACTCTCGTTGCAGAACACAATGGCGCTCTCCAGGCTGGTGGAAATATCCCTGCATTCATTGTCTCATTTACAAAGGGTGAAGGCGAGAAGCCGGACGAGGGCCTTACCGGAACCAAATATGTCCTCGTAAAAGAGGCACCGGAAGACTGGAGTGGCAATTATATCATTGCTTACAATGTTGAAGGTTCCAATACCGTGAACATTTTCAACGGAGCAGACGCTGAGGCTAATTACATCACTGCAGAAAGGGACGGTGACGTCATCACTGCAAGCAACGACGTGAAACTCAACAATGTGGTCATCGCCGCAATGCAGGGTGGTTATTCCATCAAGGCCCGTGGCGGCAATTACATCGGTGGTGACTCAACCAAGAACACCATTGTGCTGAAAACCGATCCAGTGCTCAACACCCTCAGCCTTGACGGCAACGGTGGAGTCCTTGTCACTTCAGACACTTCCGTGCTTCGTTTCAACAAGGCCACAACGAATGGAAACAGATTCCGTTACTACAAGGCCGCATCTTATGACAAGCAGCAGGCTGTTCTGCTCTACAAACTTGTTGACTAGTACATATGTTGTTGTCGCTCAATAGATTAACGACCATTGCATTCGCTTTGTCGATCGCTCTTCTCGCGGCCTCTTCCTGTGAAAAGGTGGGGCCGCAGGAGGTGGGCGGCGACCCGCTCGGCATCTCGTTGACCAAGACGACATCTTCATACAAGGCTTCCAGCCAGTTTGTTACGGTGACTGCTTCCAAGACCTGGAAGCTTTCACTGGTTTATACGGGCACCGCCACGGACTGGGCTTCGCTCAGCGTTACAAGTGGCGAGGGCACAAAGAAAAGCATCATCCTCAGCTGGGACGAGAACTCATCCGAAGAGCCTCGCGCCTGCCGTATCGAGCTGACCTCCGGCAAGGAGACCAAGTCGGTGGAGTTCACCCAGAACGGCAAGACCGTCACCGTTGATGAGAACACTCCTGCCGGCATCAATCCCGACCCGGTCGCATCCTGGATGGAGATTCCGCGCACCCAGAGCGGTGACGGGCGCTATTTCTTCACCCATGACATGACCATCGGGTCCAAGAAGATCCGCAACTATTCGTTCTATCTTGACACCGATGCCAAGATATCTGTGTGGGTGGCATATCCGCTCAACAGGGGGCTGATAGGCAGCGGCAGCCGCACCAATGAGTGGGGACTTGACCCGAAGGTGCCGTCACAGTACCAGCCTGTCATCTACAAGGCATTCAAGGGCGGTTATGAGCGCGGCCACCAGCTTCCGTCGGCGGACCGTTATGCCCCCGGAGCCAATGAGGCCACGTTCTATGGCACCAACATGACTCCGCAGCTGGGAGAGCTCAACGAAAACGCCTGGGCAAACCTCGAGGGTTATGTCCGCAACTGGAGTTCTTCGTTCGACACCCTTTATGTCGTCACCGGAGCGGACATCATCGGCGCAACACAGACCGCACGGGACAATGACGGCAAGAACATCACTGTGCCTGTGGGCTATTTCAAGGCCCTTCTGGGCTACAAGAAGAAGGGCGGGGTCGGAATGACTTCACAGCTTGGAGGCTACACCGCCATCGGGTTCTATTTCAAGCACGAATACTATTCTGACAGCCAGATAATGGGTCAGGCGATGACAATCGACGCCCTTGAGGCAAAGACCGGCTTTGACTTCTTCCCTAATCTTGAAACGGCAATAGGCAGCGACCTTGCCGCGAAAGTTGAATCGACCAGGGATTCCTGGTGGAAATAAGATATTTCACAGATGAAACGTATCATTTACATCATTTCCCTCCTGCTGCTTGTCAGCACAGCGTCTTTTGCGCAGAAAGGCGGCAGCAGAAACTACATTGTAGGTTTCTACAATCTCGAAAACCTTTTCGACATCTACAATGACCCGGCAAAGAACGACGAGGAGTTCCTTCCGGACGGAAAGAACAAGTGGACTCAGGAGAAATACAACCACAAGCTCCACAACATGGCTTCCGTCATAGCCGCAATGGCGAAGGACAACGGCCGTTTCCACACCATTCTCGGCATCAGCGAGATCGAGAACCGACTTGTCGTCGAGGACCTTGTGAGCCAGCCTGAGATCGCCGAGGCAAACTATCAGATCATCCATTATGACGGTCCGGACCGCCGTGGTGTCGATGTTGCCCTGCTTTACAAGCCGGACCAGTTCACCCTTCTCGAAAGCGTGAGCATCCCATACACATTCACGGACACCGAGGTTGAAATCACCCTCACCCCGGACGAGCAGGATTATTTCCGCACCCGTGACGTGCTGATGGTCCGCGGCCTCATTGACGGTGAGGAGTTTGCATTCTATGTGACACACCTTCCTTCACGTGTCGGCGGCAAGGGTGGTGACCTCCGCAGCCGTGGCGCAGAGATCATCTACAAGCATTCGCAGATGATGATGGAGCAGCACCCGGGCATCAAGATTGCCGTGATGGGCGATATGAACGACGACCCGTTCGATGACAGCATGGCCAAGTGGCTGCACGGCCGCGAGAACCTCTCCGAGGTGGGCGAGCATGACTTCTTCAACCCGTTCTGGTCGATGATCAAGGCCGGTTACGGCTCGCTGTGCTACCAGTACGTGTGGAGCATCTATGACCAGGTCCTGGTCAACAGCAACCTTGCCCTGGCTCCTCAGGGAGGTCTGAAGATAACCCCGCTGATCAAGAACACCTACTATGCACGCATCTTCAAGAAGCCTTTCATGACCCAGAAGAAGGGTCAGTACAAGGGCCAGCCGTTCCGCACGTTCAGCAGCGGCGCGTTCATCGGGGGATACAGCGACCATTTCCCGACTTACATTCTGATCAGCAAATAATTGTATGTCTATGTATAAGAAACTGTTTTCAATTTTCTCCACCCTGCTTCTCTGCGCGGCAATGTTTGCACAGGGATTCAGCGGCGGCGTCAAAGGTACTGTGGTGAGCCGTATCGGCCGCGAACCGATCTCCGGTGCACAGCTGACCCTGTCCCAGAAGGGCGAGGTCATCGCCACCACAACGTCAGCATCTGACGGTACGTTCCGCATCGACAACCTTGCGGACGGTATGTACGACATGACCGTGATGGCTCCCGGTTATGCCGATATCAATGTGAATGTCACTGTCGACCAGGGATTCGTCAAGGATTTGATCTTCGTGACAATGGTTTCGTCCCAGACCATCAACGAGGTGGATGACTCTTCGTTCGCCGAGTTCGACATGGATGACAGCGGATACACCGACACCCCGACCATCCTTTTCGGCGCCAATGACGTCTATACCAACGTGGCCGGTTTCGGATTCAGCAGCGTGCGTTTCAAGAACCGTGGCTACAACAGCGACATGCAGGATGTCTATCTTGCAGGTGTCAAACTCAATGACGCAATCACCGGCTACGGCCCGTTCTCCCTCTGGAGCGGTCTCAACGAGGCAATGCGCAGCAAGGAGACAACCATCGGCCTTGAGACTGCAGAGTATGGCGTCGGTGGATGGAATGGCCAGACCAACATCACCGGAACCCCTTCCAGCGTACGTACAGGCTGGCGTTTCAGTGTGCTGACCAACTCGGCCCAGTACCGTCTCCGCCTCATGGGTACATACGCCTCGGGCGAGCTTGACAACGGCTGGTCATACGCATTCAATGTCAGTGCCCGTCTCGGCGGAAATGACTGGGTGGAAGGTGTTTACTACCGTTCGTTCGCATACTATGCAGGCGTCGAGAAGAAGTTCGGCGACCATCACCGCCTCGCCCTCGTGACATTTGCCACACCGGGTCAGCGCGGAGCCCAGAACGCATCTACCCAGGAGGTCTACAACCTTATGGGCGACAATATGTACAACAGCAACTGGGGTTACCAGAACGGCAAGGTGCGCAACTCACGCGTCCGCAAGACCTTCGAGCCTGTCACCTTCCTGAAATATACCGCGACTCCGAGCGAAGCCCTCGAGGTTAACGCAACCCTTCTGTGGAGAACCGGTTGGAACGGCTACACCGCACTTGACTGGTATGACGCCCTCGACCCTCGTCCGGACTACTATCGCAACCTCCCGTCTTACTCGTTCAACGACGACGAGGACTACAACCGTCTCAATGAGATCAAGTCCGCATGGGCACAGGAGATGTGGAATCCGGGCATCACCAGCTACGCAAACTATCAGCACATCAACTGGGACCGTCTCTACAATGTCAACTACAACAGCGCTGACGGCCGCAGCAAATATGCCCTCGAGGAGCGCCACGTGGACCAGAACGACGTCAACGCAGTGGCTTCCGTCAAGTGGAACGCCGGTGACCATTTCGTGCTCAACGGAGGTGCCGAGTTCAAGTGGAACCGTACTGACAACTACAAGAAGATCAATGACTTGCTTGGCGGTCAGTACTATACCAACATCGACCAGTTCGCAGAGCGTGACTTCGCTTCCAACGATGCGCTTGTACAGAATGACCTTGACTACTACCTTGCCCACAATTTCAAGGCAGAGAACATCGTCAAGGGCGGCAGGTACGGGTATGACTACCTGGCCCAGATCCGCCGCGGCGGCGCATGGGTGTCCGGCACATTCAACATGGCCGGTTTCGAGGCACAGCTCGCCCTCAAGGCCGGTTACCAGTCAATGTGGAGAGAGGGTCTCATGAGAAAGGGCCTCTTCGCCGGCACTGCCGACGAGGTCGCTGCCCTCAATTCGCAGTATCCGGGCCTCAACCTCACCTCCAACGGCGAGACATCCAAGGGCAGGTCAGAGACTGTGGATTTCTTTACATATTCAGGCAAACTTGCTCTGGCATACACATTTGCGCATGCGCACAGAATCTCTGTCAATGCCGGTTATTTCAATGACGCCCCGACATTCACCAACAGTTTCGTGTCTCCGCGCACCCGCAACACCATCGTCGACAACCTGACCACCCAGAAGACCATCTCCACCGATGTCAACTATCAGCTGAGCCTCGGCGGATACAATCTCCGACTGACAGGTTACTGGACCAAGATCATGGACCAGACAGACGTGATGAGCTTCTACGATGACTCCCAGCAGTCCTTCACCAACTTCGCCATGACCGGCATCGCACAGCGCCATCTCGGTCTCGAGTTCGGTATCAAGGTTCCGCTTCCGCTCGAGGGACTCACAATGTCCGGCGTGCTGAGCTGGGGTGAGCATATCTATACTCAGAACCACGGCAAGAACCCTCACATGGTGCAGACCGTGGACAACAGTGCAGAGGTCGTACGTGACGAGGACGTGCCATACTGGATCTCACATCCTCTCTACAAGACCACCACATATCAGGGTGTAACCCAGTTTGAACGGGACAATGACGGCAATGCCATCGTAAAGGGGCAGCAGAAGCACTATGTGCCTTCCACACCTCAGATTGCGGCCGAGATCGCACTCAACTACCGTCTCAAGAGCTATTGGTTCTTCGAACTCAATGCCCAGTATTTCGGCAAGTCATATCTTGACATGAACCCTCTTTACCGCACACACCTTGCCTGTGCAGGCCCTGACGGCATCGAGACTCCCGAGGAGATTATCTACATGGCCGCACAGGAAAGCCTGTTCAGCCGTGTCAACCGTGACGGTTCGCTCCGCGCGGCTCCTGTCAAGGATCACTTCCTTCTCAACTGCAGCATCGGAAAGAGCTGGTACATCCAGCGCAAGTACAACTTCGGTTTCTCTCTCAACGTAAGCAACATGCTCGACAACAGATGGTTCAAGACCGGCGGCTACGAGCAGACCCGTCTCATCAAGAGCTCTTCTTATGACCGTTATTACCGTTTCGACCCTAAGTATTTCTACATGCAGGGTGCGAACTATATGTGTAACCTTTACTTCAGATTCTAAGGGATATGAAAAAGATATTGTTTGCTGCAGCAGCGCTGCTTATGTTTGCTTCCTGTGGTCTGAAGGAAGAATTCCAGCCAGTATTCTCGGGCGTTCCTGACGCTCCGGCTCCGTACAAGTATTATCAGGATTCCGACTTTGCGAAGATCATCACCATCGCAGACCTCGCTTCCTGCTACACTCCGGGCAAGCCTTTCATCATGCCGGGCGGAGACGCAACCTATTCACCTGGCCTTGCTGTTGCCGAGAAACTTTCCGGCGCTGTCATCAAGGGCCGCGTGTCCACAACCGACAAGCCGGGCAACTTCTACAAGAGCTTCTACATTGAAGACGAGACCGGCGGCATGGAGATCAAGATGGGCAAGAACGGTCTGTACAATGACTATCTTCCAGGCCAGACCGTCTATGTCAAGCTCGAGGGCCTGACACTGGGAATGTATGGCTACAAGACCGGTAATTATGGCGGTATGGGTATGGTTCAGGTCGGTTTTGCCGATCCGTCAGCCGCATACGAGACTTCATATTTCGAGATTGCATACATCATTGACAAGCACATCCTTCGCGGCAATCCTGCCGATGCACAGCCTGTTGTCCCTGAGGTCATCACCGAAAGCCAGCTTCCTAATCCGAAGACTGCCACCCAGAAGACCAACAAGTATGTGGGTAAGCTCGTGACTCTCAAGGGCCTCAAGTATGCCGACGAGATGTTCTGTCTTCTCTATCTCGACTCAAGCAAGGACAAGAAGTCTTACACCAACCGCGTGTTCCTTTCCGACTCCAACGGCATCGGGACCTATGGCAAGACCCATGGCGTGACTACCTGGGCGATGTCAGAGTCCAAGATGAAGGAGTACCTGTTCCAGGGACTCTGGGACGAGTGCAAGGTCGGCAGCGGAAACGACTACCTCAAGAAGGATGACGGCACAGACTGCACTGTCGGCGACCTCAAGGGTGACGGTACATACCCGGGCATCGAGAAGGCTGCATACAGTGTGAGCCAGTACTTCAAGATGGGTGGCACCGAGATTCAGATCCGTACCAGCGGATACAGCAAGTTCGGTGACTGCGAGATTCCTTCCGAGGTCCTGAGCGGTGCCAAAAGTATCGACGTGACCGGTATCCTTACTCTCTATCAGGGCAGTATCCAGTTCACTGTCAATGATATAAGCGATTTCGTGGTTGACGGCAAACCTCTCGAAAAATAAAATTTTACAGATATGAAACGTGTACTCACAACTATTATGGCAGTCATGACTCTTGCTTCCTGCGGCAGCAACCCGTTCCTTTCGGAGTGGGACACTCCGTATGGTATCCCTCCATTCGACAAGATTCACGAAAGTGACTATCTCCCTGCTGTAGAGGCAGGCATACGTCAGCAGCAGGCCGAGGTCGATGCAATCATCGCAAACGGCGAGGCTCCTGATTTCGAGAATGTTGTCGCTGCATACGACCGCAGCGGCTCTATCCTGGAGCGCGTGACGGGTGTACTTTTCAACCTGAGCGAGTCCGATGCCACTCCGTCTCTCCAGAAGATTGTGGAGAAGGTGATGCCTATGATCACCGAGCACAGCAACAATGTGTTCATGAATCCATATTTCTTCGAGAAGGTGAAGGCTGTCTATGAAGTGCGCGAGGGTCTTGACCGCGAACAGCAGATGCTTGTCTCCGACCTTTATGAGGCATTCGTGAAGAACGGTGTGTCTCTCGACGAGGCCGGTCAGGCACGTATGCGCGAGATCAACAAGGAGCTTGCTTCACTCGAACTCCAGTTCGGCAACAACCTTCTCACCGAGAACAATGCTTTCAAGGATGAGTTCGGCATCTCTGTCTCTGAGTATTGGGAGACCATGGGCAAGACCGAGGACCGTGCTCTCCGTGAGAAGATGTTCAAGGCTTACTCCACCCGCTGCAGCCATGGTGATGCGACAGACAACAAGAATATTGTACTGCGCACGATGGAACTGCGCATCGAGAAGGCAGGACTTCTTGGATACGATTCTCCGGCGGCGTTCATCCTCAATGACAAGATGGCTCATGACCCTCAGACCGTGGACACATTCCTTTCCGGCATCATGTCTGCCGCCATGGACCGTGCCAAGGAGGAGGTTGCCGATATGCAGGCAGTGATGGATGAGGACATCAAGGCAGGCCTTGTCGCAGAGGGCGAAACCATCCAGCCTTGGGACTATTTCTACTATGCCGAGCGTGTCCGCAAGGCCCGTTATGATTTTGACGAGTCCCTTTCAAGGCCATATTTCAAGATGGAGAATGTCCGTGCCGGTGTGTTTGGCAATGCTTCCCGTCTGTACGGCCTCAAGTTCGAACCTGTTGAGGACGTGGCTCTCTACAACCCTGAGGCAGAGGCATTCAAGGTGATGGGTGCAGACAGTTCGCTGATAGGTATCATCATCACTGACTATTTCCCTCGCAGCACGAAGAGAGGCGGTGCATGGATGAGCAATTTCGTCAACCAGTGGGTAACTCCGGAGGGTGAGAATGTGCGTCCTGTCATCGTGAATGTGGGCAATTTCACCAAGCCGACTGCCGAATCCCCGTCACTCCTGACTCTTGACGAGGTGGAGACTATGTTCCATGAGTTCGGTCATGCTCTCCACGGTCTGTTGACCCAGTGCCACTACAAGGGCACTTCCGGCACGGCTGTGAAGCGTGATTTTGTGGAGCTTCCATCCCAGATCAATGAGAACTGGGCCTTCGAAAAGGATGTGCTTGCTACATACGCTTTCCATTATGAGACTGGTGAGGTGATTCCTGACGAGATCGTGGCCAAGATCGAGGCTGCCGGCAATTTCAATCAGGGATTTGTGACCGGTGAACTTTGCGCCGCCAGCATCCTTGACATGAAGTGGCATGAACTTACTTCGGTCGAGGGTGTCGATGTCGAGGCTTTCGAGAAGCAGGTGTGCGAGGAGATGGGTCTCATCGGTGAGATAATTCCTCGTTACCGCAGCACTTATTTCAACCACATTTTCGGCAGTTCGGGATACAGCGCAGGCTACTACAGCTACCTCTGGGCAGAGGTTCTGGACAAGGATGCTTTCGAACTTTTCAAGCAGAAGGGCATCTTCGATACAGAAACAGCGATGTCTTTCCGTCACAATGTCCTCGAGAGAGGCGGCTCCGAAGAGCCAATGGTTCTCTATCGCAACTTCCGCGGTGCAGACCCTGACGCTTCCGCCCTCCTCCGCGCCCGTGGATTGAAGTAGTTCCGTCAATTTTCAATAAAAAAAGGTGACCAGGTCCGTCCGGCTCGGTCATCTTTTTTTCATTTTACCTGCCCGGTGGCTCTGTCCGTTTTTGTCGCCCGGTGACTGTATCAGGCCTTCAAAATATTGAGGGCACGGCCCTCAAACTCCTCATCAGTCCGCTGGTGCGGACTTCCATTAACCCCTTCATATTCCCCTATCATTAGGGGAAAGCCGGCCTACCTGCCTTTCCGTATTTGCTGGCGCAAATACCCGGCCCGGCCGGTCCGCTGGTGCGGACTTGCATTAACCCCATCTAATTCCCTTTCCAAAGCGGGGAAAAGCGAAATTCTGGCAAAATCTTGGAGAAATCACGAGAAAAACACATTTTCTCCTAAAATATGCCGGATTTTTGCTCTGAAAGGATGGCAATGGGACTTCGGACGGCGTAGCCGCCCGTGGCTTCGTGAACGGCGAGGTGCGGACTTGACTTCGCTCACGAGGCCGCGGCCGGCCACGGGTCTGGCTGATACAGCCACCGGACGAGCTGGAAGATCGAGATTTGTTTCAGCAATACAAACACTTCCTCTATGGTAAGGTTTCATCCCCTCGTATTGAGCATATTTCACAAAAGGACTTGATTTATAAGCACAAGTCGATCTACAATAGAAGAAATTCAAAATGTCGTTTAGACCGTGGTGGGCATAAAGAGAGCAGGGCACTCTATATGAGCGATTCTCTTTCCAAGAGGCTACGCCACTACTGCATCGAGAATAATACCTCGATGTGCGACGTCATCAGCAGGGCGGCGTCAGAATTTCTTTCCGCAAAAGAGTCTTGACGCCAAAGAATACTGCTCCTTTGATGTCAGGCGGAGGACGCAAAATCGGTGTGGCTGAAAATGTGCCTTAAAACGGCTCGAAAATTTTTGCTAGCGTTTATGTGCAAGGAATGCAGATGTCGAACAAATCACATCTGCATTTTCTGTGAAAATCCTTGCACGTCCTCTGGTCGGACCCATCGCTTCCGGAGTCGCGATGGAATAATGATGTCAGGAAGTCAAAGCATCAAGGCAGTTTGACGACAGAAGAAAGAATGCCTTAACGTTTATGTGCAAGGAGTGCAGATGTAATACAAGTGCCATCTGTTTGTACGGACAATTTTCTTGTCTACAAGATGTGTAGACGTAAGACGATTTTGGTGGTGTCGGGCAGATCAGAATACTGGTATATTGATGACGGTTTGAACTTGGGATCAATGAAATAGACTGCGAGAAAATACTGTTTGGAAGATAATTAATATACACATAATGTTGCTTATTAAGCATAATTTGTTTAAATTTGCTGTTTGGGTATATTTATTTCAAATGGCTAAAAAAGAGTGTCTTAACAGGATTCGCGTTGTATTGGCGGAAAAGCAGGTAACCAACAAATGGTTGGCGGAAGAATTAGGTGTAACCTGCATGACTGTATCACGGTGGAAAACTAACAAGGTACAGCCCTCGATGTCTCAGTTTGTTGAGATTGCTCGTCTACTTCAAGTGAAAATAGGCGATTTGTTGGAGGTGGATTATGATTTACACGAACAAAGGCAATAAATTATTACACTATCAAATTTGAAATAACAGATATTCATCAATAGCTGTCAATATGAAAGAGTTAACAAAATATACGGTAATTGATCTCTTCTCGGGAGCAGGAGGCTTATCGCTTGGACTATATCAAGCAGGGTGGCACGGCCTGTTCGCTATAGAAAAGAACCCTTTTGCTTTTGAGACTCTAAAATATAACCTTATTGATAACAAAAAGCATTTTGATTGGCCGGAATGGCTTCCACAAACTCCACATGATATAAACGAGGTTTTAAAAAACTACTCAGAGCATCTTAGCGAGTTGAAAGGGCGCGTGGATCTTGTTGCGGGTGGCCCGCCTTGTCAAGGTTTCTCTATGGCGGGAAAACGTGTGGCTGATGATGTTCGTAACCAATTGGTGTTTTCATATATAAAATTTATAAAATTAGTGCAGCCCAAAATGCTTTTATTTGAAAACGTCAAAGGTTTTACATATGCGTTCAATAACAAGAAACGCAGTAACACAGAATCTTATGCACAAAAAGTCATATGGGCACTTGAAGGTTTGGGCTACAATGTGAAGCCTCATGTGATAGATTTCTCAGAATATGGCATTCCGCAACGTCGCAAACGTTTTATATTAGTGGGGATTAGGAAAGATATCGGCTCCCCGGAGAATTTTGAGCAGTTGTTGCAGAAAAATCGTTCCGATTTTTTGAGAGAGAAAGGGATTCAAAAGACAGTTTCTTTACGAGAGGCTATATCGGACTTACTCCGAAGTAATGGAGAGGCTCCGACTCCGGACCGAAAAGGCTTCCTTTCGGGAAAGTACGGGAGTGATGAACTGACGGATTACGAGAAATTGATGCGTGGAAATTATCCTGAGACGCACGACTTGCCGAACAGTCACAGCTTCGCCAAGCATAGTGCAGATAAGGTTAATTGCTTTAAACGCTTATTGGCGGAATATCCTTTGCGTGGTAAAAGAGTTGATGGAAAAGCCAGGGCGGAATGGGGAATCAAGCAAAGAGGTATTACTGTTCTTGATCCGGATTCTGTTTCTCCTACAATTACCGGTCAGCCGGATGATTACCTGCATTATTCTGAACCTCGAATTATGACTGTGCGGGAATGTGCGCGAATTCAGTCTTTCCCGGATTGGTACGAAATTAAAAAAAAATATACTACGGGAGGGAAAATGCGTAGAATAGAGGTCCCTCGTTATTCTCAGATAGGCAATGCCATTCCGCCATTATTTGCGGAACAAGCTGGTTTGATATTAAAAGAAATGTTGTAAAGATGGATGATCTGCTACAGTTTAAAGTCAGCTCTGCATTAAAAGATTTAGTAGGGAAAGATCTGATTACTAGCGACAATGTCGCCATCTTTGAGCTGGTTAAAAATTCTTATGACGCGTATGCTCGTCATGTGATAATCACTTTCTCGGACGATAAAATCACCATTGCCGACAATGGAAAAGGAATGTCGTTGTCTGATCTTAAAGAGAAGTGGCTTTTTCTTGGGTTTTCTGGCAAGAAAGATGGAACAGAAGATATCTCTGATGGCAAACAGAAATCCTACCGGGACAAAATTAAACGCTACTATGCTGGGGCAAAAGGCATTGGACGTTTTTCGTGTGACCGCTTGGGAAGATATCTAACGCTGTCCACCAAAACCGAAGATTCGAATCTAATCGAGCAAATTTCCGTAGACTGGACAGAATTTGAGGTCGATCAAAAAATAGAGTTCGCAAATGTTGATGTAAAACACCGGACTCTTTCGAAGAATTGCCCTTTCCCAGATGGCTATAACCACGGTACTATTATTGAGATTACCGAACTGCATGACCAAGAGACTCCGTGGACGAGAACACATATTCTAGAGCTTAAAAGGTCTTTGCAAAAGCTCATCAACCCATATGCGGAAACAAATGATTTTATTATCGAAATTGTCTGTAACAAGGAAAAAAAGGAGGATGACAAGAAAATCAATGAGGGCACCGGATATGATCGTGATATAGTTAATGGCCCTCTTAGAAACAGTATTACAGATATACTGAAGCTCAAAACGACTCAGATAGATGTTAAGATACAAAACGGGGCCATATATACCATATTGTCAGATAGAGGAGTTGATATTTACAGAATTAAGGAAAGCAATATTAAATTTCCTTTGATTAAGAATGGCTCAGTATCACTTTCGTTCCTGAATCGAGCGGCAAAATACAACTTCTCCAGATTGATGGGAGTTGATTCTAAAAATTTCGGTTCTGTCTTTTTATTTCGCAATGGTTTCCGAATACTCCCTTTCGGAGAAACTGGAGATGATAGTTGGGGAATAGACTTTAGAGCTCAGCAAGGTCGTGCAAGATTTCTCAGTAGCCGAGACTTGATGGGACGTGTTGACATATATGTTGAAAACACTGATGAATTGAAAGAGGTGTCAAGCCGTGACAGTGGGTTAGTAGATACTCCTATGTCACGTCAGGTAAAGGATATGTTCAGCCTTTGCGAGAAAAGGCTGGAACGCTATGTTGTAGGTGTTCTTTGGGGAGAAGCTTTTTTGAGAAATGAATATTATAAAAATATAGAAGAAGGAGAAGCCGCACGTAAAGAGCTTCAGAGGGTAGACAAGGATTCAGATACCCCATCATTTGTGCTTGACTCAAGTTTAGGAAGCAAAATTGATTTTGTCCGTCTCATCAAGGCCTTGTCTTCTGATAGCAATGTGGAAGTTTTGTATTACAATACGGAACTGGCAAATTTCGTGTCTTCTAGTATTTCTCCGGAAGAAATTAAACCTCAGTTTATATCTGATCTGGAAACGATTGCAGAACGTGTTGGAGATATCAATCTTATTGAAAAGATTGAGGATGCTAAGAAGCAGATAGCGGAATTGACAAAGCAGAAGGAAGAGGCCGAGCGTTTACAACGTGAGGCCGAAGAAAAGGCGGCTCAGGCAGAGAGGAGAAGATTACAGGCTGAAGAGCGAGCTCAAGCAGAGTTAGAGCGTCGCAGGCAAGCTGAAATAGCTAGACTTCGTGCCGAAAATGAGAAGTTTAAGGCTGAAAATGACCGTTTGATCGCGGAGAAAAAGGCTAAAGAGGAAGAAGAAAAACGCAAGAAAGCAGAAAAAGAAAAACATCAAGTCGAAAAGCAGAATCTGTTCTTGCGGTCTGTTGACACATTAGATAAAGATAGGATTGTCAAGTATCATCATGACATAAGACTTCATGCATGCACTGTTCAAAATACAGCAGCAGATCTGATTGAAAAAATCAATAATAAAAAGTTGTCAGATAATGAGATGCTGAAGATGATTGAGCGAATTCAGCGTGCAAACGGAAAGGTATTATCAATTGCTATGTTTGCATCAAAAGCTAATTTTAACACAACAGGGGAAATAATTGAAGCGAATGTTGTGAAATACTTGGAAGACTATTTAACCGAAGTGTTACCGGATTTTTTTGAGGACATTAAATTCCGTTGTTCCTCAAATGAGACTTCTGTCATATTGAAATTCAAGCCTCTCGAATTAAGTCTTCTTATGGATAACTTCGTTTCGAATTCGATTAATGCTGGAGCTAGAAATCTTTTTTTTGAGGCAAAGATTGATGGAGAGCATACGATTCTCGAAATTTCCGATGATGGGAAAGGATTATCTACCGAATTAGAATCCCACAGTGTTTTCGATAAAGGGGTTTCAACGACTTCCGGTTCTGGCCTTGGACTGTATAATGCCAAACAATACGTTCATAATGAATTGCATGGCGACATACAAATTGATAAAAATTATAATTCAGGTATTAAAGGTAGGCCTGGCGTAAAATTTATTATTGTGTTATGAAACTAACATACAAAGTTCTGTGGATAGAGAACGAGACAGATTGGCTGGAATCTGTTGAGGAAGGCGTAAGAGCCATGATTGAGGATGAGTACTCGTTTGACTATGAGCAATATAACTGTAAGCAGAAGGAGGATGGAATTGATTATAACAAATATGATCTGATATTAATGGATTTAAATCTAGATGGGGAGCCTTCCGGGGACAAGCTTATACAAGAAATCAGAGATAATGGAATCTATACAGATGTTGTTTTTTATTCTGTCGGTGGACTGAATATCATAAAAGAAAAAGCGAGAGAACTGGATTTGGAAGGCGTCTACTTTTCCGGAAGAGACAAGCGCCAATTCACGGAAAAGGTTAAAAAGGTTATTGAAACTACGATAAAGAAAGTCCAAGACCTCAATAACTTGAGAGGACTTGTAATGGCGGAAGTAAGTGAGCTTGATGCTATTATGGATGAGATTATAAATAAATATTACATCACACCTGAAAGAATGGAAATATTCCATAAAAAGATTACTTCTCCAAAAGAAAAATACATTCATAAGTTACTGATTAATAATTCAGATAATTGTGATAGAAGCTGTTATCTGAACTATCGCGATTTCACAATTGACAAATTGATTCCCATTATTGATTCTTCCCAAAAAGCTCATTCTGTCCATGAATTGCTTCAAGATATTAATTCGGACAATCACTTGAAAATAGATAATAAGACTTTTTACAAGACTTACATTGAGGAAATCATCGAGATTCGTAATCAATTGGCACATTGTAATAGCAAAATTGAGAATGGCCAAGAAATATTGCGCACACGTAAAGGGAATGTTTCATTCAATGCAAATGATTTTAAACGGATTCGTACGAATGTGAAAAAATATAATCAACTGTTTACTACAATATTGAGAGAGTTCGGGCACTTCACAGCATAAGCTGTAGAAATTTGTACCTAATTCTTATAATGAGGGTCTGTAATTTATTTTGTACAAGTTCATTTCCAATTACTACTGATGCGTTAAAAATTTAAAATAAAGTAAGTTCATTGACATCTTGATTTAGAATGAGTGGTTGTGGCTCCGTGACGAGCTTTTTCAGATCCACCTTTGTCATCGCATAGTTCTTTATCAGCAAGCCGATCTCGG
>JAZRVQ010000031.1:0-25092 GCA_045599265.1 Candidatus Cryptobacteroides sp. | reverse complement strand
GAATAAAATACGCTTCATAAGGCTCTATCTGACTTTTGTGAATACCGTTTCCTTCCCATCATACGGAGAAGACTTATATGAAGTTACAGGCAACAGGACAAGTTCGGTATCTGACAGGCTCTTCACATAATAATTGGCCTCTGTGTCAATCAAAGTATCCGCGTCATCAGGTGAATAATAAATTGTCAGATGTCCCAGTTCCTTGTACGTGGCATCCTGAGTGACAAAGTCATATGAGATGGCATAGTGTGTCTTTGTCTCCTCATCTCCAATGACAACTCTTGACTCTGCGTAACCGCCGCCATTCTTTTCAAATGAAAACAGTGTAGTCACCTGCCTCTCAGCACCGGTAGACGGCATAACAGACGTCTGCGTGGTTGTCCAGTAGCCGACAATATCTTTCGGGTTGAAGTTCTTCTCACATGAAAGCAGCAAGCTCGCACTCACCAGGAGCAGCGCTGCAAAAATAGTGTTTTTCATAGTACTGATCGATTTTCTGTTCAACATATAGATGCAATTTGGTTTTTTAACGTTGCATCACAACTATATTATTCCAACGTGAAGCCTGAAATCATATGCCTTTCACAATCATAATCTATTGAGTGTCCTTGACTATCATAAGTTGTCCAAGAGCCAGTCAATGCGTACCAACCATCATTTAATTGATAATTTGTATCCCATTGAGTCCTCCAACCCCAATTCATCTTAACAAACGATATGTATGGCGTAGAATTAATAATCTCTACTCTATCAACCTCCAATTGGCTCGGCATTGGGTCATCACCATCATATACAAACTGATACTTTTTGACATAATTCTGCCTCATTTTCCTACAGCCATCAATCAAAAAATAGTGTGCAACAGAAATATCAGGTATTCCAATAAAATCATCCATTGCCAATACAATAACAGGCATTCCATCCCAAAGGCTAGCCTCAACGATGTCATCATCAAAACTTTCATAAGAGCAACTGTACCCATAGTCGGCGAAGAAATCAACAACATTTGATGGCGTTGTCCATGAATACTCGTTATGGTAATGCATATTCATATCCGAGCCTATTTCTGCAAGAAATTTAGCTGTACTGTCTGTTGCCGCATTGAGAGTTGACGAATATGTAGTGGACAAAGAATCCAGAATAATCCCACCATTCGAAAATGCAGGTTCGCCAAAATAGTCATGCAGATAATAAAGCATCTGACCTGCTGCCACTGCAGCACAGCCAACCGGTTTATGACCAGATTCGTCACTATTTAGAGGACAATATACATCATAGGGATAACCCTGGTCCCACTGTGTATCAGTCTGATGATTAATGAAGCTCACAATTTCTGTCTCATACCCTTCAAAATACAGTTCCCAATGGCCAAACATTGGACGAGGCAGAGAATCTTCTGGAGTAAATGGAGGAAGGTCCTTCCCAAGCAACATGGATTCCCACATATCCAATGAGGAAACAATCTCATCCTGAGTAAATGAAAGTTCATCATCAGTTGACAACGACACCCTTCTCATATCATAGGCCATTGCTCTTATCCATGATGGTCTGGATGAATTCTCGCCAAGCGAAAGTCTCCCTGTTTCACTTTCTGCAATAGTCACTGGAGTACGCTTGTCTGCAGAAAGAATCTTCCAGCCAGAAGCGTAATTTACAATATACATCACGGTATCACTTTCTATGACGTATGGCTCAATCGAGTACACATCTCCAGTAGATTTTGTCCTCGATGAGGCAATTCCAAGGAATTTAGCCACGGCGTTCTGAGAGACATGATTAGGTCTTGAAACAACTTCAATGACACGCTGATCTGCGTCATACAACAAATCAGAAGTTTCAACAGATTTCTCACATGATAACACGGACAGCAAACACATTAGTGCCATTAATATTTGATACTTTTTCATACGCACGTGTATTATAGTGTCCAGACATATCCCTCACCACAGTAGCTTGCCGAGGTAATGGTCAAACGATAAACGCCCGGTGCAGACGGGACAGAGAGCCATACAGAAGTACGGCCATCTGAAGTGATAGATACGGAATCCACCACTGTGTCTGTTTCATCATAAAGATTCAACGTGGCGGTGCCTATACCATTGCAGAAAACCTCAAGGACAGAATCTTGATAATAGTAGAACGCACGACACGCGTGAGAGGCGGAGCGTTCAGGAACGCCTTGAGAAGGAGTTGTTGTTGTGATGACCACCTCTCTCGGTGGATCATCCGGATCATCAGATGGCTGGGCACATGGATTGCCATACAGACAGATGGCAAGGATATATGACAGGAGCATTTTCATCGTGTTTAAATTTAAGGGGTTGTCCTCAACAAAGTTAAACACGATTCCTTCAAATGTCAAGGAAAAAAATTTTACGCCCCCTGAAATTTTTCAGATCAGCAACAGCTTGTATATCAATACATTATGGTCAATATCAAAACTGGACGAAAACAGCAAATTTTACGGTCTGAAATTATATGCACGAATGACAAGAATTACTTGCCATATTCACCGGACAGGAAAGACTGGATAAATGTGTGGAGATGGGTATCGCGCGAGAGGCCGAGCTTCTTCCTGATGTTGAATCCATATTGGTAGTGCCGGCGGACTTCGATGAAGTTGCCGATGTCCTTCCCTCTCATACCCAGTGCAAGAAGGCAGCAATATTCGCGCTCCTTGTCTGTCAGGCCATGGGCATTGAGATATGACATGAAGTCCGGATAGAAGGATGAGACAAGGGTGACGCTCTCCCTGACATATTCAGAACGGTCCGAAATCAATGATTTCAGTTCATCTATGACGCCCTCGGCAGCGTGTCCATCAGAGACAGCACATGATGAAACGAAGCCGTTGATCACACTGTATCTCTTCTTAAAGATGTCATATGCATTGTTGTCGCGGGATGAGGCCAGGAATTCCTTCAATGAATCACGTTCATCAAGAAGGCTGTCATAAAGGGCTGATACTTCCCTGTTTCTGCGTTCATAATCACGGGCACGGTCCCTCAACAATTTGATCATGACAGCCAGAAGGGCAATAACCAGCACGGCAACCATGACGGCCAGGGAAAGGATAATGTTCCTGTATTTCTGCGCATTGATTGTCTCCCTGCTCTGCTCCCTCTCCTCGATAAACTCCGTGTTCTGGTAGGCAGCCCGGAAAGCAATGGAATCTGTCAGAGACAGGTAGGTCTGCAGATGCTCAAAGGCCTCCTTGTAGTTTTCACAAGCGGATGCACAACGAGCACGATAGTATTGATACCTGGCGTTATCTGCACGTGAAGGGTCGTCTGCCGCAAACCTTGACAGGTACTCTTCTGCCTTATCAAAACAGCAAAGACCTATCTCACAATCCGCCAACCTTAAAAAGTCAAAATCTTCCGACGGAACCTCATCTTCATACTGCTGCAAGATCTGCCGACGGGCACTGTCAGAATCGGCTAATAAAAATTGCTGCTCGTAATACAGTGACAAAGTCTCACCTGACAGCAATGCCTTATATTTTGACGCGCAATCCAGTAGGCTATCCGACATAACCCTGTTACCTAATGTTAAGAAGCAGTTCGATGCCTTCAATGCCATTCTACAAGACTGTGAATCATTTCCGGCTTTTTGGAAACACTCCATCGCCGAGAGCATATTATCTGCCGATTCTGCGAACTTCAACTGCTTGTAATAAATTCGGCCTTTCGATGAATACAGTCTCCCCTTTGTATTGTAATCCCCGGCACCACCAGAACATCGTTCACCCCTGACAAGCCACGCCATCGCCTCATCCTCATTGCCGGCATTTTCGGCGATGCGGGCACGGTAGTAGTGGGCCCTAAGCCTGTCGTCAGGGCGGCCGTGACGGAAATAATAGGCCACAGCAGGGGCGATGATGCTGTCGGAGGTGAGGTCGATGTAGTTCTTGTCCAGGGCCATCGAGTAGAGAAGCGCGAACTTCGCCTTGACCTGACGGCCGGCCATAGACAACTGGCCATCATTCCTGACCCCCTCCAGCACGGCGAGGGCGCTGTCCGGCCTGGCCTCGATAAAGCCCGCCACATCATCCAGCACTCCCCTGGTCCTCCCCGCCTCACACGAGGCGAGCATCATCCCTGCCGCAGCACAGGCCAACAGTATCATCAATCGTAATTTTCCCATAGTTCCCAAATTTAATGATTTTCATGTGCAAAACTGGCAAAAACGCCCACGAAATGGAGAAAAGTCGTCGTTTTACGTGCAAAATGCCAGTTTTTGCACACGATAACAAGTCCGCCTCAGCGGACCGGCCGGGCCGGGACTTTTGGCAAAGGCGCAGCCGAGGCAAAAGTCGGAAAGGCCTTGAGGCCGCACGAAGTGAGGAGTTTGAGGGCCGTGCCCTCAATAAAAAAAAGGGTAAGCTCCTTACATCGCACCGCTACGACCTCCTACCCTTGCTGCCTTCCGGCCCTGGGGGAGTTTGGAGGGAGCTGGTCGTGCAAGACTTACCCCGGCCACAAAGGTAGGAATTTTTTACAGACTGTCAAAAATAAATGGCAGCAATGATTCCACCCTTTCGAATTTCCATATCTTTTCCGCACCGACAAGAAGGACCGACATCGGCCTGCCGCTCTCGGTCTGGAACTCAGCCATCACCTGACGGCAGTCGCCACAAGGAGTCGCCGGCGAGCCGCAAAGCTTGCCCTCCTGACAGGCAGCGACAGCAACCTCCACTATATCAGCACCTTCCCTATGGGCATGCGCATAGAACAGAGCCGTCCTTTCAGCACACAGACCTGACGGGTAGGCAGCATTCTCCTGATTGGCACCAGTGAAGATCCTGCCGTCCGACATTCTTACCGCCGCACCCACATTGAACTTCGAATACGGAGCATAGGACACCTCCGTCGCCTTGAGGGCAGCCTCCGCAAGTTCCTTGTCAGAAGCAGAAAGTTCAGCTGTCGAATAAAACTCCGAATAGGAGATTTTGAGTTCTTTATTTGTCATATGAGGTCAAATGATGTATCTTTGCGAGTTGAACTGGAATAACAAAGTTATTAATTATAAACCACAAACGCAAATATGAAGGTCTGTATCGGTCTTTCCGGAGGTGTTGACTCAAGCGTTGCCGCTCTTCTTCTGAAGCAGCAGGGCTATGACGTGTTCGCCCTTTTCATGCAGAACTGGCACGACACGACAGGCACGCTGCACGGTGACTGCGAATGGGAGGAGGACCGTTTTGTCGCCGAAATGGTGGCCCGGAAGATAGGCATTCCGTTCTATTTTGTGGACCTGAGCAAGGAATACCGCGCCCGCGTTGTGGATTATATGTTCGACGAATATTCAAAGGGCCGCACCCCCAACCCGGATGTGCTGTGCAACCGCGAGATCAAGTTCGACGCATTCCTCAAAGTCGCGGAGAAGCTTGGTGCAGAGAAAGTTGCAACCGGACATTATTGCCGCCGGGACACCGTTGAAGGACCTGACGGCAAGCCTGTCCACCGCATATTCGCCGGTTCGGACCCCAACAAGGACCAGAGTTATTTCCTCTGCCAGCTGACCCAGGAGCAACTCTCCAAGGCGATGTTCCCGATTGGGGACATCATCAAGCCGGAGGTCAGGCGCATCGCCCATGAGGCCGACCTGCCGTCAGCCGACAAGAAGGATTCGCAGGGAATATGTTTCGTCGGCAAGGTGGACCTCCCTACCTTCCTCCAGCAGAAGCTCAAATCCGTCGAAGGCGATGTCGTGGAAGTGTATGACGCATTCTATGAGGCCTGCAGCCATTACCAGTGGCAGAAGAGCACCCTCCAGAGCCTGCTCGCCGAAGGCAGCGGCGAAGTGAAGATGGTGACCGGGTATATCTCGGAAGACAAGGGCACGGAAGTCCAGAAGGGTGCCGTCAACAATTTTGACCCTGCAAGACTTGCCGCCCTGCCTGACGGGGACTGGTTCAGACTTTCCCGGCCTGTCACATACGAAGACATCAGATTCGAGACCGAGACCTACCGCAGCGGCAAGAAGCATGTCAAGAAGACCCGTTACAAGGACAATCCGTGGGGCAGGATCGTCGGCCGCCACGACGGGGCACAGTTCTACACGATAGGCCAGCGCAAGGGCCTCAACATCGGAGGTCATCAGGATTCGATCTTTGTCATCGAGACCGACATCCCTTCAAATATCATATATGTAGGCGAAGGTCACACCCATAAGGGACTGAGCCGCAGCTGCCTGCGCGTGGCCCCGGAAGAAATCCACTGGATCAGGGAAGACCAAAGGATGGCCATCGGCGAGATCCGCCGCTACAAGGTGCGCATCCGCTACCGCCAGCCGCTCCAGGACGCCACACTTATCCTCAGGGACAACGGGCTCTACATCCTTTTCGATACGCCTCAGCGCGGAATAACACCCGGCCAGTTCGCCGTATGGTACAATGACGACCTTGAAATGTTAGGGTCCGGGGCAATATAGACATCATTGCGGAGTTCTAGGCTTGTCATCCTCCGCACAATAAATCAAAACATAAAGAGCATGATAAAACAATTCATCAAGTCCGAGATCGAGGACTACAGGACAATTCTCCACAAAATCCCGTCACTGGCACTGGCCGTACTGGTCCTGTCGGTCGTGTCCATGAACCTCCTTGCCAACAAGGAACTGTTCCATACCGACTGGGTGGCACTGGACTGCGGGTTCGTGCTGTCCTGGATACCGTTCATCATAATGGACTGCATCTGCAAGGTGTTCGGGGGCCGCGCCGCCGCCAAGGTGTCAATACTGGCCGTCGGCATCAACCTTGCCACCTTCCTGGTATTCAAGCTGGTATCGCTCACACCGGGAATGTGGGGTGAATACTATTCAACCGGCCTTGTGGCCGTCAACGACAGCCTCAACAAGACCATCGGATGCTCCACATGGATCGTACTGGGCTCGGCTCTGGCAATGATCGTGTCATCGATTGTCAACTCCATCGTCAACGTCGCGACTGCAAAAAGACTTTCGGGCGACAATTACAGAGAGTTTGCCACCCGGAGTTTCATTTCCACCGCAATCGCCCAGTTCGTCGACAACCTGGTTTTCGCGACAGTAGTCAGCATCCCCCTTTTCGGATGGAGCATCAGGCAGGCGCTTTTCTGCTCACTGACCGCCGCCGGATTCGAACTGCTGCTCGAGGTCTGCTTCTCCGGCCTTGGCTACAGACTCACCAAGACATGGAGACAGATATCACAAAATGCATAAAAAGGGTATCATGCTGCGCAAATTGTGACATATCCCACACAATAAATGCGTAGTTTTGCACAAAAGAACACAAAAAATGACCCCTTTAAGAATCGTCGCCATCCTTCTGGCACTGCTCTCCGCGGGACTCTGCGAAAGGTCCGTTGAGAACAACCCAACACCGGATCCGGAACCCGAACAGACCCCGTCTCTCAACTTCTACAGCATTTCCTGCGGACCGGGCGAAGACGCGTCAAGCAGCATGATGATTAGCTGGGCCGCAGACAGCATAGACATAGCCAGCTACGTCGAATACACCGTGGCAAGCGACACCAATTGGTCGGGCGCCATGAAAGCAGAGCCCGCACAGGCTTATTTCTGCACCGATTTCGACGGAATATGGAGCAAGACTGCCAGCGGTGCAGATTTCTATGAGGACGCACGCTTCATGAAATACGGAGCCGCATTGACCGGGCTTGATTCCGACATGGAATACAAATACGTCATCAAGGGAGAAGACGGTTCGGTGAGCCGCGAAGGACGTTTCCGGACAGCCGGGGCCAAAAAATGGTCCTGCTGCATCATCTCCGACTTCCACAGCTACACCCCGTTACCGAAAAGAATCAAATCCGCAATGGGGATGATCGACAAAATGGAAGAAAACGACCAGTCACTTGACTGGATTCTCTCTCCCGGGGATGTCGTAGCCTGGGGCGGAAGCTATTCTTTCTGGAAAGATTTCTTCGCCCAGCAGAATTGCGCAGATTACATGTGGGCCAGAGTCAACGGCAACCACGACAACTGGACCCGCGAAGCTAATGAGGTGACAAAGAACTACGACATACCCAACTATTTCTTCAAAGGCACGTCATATTACCCGGAGAACGGATACGGTGACGAGATGGGAGTCTGCTACCATTTCAGATATGGCAACACACTTTTTGTCATGCTCAACTCAGAGGACCTGGACAGCAACGCTGAAAACAATGCAGCCTTCAACTGGACCCGCAATGTTGTGAATGATGCGAAGAACGGACCGGACGCACCGGAATTCGTAGTTGTGCTTATGCACATCGAGTGGTTCCAGGGAACAGACGGGAGAAGCAATAAATACAACAAATGGAGAGGAATCTTTGACGAACTCGGAGTTGACCTTGCCATTGCCGGGGACAACCATGTTTACGTGCGCACATACCCTCTCTACAACGGAAGGGTCGTCACTGACGGATCCAAGGGCACCGTCTATCTGCAGACTTCCGCATCGGACAATGACCGCGGACGCGACATCGAGAATGGCACTCCTGCAAACGAAAACATGATTGCATGCCGATGGACTGAAGGGAGTCACTCCGTCAGCGCAATCCACATGGAAGTCGACGGAAAGACAATGCACCTCAGCCTCATGGACCGTAACGGCACCATCCAGGACAGCACTACTATCAACGCAAAGTAAAAAAAGAGTGTTATTGCCTTCCCTGCTGGGTGACTTTGATTTTGCAACGTTTCCTATCCGTACCCTCGGAAGTCCGCCTCAGCGGACCGGCCTGTTAGGGGAATATGAAGGGGTAATATAAAGCCGTAGCGAAGGCCAACGTGGCTGCGTTGCCGGACCTTTCCGGCATAAAAAAGCCCCGGGCGCAAATGCGTCCAGGGCGTAAACCATTCGACAGATCCGGGTATCAATAACCGAATATCTCCTCCAGCTTCACGGTCTTTACAGGGCCGAGCGTCTTGAGATAATTCACATCCAGATCCTTGATGTCACCGAGGATCGCATAAGTATATTTGCGGTCCTTGACCCATTCCTTCTGGATGGCAGCAATGTCCTCGAATGTCATGTTCTGTATCTTCTCGAACATCACCTTGTCCAGAGGCTCGTCGATACCGAGACGGCGGCAGTCAAGATAAGCCCCAAGGACTGCACTGCGGGTCGTGCGGCTGGTGCGCAGACGTGAAAGGGCACCCTCCTTGGCAATCTCGAACGCCGCGTCCGACTCAGGCATGTTGTTGATGATCTCGTCGAACGCCTCGATGGCAATCTTCATCTTGTCGTTCTGGGTTGCTATGAATGCCACATAGATATAATCCTGGTCCTTGAAAGACGGGCTGAGAAGGCGTGCCCATGCAGAATAAGCCAGGCCACGGGCCTCACGCATCTCCTGGAACACGATCGTATTCATTCCGCCACCGAAATATTCATTGTACAGAGCAAGTGCAGGCTCGCTTTCCGGACGGAATGTCTCGCCCCTGTCGGAATACTGATAATAATATATCTGCGGAGAATCGTACTGGGCCATTACGACATTGCTTTCCTCCACCTTCTGGTACTGGGTGAACTTTTCGGCCGCAGCCTCCGGTTCGGCAACCAGATCGTATGCATCCACGAAGTCATACAGGAACTCATCCCTGCCCTGAGGGCCATAATATATCACCTCGCAGCCGCAGTCAAGCAGAGACGCAACCTTTGCGAGCAGGTCCTCCGACTTGAGGGCCATCACAGCCTTGTTGTCCAGAGTGGTTCTCTTCACATATTCAGGTCCGTAATACATATAAGTGCGGAGCGCGTTTGCGCAGCCACCCTGACTGAGCTTGCGGTCTGCCCTTGACTTGAGGACGTCGGCCTTGATGGAAGCAAGCACGGCCTCGTCAGGCTTGGCATTCAGCATCAGGTCCTTGACAATCTTCAATGCCTCGGACATATTCTCGCCAAGGCCCTCGATACCGATGGTGCACTTGTTGGCACCGACACGGCAATAGAACGAGCAGGCCAGGTCATACATCTTGACGGCTATGTCCTGTGCGCTCATTGTCTCCGTGCCGAGATACTGGATGTAACTGATTGCAGCAGAGAGTGCCGGATCAGTCTCAGCACCGACATTGTATTCGAGCGAGAGGTCGAAAAGGTCGTTCATCTCATTCTTCTTGTAGAGCACCTCCACATTAGGATAAGCATTGAAAACCTCCATCTCCTTCTCGAAATCGACAAACTTAGGCTCGACCGGTTTCACCTTGATATTCTGGATCTCTGTGAGGAAATCACTCTGGTTGTCACGGTTGGTCACAATCGGGGTAATCTCAGGCTTGGACACCTTCTGGATGGACTCATCCACACCCTGGCGCTTGTTGACAACGACATATCCATTGTCAGTCAAATACTTGCCGGCCCATGCGACGACATCTTCCTTGGTGACAGCCTCAAGTCTCTCCATGTCCTTGCAGGCGTCCTTCCAATCAATTCCGTTGATGAAAGCGCGTACAAACTTGTGGGCGCGGGAAGAGTTGGATTCGAGAGAACGCTGACGGCTGAGTTTGATGTTGTTGATGGTGGCTGTGATGAGTTCGTCGGAGAATTCACCATTGCGGAGTTTGGCCACCTCGCCGAGGATAAGGTCGCGCACCTCGTCCAGAGACTGGCCCTCGCGAGGGTCGCCGAATGCGATGAACATACCGTAATCAGGGCCGAGGTCGTCTCCGGCGTATGCGCTGAGCACTTTCTGCTGCTGGTTGAGGTCGATATCCATCAGGCCTGCCTGGCCGTTGTAGATGATATATGAAGCAATCTCTGCGGCTGCGGAACTCTCCAGGTCTGTTGCGGCAGGGATTGGCCACACAATGGCAACATTCTCAGCCTCAAGGCCATACACATCCTTCACGATTGGTTCGGTGATAGGGTCCTCGCCTGCATACTCGAACGGTTTGAGGTCCGGATTAGGCTGCCACTGCCCGAAATATTTCTCTATGGTTGCAACCATTTCGTCCGGGTCGAAATCACCTGACACGCAGATGGCGATATTGTTCGGCACATAATACTGGTCGTGATATTTCTTCACGTTCACGATGGACGGATTTTTCAGGTGGTCCTGGAAACCGAGCACATCGTGGATTCCGCTGGGATGGTGAGGGAACAGAGCGGACTGGATAGCCATCCACATCTTGTCGGAGTCGTCTGTCAGCGACATGTTCTTCTCCTCATAGATGGTCTCCAACTCTGTATGGAAGCCTCGCAGAACCGGGTGCTGGAAACGGTCGGCCTGGACACGTGCCCAATTGTCGATCTGGTTGGACGGGATGTCCTCCGTATAGACAGTCTCGTTGTCGGAAGTCCACGCGTTTGTGCCCTCGGCGCCGATGAATGACATGAGTTTGTCATACTCGTTCGGGATGGCAATCTTGGAGGCCTCGTAACTTACAGAGTCGATCTTGTGGTAGATGGCAGCGCGCTCGGCTTCGTCAGTGGTCTGGCGGTAAATCTCGAAAAGCTGCTCTATCTCGTCAAGCATAGGCTTCTCTGCGGCATAATCAGAAGTGCCGAACTGCTCCGTACCCTTGAACATAAGGTGCTCGAAATAGTGAGCCAGACCTGTGGTCTCGAGAGGGTCGTTCTTTGCGCCCACCTTCACAGCCACATAGGTCTGGATGCGGGGAGTCTCCTTATTGACGGTCATGAACACCTTCAGGCCATTGTCAAGAGTGTAGATCTTGGTGTCCATCGGGTCTCCTGCCACGGTCTCATACTTGCCGGAGCAGGACGCCACTGCCAGCAAAGCCGCAGCGGCAAAAACAAAATAAATGATTCGTTTCATACAGTGTGTTTTATAGACATACAAATCTAACAAGAATTTCGGGAAAACAAAAATGCCCCGCAGCAAGCGCCGCAGGGCAAAGTAAAATCAAATGGCTGTCACCGGCCTAGAACCCGCCGCCGAACTGCTCCATCATCTTCCGCTGCTGCTCATCATAAGCCTTTGCCTGCTCCTTGGTGAGGACTTTCTTGATGGCCTCGTCAGTCTTGGTCATCATCTCCTGGAACTTGGACATGTCAGGCATTCCGCCACCGGCGAACAGCTGACCCATCTCCTCATTCTGCTTCTTGATGATGACAAGAATCTCAGCAGCCTGCTTGTCAGTGAGTTTGAGAGACTGTTTCAACTGGTCAACACGCATCTGGGCCATCTGGTCCGGATCGAAATTGAAGTCCTGTGCGCCCGCATTCTGCGAACCGGCAAACATCATTGCCAATGTAGCCAAAAGTGTAATGATAATCTTTTTCATGAGAGTAAAAATCTATGTAACTCTTCAAAGTTAATGATTTTTTGGCGAATATCGAAAAAAAGAACGCAAAAGACTGACCTTTTGCGTTCCTGAGCGGAAAACGGGTCTCGAACCCGCGACCTTCGGCTTGGGAAGCCAACGCTCTACCAACTGAGCTATTTCCGCTTTGCAGATGCAAATTTACAACAATTATCGGAGTGGCAATGCTATTCCATCAATTTTTTGTACTTGAACCGCTTCGGCTGCTCATTGCCAAGACGCTTTTTCTTGTTCTCCTCATACTCCGAATACGTTCCTTCGAAGAAATACACACTCGAATCGCCCTCGAACGCAAGGATATGCGTTGCAATACGGTCCAGGAACCAGCGGTCATGCGAAACCACTACCGCGCAGCCGGCAAAATTCTCCAGACCGGTCTCGAGAGCGCGGATAGTGTTGACATCCACGTCGTTGGTCGGCTCGTCAAGAAGCAGCACATTGCCCTCGTCCTTCAGAGTCAATGCCAGATGGAGACGGTTCCTCTCACCGCCGGACAGGATGCCGCACTCCTTCTCCTGGTCAGCCCCCGAGAAATTGAAGCGGGAAATATAGGCACGCGCATTGATCTCCCTGTTGCCGAGACGGACAAACTCAGAATTGTTCGCAATCGTCTCATAGACAGTCTTGTCCGGATCGATACCGCGGTGCTGCTGGTCCACATAGGACAGTTTTACGGTCTCGCCGATACTAATCGAGCCACTATCCGGCTGCTCATAACCCATGATGAGCCGGAACAGTGTGGTCTTGCCGGCACCGTTCGGACCGATCACACCGACAATGCCTGCAGGAGGAAGCACAAAACTGAGATGTTCGAAGAGCAGTTTGTCGCCGTATGCCTTGGAGACATCATTGAACTCGATGACATTGGTGCCGAGACGGGGGCCGTTCGGAATGAAGATCTCAAGATTGGCCTCCTTCTCCTTGCCGTCCTCATTGGCCAGTTTCTCATAAGCGCCCAGACGGGCCTTCGACTTGGCCTGACGAGCCTTCGGGGCCATCCTGACCCATTCGAGCTCCCTCTCCAGAGTCTTGCGGCGCTTGCTCTCCTGCTTCTCTTCCATCTCCAGGCGCCGGCTCTTCTGCTCGAGCCAGCTCGAATAGTTGCCCTTCCAAGGGATGCCCTCTCCCCTGTCGAGTTCAAGAATCCACCCGGCCACATTGTCGAGGAAATAGCGGTCATGGGTGACAGCGATGACGGTGCCCTTGTACTGCTGCAGATGAGCCTCCAGCCACTGGATACTCTCCGTATCGAGGTGGTTGGTAGGTTCATCGAGAAGAAGCACATCCGGCTGACGCAGAAGGAGACGGCACAGCGCGACGCGCCTGCGTTCGCCACCGCTCAAAGTGGCCACCCTGGCATCGCACGGAGGGCACTGAAGCGCATCCATGGCCCTTTCCAGCTTGGAGTCGAGTTCCCATCCGCCACAATGCTCTATCTGTTCCGTAAGCTCGCCCTGACGCTCGATAAGAGCCGTCATCTCGTCATCCGACATCGGTTCGCAGAACTTCAGATTCACCTCTTCATATTCTTTCAGAAGGTCCACGACCTCCTGGACACCCTCCTGTACAACCTCGAGGACAGTCTTGTCCGGATCCATCTGAGGCTCCTGCTCAAGATACCCCACCGTATAGCCCGGCGCCCACACGACCTCGCCCCTGTATGACTTCTCCACACCGGCGATGATCTTCATGAGAGTGGACTTTCCGGAGCCGTTCAGACCGATGATGCCGATCTTGGCGCCGTAAAAGAATGAAAGATAGATGTCCTTGAGGATTACTTTGTTGTTGTGCGGGAGTACTTTTCCCACACCGTTCATTGAAAAGATGATTTTTTCGTCTGCCATGAATTCCGTGTTTTTACAAAAATAAGAAATTCATTTCACAAAATCTATTTTTTCACCTTGGAGCGGTAATTTTTCATCCACGTGCTCGGGGTCTCGTGGATCTCTATCCTGAACGCCATCGAAAACGCCGCCTCCGAGCGGAAACCGGACATCTGGACCAACTGACCAACCCTCAACGACGGGTCCTTCTTGAAACACTCGACCGCATAGGAGATCCTGTAATGATTGACGAAACGGCAGAAATTACCCTTGAAGCACTTGCTTATGGCCTTGGACAGATAAGTCTTGTTGGTATATATCTCGCGTGACAGGTCAACAATGTTAAGGTCCGGGTTGAGATATACCTGCCGCTCTTCAAAGTAGCGGACAAGCCTCTCATATATATCCGTGATGTCGACGGAAGCCGGGCCAAGGCTGTTGAGGCCGACCTCCCTGTACGCGGCCTCCTCCAGCGCACGCATATGCTCCCGGCCGAAAGAGAGCATCTCACCGGTAAGGTTACGGACGCCAAGGAACACAAACAATCCGCAGGAAAGAAGGGCGCAGGACAACCTGAGTGCCAGCGAGAGCCTTTCCGGGCACATTCCCGCCACAATGCACAGACTGGCAAGGAACATCGTCACTATGAGTATAAGGTCGAAAATGGAATCATTTATCACATAATATATGGTAGGAGTCCGTACGAACTTCTTGGGATTCGAGAATTTCACGGCTGTCCGGTATATGCTTACCGCCACAAGGCATGAAATCACCAGCATAGGGAACACGCAATCCGGACACAGTCCCACTACCGCAACCGACGACAGGAAGAAAAAGCCCAGGCTGCAGAAACGTGCGGCTAGCGGCGCCTCGCACATTGTCGAGCACAGCAACATCACTATGCCTGCGAGTCCGGCCTGAACCACAGCACATTTCCCGAACAGATATTCACTCGCCAGGAACACAGCCAGAAGCACCGGCGAGACCACTTGAAGCCACGAGGCGGCACTGTGGATGGAAGATCTTCTGAAAACCTTGATAGAGAAAAAAACGGACATGACGAGCATCACAAATGCTGCTGGGAGATTAATTTTTTCCATAAAAAAGAAAATTTTAATTAAACAAATGTAAACAATAACCCCGTCGGAAGGGGAAACAATCCGACGGGGACCAATAAAGTTTTTCTCTTTTTAGAGCTAATTTCTTTTTATGAGGCTTTTTTCTTTTTTTAAGACTTTCCTGACTTGACTTTTATGGTGTCAAAGCCCTTTCCATAGACACCCATGACGGATGAAACCGACAGGAATGCGCCAGGATCGATGGTCTTGACATACCTGAGAATGATGTTGAGGTCGTTCTTTCTTGTCATCACCATGACAATGTTTCTCTCGGTCTTGGTGTACCAGCCCTCGGACTTGATGATGGTCACTCCACGCTTGAGATCGTAGGCTATGGCGTCGGCGATCTTCTCATACTGGCTCGAGAAAATGAACACCTGGACAGACTGCTTGGAGCCTGCGATGTAAAGGTCGAGGACATAACTGTTGACAGCGACAAGGATGAAACCGTATGCGGCCGTGGCGATGCGGCCCTGGAAAGGAACAAGGACACCGGCGGCATCATATGAAGGGCAGACCAGTACAGAGAGTATGATGATCACATCCAGGAAGAGAATGACCTTGCCCGGCGAGATCGGCTTGTACTTCGTCACGATCAGGGCGATGATGTCCGTACCTCCGGTACTTCCGCCCTGGGAGAAGGTCAGTCCGATGCCTACCCCGGACATGGCTCCGCCGAGAATGGTGCAGAGGAACTTGCCGTTGTTGAGGGAAAACTCCTGGACGAACTGTTCCGGTATGAACGAAGGCAGATAGTTGAGCAGCGCCGAGGCAACCAGCACTGCATAGATTGTCTTGCCTCCGAAGCCGAAACCGAGCACCTTGAATGCTATCACGAGCAGCACGGCATTGATGATGAAATAGGTGGTACCCACTCCGACTGCGCCCTTGGTGGCGTAATGGACAATGGCGGCGATACCGGAAACGCCTCCACCTACCAGATTGTTAGGGATGAGGAACACGCACCATCCCATCACATAACAGAAAAGTCCCAGTGTCAGGAGGACATACTCCTTGACCGTACGTCCCACAGAAGTTTTCAACTGAGTCATTGCATTTTTTTAGTTTGAACAGTATTCTTTTTGGTAATTCCAGTCTTGATCTCCTCGAAGCCCTCACCATACACGCTGTTGGCCGGGGACACGGATACGAACGCCTTCGGGTCGATGGCCTTGATGGCGGCGGTCAGGTTGTGGAGTTCCTTCTTGCGGATAAGGATAAGGAGCACTTCCCTGTCCTGTTTGGTGTACCAGCCCCTTGCCTTCATTGCAGTCACTCCCCTGTCCATGCTGTCATTGATATAGTCGGCGATTTCGTCGTAATGTTCGGAGAACACCAGCACCTGGACTGTCGATTTGCCGCCGAGCAGGATGTAATCCACACCGAGGGAGAAGACTATCATCATGATGTAGCCATAAATCGTGTCCTGGAATGTCCTTCCGGGAAGGAGAAGTATGGAAGCGATTATGAAGAGGTCCGTGACAAGGAAGACTTTGCCCATCGACACGGGCCAGAATTTGTTGATGACGACGGCGACGATGTCACTGCCCCCGGTGCTTCCCCCATATTTCAGCACAATGCCGAGTCCGATGGCCTCGAGGATGCCTGCAATCACGGGGATGAGGACCTTGTCAGGTATATAGAAGAAACTTCCCTCCACGACATAGAGCGATTCGAAATGAGGGACGATGATGAAAAGCAGCTCCGACAGCAGGATGCAGTATATCGTCCTGATGCCGAAGCCCTTGCCCACTATCAGGAAAGCTATCACAAGAAGCACCGCATTGGCCGCGATGTATGTATATTTCACCGGGATCAGGCCGTTGGTGGCAAACTGGAGTATGGTGCAAAGACCGGTCAGTCCGCCGCTTGAGAAATTGTTCGGAGCCACCATGCAGACCCACACGAACACGTACAATACTGTGCCGAGAGTCAGGAGAGTGTACTCCTTCAAGACTTCGAGAAATGACTTTCCTTCAAGCATATCCATTTATTTGACAACTATATTGACAATCTTGCCCGGCACGACGATGACCTTGATGATATGGAGGTCACCCACATACTTGGCAGTCTGATCAAGGGCGCGCACATGTGCCTCGACCTCCGCCGGAGCGGCTGACTTCGGAAGGTCGACGGTAAATCTTGTCTTGCCGTTGAAAGACACAGCGTAGGTGCAGTTGTTCTCCACCGTATAGGCCTCGACATACTCAGGGAACAAAGCGTAGGTAATGGTGTCTTCGTGTCCGAGCGCATGCCAGAGTTCCTCGGTGATGTGAGGAGCGAACGGTGAAAGGACGACGAGCAGAGGTTCGAGAATCTCCCTCTTGTGGCAATCCTGCTCATACAGTTCGTTCACGGCAATCATGAATGCACTGACAGTGGTGTTGAACGAGAAGTTCTCGATGTCCTCGCGTGCCTTGCCGATAAGTTTGTGCAGGGCCTTGAGTTCGGCAGGGTTGGCTTTTTCGTCGGTGACGATGAAATTGTCGCGGTCGTAGAACATTCTCCATACCCTCTTGAGGAAGCGGTTGACGCCGTCGATGCCCTTTGTGTCCCAAGGCTTGCTCTGCTCGAGAGGCCCGAGAAACATCTCGTAAAGTCTCAGAGTATCAGCGCCATAAGTATCGCAGATCATATCCGGATTGACAACGTTGAACATGGACTTGCTCATCTTCTCGATGGCCCAGCCGCAGATGTACTCGCCATTCTCGAGGATGAATTCTGCATTGTTGTAGTCCGGCATCCATTTCCTGAAAGCCTCGCAGTCAAGCCTGTCATTGTTCACGATGTTGACATCGACGTGGATCTCTGTAGTCTGGTAGTTGTCCTTGAGACCGTATGAGACGAATGTGTTTGTGCCGACAATTCTATAAACGAAGTTGCTGCGGCCCTGGATCATTCCCTGGTTGATGAGCTTGCGGAACGGTTCCTTCTCGCATACGTATCCGAGGTCATAGAGGAACTTGTTCCAGAAACGGGAATAGATGAGGTGGCCGGTAGCATGCTCGGTGCCTCCGATATAGAGGTCCACATTGCGCCAGTACTCGTCAGCATACTTGCCGACAAGGGCCTGGTCATTGTGAGGGTCCATATAGCGGAGATAATATGCGCTCGATCCGGCGAAGCCCGGCATTGTGCTGAGTTCGAGCGGATATCCGTCGATCTCCCAGCCCTTGGCGCGGCCGAGTGGCGGTTCGCCTGTCTCGGTAGGCTTGAATTCCCCGATTTCAGGGAGGGTGAGAGGAAGTCTGTCCTCAGGAAGCGGAGTGGCGATACCGTCCTTGAAATACATCGGGAAAGGTTCGCCCCAATATCTCTGACGGCTGAAGATGGCGTCACGGAGACGGTAATTGACTTTTCTGCTTCCGATGCCCTTCGATTCGACATAATCGATGGCGGCAGGAATGGCCTGCTTGACAGTGAGTCCGTTCAGGAAACCGGAATTCATCATCACGCCGTCCTTGGCGTCAAAACTTTCCTCGCTGACGTCACAGCCCTCGATGAGCGGGATGATCGGAAGATTGAACTGCTTTGCAAATGCATAGTCACGGCTGTCATGGGCAGGAACCGCCATGATTGCGCCTGTGCCATATCCGGCAAGGACATATTCAGAAATCCATACAGGGACTTTGTCGCCTGTCAGAGGATTGATGCCGTACGAGCCGGAGAATACGCCTGTGACCTTGTGGGTCTGGGAAATCCTTTCACGCTCGGTCTTCTTCTTTGCAGCGGCAAGGTATTCCCCGACGGCCTGTTTCTGCTCCTTCGAGGTGAGTTTCTCCACCCATTCGCTTTCAGGCGCGAGGACCATGAATGTCACTCCGAACACAGTGTCGGCGCGTGTCGTGAATATGGTCACATCATATTCCCTGTCGTCGTTGATGACATGGAAATTCATCTCCGCACCCTGGCTCTTGCCTATCCAGTTGCGCTGCATATCCTTGAGCGAGTCGGTCCAGTCAAGGTCCTCAAGGTCGTTAAGGAGCCTTTCGGCGTATGCGGACACGCGGAGCTGCCACTGGGTCATCTTCTTCTGTTCCACAGGGAAGCCTCCACGGACAGAAACACCGTCCTTGACCTCGTCATTTGCGAGCACAGTGCCGAGTTTGGCACACCAGTTCACCGACGTTTCGCCCTGATATGCAATGCGATAGCCCATAAGGATATCGGATTTCTCTTTCTCCGATGCGACATTCCATCTCTCCGGGGTGACGCCATCATATCCTGTGGTTTCGAACCTGGCCACGAGTTCCCCGATCGGGCGGGCCTTGTCAGCCTGAGGGTCATACCAGCAGCCGAACATCTTGAGGAAAGCCCACTGGGTCCATCTGTAGTAGGCAGGGTCGCAGGTGCGCACCTCGCGGCTCCAGTCATATGAGAAACCGATGCGGTCAAGCTGCTCGCGGTAGCGGTTGATGTTCTTGACGGTCGTTATCTCAGGATGCTGGCCGGTCTGGATTGCATACTGCTCGGCAGGAAGGCCGAATGCATCGTATCCCATCGGATGGAGTACGTTGAAGCCGCAGAGTCTCTTGTAGCGTGAATAGATATCGCTGGCGATATATCCCAGCGGATGGCCGACGTGGAGTCCCGCACCTGAAGGATAAGGAAACATGTCAAGCACGTAATATTTTGGTTTCGAGGCATCTACCTCTGCCTTGAATGTGTGGTTCTCAGCCCACCAGGACTGCCACTTCTTCTCGATTTCTTTGAAATTGTACTCCATTATGATGATTTATTTGTTTCTCGAATAACCATTTATGCCGAATTTCGGCTTTTCGTTCTTGCGCTGCAGGCGGAACTCGACGGCGACCGTCATCGAAGAACGGACTTTCTCGCCATGCAGGCGCGCCGGTTTCCATTTAGGCGATGCCGAAACCACCTTGACGGCCTCTTCGTCCAGAAGCGGGTCAACACTTCTGACCACCGTCACGTCGGTCACGTTGCCGGACTTGTCAATGATGAAATTGACCTGCACGGCCCCCTGGATGCCCTGTTCGACGGCCTCTTTCGGGTAATGCAGGTAAGGATAGACCCATTTCTGGAGGAACTGGTTCGGGTCCGGACTGCCCAGGAAGGTCGGCCTCAGGTCGCAGTCATAATATGACACCACATCATCGTATGACGGGCCCTTCTTCGCCACCTGCACAGGATGGAACTGAATCTCGGAAGCCCTTCCAGACAATTTTACGACAAAGTTGTAGATATATTCCAGTTCGCGTTCCATGTCTTCGTATTCGATAATGGAAGCGGTGTCCTTGATGCCGCCATGTTCAGGATAACGTCCTGTGCTGAAAAATACGGAAGGAATCTCCCTGGCGTAGAAACTGCGGTGGTCCGACGGATACGGCTCGGCGGCAGTGACCTCCGGAAGAACAGGCTGAAGTTCGGCCTTGAGGGCTTCCAGCATTACATTCAGCTCGGCATTGGAGCATGTATATGCGTAAAAACCGCGGCTTCCGGTGCCCAGCATGTCCAGGTTCACCATCACATCCATACTTTCCTTGAACGAACGGTCGGCAAAATACCACGAACCGGCAAAACTCTCGCCCGACGCACCGAATGCGACGAAAACGACCGATTTGCGGAAAAGTATGGAATTGGTGCTGATCATCCTGGCCAGTTCGAGCATCACTGCAAGACCGGAGGCATTCCCATTGGCACCGAATGCTATGTTGTCGACCTTGCGGCCGTCGACCGTGACTGTCTCCACGCCATTGTTGTCAAGCCTGGCGCCAATCACTATATATCTGTCTTTCAGAGCCTTGTCATATCCCTGGATAATGCCGGCGACATTGCGCGAAATGAGTGTGTCCCCACTTTCGGAGAGCAGGCCGAACTCGTCTCCGTCCCGATCGGTTATCATGTCCACGCCATATCCGGAAAGGACGTCATAGACATATTCAGCGGCCATCTTCTCCCCTTCCGAGCCGGCTTTGCGGCCCTCCATCTGGGCAGAAGAGAGATATTCGACATGCTCCTTGAACGAGGAGACTGTCTCGCTGTCGTACAGCGACTCATATCCGCCGCCTATGAACTGGGCGCCGGATGGGATACATAATACTGCAAGTAGCGCAGTGAAGAGAAATTTCTGAGCAATGGATTTCATCGGCAATGATTGGTTTTACTCGCCGTTGTCCAGAATCCAGGCCCCGCTCGGGCAATAATCCTTCTCCCTGATCTTCAGGAACGTTGCCCATGAGTCCGCGATTCTGTCGGCAGGTGCTGCCAGTACAACTTCCAGACCATTGCAGAAATAAACCGAACATGGATCGTATTCCGGATCGATCCGACCCAGCAGCGCCACGACATTGTAGTGCATCCTGTAGGAGCCGAGCACGATATAATACCTGTGGTCAAGATTGGACTTGTACATTCCGCCAAGACTTGAAGGTGTCATAAGCATCACCCCCGACTCGGTCATGGCCTGAAGTGCGTCTGTAGAATCCTTGATTGCCTTCGCTGCCGCAGCCTCCACCGCCGCTATCGAATCGGCCACGTGCTGCTTCCTGGCGATATCGGCATCCATCACCTCTTTCATCTGCGCAATTTCGCCGCTGGTAGGACGGCCAAGGACAGCCCTGACACGGTCACACCCGGAAAACAGCCCCAACCCAAGAGACAGGCAGACAAATAAACAAAAAATACGATCCATACTCATAAGCATCTGTATAAGACGCGAATTTACTTAAATAATAGTGGCTGACAAAATAAAAATGTATATTTGCAGAGTTAACCAATAAACTTGACCATCATAAAAAGCGCACTTTCATCATTTCTGAGGATTCTTTTGCTGTCCGTTGTCCTGCTTTTCTGCTCTTTCACGTTTCCGCAGGACTGGAACAAGATTGTGCCGGAAGCGTCAAAAATCGGATATGACGTGTGGTTCAAGAAGTTCGGCAGCACAGTCGACACTCTGAAAATCAATATCATAGGCGACGTAATGATGCACCAGCGTCAGATCGATGTGGCAAAGAGACCGGACGGGACCTATGACTTCTCGACCTACTTCGAGCATATGGAAGAAGACTTCAAGAACGACGACCTTACAATCGCCAACATGGAGTTCACCCTCGGAGGAAAGCCGTACAAGGGATACCCGGCGTTTTCCGCTCCGGACAATTACCCGGACTACGCGGCAGACATGGGGATAGACATCTTCCTCACAGCCAACAACCATATTCTCGACAAAGGTGTCGCCGGCCTCAAGCGCACATTGAACAGATATGACCAGATGCAGGCCGAAGGGCGGATAATGCATACAGGATGCTGTCTGGACAAGGACGACTTCGAAGAGAAGAATCCACTGATTCTGGTCAAGGACGGAGTCAAACTTGCTGTCATCAACTTTACATACGGAACCAACTCCCCCATTTCGGTCGACTATCCCCACATCAACAAGATGGCGGAGAAAGACCTTATCAAGAAGAGCATCGACAAGGCACGTGAATCCAAGGTGGACATAATCATCGCCATACCGCACTGGGGCGCCGAATATGCTCTGAAGCATGGCTCTGACCAGGGCAAGATGGCAAGATGGCTGGCAGAAAACGGCGTTGACGTGATTGTCGGAGCGCATACACACTGCGTCGAGGACCGGGAAATGATCGAAGTCCGGCAAGGTGACGGCACCGTCAGGAAAGTCCCCGTATATTATTCAGTCGGCAACGCCATCCACAACATGGACCACAACATGTGCCAGCTGGAAATAATGGTCACGCTCAGCATCGAACACGACATAAACGGCAGCGTACGGCTTCTGGAGCCGCATCACACCTGGTTATGGTGCTCCCACGACAATTCATTCACCGACAATTACGCCCTTCTGAAATATGACGAATTTGTCGGCCACAGGGAATTGTGGAAAACGCCGGCCGATTATGACAAGATGGTGTCTGAATACAAAAAAATCAGCAAAGCCACAGGTTTGGAATGAGAAAGACAATAACACTCGAAAAGATTGACCCCGTCCAACTGTATGGGGCGGGAAACCGCATTCTGGAAGCTCTCTGCAGCTATTTCCCAAAATTGAAAGTCGTCGCCAGGGGCAATGAAATCATACTTGACGGCACGCAGACCGACATCGAAGACTTCTCCACCAAACTCGAAAAACTGCAGGACCGCCGGATGCACAAGATGAACCTCACGCCATACGACGTCGAAGAGATCTTCGAGGGCGAGAGCACTGCATCCGACTTCAAGATCAACGCCGGCGCACCCATTGTGTTCGGAAATGACGGCAAGCCAATCAGCGCCAGAAACAAGACCCAGGAGGAGATGGTCAAGGCATATTTCGAAAATGACCTCATCTTTGCCACCGGCCCTGCCGGAACAGGAAAGACCTATATCGCCATCGCTCTCGCTGTCCGTGCATTGAAGAACCGCGAGGTACGCCGCATCATCCTCACCCGGCCGGCAGTCGAGGCCGGCGAACGGCTCGGATTCCTCCCCGGCGACCTCAAAGACAAGTTGGACCCATACCTCCAGCCTCTTTACGACGCCCTCGGAGACATGATACCGCCCAAAAAACTTCAGGACTTCATGGCGGAAGGGACAATCCAGATAGCGCCGCTTGCATATATGCGCGGCCGCACCCTGGACAAGGCATGTGTCATCCTCGATGAGGCACAGAACACCAATCTGGGCCAGTTGAAAATGTTCCTCACCAGAATGGGCAACAACGCCAAGTTCATCGTGACCGGTGACGCTTCGCAGGTGGACCTGCCGAACAAGGCTGATTCAGGACTGCTCAGGGGCATCGACCTGGTCAAAAACATAAAGGGCATCGCTACAATCACCTTCACGAACGAAGACATTGTGCGACACCCTTTGGTATCAAAGATTGTCAAGGCCTTTGACAAGGCCGGCAATGCTCAGTAATTATTTTGCGTTAGCCTTTACGAACTCGTCATACTTGTTGTATGCCTCAACATACTCGTCACCGTCATTGGTGAAACGGAAGTAGATGTTCTTGAGGTACTCTGCAACAGCCTTCTTGATCTCAGGGTCGTCAGACTTCTTGAATGACTCCTCGAATGGCTCGATAGCGGTCTTGAGGGCTGCGTTCATGTCATTGATATATGCGGTGTACTTTGCGTCATCCATTTCAGCATTTGCCTTCTCCTGGAGTTCAACGGCGTGATCGTAGTAAAGGATGCCGACGCTGAGGATACCGTAAACATAATTCTTGTCAATCTCTGAAGACTTGCGGAAGAGCTTTTCTGCATTCTGGATATCGCCGAGCTTCTTGTAAACGTCACCTTCCACATAGTAGAGGCTGGCATTCTTAGGCTCATTGGCCTGAGCAGTGTGGAGGAGGTCGAAGAGCTTGTTTGTATCTTCACCTGATTCGCGGTAAAGGTTGATGAGGCCGATGAGGACGCCCTGGCTCTTAGGATACTTGATGAAACCGTCTTCGAGGACAGCCTTTGCACTGGCTGTATCCTTTGCCTGGAGGTAAATATTGGAAAGATTTGAGAATACATTGCCTTCCTGGTAAACACCCATGTCAATGCTCTTCTTATAGTATTTGACGGCCTTGTCATTGTCGCCGGCGAGACCTGCGACGAGTGCGGTGTAATAAGTGTTGAGGCTGTCAACCTTGCCTACCACCGAGTTGTCGAAGCATGAGAGTGACTTCTCGAAGAGTTCTGCTGACTTGCCGAAATTACCGAGATAGTAGTTGTTGAGAGCTTCATTAGAATACTTGTTGTGAACATCTTCCAGCTTTGCAGCGATATCCTTGGTCTTAGTGCCCTTGGTATCGAGTTCAGCTGCCTTGAGGAGAGCTTCCTCGGCCTTGCCGAGAAGGTCACCCTCAACTGCAGGCTTGGTTACAAGGAAGAAGTCGAGAAAACCAGCCTCGTTATAATACAGAT
>JAZRVQ010000030.1:0-22233 GCA_045599265.1 Candidatus Cryptobacteroides sp. | reverse complement strand
TGTTACAATCCCTTGCATCACCGGCATACCTTTCTCCCTTTACGAGCCACTCCATCGCCTCGTCCTCATCGCCGGCATTCTCGCATATCCTTGCCTTGTAGTAGCAAGTGCGCATACGGTCGTCCGCAGATCCGCGGTGCGCATAGAACTGCAGCGCCGGTGCAAGAACCGAGTCGGAGCAGAGGTCGATGTAGTTCTTGTCAAGAGCCATCGAGTAGAGCAGAGCGAACTTTGCCTTGACGCGGCGGCCTGCATCGTACAAGTCGCCCTCATCCCTGAGCCCTTCAAGCACAGCAAGGGCGCTGTCCTGCCGCGCCTCTATGTAGTTCTCCACATCTGACAGGACAGGCTCTATCTTCCTGTTCCCACCGCAACTGGAGAGCACAAGTGACAGAGGAAATGCCGCTAACGATATTAATTTACAAGCATGATTCATAAGGTTTTACGGACATATTTGCAAGTCAAAGGTAAGAAATATCCCTGTTAATGTCAAGGATAAAAATATGACGTTCTACAATTATTCTGCATTCGCAATGTATTGATTGCCTGATGATTATTGCTATTGCCGGACTTTTACAAAAACAGCGAATTTGACGGAAGTGATATTTGCATTGAGACTGGATGGTTTCTTACGAACTATATTTAAATTGCAACGTGACCGCTGTCTTCTTACGGACAGCAGTCACTTCTGAATATTACAGTTAGTAGAATAAAACGACAGCTCGCTCGATTATGTCGAGCATATCGAGGAATTGCTCAAGAAATAGTCCTACTTTTCGAGGACATAGATATTGAAGCTCCGAGGTTCAGTCCTGACCCGGAGCTTCTTTGCGTTTCCGGACCAGGCGGTCTGCTGCGGAACCACCTTTTCAGGTTCGTCCAGGCTGTTCTCAGCCTCCATGTCGGTGCTGGTGAAGCATACACGGCTGACGGCTTTCAGGCCGTTTTCTGAGCCGGTGAAGTTGAGGCATATGGTCTGGGCAGTTTCCGATGTGTTGATGACCTTGACATATATCCTGTCCTTGTCATTGTCCACGACGGCGCTGGCAAAGAGACCGTCCTGACCGTCTGCACCGCAGACTGCTTTGCCGTCCATGGTCAGAGGCAGCACATTGGTGCCCTTGTACTCTGAATAGAGGTGCTGGACATGCCAGCTGGCTGTCCTGAAACTGCGCAGGTTGTCATACCATATCATGTCAGGACGCCACTGCCATCCCTCGACGTGTGCGAAAAGGGGAGCGTACGTGGCCATCTGGACAAGGTCGGCATTGCGTTCCAGGTCGGTCATGAATGCCGATTCGAGCAGGGAAGCGTAGAAATGGTTCCATTTCTTCCCGGTCGCGTGGCATGCATATTCACCGGCAAACACCTTCGGACCCTGACGGTCATAATTGTCATACCTTGCACCCTGGGAGAGGAACCACTCATACGGACGGTAGAAATGCTCGTCCACGAGGTCCGCGCCGAGACGTTTCATTTCAGGCCACAGGTAATCGAACTGTTCTCCTTCGGAGTTCGGACCTGCCGATCCGATGACCTTGATGTCGGGATATGCGCTGCGTATGGCCTTCATGAACGGTTCCAGCCTTTCCGGATAAAGTTCGCCCCACTGCTCGTTGCCGATGGCGATGAATTTCATGCCGAACGGCTCCGGATGGCCCATCCCGGCACGCAGGGCACCCCACTCGGTGTCGGCGTTTCCATTGGCGAACTCGATGAGGTCCAGCGCGTCCTGGATGTATGGCTGCAACTTGTCCACAGGGACATGCGCCTTGATGTCATTGTTCTGGAACTGGCAGGCAAGACCGCAACTGATGACAGGGAGAGGTTCGGCTCCGATGTCCTCGCAGAGCTGGAAGAACTCAAAGAAACCGAGTCCGTAACTCTGATAATAGTCAGGGTAGAGTCTGTGAGGGAAGCAGTCTTCCCAGCGGTTTTCGTTGAGAGGACGGTTCTCCACCGGTCCCACACTGTTTTTCCAGTTGTACCTGGTGGCAAGGTCCGCGCCCTCGACGATGCATCCTCCGGGGAATCTGAAAATGCCCGGGTGCAGGTCTGCCAATGCCTGGGCAAGGTCTTTCCTGAGCCCGTTTTCGCGTCCCATCCATGTGTCTTCAGGGAAGAGGGATACATGCTCCAGATCTACCTCCAGACCCCTTTCTTCAAGGAAAATCTGCAATACGCCCTTGTCCAGGGTCTTTCCGGAAGTGAGTGTGAGTTCGTATTTCTTCCAGTCCCTGCCGCTGACAGTGACCTTGCCGCTTGCGAACTGATGCTCTTCCTCCATAGAGGCAGGGTCGGCAAGTTCGATGCGCAGCGTAGCCGAATCGCCCTTGGATACTCTGCTCCAGACGCTGAAACGGTAGTTTTCGCCTTCCTTGAATCCGATTCCGAAATATCCTCCATTCTCCAGGCCGGTCATCTTGCAGTCATGCCCCGAATCGGACAGTCTTGCAAAATGAGGGTTGCGCTCGAACGGACCGCCATCCAGAACAGTCACGCTGCCGAACGGTTTCCATCCCTGCAGGTGGTCAGGATATTCGAACGAACGGTTCTTGACAAGTTCTGCATACAGACCGCCGTCCGCCGCGAAATTGATGTCCTCGAAGAAGATTCCATACATTGTGGGCTGTATCTCGGCCCCCTGTTCCCCGACATTGATGTCCAGGGTTTTAAAATTGGCGGTGCACGCTGAGAGAGCGGTCACCGCCAAAATGAAAAGCACTTTTTTCATAGGCTAATTTTTTGCCTGAACAGCAGTGTGTTCGATGGCAAGTCCTTTGATATAGTCTTTGATATATTTGTTGAATCCGGCCACTTCTTCGGCTGTAGGGGCGATTTCGACGCCCTTGTTGTCTCCGAATACCTTGCTGTCCAGCCAGTCAGGAAGGCTCTGGCCGTCCTTGTTGCTGACAAGGTAGGCTGCGAGCAGCGCTATGCCCCATGCGCCGCCTTCTCCGGCTGTCTCCATCACGGAAATAGGGGAGTTGAGGGCAGCTGCGAGGACGCGCTGTCCGGCAGTCGTGGACTTGAACAGTCCGCCGTGTCCGGTGATGCGCTCGACCTTGACTTTCTCTTCGCCGAGGAGGATGTCGTTGCCTATCTTGAGCACTCCGATGGATGCATAGAGCTGGGCGCGCATGAAGTTGGCGAGGTTGAACTTGTCGTTTGCAGAGTGGATGAACAGAGGCCTTCCCTCGGTGAGACCTGCAACAGGCTCGCCTGAAAGGTAGTTGTATGCAATCAGGCCACCGCAGTCAGTGTCGCCCTCAAGGGCCTTGGTGAACAGCTTGGTGAACAGTTCAGACACATTGACAGGAATGCCCATCAGTTCTTCGAACTCCTTGAATATCTCGACCCATGCATTGATTTCGTTCGTGCAGTTGTTGCAGTGAACCATCGCTACCGGGCTGCCGTCAGGTGTGGTGACCATGTCAATGACCTCGTAAGGCTTTGAGAGGGCGTTTTCGAGGACTATCATCGAGAAGGATGATGTACCTGCCGAAACATTGCCTGTGCGTGGCCGTACGGCGTTTGTGGCTACCATTCCCGTGCCTGCGTCGCCTTCCGGCGGACAGAGAGGAATGCCGGCCTTCAGGTGGCCCGAAACATCGAGTCTGGCTGCACCTTCAGCTGTGAGGACGCCTGCCTTCTCACCTGCGCAGAGCACCTTTGGAAGAATGTCGCCAAGTTTCCATGCAAATCCCTTCGGAGCGACCAGCGTGTCGAATTTCGCTACCATGTCGGCGCAGTAATCCTTGGTCTTCGAATCGATTGGCAGCATTCCGGAAGCATCGCCGATACCGAGCACCTTCTCGCCTGTGAGCTGCCAGTGGATATATCCTGCAAGGGTTGTGAAGAAGGTGATGTCCTTCACGTGCTCGTCATTGTTGAGGATGCACTGGTAGATGTGGGAGATGCTCCATCTGAGCGGAATGTTGAAGTTGAAGAGGCTGGAAAGTTCTGCGGCGGCGGCGCCTGTGTTGGTGTTTCTCCAGGTGCGGAACGGCACAAGGAGGTCGCCGGCAGCGTTGAATGCCATGTAGCCGTGCATCATCGCGCTGATTCCGATGGCTGCAAGCGATTCTATCTCGATGCCATACTGCTCATTGACATTCTTCCTGAGGTCGCAGTAACAGTCCTGCAGGCCTGCCCAGATGTCTTCGAGGCTGTATGTCCAGAGTCCGTCAACAAGCCTGTTCTCCCAGGTGTGGCTGCCCTGGGAGATAGGTTTGTTGTCTTCATCGACAAGCACGGCCTTGATCCTGGTGGAACCGAATTCGATGCCCAGGACGGCTTTGCCGGAGAGTATTGTCTGTTTTGTGTCGATTGCCATGATGCTGATTATTTAAGTGCCTTGTTGAGGAGATAATAGACTTCGTTGATGCGGAGTTCCTTCTTGAAATCCTCTATCGTGGTCTTTTCATTGATGTGCAGCATCTCGATGTCTGCGATCTCTGCATAGTCCTGCCAGTATTCAGGAGTGATGTCATAACTGAAGCAGCTGTGGTGTGTGCCGCCGGCCATGATCCATGCGCCTGCTCCGACCTCGAAGTTAGGCATAGGGATCCAGAGGGCGGATGCGACAGGAAGTTTAGGGAGCGGCTTCGGCTCGATGCATTCTACGTCGTTGACAATCAGGCGGAAACGTCCACCCATGTCAACAACTGTAGCGGTCACGCCCTTGCCCACCTTGCTTGTGAAGACAAGGCGTGCGGTAGGGGTCTTGCGTATGCCGATTCCGAGGTGATGAACCTCGAGTTTTGGCTTCTTCTCTGCTGCGATGAGAGGGCAGATCTCAAGCATGTGGGCCTGGAGGATCGCACTGCGCTCGCCCGCGAAGTTGAGGGTGTAGTCCTCGAGGAACGAACATCCCTCAGGAAGGCCCTGCGTCATGTACCATACTGTGCGGAAAAGGGCTGCTGACTTCCAGTCACCCTCTGCACCGAAACCATATCCTTCTGCCATCAGGCGCTGGCTTGCAAGACCGGGGATCTGGTCGAATCCACGGCCGGTCTCTTCGACATTGGCGTCGCCGAGGTCATCGAAGTTGGTGGTGAATCCCTTGGCTCCGGTAGCCTTCAGGACGGCGCGGAGTGTGAGTTCGGCCTTTGCGGAGTTCCATATCTTCTTATATTCCACGGTGCTCTTGTCCTCAAGGCAAGGGCAGTGGTCGTATGATGCGAAATATTCAGCGACAAGGGCGTCCACGTCTTCGTCCTTGATTGCGTCGAAGAACGGCATGACATCGCTGAACGGCATATAATCAACATGGTATCCGAGACGGAGTTCGGCCTCGACCTTGTCACCGTCGGTGACGGCCACATTGTTCATCTGGTCGCCGAAACGGATGATACGGCAGTCCTGTGCGTCTGCCCATGCGGCTGCGACTCTCTGCCATACTGCAATGTGCTCGAGGGTCTTCTTGTCTTTCCAGTAACCTACTACGGTCTTGTGGTTCTTGCGCATGCGGGCAAGGATATGTCCGTATTCGCGGTCACCGTGGGCGCTCTGGTTGAGGTTCATGAAGTCCATGTCCATAGTGTCCCAAGGAATCTCCTCGTTGAACTGTGTGTGGAGGTGGAGAAGAGGTTTGCGGAGTTTCTGCATGCCGTGTATCCACATCTTGGCAGGGGAGAATGTGTGCATCCATGTGATGACGCCCACACATTCAGGGGCTGCCTCGGCGCGGCTCATCACGTCAGCGACTTCTGCCGAGGAGTTGGCTGTGCCCTTGTAAACGAGTTTGACAGGGAGAATGCCTGATGCGTTCATTCCGTCCACCATTTTCTGTGAATGTCCATCGACCTGGACAACTGCATCGCCACCATAAAGGAGCTGTGCTCCGGTCACGAACCAGACTTCGAGATTTTCAAATGCTTTTATCATATTACCAAAGAATTACATAAAGGAATGCTACAATTACGCAGATGAGTGCTGCACCGATGGCGTAGCCCTTGTCTGTACGGAATACACTGAGGTCCACTGGAAGGGCCTTGTGGTCGCGCAGGGTGTCCTTGCTGTTGCTGTAGAGCCAGATGGCTGAACAGCCGACAAGTGCTCCGAAGAAGAAGAATGCCTGGAATCCGATGTCGTTCAGGTAAGCGATGGCGCTTGTCTCCGGAGTGGCACCTGCTGGAAGGCATGCGCCCCAGATGACAACGACTGCGGCTGCAAGGATGAAGAATGCACCGATGCCGCCGAGGATCTTTGCCCACTTGAGCATGGTCTTCTGGTCCTCTTCGGCAGGGCGTTCGCAAGCCTCGCTCTTCTTATTGTCGATGAGGGAGATGATGACGAACATGGTGAGCAGGATCATGAAGATGTAGCCAGCGCGGAACTGGAACGGAACACCGCCGAGGAACAGTTTGAAGAGCACGCCGAGAGGAATTGTGGCGATGGCGGTCCATACTGCTGCCTTGCCGGAAGCTCTCTTCCAGAGAAGGCCGAGACCGAATACGGTGATGATGCCTGGATAGATGAATCCTGAGTATTCCTGTATGTACTGGAATGCCTGGTCGAGACCTCCGAGGAGAGGCTTCACTGCGACTGCTGCGATGACGAGGGCGCAGAGAGAAGTGATGCGGCCCACGTTCACGAGTTTCTTGTCATCGGCTTCCTTGTTGATGTATTTCTTGTAGATATCCATCGTGAAGAGGGTGGAAGTACTGTTGAACATCGAAGCGAGCGAAGAAATGATGGCGGCTGCGAGTGCCGCGAATGTGAGGCCCTTGACTCCGGTAGGGGTGAAGTTGCGCACAAGCCAAGGATAGGCGTCGTCGGCAACGTTGATGGAACCCTTGAGGGTGGCCATGATTTCAGGATGCAGGGAGATGTAGTATGCACATACACCGGGGAGAACGACGATGAAAGGAATCAATATCTTGAGGAAACCTGCGAAGATGAGACCCTTCTGTGCCTCTGCGGTGCTCTTTGCTGCAAGACCCTTCTGGATGATGTACTGGTTGAATCCCCAGTATCCGAGGTTGGTGAGCCATACGCCGCCCACTACGGCTGCGATGCCCGGCACGTTTGCGAATGCGCTTTCGCCGTGGCTCTGCTGGATCACGAGGTGGAGATGGCTGTCGTTGAGGTGCTCTCCCGTGGTGAGGTCATGGAAGATGTTCTGGAGACCGGAAAGTGCGCCTTCACCGCCACCGACAGCGCGGAGCGCGAAGAATGCTGTGACAAGTCCGCCACCCACAAGGAAGGTCACCTGGAGCACGTCAGTCCATGCTACAGAAGCAAGTCCTCCGTAGATGGAATAGATGCCGGCAATGACGAAGAGAAGGATGATGATGACCATTCTCATCGAGATTGTCCAGCTTCCGATGGCGATGGAGACACCCTGGAGACCGAGAATCTGCTCGATGGCGAGGGCTCCGAGCCATGCAACCGAGGTGAGGTTCACGAACACATAGAGGAAAAGCCAGAGGATGGAGAATGCCAGACCCACACCGTCATTGTAGCGTTCGCGGAGGAACTGAGGGATGGTGAAGATCTTTCTCTTGAGCATGATAGGAAGCAGGAACTTGCCGATGACGATAAGGGTCACGGCTGCCATAAGTTCGTATGCCGCTGTCGCGATACCGTCTGCATAGCTTGTTCCGGACATTCCGATGAACTGTTCGGCGGAGATGTTCGCTGCGATGAGTGATGCACCTACAGCCCACCAGGTCAGTGTGTTGCCTGCGAGGAAGTAGTCGTTGGCGCTTTTCTGTTCGCCCTTCTTGGTGCGTCCGAGGAAAAGGCCGAGGAAGATCAGGATGCCCAGGTATATGAGCACGATGACAAGGTCAATGGCTCCGAAACCAGAGGCTGCGATCTGCTGGAAAATATTCATGTCGCTGTAAAGGTTTAAGTTTTAGTCTGTTATTCTTCTGTTGCTGCCTCTTCTTCTGCAATTTCTTCAGGCTCGTAGATTGCGAAAGCGAAGATGCAGTGGCTGTTGTAAGTCTCGCCGGCCTTGAGGAGTGCAGATGGCCACTGAGGCTTGTTAGGAGTGTCAGGATATTTCTGGCTCTCAAGGCAGATGGCTGTGCGGAACTGATATGCAACGCCGCCCTTGCCTGTTGCAGTGCCGTCGAGGAAGTTGCCAGAGTAAACCTGCATTCCCGGTTCGTCTGTGTAGACGATGAGCTGGAGCCCGTTGTGAGGGCAAGTGAGCTCTACTGCAGGCACTGTGATGTCTCCGTTGGTTGCGAGTACATAATTGTGGTCATATCCGTTGCCGAACTTGAGCTGCTCGTCGTCGCACTCGATGTCCTGGCCGATGGACTTGGTCTCTCTGAAGTCGAATGCAGGGTGCTCTTCGAATCCGAGGATTTCGCCTGTTGTCATGAATGTGTCGTCAACCGGAGTGAATCCTTCTGCGTTGATCCAGAGATTGTCATCGACGATTGGATGGTTTGCAGGGTCGCCGCTGAGGTTGAAATAGGTGTGGTTGGTCATGTTGACATAGGTGTCCTTGTCGGTGGCGGCGTCATACTTGATATCGATGGCGTTGTCCTCTGTGAGGGTGTAGGTCACGTGTGCGGTCACATTTCCAGGGAAGCCGTTGTCACCGTCAGGGGATACGATCTCGAGTTTGATGTGGGTCTCGTCTGCCTCGATGACATCGAAAACCTGGTTGTACCATCCTGTAGGACCTCCGTGAAGGCAATGGCCGAAGTTGTTCTGAGGGAGCTGATATTCTGTCCCGTCAACGGTGATCTTGCCGTCCTTGATGCGGTTTGCGTAACGTCCTACGACTGCACCGAAATTGGAGTCATAGTTTTCTGGCAGGTAGTCCTGGATGTTGTCAAATCCGAGGACGACGTCAGTCAGCGTGCCTTCCTTGTTAGGGACGAGGATGGAAACGATGCGGCCTCCGAAGTTGGTGATGCACACTTCCATTCCGTTTGCATTGGTCAGGGTGTAGAGGGCAGTGGCTTTGCCGTTGTACTCACCGACGAATTTTGCCGGGTCAAGGCCAGACATGGTTGAGTTTTTCTTGCAGCCGCAGATGGCAAGCGCTGCAATTGCCGCGATGGCGGCGATTTTGATTACACGTTTCATTGATTTTATGTTTTGGTTATTGTTTTCTTGTGGCAAATTGCATCAAGTTTACAAATTTAAGAAATTTCTTACACAGTAAGAGTTGAAAAATCGTTCAAATTTGAGGTAAATTGAATCTATATAATGGTAAAATAGTCCAAAACTCTGATTTTTCGCTAATTTTGCAGAAAATATAATGATTATGCGCAACCTCCGGAGACTATATATAATATTGACCATACTGTGTCTGTCTTTCCCGACAGTCCTGTCAGCGGCGCTTCCCGAATTCCGGTTCAGGAAATATTCAACCCGCGACGGCCTGTCTTCCAATTCCGTCTCTTTTGTGTTCCAGGACAGCAACGGCTTCATTTGGGCAGGGACCGCCGACGGACTGGATTCGTTTGACGGACATTCCTTTGCACATCCTTTGTCCGGAGTACAGGTGAACTGTATGGTTGAGGACAGCAGCGGCATGCTCTGGGCCGGGACTGATGAAGGACTGTATCGGCGCGGCACGGCGGATTATGCTCTCCCTTTCAAAAGGCTGGATCTCCTTGATGACGCATCATCGAAAGTGGGTATCTGCTCGCTTGCATGCGGTCCATCCGGCGAAATATGGATGGCTTTGCAGGGACGTGGGGTTGTGAAGTATGACCCGAAATCCGGCAAGACCACAGAGTTCAATGTCCCTGCCGAACACCTCTATATAGATTCCAATTCAGTGCTGTGGGCAGCGTTAGGGTCGAAGACGGACCCGCTGTATTGTTTTGACGGCGCTTCATTCCGTCAGCCTGAACTCAATTATGTGGATTGCGTCAAAGCCTCTGTCTCGGCATTCTGTGAAGACCGTGCGGGCAACCTCTGGTTCTGCACATACGACAAGGGTATGTATCTGTATGACCGCATTTTCTCGAATGTGTCACCGATGCAAGGCGCCGGATCCGGGATAGGCCATCTGCGGAGTGTCGTCAACCTTACCAGACCGGTATTTCTTGCCGGATCCGATGACGGACTTTTGTGTTTTTCGACATCCGGGCAGGGTTCGAGACTGTATGTGACCGGTTCGGCCGGACTTTCCGACAAATTTGTCTCTTCGCTTCTTGTCGACCGCGAGGGCGGCCTGTGGGTCGGCACGCTGTATGGCGGACTGAACTATTCTGCGCCTGACTCGGATGCCTTCAAGTTGAAAAGGTCCGCCAGCATGGTCACGTGCTTCTCCACCGGCCAGGACGGACATCTGTGGACCGGGTCAAATGATGGAATCTGTTCCTGCCAGGCCTCCGGACAGTCTTTCAAGGTTGATGGATATGTCAATTCGATTCTGTGCGACGGCGGTTATGTCTGGGCAGCGTGCTCAGGAGACCTTGTCCGCTACGACGTCAAATCAGAGAAGACTTCCCAGCTGGAACTGTCAGGGGTGAATGTCCTTGTCCGGGATCGCAAAGGTGGTATATGGGCTGCCAATGCTTCGGCCATTTTCCATTACAACAAGGTCGACAAGGTTTTTGAACAGTCCCGCACCACGGAATCTCCAGCTGTCGCCGTATCTGTCGACGAAAAGGGTGACCTGTGGTTTGGTACGGATGGGGCCGGTGTTCTCAGGCTGAGTGACGGCGAATGGACTGCATATAAGCTTCCAGATCAGTATGTTACAGGCATCTGCGCCGGCGAGAACGGACAGGTGTGGGCATCCGGAAGGGGAGGGATGAGCGTTTACCGTCCAGACATGAAGAAGTTCATTGCAGCCGAACTTGGCGGTAAATACAGTCCGTTATATATTGCCTGTGCAGATGACCAGGTCTGGATATCTACATCCAGGGGGCTGCTCAGATACGACCCGCTCAGTGAGAATGTGACCAATTACGGCATGTGCGGGGCCGCAGGGGACCAGTTTGTCAAAGGGGCCGGTATGGTCGGCACCGACAGGAAGGTATATCTTGGCATGTCAGGTGGATATCTGAGTTTCGACCCACGCACAGTCCCTGCGGAACCGGTGCGTCCTTCCGTGGTCGTGACATCCTTCAGAGCCTCGGGAGATGAAGAACAATCCATTTCCAAAGGCGTGACATTGTCAAGAAAAAACAGCGATGTCACTATCTCCTTTGCTGTTCTGGGCTATCCATCCGAGGATGTGGTTGAATGTCAGCACTTCCTGCGTGGAGTTGACGATGACTGGGTCTCTTCCGGAGACAAGAGGTCTGTCTCATATTCAGGACTTAAGGCAGGACGTTACAATTTCCTTGTCCGTGCCGGAGAAGACGGAAAGGAAACCGCGCTGAAATTTGTGGTCAGGAAATCTGCGCTTGCCGGATGGCCTGCTGCCCTGCTGTTGTGCCTGCTCGCACTCGCAGTGGCTGCATTCTTCTTCCTGCGCAGGTACAAGCCCGAAGTGGAAGTGCCTGCAGATGAGGGAAAAGGCGCCGGCAACCCTGTCAGCACGCCAGATACAGTGCACAGCGAGCCCCGGCCTGCTCTCCGTGAACCGGAGCCTGAGGCCGCCCCGGATCCCAAGAAGAAAGGGCCGGATGAGGAACCTGAAGTCGAATCCGTTGCGGAATCCCCGGCCGCATATTCTTCCATCCTGGTCATAGAGGATGATGCAGATGTCAGGAAGTCATTCCTGAGCGACTTCTCATCCGGCAGCAGGGTCGTTTTCGCAAGGAACAATTCAGAGGCCCTGTCCATCCTTTCAGGCAGGGAAGTGTCCATGATTTTCTGCGAACTCAGCCAGCCCGGCATCGACGGAGTGGCGATGTGCGAGAAGTTGCGCTCGGACCAGAAGACCTGCGCCATCCCGTTCATCCTCATGGCACCGAAGAATGTGGACACCGCAGCCGTGGATGCCATGACATGCAGTTCGGATGCGTTGATCAGGGTGCCATATTCAGCCGAATGTCTCCGCCCGCTTGTGCGTCATCTCGAAGGCATGCAGAGCATCTATGCCCGCCGTTATGTGAAGATGCCGGCCGTGTCATATGCCTCCGACAGGGACCTGTATATGAAGATGTGTGACATCATCGATGCCAATGTGCCGAATGCCAACCTCTCGGTCGAGTCCCTGTGCAACGAACTGGGCATCTCCCGCTCCGGACTCTTCGCCAAGATAAAGGCCGTTTCCGGAACGACCCCGAACAACATCATCCAGGATGCCCGCCTCAAGGCGGCTGCAGCGCTGCTTTCCGAGGGACGTTTCTCCATCGGGGACATCAGCTATATCGTGGGATTCTGCTCGCCGTCTTATTTCACGAAATGTTTCACAAAACAGTTCGGAGTCGGACCGCGTGAATGGGTGGACAGGGACCGGTCCTAAGAACAGGTTCTAAATCTTCCTGACAACTGCTCCTGTTTTGTTTTTCTTGTTCCAGAGCCAGTACATGCCCTGTCTCTCATCCACTTTTATGACTTTGAAAGTCAGGGCGTCCTTCTGTGCAGTGCCTGATGCGGTCTTGTACATTATGCTGCCGCCCACCTCGCTGCCTTCCGCTCCCGGGAGTTTGTCAAGGGTCACGATGCAATATTCTTCCAAGTCGTCAGATATGGCCCTGAATTCGTGCCTTGATGCATTGTAGCCCAGTTGATGTGTCTTGGAATCATAGACGAACACATCCTCTCCCTTGATTGTGACGCTGATCTCGTCGTTCTCTGTGACAAACTCTTCCTGGAACCGCTTGTTCTTGTTGCAGGCGGTGATTGACAGGACCAGAACGGCTGCCATGCATATTGATTTCAGTGCTCTCATTTGATGACGATTTTCTTGACAAGGACATCGCGTGTGCCCTGCTTGCCTTTATAAATGATCTCGGCCTTCAATTCGCCGCTCCCCGTGGCGTGCCAGTATCCGTCCGGGCCCACGCTGACCGGCCGTCCGTCCAAGTACCATATTATGCCGTCCACATCGTCTGCGTTATATACCCTGAGCGGGAACTTTGTGCCTGACGGGAAAGATCCGTCACTGTTCCTGGTGATGTTCTTGAGGTGTATGTACGGGAACGGGACACTGCCCCTGGAGGAGGTCAGGAAACTGGTGGATACGCTCTTGCCTTCGATGCCGTCCACGATGAAACTGATTGTCAGCGTGTATGTCTTCGATGCCCCCAGATTGTGGAAAACGGCAGCGTATTTGCCTGATTCATATGGCATCAGGGTCATTATCTGCGGCGCTTTTCCGCTCTCGCCCCATTTGATCGTGGCCTCTCCGTCAAACGGCTTGCTGGACTCGAAGGAGACAATGGCTCCGTCCTGGAACTTGTCTGTGCCGCCTAGAACGACATCCGGCGGTCCGAACTCGTTCTCGCCCTGGATCACGCCCATCTCGACCGCCCCGTTGCTGCCGAACTTGATGCCGGTGATGCTGACATTGGCGACCAGACTGCGACTGTTGTCCTGCCAGAATGCCACCGGGGTGCTGGATTCCGGTGTCAATGAATTGTAATTGTCCTTGTATGGGAAGAATATCTGTGACGGGTTCTCGGCGCTTTTGTATGCCTCTATCAGGTCTGCGCACGGATGGGCTGGATTGGCATTGATCACGCCGTATATCCACCTCTGCCTGGCCGTAAGAGGCCGGCCGTTGTTCACGTTGTCGGATTCGCCCGACGGGTTGCCGGACATGTCTATGTGATAGACCAGCATGCCCTTGCCGCCGATGTATTTGTCCCATTTGCTCCCGTCGCGGCATTCGAACATGTAGAACTCGTTCTTGTCCTCGAGGTCATATATCGAATAATAGTAGTGCGTGTTCTGCTGGACAGGAGTGATCGCGACCTTGCCTTCAGGGAGGGGGAGAGGATCCGATATGCCGAGCATGGCGCGCTCGATGCAGTTGAAATATGGAGGGGTCACTCCGTTGTTGTTGTAGTTGCCCGAATCCATCAGAGACGTGCCCCACAGCCCCTTGTCCCTGCCGCCAGACTTTTCATAATCAGTGTCATAGAAGTCCGGAAGGCCCAGGATATGACCGAATTCGTGGCAGAATGTGCCGATCCCGGCCATCTCTTCCACCACCTTGCCGCCGCTTGTCTGCAGCAGGAAAAGTTCCGAGCAGCAGGCATAACGGTCTATCTTCACCCCGTCCAGTTCGAGGTCGATACCTGCCCCGGAAAGTGACCACGAATGAGACCAGATGCAATTGTCCCCTCCGCCCTGCGCCTCGTCATTGCCGGCAAAAAACACATACACGAACTCGACGGTGCCGTCCTGAGCGTATTGAGAATAATCAATCTGCGCATCTGCAAGGACGCAGGCATCCCTGATCATCTCTGCTGGATGCTCGTCATCTTCCTCGTCATTGTTCTTTCCATAATACGCCCTGTCCTGAGGCAGTGTGACAGTCGTCGTGGTGATGGCGAAATTGAATTCTTCCTTGCCCTCGTACTGGTCGTTGAAATAGTCGAGCGCGCATCCGAATGCGCCTTTGCCGTCATATCCCGGCGCCGTGAGCATGTCCACAAAGTCTGATGCAGGATATTTGAACGGCACGTCATTGAAACCGGCGAGTATGATCACGCCGTGATGCACAACCTTCCCGGCCTTGGTCAGGGCTCTGTCATCAATATTCCTGAATGTCTCATAAGAGGCAAGCCTCTTCGAACGCCCTTTCTGCGAAAGTGTTTGGTATGGTATGTAACGGCTTGTGCTGATGATACTTACGGGTACGGACGGGTCGTTGACCCTGAACCCCGAACTGGCCTTGCGTCCCTGGTCGTCATAGTATGCGTAGCAGTACCATCCTTCCTCGTCCTGGATGATTGCATTGCCCTGCACAGTGGTCAGGATCTTGACGAACTCGTCACCGCGCAGGCAGGCTGCGAATGTGGTTCCGTCCGGCTGGGAAAGATAAACTGTTCCCTGCCTGGCCGGGGCGGCCGGCATCGTCAAGGTGGCCGTCAATGCCAGAATCGTGACCAGAATATATATTTTTATATGTCTATTTATCATCAAAATGCCTATATTTGTACGGTTAACCGCAAATATAATAAAAATATGAGACGAATACTTCTTTCCGCTGCGGCTATTTGTGCGTGTCTGGCTGCGTACGCGCAGGACAATGCCAAAATCGTGCAGCAGATCAATTCTTATGGCACTCTTGACCGCTGGACCGTCAGGGAAATCACCGAATCGAAACTCATCGGTGGCAAGACAAAATATCTTTATGAGTTCTACGGCAGTCCCAAGGACACTATCAGATATGAAGGCAAGAAGTCAAAGGCATTCTACGCGCCGTCCTACTATCTCTGGAGAACAAATGACGTGTATGCCAATGTAGCCGGCATCGAGAAGTGCAGTGTTACCGATTTCCCGGAAAAGCGCGGCAACGGCTGGTGCATCAGGCTCGAGACCCACATCGAGGAAGTCAAGGTGGCCGGAATGATCAATATGGACGTTGTCTGCCAGGGTGCGTTCCTGCTCGGCAAGCTTCCTGAGCCTATCAGGGATACGAAGGACCCTATGTCCAAGCCTCTCTACGGCATCCCTTTCACCGGGCGCCCGAAGGCCCTTCAGTTTGACTACAAGGCAGTTGTGGGCTGTGAGGTGTATCGCGGCACTGGACTTTCTCCTTTGAAGAAGATGGGCTATCCTGACTATGCAGAGTTCGCCATCATCCTCCAGAAACGTTGGGAAGACGAGAACGGCAACGTACATGCGCTGCGCGTGGGCACCGGCATCGAAAGAATCACCAAGTCCTGCGACTGGATCAACGGACATCAGATCCAGGTCCATTACGGCGACATCACCGGGGAGTCGTACTATAAGGATTACATGGGCCTTCTCAACGGCACCGAACAGGACCTTCACTGCATCAACAGCAAAGGCAAGAACGTGAAGATCATCGAAGAGGGCTGGGCCGCTCCGGACGAGACCCCTAACGTGCTCATCGTCAAATTCCTGACAAGTTATGGCAAAGCCTTCTACGGCGGCGTCGGCAACACAGTCTGGCTCGACAACATCAAGATCATAATGTAGCAATCGCTGCATCAGCGGACCGGCCGTAAGCACCGACAGGTGCGTACCGGTCCGAAGTCCCATTGCCATCCTTTCAGAGCAAAAATCCGGCATATTTTAGGAGAAAACGTGTTATTTTCGTGATTTCTCCAAGATTTTGCCAGAATTTCGCTTTCTCCTGGCCGTATGGTTTTGTAAATGCGAAAACGCTGCACCAGCAGCGCGGCCGGGCCGTGACTTTTGACGAAGGCAAAAGTCGGAAAGGCTTCAAGGCCGGCTTCCCCCTAGTAGTAGGGGGATATGAGGGAGTAAATAAAGGGGTCGCAACTCTCACGAGCAGCGGCCCCTTAACGTGTACTAAAACCTAAACCTTGCTATATAGATGCAAAAAAAAAGAGAATGTTGCATGGACATCCTCTTTTTTTGCAATTTTTTGCAGGAATTACTTGCTAGCCTCAACAGAAGCCTTGCGGAAATCCTTCATGAGTTTCATGAGATTGAGAGCTGACTTGCGTGCGCGAGCACCTGCAGCCTTGTTGCCCTTCTCAACCTGAGCGTCAACGTTCTTTGTGAAAACATCGATTTCAGCTTTGATCTGATCTACAAGTTCTTTCATTTTTGGTAGATTTTAATATGTTAAACAATAGTGTGTTACGAAAATCTTGTGCAAGTTACTAAATTTTCTTTAAAACCAAAACTTTTGCGAAAAAAAATTGGTTATTTAGTCTTGGTGTTCAGACTGTTCATCGCTCTGTCGGCTCCGACAAAGGCGAAGTCCTTGCAGCCCTGAATAACTTTTTTGGCAAGTTCCGGCATCATGGCCTCTTCTTCCGGACTTATCTTGCCCAGAACGAAGTCAATCTGCTGCCCCTTGAGGAAATCGTTGCCTATGCCCATCCTGATGCGGGCGTAGTTCTCGGTGCCAAGCATCTCGTTGATGTTGTTGAGGCCGTTGTGACCGCCGGAACTTCCGCTTTTGCGCATCCTCAGAGTGCCGAACGGCAGATTGAGGTCATCGCAGATAACGATCAGGTTCTCGACAGGGACGTGCGCCTCGTTCAGCCAGTAGCGCACAGCCTTGCCGCTGAGATTCATGTAAGTGGATGGCTCGAGCAGGATGAACTTCCTTCCCTTGTGGGAAATCTCGGCGATGCTCCCATACCTTCCGGGAGTAAAAGAAGTATTGGACGCCTGAGCCCAGGCATCCAATACCATAAACCCCATGTTGTGTCTGGTACCGGCGTACTCTGCGCCGATGTTGCCCAGACCTGCAACAAGATAGTTCATTACTCTTCAGCTGCAGCAGTTGCGCTTGCGCGTGTAGCCTTGACTGCGCAGATGATGGTGGCCTTTGGAGAAACGATGTTGAAGTTCTCGAAGTGGAGGTCACCTGCAGAAATCTGCTTGCCGATCTGGAGGGACGTTACGTCAACCTCGATCTCGTCAGGAAGGTTTGCAGGAAGTGCGCTGACTTTGAGTTTGCGGACAGCTACAGAAAGCTTACCACCGAGTTTTACACCCTCAGAGTGGCCGGTTACCTTTACAGGAACTGCGATCACAACAGGCTTGTTGTCAGCAACGGCGAGGAAGTCCATGTGGAGAGCCTCGTCAGTTACAGGATGCCACTGAGCCTCGTGGAGGATGGCGACATACTTCTCACCATTGTCAAGGACGATGTCGATGAGGTAGGATGCAGGAGTGTTGGTGACGGCTTTGAGGTCTCTTGCGTCAACTGTGAAAATGACGTTCTCGATACCGTTTCCATAGAGGTTGCAAGGTACGAGACCCTGGCGGCGGATGGCCTTGATGGCAGCCTTGTTGCCGGTCTGGCGGAGCTGTCCTTTAAGTTCAATGTGCTTCATTGTTTTGTTTGTAAAAATGTGTTACTCATCCCGGTACGTGACCGGTACCCATTGCACCAAAAAGCGTGTGCTTTTTTTGCGGCTGCAAATATATGAAATATGTTTTGTTTTCGCAGCATTCTTTTGTAATTTTGTATTTATTATGAAAAAGTTTTTATTCCCCATTGTTGCATTGATGGCCGTTGTGTCATCATGCATCGACAATCCGGCCCGTCACAACCCAAAGGTGTTCGATGTCGAGCCTTCAGCCTTTAAAATCAATTCGCTCGCCCAGCGCCTGCAGTTTGAAGTCAATTGTGACAAGGAATGGTCCGCCTCCATGGCGTCCGGCTCCTGGGCCCGTCTGGAAAGCGCCGATCCCGAAACCGGACTTGTCAGTGTCTCCGTCACTTTGAACGAGACATCAGAGGAAAGGGCGGACACGGTCATCGTCCAGTCCGGGACATTATATCATAAAGTGCCTGTGATTCAGCAGGGTATGTCTTCGGTCGTGTCCGAGACTCACATTGTCCTGACAGGCACCGAGTCAAAGACCGTGACCCTGAATGCACCGGCGGCATGGGTTGCAAGCGTCGTTGGTGGCAGAAACGGTTCGTCCGAGCAGGTGTCCACTGACCCTGGCTGGCTTACTATCAGCCCGGCATCAGGCAAGGCCGGCGCCAGCGAGATTACCCTCTGCGCCAAGGATGAAAACCTCAACGTCGGGGACCGCACGGCCCTTGTCAAGGTCACCACATCCAACAATGTGTTCTACCTTACCGTCGTCCAGAAGCAGACTGACGCCATCCTGAAGGACCGGGACAAGTTCGAACTCTCCAACGGAGGTCAGGACATCACCATACATCTCCAGACCAACGTCAACTATTCGGTTGAGATTAGCGCCGACTGGGTGGAAAGGCTCCAGACAAAGGCGCTCAACCAGTTTGAGGAGACTTTCCGCATCAGCGCCAACCGCGACGAGGATCCACGCTCCTGTGAAATAACCTTCAAGAGCGAGACCGTCACCGAGACAGTGACCATCTGGCAGGCGGAGTGCGACGTGCTCGCATTTGTCGATTTCGTACAGGGGGCGACATCAGGCGGAATTGACTTCAGCGCCGAGGGAGGAGAAGGCAGTGTCGACCTGCGCTCCAATGTCGAATACGAGATAGTATGGCCGGCAGTTGACTGGATAACGCCATATGTTCTTGACGGCAAGTCCGCCGACGGTCGCAGCTATGCCGTACGTTATGACGAGCTCCGCTTTATTGTGTCTCCGAACTACAGCCTGCAGCCTCGTGAGGCCGTTTTCACTGTCTATGACAAGAATTCCGCCCTGTCCGACACATTCAAGGTGGTTCAGGAGGCGGGCAGTGCAGCATTCGCCGGCATTGATGTCTATGGACTTTATCTGGTGGACGGCACTCCGCTTGCTGTATACACAAAGGGCGTGGACCAGACCGGCCTTTATTCAGCAAAGGACGGCCAGACGTACTCATTCCGCATTCAGGACCCTGTCGCAGAGACATTCCTTGAATTCGGAGGAGTTCCTGTCTCCATCGCTGAAGGTGACGGTTTCGGTATCACCCTCAATCACAATCAGAAGGACATGCCTGTCGAGACCGGCACCGGCCTCAATGTCGTTGCCATCAAGGTCGGGGACGGAAGGGCCTGGCTTTACAGCGAGGATGGTTATGGTTTGATTATCAAGAAGTAAGAGTATGAGAAATTTGAGATATATAGTCATATTGCTGGCCTGTCTGGCATTTGCTGTGCCGGCAAGCGCAATCAAGGCCCCGCGCAAGACCGTTGAATATGTACAGCCTGACGGCACCAGAATACGTATCCGCATACATGGTGACGAATTTCGTCACTGGGTCACCACCGAGGACGAAAAGACAGTCCTGAAACTTGACAAGGACAATTTCTACCGTCCGGGCGGAACTGTCCCTGTGCTTGATGCAAATGTCAGGATAACCCGTGAAAGCACCAGGCGCGTGAGAGAGCAGAACCGTGCTTCATCGGCGCTCACACAGGGCTCCAACCATTTCCTTGTGCTCCTTATCGAGTTCTCGGACACGAAGTTCACTGTGTCAAACCCGCAGCAGGCGTTCTACAACCTCCTCAACCAGGAGGGCTACTCCACAAATGGCGGCACCGGTTCGGCAAGGGACTATTATTATGAAAATTCGGACGGCATATTCTCGCCGACTTTCGATGTTGTAGGCCCTATCACCCTTTCAAAGAGTGCTTCATACTATGGCGGAAATGATGCTTATGGAAGCGACGCGCATCCTGATGAGGCCCTGTATGAGGCTTGTCAGAAAGTAAATGCCCAGGTCGATTTCGCCGAATACGACCATGACAACGATGGTTATGTGGACCAGGTGTTCTACTACTATGCCGGTCACAACGAGGCAGAGGGCGGCGGAGCCAATACCATCTGGCCTCATGCATGGTCACTTTATTATTATAGTGCATATTTTGACGGTGTGAGGGTGTATGACTACGCCTGTACGTCCGAATACAAGAATTCAATCGGAAGCAATATGTGCGGTATCGGTACATTCTGCCACGAGTTCGGCCACGTGATAGGTCTTCCTGACTTCTATGACACTGACTACGAAAAGAATGGTTATGGTTATGCCGTCTATAACTTCTCCCTTATGGACGAGGGCAGCTACAACAACGACGGCCGCACTCCTCCATATCTCAGCGCCATCGAGCGCAACCTTCTCGGCTGGATGGACAAGCCGACCGAAATCATGACGGGCGGCAGCTACACATTGGCGCCGATCCGCAACAAACAGGCATACAGGATTTCCACTGAGAATCCGGGCGAATATTTCCTTCTTGAGACACGTGACTACCATTCCTGGGACAAATACATCAGCAACGGAATGATTGTGTATCACGTGGACCAGTCGGAAACAAAAGTCCATGGCATGACTGCCAGGCAGCGCTGGGACAGTTGGACCGGCATCAACTGCTATTCCGACCACCAGTGTTACTACATCGTGCCTGCAAAGGATTCATATTACAGCACTTCGTCATACCCGTTCCCCGGCTCCAGCAATGTCAGGACCTTCCAAGGCACGTCATGGGCAGGTGTCGAGAACGATATAATACTCAATAATATCAGTTTCGACAACACCAATGTGACGTTCACTGTCAATGCTTCCGTCATCAACAGCGTTTCAGGTACTGTGAAGGACCTGTGGGGCAACAATCTCGAGGGTGCCAAGGTGACGCTTGCCTCAAGGACAAGCTCGTACCGCGCCGAGACTGTGACAGACTGGCAGGGTGAGTACTCTTTCTCTCTTGAGGGTATCTCCGACACTGAATTCACCCTTTCCGTGACCCTTCAGGACTACAAGGACCAGGAGGTGGCCATCAGTGTGACAAAGGGCGGGAACACCCAGAATTTCGTGCTTTTCTCTGTCTTTGACGACAATTTCACAAGTCTTGAGAAGTACGGTGCATATTCCTCATCTACAGGCTGGGGCAAGGGAATCTCCATCATGGGTGCAGTCAAGTACACTCCGGAAGAACTTACAGAGTACAAGGGCAGCGCCATCCAGGCCATATCCTTCTATCTTGCCGATACAGGTGCTGCATCTGTTGTGGCGCTCGTCGAGATCGGCAAGTCCCGCGTGCTCACCCAGGTAGTCCCGGACCCTGTATTCGGCGGCTGGAACACCGTGAACATTTCTTCTGCCGGAATCGTTATACCCGACAACATGGACGTCTATGTCGGATATGGCGTCAACAACCCTGAAACCGGCTATCCTCTTGCAGTGGATGCAGGTCCATGGGTTGAAGGCGGTGGATATTCAGCACGCTATTCCACTTCCAATGCCACCTGGCAGAGTCTCAAGAGTAAGGGCAATCTGCTTGTCTCAGCTGTCCTCATGGGTCCTGCAAATGCAGTCCGTGCCAACGGTTACAGTTACATCGACAAGGACGATGCGGGCGAGTGGGAGATTGTTCCAGGTGCCGGCAAGGTCGTTGACACCGTCAAATGGACCGAGACTTCATCTCTCATCAAGGCCGAGGTTACGTACACCGACGGCGCCGGCGATGTCATCGAGATGGAACTTTAGTTATCACTTTTATTAGCTTAAGGAGGTCGGCTAAAATGATGTGAACCCCGATAGTTTTTTGTCTAACTTTCGGGGTTCGTGTCAAAAAGAGTCGGCCTCTTTTTGTTTATTGTCCGCAGTGTCGGCCGGCACCAGCCGAAATGTGGACGTGCTGTGCCGACTGAATTTATGTAAGCCTCCGACGAAGTACGTCTTGTAGCGTGTCTCAAGGCCCTCTACCTTTGCATAAAAAAGGAAAGGCTTATGATGACACGCGAAGAGGTCCTGGAGATTGACGCATACTGCCAGGAGCACAAGATGAGCTACAGACA
>JAZRVQ010000029.1:0-35506 GCA_045599265.1 Candidatus Cryptobacteroides sp. | reverse complement strand
GCACCTCGAGATCGTGCAGGAAAGACTTTTCCGCGAATTCGGCATGGACGTCATCACGACAGTGCCGAACGTGTCATACAAGGTATATACGACGCAGGGCGAATGCCTGGACGTGCACAATCCTTCAGGTCTGCCCGCCCCCACCCTCAACGACCACATCGAAGAGCCGTATATCCGCGCCCAGGTCATCTCCAAGTCCGATTTCTATGGGCCGATAATGAAACTCTGCCTCGACAAGAGGGGAGTGCTCATCAAGCAGCACTACATCACTGCCGACCGTCTGGAACTCACATACGAGATGCCGCTTGCAGAAATCGTTTTCGACTTCTATGACAAGTTGAAATCCATATCGAAGGGTTACGCGTCATTTGACTATCACCTCGTAGGGTTCAAGGAGGCCAAGCTCGTCAAACTGGACATCCTGCTCAACGGCGAGCCTGCAGACGCGCTTTCGTCCCTTATCCATCAGGACCACGCGTATGAGGTGGGCCGCAAGATGTGCGAGAAACTCAAGGAACTTATCCCGCGCCAGCAGTTCGATGTCGCCATCCAGGCAGCCATCGGAGCCAAGATCATTGCCCGCGAGACTGTCCGCCAGGTCCGCAAGGATGTGACGGCCAAGTGCTATGGCGGTGACATCACCCGAAAGAGAAAACTTCTCGAGAAGCAGAAGCAGGGAAAGAAGCGCATGCGCCAGATCGGCACCGTCGAAGTCCCTCAGTCCGCCTTCATGGCTGTGCTCAAACTTGACTAAGGGGAACCTGTCACGGCAATATAAAATAAAAGGGAAACCGTCACGGCTTCCCTTTTATTTTACTTGTATATAAACAAGTGAGACGAATAAGATTCTTAACCGATGCAAAGGTCGGTCATAGAAATCGTGTTGTTGTTGTATGATTTGTTGTATTTAATGTTGTTTTATGCGTTGTAGGCACCTAATTGCCACAAATTTGATTTTTAAATTTTTAAATAAAACAACATTTGACCGATTATGGAACCGGGTCATAGCCGCTTCCGCCCCATGGATTGCAGCGCAAAACCCTCTTGAATGTGAGCCAGAAACCCTTGATCGGACCGTATTTCTTGAAGGCCTCCAGGCCATACTGCGAGCATGTCGGAGTGAAACGGCAGCAGGGACGCTTGTATGGCGAGATGCAGACGCGGTAGAACTTGATAAGGGCGATGAAAGGCCAGTTGAAAATGTCCTTCACCACCTGTTTTATTTTCTCTCTGTCTGCCATTGTGGTCAATTCTTGCTGAGTATCTCTGCCACTGCTGCGCGGATCTCCTCGAAGGAGTGCACCTCCTTGGAGTTGTATGTGAACAGAATGTCCGCCGGCTGGGCTATCAGATTTTTCTGTGTCCGGAAACTTTCGCGTATCCTTCTTTTGAGAAGATTCCGCTTCACTGCTCTCTTGAAGTATTTCTTCGGGACTGACACCATGATACGGCTCTTGTCGAGTCCTGTGTTTTTTCTGATACAGTAGCGGATGAAGCCTGCACTGCCATAACGCCCGCCGGCAAGAAGTTCTTCGATGTCCTTCCTGCCGTAGATTCTCTCCTCCTTGGAAAGTGTGTCAGGCATTGTCTGCTATAAAGATTTCGAGGGCTTTCACCACTGAAGGAACTTCTGTGGTCGGAGCTGCTATCTCTATTGTGAGATTGGCCTCTTCCATTGCCTTTACCACTGATTTTCCGAATGTTATGAATTTGATGCTACCCTGTGTGAAGTCTGGCTTGTTCTCGAAAATGGACTTGACGTCGGCTTTGTTGTACAGTACTGCCACGTCATACGCATCAAGGTCGATGTCCTTGATGTCCTGGGAAACGGGCTTCACGAAGATGGCCGGGGTGAAAGGCAGTTTGGCTGCAGTGAATGCCCGTGTGATGTCGGTGTCGATCTTCTCCGATGTCGTCACAAGGAATTTCTCTCCGCCATGTTTTGTGCCTATCTCGGAGATGATGGATTCCGGTGTGCCGTTGCCGAAAAAGATCTTTCTTTTACGGTAAACGATGTGTTTCTGGAGATATTTGGCGACAGACTCTGTCGAGCAGAAATATTTCATTGTCTCGGGCACCTTCACTCTGAGTTCTTCGCACATTGCAAAATATGCGTCGATCGTGGACTTGGAGGAGAATACGATTGCAGTGAATTCCGCGAGGTTGATTTTCTGTGTTCTGAACTCTCTCGAGGTGAGAGGCTCAATCAGAAAAAGCGGCCTGAAATCGATTTCCACGCCATATTTGTCCTTCAAGGCAGCGTATGGCGCAATGACCTGCGGCTCCTGCTGCGATATGAGAATTTTCTTTACTGCCATCTTCTAAAAAAGTATTGCCGGAACCACCAACAGGGCGGTCGGTAAAAATTCAAGGGCGCAAAGATACAAAAATGTTGAGAATATCGAACTTCCCGAAAGAAATATTTGAATTTTCCGGATGATGAAAATCAAATAGAAGAATGCTGTCTCCCAAAGGATTACATTCTTTATAGTCCCAAAATCCACATGGAAGAGCATCATTATGCCGGCTGCTGCCATTCCGAGCAGGGTGCTCATCACGAAAAATGTCCGGAATGTCTTGTTGCCTGCCGCGAATGCCTTGTGGCTGATGCCGCCCGGCCTGAGGAATATGTTTATGCACAGGCGTACTCCTATATATAAAAGGAATACTCCGAGGAAGACCAGGAACTGTAAGGTCGGAGTGAATGTGCCCACCCTGCCCGGGGTCCAGATTTTCAGGGTGCTCCACAACAGGCAGAAAGGGACAATCAGTATGTATGCGATGAGGTCGCGGTCACGGCTGAGCTGTGCGCTGTCCTCCAGGTTGATGCACTCCTTGCTTCTCCATGCACATCCAATCAGGGACGGGATGATGTCAACAATCCTCTGCAACATTATGATGGCCACGACAATGGTCACCAGCCCGAATATGCAGAGCAGGGCGTGCTCGTCCCACTGCTTGGCCGTCAGGCCGGTGGCAAGCCCCGTGGTGTCGGTCGGCATCTCAAGGTGACCGCTGCGGAACGCCCCCTCGGCGGGAATCATCGGTATGTCCTGTAAAAGGCTGAACATCAGTTGCTTCGTTTTGCTTTATATCCCATCTTGAGGAGTATGTCCACCACTTTGTCCCTGAAATCGCCCTGAATGACGATCTCCCCGTCTTTCGCCGTGCCTCCGACTCCGCATTTCACCTTCAGGGTACGGCCAAGTTCGGCCAGGTCATCATCCGTGCCGACAAATCCGGTCACGAGCGTAACCTGCTTTCCTCCACGGCCTTTCCTGTCGATTCCGACACGCAGATTCTGCCTGCCGGGCTCAAGGGTATCCTGCTGCACGGTGCTTTCCTGCTCGTATGTAAAATCAGGATTTGTCGAAAAAACCACTCCCAATCTTTTCTTCCAGTCGTTGTCTGCCATAATGGTGGTGTAATTTTTGCAAATATAACGATTTCCTTTGTATCTTTGCAGATTATGGACAACAAGAAATTCAAACTTTGGAATATGGTCACGGCTGCCTTCGCGCTGGTCGTCTCCGCTGTGACATATCTCCTCACCATCGAACAGACGGCGTCGTTCTGGGATTGTGGCGAGTTCATCGCTTCATCATACAAACTGGAGGTAGGTCACCCGCCGGGAAACCCTGTATTCCAGCTTTTTGCACGTTTCTTCACGATGTTCACCGACGGGGCACACGCTGCAGTCGCTGTCAATTCGTTGAGTGCTGTCTGCTCTGCATTCACCATATTCTTCCTCTACCTGACCATTGTTTTCCTGGTAAGGAGGATTGTGAAGCCGTCAGATGACGGAACATACACCACGGGCCGTGCAATCGCCATTTTCGGTTCCGGCCTTGTAGGCGCGCTTGCATACTGTTTCTCCGACACATTCTGGTTCTCGGCTGTCGAGGGTGAAGTCTATGCGATGTCATCCCTGTTCACCGCGATGGTGTTCTGGGCAATGACCAAATGGTACGAACAGGCCGACACGGCATACGCCAACCGCTGGATCGTGCTCATCTCGTTCCTGATGGGACTGTCCATCGGTGTCCATCTTCTCAACCTGCTCACCATACCTTGCCTTGTCTTCATGTTCTATTTCAAGAAACGCGAGGACAGCAGCTATACATTCTGGCAGCATGTCGGCATTTTCGCGGTTTCATGCGTCATCCTTGCCCTCATACTGTTCGTGATCATCCCGCTCCTGCCGAAGATGGCGGCCGGGTTTGACCGCATATTCGTCAATTCGTTCGGACTTCCATACAATTCCGGCGCGGCATTTTTCATGCTGGCCCTTTTTGTGCTGTGTTTCTGGGGGCTGTTCCGCACCCTCAAGAAGCAGCAGGCCTTCTGGAACACTGTCCTTCTCTGTTTCACGATGATTGTGATAGGGTTCTCCCTGTTCACGATATGCATTATCCGTTCGGTGGCCAAGACCCCGACCAACGAGTACCAGCCTGACAACCCGTACACACTGGTCCGTTACCTTTCACGCGAACAGTATGGCAGCACGCCTCTGGTTTATGGACAGTATTTCGGAGCGCCGTACGAAGTGTCATTCCCTAAATACTGGGCCCCTGTGAACGGTAAATATGTCCATGTGGACACTCCGGGCACCATCAAGTATGACGCTGCCGGCAAGATGTTCTTCCCACGCATGTGGAGCGACTCCGACGAGAAGTATATCCGCTTCTACCAGAGCTACATGAACGGCGGCGGGAAAGTCGTCCCTGATGCAAGGTACAAGAAGCCTACCTTTGGACAGAACCTTGCCTTCTTCTTTGACTTCCAGCTCAACTGGATGTACTGGAGATATTTCTTCTGGAACTTTGTGGGCCGTCAGAACGACATCCACAGCCCGTCTCCGGGCCAGCTTTTCGAGGGCAACTGGGAGAGCGGCATCAAGTTTATTGACAACGCGCATCTGGGAGACCAGAGCGATGCACCTGCATATCTCCAGAACAACAAGGGCAAGAACCACTATTTCTTCCTCCCTCTGCTGCTCGGCCTGATCGGCATCTTCTATCAGTTCGCGGCCGACAAGAGGGGATCGTGGCTGACGTTCCTGCTGTTCTTCATGACCGGAATTGCCATTGTGCTCTATCTCAACCAGCCGCCTTATCAGGTGCGCGAGCGCGACTATGCCTACGCGGGGTCGTTCTATGCGTTCTGCATCTGGATCGGACTGGCCGTCGCTGCGCTCTATCAGATAATCGAGGAAAGGCTTGACAAGAAGAACGCCTCCGGCAAACTTTATGTCACCGCAGCATCTGCCTGCACCCTTCTCTGTCTCGGCGTGCCTGTCCTCATGGCAGAAGAGAACTGGGACGACCACGACCGCAGCAACCGTTACACGGCAGTCGAGATCGCGAAGAACTATCTCAATTCGGTGGGCCGGAACGGTATTCTCGTCACCCACGGCGACAATGACACATTCCCTCTCTGGTATGCCCAGGAGGTCGAGGGTGTCCGCCCTGACGTTCGTATCGTGAATACGTCCCTGCTCGGCACCGACTGGCATATCGACCAGATGAAATGGGCATGCAACGAGTCAGCCCCGCTTCCTCTGACCGTCGGTCTGGAACAGTACCTGTACGGAACCAACGACTGGGTGCCTGTCAAGGACCGTGATGACGTCGTGCCTATCTCCGACGTGATGACCATCTTCAAGCACAAGGACGCCAAGATGGCCACCGTCAGCGGCAAGAAGATCGACTACATCATGTCCCACAAGATCAGCATGCCGGTCAACAAGGAGAACTGTCTCAAATACGGCATTGTCCCGGAATCCATGGCAGACCGCATCCCTGACGAGATTGTGTTCAGCATTTCGCCGGACAAGTCATATCTGAGCAAGGGCGAACTGTTCATGCTCGACCTGCTCAGCAACTACAACTGGGACCGTCCTCTCAACCTTCTCGGCATGGGCGGCGACATCAATATGGGTATAAAGGAGTATTTCCTTTATGACGGATTCTCATACCGATTCGTGCCTATCAGGAACAAGACCAGGAGCGCAGAGCCGGGCCTTGTCGATGTGGACGACCTGTACCACAAGATGACGGAAGTGTACCGGTGGGATGCGATCAGCCGCACGGACTGGTTCGTTGACTACCAGAACACATATACATTCTGCGGCGTGATGCCTCAGCGCCAGCTGTTCACCACCGCTGCCGACCAGTTCCTCAAGGCCGGCAAGACCGACTGGGCCATCGAGATGCTCGACAAGTGCCAGAAGGTGATGCCGGAGGAGAATTTCCCGCTCGTCATGAGCGAACTCGGCTTCTCCAATGAGTATATGGTCCTGAAGATGATTGAGTTGTACTACAACTGTGGAGAGGCGGACAAGGCAGATGCCCTTGCCGAACGCTTCGTGGACGAGCTCGGTGCCTCAGCCAAATTCTACCTGGGCTTCTACGATTATGCCAAGGATGATTTCGAGAGCAACTGCGAACTTGTCTATTACACGGCCGACATTCTCCGCGAGGCCGGCCGCGACACTCTCGCCTCCGAACTGGAAGACCATTTGAAGTCAACTCTCGGAATCTAGTGCAACCCTCTTGCGGATTGTGAATTTATCACTATATTTGCAGTCCCATTGGAGAGATGCTCGAGTGGCTTAAGAGGCACGCCTGGAAAGCGTGTATACGACAAAATCGTATCTGGGGTTCGAATCCCCATCTCTCCGCAAAACGACCGGAAAGGACGCCAAACTTGTTTGAGCGTCCTTTTTTCGTGTCGTTTTGCACCGCCCCGCCGCAGGCGGGCGGGGATGTGCAAGGCCGCCAGGCGGCCGCGCAAATCCCGGAGAGGTGTGGTAAAATAAGTATAAGACTTCTTATAAATAAAAGAAAACTTTATCTATTAATATAATTTTCCTTATATTTGCAAAAAGTTTTGTTTATGCAGTTTTCGAAGACTCTTTCAAGTACAGATATAGTTGTCCTTGTCGCCGAACGTTTCAGGGAATACCGTCAGGCCGCGTTGCTTACGCAGCAGGAGGCTGCGGATCTGGCTGGAGTCTCCAAGACGACGGTATACAATTTTGAGAACGGACGGCTCGCAAACGTGTCGCTCCGTACGGTGATAGACTTGATGAGGGCTGTCGGGATGGTTGAGAGGGTGGACCTTCTCCTTCCCGAGATTCCGTTCTCTCCATATCTGATGGATGACAGGGGAGTGAAAGTTAAACGGATAAAGCACAAGAGAAATGGCTAGAGCAAAAAAACACGCACCGTCTTTCATGACGCTGAAGGTTGTCCTTTGGGGCAATGAGGTTGGCAGACTTTTCTGGGACGAGAGAAAAGGTGTGTCCGTATTCGCATACAGCAAGGAATTCCTTGCCGGAGGCCTTGACGTGTCTCCCCTTGATATGTCTACGTCTGCAGTCAATGCTGCAATTCCTGTGGAGGGTAGCCGGGAGAGGGCGGACATCGAGAAGTATTGTGGCCTTCCTCCCTTCATATCTGATTCCCTTCCGGACAAGTGGGGAAACGATGTGTTCGTCACATGGGCACAGAAGAACGGGCACGATCCGGAGAAGGTCTCCCCGGTGCACAAGCTCGCCTTCATCGGCTCACGCGGGATGGGCGCCCTGGAATTCTATCCCCAGGAGGATGTTGCCATGTCTACAGCTGCGCTTGAAATTGATGAAATCATAGAGCTTGCCTCGAAAATCACTGATGACAGAGCTGCGGCCCGTATTCTTGCAGAAGAGGAAATAACTTTGCAAAGTCTGTATCTTGTCGGCACTTCGGCCGGTGGTCAGCGGAAGAAGGCAATTGTCGCCATGAATGAAGAACGTACGGAAATCCGCTCCGGGCAGATAATGGGATTGGATAAAGAAGGCTTCAAGTATTACATTCTCAAATTCAATGAACGTGATGACTTCCCTTCAGCGGAGATAGAAGCTGCATACTATGATATGCTCACATTGTGCGGCATACGCATGATGCCGTCCGACCTGTTTCGTGTACAGGGAGTCAACCACTTCCTGACGGAGCGGTTCGACAGGCAGAACGGAGACAGGCAGTACACGCAGACTTTGGCTGCCATAAAGCCACATGTCAAATCGTATGAGGAACTTTTCGACGTGTGCCGGGACCTCGGTCTCGGTGAGAACCGTGTGCAGGAAATCTTCCGCAGGATGGCCTTCGATGTCCTTTCTGGAAACACGGACGACCACGACAAGAATGTCAGTTTCATCATGTCGCGCGATGGGAAATGGGACCTTGCTCCTGCCTATGACGTGACATTCACTGCTCCCGTCTATAGCCCAGATCTGATATACCACAGCCGGTCTTTGCTTGGAAAGACCAGGGGATTGGGATACGATGACCTGGTGGCCTTTGCTGATGCCTGCGGGATCAGGAATGCGAAGCAGTCGCTCGATTCGGTATGCAGTGCTCTGACGCAGTGGAGGAAGGTTGCATCGGAACGTGGAGTTTTCCCTCAATGGATAGATACGATAGAAAAATTCATTTCAGGGTTGCTGCCTGAGGAATATTCGGAGAAGATGCAGGGCTGGATACTGCCCCCGTTCAATCCGTTCACCCTGGAAGATGGAAGGACAATCAGCTCGATCCGCTTCGAGGAGACGGAGAGCGGCAATGTCCATATGTATGCCGTGATAGATGGATGGGAGCATCGCCATGTGTTTGCCTCGAACAAACCTGAGACCAGGGATCTCAAGCTCGCCGGTCTTGACAGGATGCCTTATGAGACGAAGATAGAATTGGTCAGGCGTTACCTGTCCTAGCTCAGTAAGGCCGCCAGAGTGAAAACCCTTTACCTCCCCAACTCCTTATAGAACTCTATGACAGCCCCCACGTCTGCTATGTTGATGCCGCGCTCCGCCCACACACTCTCGATGAACTCCTTCTTGTCCGGGAAGAGCTTTTCGAACGACTTCTTGCTTACAGGGAAGAATTTCCCGGACTTGAACAGGCACGGGGTCACCTTGTGCGAATAATTGCGCGGATCATCGATGATAAGGCTCCTGAGTGTCCCTGTGGATGCATCGACGGAATAGGATTGGATGGAGGAAGTCGAGGATGACATGCCGTATGCGCCCATCTTTACATTGCTCACCTTGCTGGTAACGCGGATAATGCCCACTCCGACACCACCGTCCGAGATCACCAGTTCCACAAAAGCATCTTTCCATTTGAAGAAAGACCTTCTGTCTGCACTCACGCTGATGATGTCGGGGTTGCCGGTGACGTACAGAGTGTCCTGGCTGTCAATGCAATAGACCGACTGGTCAATAGGGGATATGTTGAGAAGACCACTGCTCATGCTCTTGTCGGCAAATATGACCGTGCCCTGTTTGAACTCCGGCAGAACGTATTTCAGACTGTCCAGCTGCCTGGTCCCCTGGGCGTACCCGAGAACGCTTGCAAAAAGTAAGAAGATGACAGAATTGGCCTTTTTCATATATCTCATGATTGTAAGCACAAATATATCAACATTTTCAAGATATTCAATTATCTTTGCGGAACCTAAACCTACCAACCGGACCCATGCCCACCATGTTCCCTATACCTGAAGTAAAGAGATTCGACCTCTTGAAAGATCCCATCCCTGTCAAATGGTATCTCAGACCCATTGTATGGCTCCTCTGCTTTCCTGTATTCTGGCTGCACCGCAGCAAGATAATCCGCACATCCACGGAAGACCTCAAGGCCCCATATATTCTCCTCTGCAACCACAACGCCTTCTATGATTTCATGGTGGCCACGGTCGCCACGTTCCCACACCAGGCCTATTACATCGTGGCTGTGGACGGATTCATCGGGCGGGAATGGCTCATGAGGGGAGTCGGCTGTATCGGAAAGCGCAAGTTCACCAACGACATCTCGATCATCCGGCACATGCGCAAGGTGCTGGACAGGGGCAAGATAGTCGCCTTCTATCCGGAGGCGCGCTACTCGCTCTGCGGCACCAACGCGGTACTGCCCGAGTCGCTTGGCAAGGTGGTGAAGATGTACAAGGTGCCGGTAGCGACCCTGATCACTCACGGACACCACATAGATGCACCTTTCTGGAAGGGGAGCAATCCCAAGAGCCGCATGCTCAAGACTTCTGCAGAGATGAAGCGCATTCTCACCGCCGAGGAGGTAGAAACCCTTTCTGTCGAAGAGATCAATGCCCGCATCAATGAACATTTCCGTTACGATGATTTCAAGTGGCAGAAGGACAATAAGGTGCGTATCCGCAAGAAGAACAGGGCCGAAGGCCTGGAGCACGTGCTGTATAAATGCCCGGTCTGCGGCACTGAGTACAGGATGACAACAAAGGGGACCATCCTGTCCTGCGGCCATTGCTGCCATGAATGGGAGATGGATGAGTACGGCGAACTCCATTCCCTGCAGGGCGACGGGCGCTTCACGCACGTTCCTGACTGGTACGAATGGGAACGCGAATGCGTGCGCAAGGAGATAACCGATGGCACATACAGGCTCGATATCCCGTGCAAGATCAATTCCCTGCCAAACTCCAGGGGCTTCATCAATGTCGGTGAGGGCCATCTTACCCATTCTGCGGACGGATTCCGTCTCGAGGGCAAGTGGAAGGATGCCGACTGGACGCTCGAGATTCCGGTCAGCGCCCTGTATTCGGTACACATCGAATACAACTACATCAAGGAGCACAGGGACTGCATCGACCTGAGCACTCTGAGCGAGACCTTCTATGTATATCCGAAGGGGCTTGACTTCTCCGTCACGAAGATATCCCTGGCAACGGAGGAACTCTTCAAGATATACTGGGCAAGGCAGTAATTTCCACTATTTTTCGTATCTTCGCACCGTTAACAACGGAAAGATATGTACTCATTCATCATCAGCCTGTGCGTCCTGGTACTGGGATATTTCCTGTACGGGCGTTTTGTGGACAAGGTGTTCGGTCCGGACCCGAACCGCCTGACGCCGGCCGTCACAAAGCAGGACGGCATCGATTACGTCGCCATGCCGAGCTGGAAGGTCTATATGATCCAGTTTCTCAACATTGCCGGCACCGGCCCTATCTTCGGCGCTATAATGGGAGCCAAGTTCGGTCCGTCATCCTACCTCTGGATTGTGCTGGGATGCATATTTGCAGGCGGCGTGCATGACTATTTCACGGGAATGCTGAGCATACGCCATGACGGTGCAGCCCTCCCCGAAATTGTCGGAAAATATCTTGGCGGCCACACCAAGCGCGTCATGCTGGCCTTCTCCATCATCCTTCTCCTGCTCGTCGGCACCGTTTTCGTGTACAGCCCGGCCCTGATTCTCGGCGGAATGGCAGGCGATGGAGGCCGCACGGCGATAATGATATGGGTGGCGGTCATATTCGCATATTATATCCTGGCGACCCTGCTTCCTATCGACAAGATTATCGGACGGTTCTATCCAATATTCGCTTTTGCGCTGATTTTCATGGCAATAGCCCTGATGGTCTGCCTTTTTGTCAAATGGCCTTCAATCCCTGAACTCTGGGACGGCCTTGCCAACAAGGGCGCCGCTGAGGGGCTTGGTGGAATGGCCGGCCAGCCTATCTTCCCCTGCCTTTTCATCACCATTGCCTGCGGCGCCCTGAGCGGCTTCCACGCCACCCAGAGCCCGATAATGGCCCGCTGCCTCAAAAATGAGAAGATGGGACGCCCTATATTTTATGGTGCAATGATCACCGAGGGCATCGTCGCCCTCATCTGGGCCGCCGTGTCGTCATATTTCTTCTTTGACGGAGGCGCCGCCGAAGTCGGTTCTGACCTTACGGCCGCCGCTCCTGCAGTCGTGACGAAGGTCTCACAGGCCTGGCTGGGCATCATCGGAGGCATACTTGCCATTCTCGGCGTGGTGGCTGCCCCTATCACAAGCGGCGACACTGCATTCCGCAGCGCCCGCCTCATCCTTGCAGACTTTGTCCACCTGGACCAGAAGCCTCGCCGCAACCGCCTCATCCTCGCCCTGCCTATCTTCGCCGTGACCGTACTGCTCCTGTGGTTCAATGTGGCCAACGAGAACGGTTTCAACGTCATCTGGCGCTATTTCGGCTGGGCCAACCAGACCCTGGCGTGCTTCACCCTATGGACCGCCACCGTTTACCTTGCAACAAAGAAGAACGGCCTGTACTATTTCATCGCCCAGATTCCTGCAGCCTTCATGACGGCCGTCTGTGTTGCATATATATGCATTGACAAGATAGGATTCCATCTGCCTGCCGTGTGGGCCGGGTCGATAGCCGTCCTTACCTTTATAATATGTATAGTGGTGTTCTATATCTGGAGAATCCACTATCTGCGTCACAAGAAAAACGACTGATATGACAATAGAATCGCCATCTCCACTCTGGAAAGACTACGAACTCGTTGATTCCGGCAATTTCGAGAAACTCGAACGTTTCGGAAACTACTATCTTGCCCGTCCGGAGCCTAAGGCATTGTGGGATAAATCGTTGTCCGAAGAGCAGTGGCGCCGTCTCGTCCATACCCGCTTCACGCCCGGTGCCGGATTTGCCAAGGCCGGCAAGGAAGACAGCGGTACATGGGACCGTCTGCGCAAGATGGACGACCAGTGGTACATCCATTATGGCAGGCCTGCCTTCACTCTGCGCCTGGGCCTGACTTCGTTCAAGCACGTCGGCGTCTTCCCGGAACAGGCCCCGAACTGGGATTTTATTTATAATTATACATCCGGCCTTGTGCGCAAGGCCAAGGAGCAGGGGAGTTCTGCGCCCAAGGTGCTTAATCTTTTTGCATACACCGGTGCGGCATCGCTCGCCGCAAAAGCGGCCGGTGCCGACGTGACACATCTCGACTCGGTCCGCCAGGTGGTGACCTGGGCGCGCGGCAACATGGAGAACAGCCATCTGGACAATATCCGCTGGGTCGTCGAGGATGCGCTCAAATTCGCTAAGCGTGAGGCAAAAAGGGGCAATCTGTATCAGGGAATCATACTTGACCCGCCGGCTTACGGGCACGGTCCCGACGGCGAGAAGTGGAAACTGGACGAGTGCCTTTATGACATGCTCCGCCAGGTCGCTGCCATTCTTGCCCCCAAGGACAGTTTCATGGTGCTGAACTTATATTCCAACGGATATTCCGCCGTGCTGGGCGAGACGGTCGTCAGACAGGCTTTCAATTTGAAAGATGACCCGGATGGCCGGCCTTCCAACTATAAGGAGATAGACTGCGGAGAACTCGTCCTGCGCGACTCCTTCGGCAAGAATCTCCCTCTGAGCGTCTTTGTCAGACTGGGGCGATAATACACTGACTTATAAAATGGAACCCGCCGCTGATCTCACGACCGACGGCGGGCTATTTTTATGCTTATGAAATCAATATTTATGTCAAAACAATGTATTGCCAATACCGTGCCAAACTTTTTTAAAAAATTTTAAAATTTACAATTTAACGGGTTTGTGAGCGTTTTGCTTCTAAATATTAATAGTTTTTGCCCTGTCTGTAATAATTTTTTGTAATTTTTTCGCTTTCATTAACTACAGACTGTAAGCGCTATATATAAAGGTATTTGGAAGTGTAAAATCTTTTTCGCAATTTTGCAATTCAAGAATTTTGGAAAAATATTCAAGTTCAATATTTATGTTCAATTAATGTTTAATGCTTATGAAAAAAATCAAACTTTTTTTCACAGTGTTGGCTCTCGCAGCAAGTGCTCTGGCTTTCGGTCAGAACATTACAGTGAAGGGTGTCGTTTCTGACGCTTCCACTGACGAGCCTGTGCCGTTCGCATCTCTCCAGGTGAAAGGTACAATGACAGGCGCCAACGCTGACGCAGATGGAAACTATTCCATCTCAGTGCCGGCAAACGCAACTCTCGTTTTCTCAGCAGTCGGTTTCACTGCTCAGGAAGTCGCAGTTGACGGCCGTGCAGTTGTGAACGTAGCTCTCTCCCCAGACACTGTCCTCGACGAGACCATTGTCATCGCCTACGGTACAGCGACCAAGAGCTCTTTCACAGGATCTGCAGCAGTAGTAAAGAGCGAAGCTATCGAGAAGCACGTTGCAACAAGCGTGACCGGAGCTCTCGCAGGTACTACTCCGGGTGTCCAGATCCTTTCTTCATCAGGTGACCCTGCTTCCGGTGGATCGAACACTATCCGCGTCCGCGGTATCGGTTCAATGAGCGCAAGCAACGCTCCGCTCATCATCCTCGACGGCATGCCATATGATGGCTCCATCTCCGACATCAACCCTAACGACGTTGAGTCAATGTCAGTCCTCAAGGACGCAGCTGCTTCCGCTATCTACGGTGCGCGCGGTGCGAACGGTGTCGTTCTCATCACCACCAAGAAGGCAAAGGCAGGTGACGCAATGGTCAAGTTCGATGCAAAGTGGGGTTCCAACAGCCGCCTTATCCCTCAGTATGACGTCATCTCCGACCCTGCTGAGTATATTGAGGCTCACTACAAGAGAATGTACAACTCCCAGATCTATGCCGGCAAGACCGTGGCTGAGGCTTACGCTTATGCTGACCAGTTCCTCTTCGATGAGAACAACGGCGGTCTCGGATATCAGATCTACACTGTTCCGGAAGGAGAGAAGCTTGTCGGTACAAACTTCAAGCTCAACCCTAATGCCACTCTCGGCTATGACGACGGTACATACTTCTACACCCCGGACGACTGGTACAAGGAAGTGTTCCACAACTCATTCCGTCAGGAGTACAACCTCTCGGTAGCAGGTTCAGGTGACCGTTTCAACTACTATGCATCCCTCGGATTCCTCGATGATGGCGGTATCGTCACAAACTCTGACTACAAGCGCTATTCAGCACGTGTCAACGCCGAGTATCAGGCAAAGTCATGGTTGAAGTTCCTCACCAACATCAGCTACTCACACTCTGACAGCCAGTCCAACGGTTACAACGGTTCATGGGGTTCATCAGGCAACTTGTTCTACATCTGTAACAACATCGCCCCTATCTACCCTCTGTACGTACGCGCAGGCGGTGAGGACAATCCTGACCACCAGATTCTCGAGGATCACGGCTACAGACTCTATGACTCCAACAATACCAACTTCAAGCGTCCTAACTTCGTCGGCAATGCTGTTCGTGACAACGAAATGAACAAGAACCACAACTCCGCTGACGTGATCACAGGCAAGGCCGGTATCATCCTCACTCCTGTCAAGGGTCTCTCAATCTCCGCTACAATCGGTCTCATGAATGACAACACCCGCTACAATGCCCTCTACAGCCCGTTCGCAGGCTCCACAACAGACGGTTCCGTAGCAGTAAGCCACTCAAAGTACCTCACAATCAACCAGCAGTACATTGCCGAGTACAAGTCTGACTTCGGCGGTACAGACCATCATTTCGATGTTCTCGCAGGTTACGAGCAGTACAACCTCAAGACCTGGTCATTCAGCGGAAGCAACGCTTACCTCTTCAGCCCGTTCATCGGCGAGCTCAACAACGCCGACGGTCCTGGCGACTTCAAGAGCGTTTCATCCAACAGCAACTCTTACCTCACGAGAGGTATCCTCGCACGTGCACAGTATGACTATGACGGACGTTATTTCATCAGCGGTTCATTCCGTCGTGATGCTTCCAGCCGTTTCGCTCCTGGTCATCAGTGGGGCAACTTCGGTTCAGCCGGTGTGGCTTGGCTCATCAGCCAGGAAAGCTTCATGGCAGGCGCTTCATGGATCGATATGTTGAAGTTCAAGGCCAGCTACGGTGTACAGGGTAACGACAACCTCAATTCTTACTACCCATACGCTGACAACTATACTCACTCATACAATGCCGACACCAAGGAATACTCACTCGTCCTCAATTATAAGGGTAACGAGGACCTGACCTGGGAGACTTCACACTCATTCAACGTCGGTTTTGACTTCGAATTCTGGAAAGGCAAACTCAACGGTACCATCGAATACTTCGACCGTATCACCACCGACCTCCTCTACTCAAAGGACGTTCCTCTTTCAGCAGGTAACCCTACCGGTGTGATGCCAGTCAACGTCGGCTCCATCGCCAACAGAGGTATCGAGGTTTCTCTCGACGGAAACATCATCCGCAGAAAGAACGTGTCTTGGGACTGGAACCTCAACCTCAGCTCTTACAAGAACATCATCCTGGACCTCGATGAGAGTGTTCCTGAGGTAGGTATCAAGGGCAGCTCATTCGTTTACAAAGAGGGCGGCTCTCTCTACCAGGCATACCTCCGCAAGTTCGCCGGTCTTGATGACGAAGGACGCGCACTGTGGTATCGTGACGTGGAAGACGAAGATGGCAACATCACCACTGAGACAACAACTGTATTTGCAAATGCAACCCAGTATGACTGCGGTTCAGTTCTTCCTAAGGTATTCGGCGGCTTCGGCACATCTCTCCAGGTTTACGGCATCGACTTCAGCTGCCAGTTCAGCTTCCAGCTCGGTGGACGTTACTATGACGGTAGCTACCAGGCTTTGATGCACAGCCAGAAGAACACAGGCCAGGCATGGCACAAGGACGCCCTCAAGGCTTGGGGCGAACCGGGTGCTCCTGCAAACACAACCGTTCCTCGTATGGACGGTGACGTACAGGTTGCCCAGACTGCCTGCGACTGCTACCTCATCAGCAGCAACTACCTCAGCGTCAACAATGTGACTATCGGTTACACCTTCCCTGCAAAGTGGACCAGGAAGATCAAGCTCGCAGGTCTGCGCATCTACGCAGCCGGTGAGAACCTCGCAGTCCTCTCAGCCCGTCAGGGTGTAGATCCTCGCTACTCAATGGGTATCGGTGGATATACTTCCGGATCCGGTATCAACACCTCTTCTTACTCAGCAATGCGTAACATTACCGGTGGTATCACTCTTACATTCTAATTATAAAGGAATAAGACTATGAAACTCTATAAATTTATCGCTGTTGCTTTTGCCGGAGTAGCCTTCGCAGCCTGCTCTGACATCGAAAACGTGACTCCGGAAGGTGGTACTCTGCTCGACCAGCAGGTAAAGGAGACTACCGCAATCCTTCCTGAGCGTGCAGATGCATCCTTCACCGGAATGTTCTTCAAACTCAGCAAGCCGCTTACTAACAGTGGATCCATGTCTGCCCGTCCGGATGATTTCGGATTTGCAATGATGGACTTCTCCAACGACCTCGAGGCAGCCGACATCATTCTCGCTGACTCCGGTTACAACTGGTTCTCAGTCTGCGGTGACCTTTCTTCACGTACCGCAAGTTACGCAAACCCTTATATCCGCTACGCCACTCCTTACGGAGCAGTCGCCAATGCAAACGCCTTCATGGCCAACTTTGACGAGGCAGCGCTTGCAGAGGATGCCGAGGCAAACGCCGAGGCTCTCGCCAAGATCGGACAGGCAAAGGCCGTCCGCGCCTATGCATACCTCGCACTTGCACCTTACTTCCAGTTCAACCAGACCGACGCAGATCTCTCGCTCCCTTGCGTTCCGCTTGTGACAGGTGAGACCACTGACTTCACCAACAACCCTCGCGCAACCGTACAGGAAGTTTATGACCAGATCTTCGCCGACCTCGACGACGCAATCAAGTATCTTGAGGGCTACACTCGTCCTGACAAGGGCAAGATTGACCAGCAGGTCGCTTACGGTCTCCGCGCCCGCGCTCACCTCAATATGCGCCACTATACAGAAGCTCTCGCAGATGCCGAGAAGGCAGCAGCAGGCTACACTCCTGCTTCTATCGAGGAGGTTTCCCATCCTACTTTCAAGGACATCAACGAGCACAACTGGCTTTGGGGTTATGACCAGACCGTAGAGTCTGCATCAGAGTATCCTTTCGCTACTTCTTCAGGCTGGATCCGTTCATTCTCCGCTTATGCATACGCTCCTGCATGTCAGGTTTACGCACAGATCAACAAGATCCTGTGGGACAAGATTTCCGACACCGACGTCCGCAAGGGATGGTGGGTTGACGAAGACCTCCAGTCTCCACTCCTTGACGGTCTTGCATGGCCTGGTTTCCCGGACGTTGCCAATGCTGATGACGGTGGCGACTCCAAGACTGTCTACCTCCCTTACACCAACGTGAAGTTCGGTTGCAACGAAGTGGGTACACAGACCAACGAAGAGGACTGGCCGATGATGCGTGTAGAGGAAATGCTTCTTATCCAGGCTGAGTGTCAGGCTATGCTCAACAACGAGTCTGCAGCAAAGGAAATCCTCACCAACTTCGTGAAGACTTATCGTGACCCTTCTTACAGCGTCGATGCTTCAGCCGGTAAGACTCTTGTCGACAAGATCTGGTTCCAGCGCCGTATAGAACTCTGGGGCGAGGGCTTCTCCAACAACGACACCCGTCGTCTCAGCAAACCGCTCGTTCGTTTCCACGACTCCAGCATCAAGTTCCCTAACGCTTTCCCTGAGGCATTCCGCTTCAATATGGAAGCACGCGACGGCTGGTGGCTTCTCCGCTTCTCTCAGTACGAGCTCAACACCAACCTTGCAGTTGTCGACAACTCAGAGGGCTTTCCTCCTGTACAGGACCAGAATCCCGCACTTAAAGACGGTGTTACCGACTAATTTTAAATACAGTTGAAAATGAAAAAGATAGTTAACATATTTTTGGCACTTGCAGCCATCGCTCTTGTGGCTTCCTCTTGTAAGAAGGAAGTTCCTTACCAGCCTGGCGAGCCTGATGTGGACGGATGTTACGGCGTGTATTTCCCTGTACAGGAAACTACCGGCGACCACACATTCGACCCTACCATGCCGACAACTGTAGAATTTACAGTTGCACGTACCAACTCCGACGACGAGATAACTGTTCCTGTAGATATCAAGGATGACAACAATATCTATGTCGTCTCTCCTATCCATTTCGCTGCTGGACAGGCTGAAACCTCTTTCGAAGTTTCTTTCCCTGATGCAGAAATGGCTGTCAAGTATCCTCTTTCCATCACCATTACTGACCCTCAGTATGCTTCCAGATATGCAGAAGGAGCCATCTCAATCGATTTCTCCGCTTTCCGCGTTGAGTGGAAGACTCTCCAGAACCCTAATGGCGAAGACGCCATTGTGACTTTCTATGAGGAATGGTGGGATGAAATCCACGAATGCCGTGTCAAGTACTATGAAGTCAATGACGTGCGCACTTGTATTGCATATACCGAAGATCCTGAAGAGGGAGTCTGGGGTATGAAGACTGATTTCACTTTCACTTGGAACATTGCGAACAACGCTGTTGACATTCCTCAGAACTTTATGGGCTGGGATTATGATGACCAGGGCTATCCAAAGGCTGAGAGTGAATGCTCAAGCCCGGTATATGTATTTGACTGGTTCTCTTATTGGACTATGCGTGGTCAGATATCTTGTGGCGTTGAAGAATTCTACAAGGACTATAGTAGCAATTATCCTCGCTCATACTATGATCCAGAAACTGGTATCTTCTATTTCAATTGCCAGTTCTATATCATCGGCGTCGGTGGTTGGACAGGATTGGAATTTGATACAGAAGGCTGGATTGACGGTTTCGTACGTGTAGACTACTCTATCGAGGCTGAGACTGATTATTGCGAAGACGGCATTTCTCCTGTTTATTTCACAACAGGCGTTGACGTCGCTGAGATCAAGTACACCGTAGTTGACGGGGCCATCTCTGCAACTGCTGCCGGCAAGACTGCCGATTCTATCATCGACGGTAGCGCCGCTGACATTCAGTCTGTCACCAGATTCACTTATGATGAGGAGGAGAATGTCAACTACTCCGCTGTAGGTCTCGAACTTGCAGAGAGCGGCGTTTACACGCTTGTCGCTGTGACTTTCGATGCAGATGGCAATGCCAAGCAGAGCACATCAGTCAGCTTTGAATACGTTGCTGCCGATGACGACAGTGCTGATGTTGATATCAACTGTACCGTTGAACCGACTCCTGCACGTTATGCATCTGCCGGATTCAATGAGTACAATTCATACGCTTATTCAGTATGGGGCAGCAATCTTACCGATGTGAAGATTGGTCTCTATAAGTACTCGGATGTTGCAAAGTACGGTCTGGACGTCATCATTGAAGACCTCCGCTATGAGGATGAAAAGACGACTTCTTCTGTCTCAGAGAGCATTCTCGCAACTATCAATGGTGTAGGCGGTTATTCTTCTGTATTCAGCAAACTCGCTGATAATACTGACTATGTGCTCTTCGCATGGGGAACCAATGGCAAGAAGGCTGATTATGTTTACCAGATCTTCTCAACTGAAAAGTATCCTGAAACTTATCATTCCCTTGGAATAGGTCTCTATACCGATGACATCATAGGTCCTCTCTTCGGTGCAGATCCAATCTCCTATGAGGTTGAAATTCAGGAGAGCGATGAAACCCCTGGCAGGTACAAGCTTGTTTATCCTTATGGTGAGGCATTCCCTTACAATGAACCTGGTGACTATGATGACTCAAGCTCTTATGATATCGTTGTCGAGGCTTCTGACCCTGAGCATGTATATATCCGCCAGCAGGATACAGGTTGTAACTGGGGTTACGGTATGATGTCGATTGTTTCTGAAGCAGGACGTTATGTTGACAACTATTCTATTGCTGTAATCGACGCCAATAATATTCCGTTTGGAAAACTTGCTGACGGCATCATTACAATGCCGACCAGGGGTATGATTGTATTCGATGATGATGGAGGTTATTATGGAAACAACAACGGTAAATTCCAGATTGTTCTTCCTTCTGCTTACAAGACGTCCGGAGCTCCTGCAAACGTTGTCAAGTTCAATGGTGGCAACAAGGTCGCTGAAGCATCAATGTCTGCCCTCCATAGCGTTGGTGTCCGCACTGAGGTTTCATTCGAGCGCGCTGCTTCAACTGTAGCCTTCTCTGCCAAGGGAATTGCTCCTAAAACTGCAGAAAAGGTCTCAGGACGCAACATGCCGATTCAGAAAGGTGCAAATCTTGCTTTTTAATCTCTGATTAATGATTATATTTGTAGGGCTGGACCGCTCGTCGGGTCAGCCCTACTTTTTAATCTGAAGAATATTATGAAGAAATCGTTTTTAGTTTTTCCCCTTGCTGCCTGCCTTGCACTGTCCTGCAATGAGGCCCTGAGGGAGGACCAGCTCCTCAGCGACGACCTCCGGACTGCAAAAACCAAGACGGTGAAGTTGGGAGACGAATATGACCGGGGTTCGTTCCTTGTCAAGTTCGCCTCTGTTCCGGACGATGCCATGATAGGATCCCTTATGGTCGAGGGCGTCGAGTCGGTCGAGAGACTTTTCACTTCGATACCGGGCAAGGAAGATCTGGAGGCCCGTTTCGGTCTTGACAGATGGTATGAGGTCAAGGTAGCCGAAGGCACCCGCGTCGATGACATGATCCGCCAGTCGGCATTGGTCGAGGCAGTGTCCGTCGTTGAATACAACTGTCTCGCACAGAAGGATGTCACCGGCGATACATATTATGCAGCACCTGACACAAAGGCCTCGACAGGGGCTTTCAACGATCCATACCTTTCCGACCAGTGGCATTACAGGAATGGCGGCGGTACTGTTTACGGCACCGGTTCCGTCAAGGGTGGCGACATCAACGTGTATGATGTGTGGAACACCCTCGGTGTATGCGGAGACCCTGACATCATAGTCGCAATCGTGGACGAGGGCGTCAAGTACACCCATCCTGACCTTGCCGCCAATATGTGGATCAACAAGAATGAAATCCCGAACAACGGCATCGATGACGACAATAACGGTTATGTCGATGACGTGTATGGCTACAATTTCGTGAATGGCACAAACCAGATCAGTTGGGACAAGAACGGTGATACAGGTCACGGCACTCATACCGGCGGAACAGTCGCCGCTGTCAACAACAACGGCATCGGTGTCTGCGGTGTGGCCGGCGGTTCGGGCAAGGGCGACGGCTGTCGCCTGATGTCATGCCAGATATTCTCCGGCAACGGTGGCGGCACTACTTCCGTTATAGCCCGTGCGGTCAAGTATGCAGGTGACAACGGCGCGTCCATCATTTCCTGCTCGTTCGGAACGCCGTCGGCAATTCCTACTGACAATGCTTACATGGCAGGCAATTCTGCCGAGATCGATGCAATCCATTATTTCGAGGCCTGCCAGAACAACCCTGTCCTGAACGGTGGCATAGCCATCTTCTCGTCAGGCAACGAAAACCATCCGTACGCACACTACCCGGGCGCGTTTGTTGACATCATCTCAGTCTCTGCGATTGCTGCCGACATGCTGCCTACGAACTATACCGATTACGGCCCTGGCTGCAACATTGCCGCTCCCGGCGGAGAAATGGGACTTGCCGGCACTTTCAAGAGCATGGTGCTTTCCACCGTCCCTCGCGAACTCGAGGAGATGACAGTTGACAATACCCTCGGCAATGCCGATTACGGCTACATGCAGGGCACCTCGATGGCCTGTCCTCACGTGTCCGGTGTCGTTGCCCTCGGTCTGAGCTATGCCAAGAAACTCGGCAAGAAGTTTGACCGTGACGAGTTCAAGCAGTTGATTCTTTCTTCCACCAACGACATCGACCAGAAGATAGCCGTGACTAAGGAAAAGACGTACCAGAACTGTCCTATTGCCGGAACCAATAAGTATTACAAGGCTCACGCCGCCCTTCCGATGGCCCCTTATTATCATCAGATGGGCACGGGCGCAATCGATGCATGGCAGCTGATGATGCAGATCGAGGGCATCCCTACGCTGGTCGCCAAGCTTGACAAAGTCGAATACATCGATCTCAGCCCTTATTTCGGCACTTCGTCAGTCAGCCTGACCTACCTTTCCGTGGATGTTCCGCAGGAGACAGTCGAGTCTCTCGGTCTGCAGTCAATCAAGGCTTCCAACACCCAGAAGTACACAGCCGTTCCTGAAGAAGGTTACGCATACGTGCAGTATGGACGTCTTTATATGCATCCGACGAAGGTCGGATCCGGCAAGATCACAATCCACGTGGTCGGCGGCGGTGACCATCTTGGCGGCGGCAACAACCCGACCGGCGGAATGGAACTTGTCCAGGAGGTTTCCGTCATATCCCGTGAAATCAAATCAACCAATGGAGGATGGCTGTAATGAAGAAGTATTTGATTATCGCAGTGGCGCTCATGATGGCGCTCTGCGGCTGCAAGAAGAAACCGGAGCCTCTTACCGTCACAGGTCAGTGGCAGCTCTCCAATATCGAAATGACCAAGTCTGTCAAGGTCGGTTCAGAGACCATCGATGTCTATCTCGAGTTCCTTGAGGACGGCACTTTCAATATCTATCAGACTCTCGGCAAGGGACGTCCAAGACATTACACCGGCACATATACCCTCACCGAGAATCTGCTCAGCGGCAAGTATTCCGATGGCAAGGCCTGGAGCTATGAAGCCTCCAAGGAGGACGGCAACCTCGTTCTGGCCAATCCTCAGGGCCGCGAGGTCGATACCTATATATCGGCCACCATCCCTCAGGATGTGAGAGATACGGCCATCTAAGCTGATTTTATAACGCCGCAGGGCTTATGCCCTGCGGCGTATATTATATACTACAGTGAATTTTTAAGTTTGTCAGTGTATCTGCTGATTTTCAGCAGTTCGGACGGTATCCTGATGCGCTGGGGACATTTGGATACGCATTTGCCGCAACTGATGCAGTGGTCTGCCTGACGGTCCGGCTCAATGCGCCTGTCAAGGTCTGCAAGGAATCTGCGGCGGGCTTTCCTGAACGCCTTCCTCTCTTCGGAGTCGTTTTCATCTTCGGCCGGTTCATCAATTACAATCCCTTCATTGACACATTTGTTGTAATGTGCGAAATTGCCCGGGATGTCGATGCCGTATGGGCAAGGCATGCAGTACTGGCAGCCGGTGCACGGAACGGTCGGGAATTCGCGTATCTTCGCGCCCATCCCGTCCACAAATTCGAGTTCGGCATCGGAGAGAGGAACGAACCCGCAGAAACTCTTCAGATTGTCCTCCAGATGCTCCCTGTAGGTCATTCCACTTAGCACGGTCAGAACATTCGGCCAACTGCCGCAGAACCTGAAGGCCCACGAAGCCACACTGCGTGACGGATCCTTCTGCTTGAACTGTTCGGCTATGTAGTCAGGCACATTGGACAGCGCACCGCCAAGAAGCGGCTCCATGATGACGACCTGGATGCCGCGGCCGGTCAGTGCGTCATACTGGCGCTTTGCGCCGCTGTCACCGTTCCAGTCCACATAGTTCATCTGTATCTGCACGAAATCCCAGTGATACTTGTCGTGTGTCTGAGCCAGTATGTCCTCCAGGCTGTCCGGTCCCCCGTGGAACGAGAATCCAAGGTGGCGGATATGCCCCGCCTCCCTTTCCTTCATCAGGAAATCCATTATTCCGGTGTCGCCGAATCTCTTGTTGAAATCCTCCATCCTGCCGAAACTGTGGAGCAGGTAGTAGTCGATGTGGTCTGTGTTGTAGTTCTCCAGCGACTTGCGGTACATCAGCACCGAGTTCTCGTAACTCCAGTTGGAGAAGTTGGAGAGTTTTGTGGCTATGTAGTAACTCTCGCGAGGATGCCTCTGGAGAGCCTTCGCCGTGGCCTGCTCGCTCTGTCCCATAAGATAGACAGGCGACGAGTCGAAATAGTTGACGCCCATCTCGATGGCACGGTCCACCAGTTCGTTCACCGACTCCTGGTCGACAATCTTCTTACCGTCAGGCCCGTCGATCATCTGCCAGCGCATGCATCCGTATCCCAGCAGGCTGACCTTGTCGCCACTGTGCGAGGATGTGCGCATCTCCATCTCACCGGAAATCGTGGTGTCCGGTTCCCAGTCGATAATATCTCTTCTGCAGGCGGCGAGACCTGTTGCGGCCGCCGCTGCTGCACTTGTCTTTATAAATTGTCTTCTGTCCATAATGCTTAGTCGATGATGTGTGTGCTGTGACCTTCGATGTGGATGGCTGAAACCGGACGTACCGGGCAGAGGTGCTCGCAGGCTCCGCAGCCTATGCACTTTGCCTCGTCGACGGTAGGGATGCGTGGGGACTGCTTGTCCTCCGGATCCTTGTGTACGAGTTTGATGGCTCCGGCAGGGCAGTGACGTGCGCAGTTGCCGCAGGATTCCCCATCGGCGGCGGCGATGCAGGCGTCAAGGTCCACGACGGCGTGGCCTATATGGATGGAAGTCTTTTCTTCTTCGGTGACCGGCAGAATGGCTCCGGCAGGGCAGAGCTCCGAGCAGCGGGTGCACCCGGTGCGGCAGTATCCCTTGTCGAAACTCATCTCAGGCTGCATCAGGGAGGTCAGGCTTGTCGAAGGCCTGAGGACATGCTCCGGACAGTTGCTGATACAGAGCTGGCAGGCCGTGCATCTGCTGCTCAGATGCTTGATGCTCACCGCTCCGGCAGGCACGATACGGGTCTGTCTCTGTGGGATTTTCTTGCCTTCGATGGCGGCAAGCCCGCCGTCCACCTTCATCTCCTGGGCCTTGAGTGTTGCACTTCCCACGGCAAACGCACCGCCGATGAGGAATGCACGGCGTCCGGCCTCGGGAGCCTTGCTGCCGGCATCGGCCTTGGCAGAAGAGGAATGTCTGAATCTGTACTTGATTGCCCCTTCCTTGCAGGTGTCGATGCAGTCCATGCAGTCAACGCAGCGGCTGTAGTCGATGGAATGGTTTTCCATATCGATGCAGGATGACTTGCACTGCTTGCCGCAGAGTTTGCAGCCCCGGCATTTGTCGGCATCGATGACCGGTCCGAAAAGCGAGAAACGCGAGATCAGACCGAGCAGTGAACCCACCGGGCAGACGGTGTTGCAGTAGATGCGTCCGTCCTTCCAGGACAGTATGGCGATGGCCACGAGGGTCACGGCTGCGACGATGATTGTCGGCATGGTGGCAGGATGGGCAATGCTGCTCACGATGCGTCCATACGCGCTGTACGGTGCCAGCAGGGCCGCGATGCTGCCCAGTCCGGCGATGACCACGATGATGAACAGACCCAGAATTATATATCGCAGCAGGTTGTTTGCCTTCTTGTATTGGAAGCGGAAACGGTTTTTCTTCTTTGTCTTGCCGTGTATCCACGAAATGATGTCCTGTGTGATGCCCAGCGGGCAGATCACCGAGCAGTAGATGCGCCCGAACACGAATGTCAGCAGGACCAGCGCGATGATGACACCGACGTTGAGGGCCAGCACGGCCGGCAGGAACTGGATCTTTGCCATCCAGCCGAACCATGTCCTTGCAAGCCCGGTAGTGTCAATGAAAAGGAGAGTGACAGCCACCCAGAAGATGGCCGCCAGTACAATTCTGATTTTACGGAGCATATTGGTCTTTTGTTATTTAGGTGCGATTTTGTACAGGAACCCTGCGATGAATGCATATATGATATTCGGCATCCAGAGCGCGATCCCTGGCGGCAGGGCGCCTGTATAGACGAACATCTCACTGAACCGCAGGAACAGTATGTATGTGAATGCCAGGGCGATGCCGATACCGATGTTCCATCCTATGCCGCCTCGTTTCTTCTTCGAGGACAGGGCCACGCCCATGATGGTCAGGATGAATGCCGAGAACGGCAGGGCCAGCCTGGTGTGCTTCTCGATGAGGGACTGCTTGACGTTGGCGTCGCCTCGCAGTTTCTGGGTGGAGATCAGGTCGTTGAGTTCCTGATGCGTGAGAGTCGTGATGGTCTTCTTGTTGATGTAGAAGTCCTTGACATTCAAGTTGATGACAGTGTCCAGCTGACGTCCGCTGCGGATATGGTCCTCGAGATTGTCGGTGTAGTCGCGGATGAAGTATTTCTTGAGCGTCCAGCAGCACTTTGTGCTGTCCCATACGGCTGTCTCGGCCGATATCTTCGACACGAGCTTGTTGTCTTCGAGTTTCTCGAGCGTGAAGCGGTACGCTGTGTTGTTCCATGTGCTGAACGACTCCACGAATACAAATTCGCCTTCGGCTATCTGGTAATGCACGTTCCTGCCGGTGTAGGTGTACCCGCCCTTGAAATATTGCTGCTCGAACGGTATCCTGACGGCGTTGGCACGCGGGATGACGAAGAGGTTCAGGCCCAGCGAGAATGCAAATATGACGAACGCCGACACTATGTACGGCACCATCATCCGGTGGAAACTGACACCGCAGGACAGGATGGCCACGATCTCGCTGTTTGCGGCCATCTTGGAGGTGAAGAAAATGACCGTGATGAACACGAACAGCGGGCTGAACATGTTCATGAAGTACGGTATGAAGTTGAGGTAGTAGTCAAAGATGACGGCCCTCAGGGGCGCCTCGTTGGCCACGAAGTCGTCGATTTTCTCGCTGATGTCGAAGATGATGACGATGCCGATGATGAGAATAAGGGCTATGAAGAAGGTCAGGATGAACTTCTTCATTATGTATCTGTCCAGTATTTTCGGCCTCAGGTCTATCATAATCTCTGTGTTATGCGTTTGACTGTCACGTCCTTCCAGGCGGCGAAATCACCGGCCTTGATGTGCTCGCGCGCTGCCCTGACGATGTCCAGATAGAACGCCAGGTTGTGCTCCGACGCTATCTGGGCCGCAAACATCTCGCCGGCTATGAAGAGGTGGCGCAGATATGCCTTGCTGTAGGTGTGGTCAACGAATGACGAGCCGGACGGGTCGAGCGGACTGAAATCCTCCGCCCATTTGGCGTTGCGCATGTTCATTATTCCGTTCCATGTGAAGAGCATGCCGTTGCGCCCGTTGCGTGTAGGCATCACGCAGTCGAACATGTCGATGCCGCGTGCGATGGCCTCCAGGATATTGGCGGGCGTGCCCACACCCATCAGGTAGCGTGCCTTGTCCTGCGGGATGACAGGGTTCAGCACCTCTATCATCTCGTACATCTGCTCGGTCGGCTCTCCGACGGCCAGTCCTCCGATGGCGATGCCGGCGTCGGCGAACTCGAGCGCGTGCTCTGCCGCCTCGACGCGCAGGTCGGGGTAGATGCATCCCTGGATGATCGGGAAGAAGGTCTGGTCATATCCGTAGAGCGGCTCGGACTCACGGAACTTCTTGTTCCACCTTTCCAGCCAGTTCTTGGTGAGCTTCAATGACTTGCGCGCATATTCGCGGTCCGCGTCACCGGGACAGCACTCGTCCAGGGCCATCATTATGTCGGCTCCTATGATGCGCTGCGTGTCCACGTTGTTTTCCGGTGTGAACGTGTGGCGCGACCCGTCGATGTGGGACTGGAACGTGCATCCGTCAGGTGTGAGTTTCCTGATGCCGGTGAGCGAGAACACCTGGAATCCGCCGCTGTCGGTCAGGATGGGCCTGTCCCAGGATTCGAAGCGGTGCAGTCCGCCGGCCTCGCGCAGGGTGTGCAGGCCCGGGCGCAGATAGAGGTGGTATGTGTTGCCCAGGATGATTTCTGCCTTGATGTCATCCTTCAAGTCCCTGTGATACACGCCCTTGACAGATCCGACTGTGCCGACGGGCATGAAGATTGGTGTCTCTATCTGTCCGTGATCGGTCGTGATGATGCCGCACCGTGCCGCGCAGAGCGGGTCTTTTGCTGTAAGTTCAAATTTCATATTCCAAATACAACCTCCAAATATAGCAAATTTTGACGGATTTCTTGTATCTTTGTGTCCGTTTGGAACGTAACCACATATACAATCATGAAAAATAACAACATTACATTACGCCTCATCGTGCTCAATTTCCTTGAGTTCGCAGTGTGGGGCGCCTACCTCACTTCACTTGGAAGATATCTGGGACAGATCGGACTCGGCCCGCAGATCAAATGGTTCTTTGCAATGCAGGGATTCGTATCCATATTCATGCCGACCCTGATGGGCATCATCGCCGACCGCAGAATCCAGGCCCAGAAGGTGTTCAGCCTCTGCCACGGTCTCGCCGGACTGTTCATGACAGGCGCCGGCGTATATTGCATGTCGGCCTCCGGTGACATTCAGTTCGCACCCCTGTTCGTGCTGTACAGTTTCAGCGTGGCATTCTTCATGCCGACCATCGCGCTTGTCAACTCCGTGGCATTCAATGCCCTTGAAGGCGCGGGCAAGGATTCGGTCAAGGCTTTCCCTCCGATCCGTGTGTTCGGCACGGTCGGCTTCATCTGCAGCATGCTCCTGACCAATTTCCTCAAGATCAATGACGGCACGGGCAGCGACGCTGTTGCAATGCAGGATTCGTTCACCCAGCTGCTTTCGTCCGGTATCCTCTCATTGATTCTGTGCGCCTACGCGCTGACAATGCCGGAGTGCCCGGTCAAGAAGGCCGAGGGCAGGACCTCCTTTGTCGAGGCGTTCGGCCTCAAGGCGTTCACCCTCTTCAAGGACCGCCAGTTCGCGATTTTCTTCATATTCTCGATGCTGCTCGGTGCGTCCCTGCAGATCACGAACGGTTATGCCAACACCTTCCTCGGCTCGTTCGGTGACGACCCGGCGCTTGCCGACACGTTCGCAGTCAAGAATTCCAACGCCCTGATATCCATCTCGCAGATTTCCGAGACCCTCTGCATCCTTCTCATCCCGTTCTTCATGAAGAAGTTCGGCATCAAGAAGGTGATGCTCATCGCCATGTTCGCGTGGGTGTTCCGCTTCGGATTCTTCGGACTCGGCCAGCCTGACTTCCCGGGCGTGCTGCTCTTCATCCTTTCATGCATCGTCTATGGCGTCGCATTCGACTTCTTCAACATCTCAGGCTCGCTGTATGTCAATGAAAACACCTCGTCCGACATCCGCTCCAGCGCACAGGGTGTGTTCATGCTCATGACCAACGGTCTGGGTGCTACATTCGGAACCCTTGCAGCCGGCGCAGTCGTGGATGCATGCGTTTACAAGCCGCAGGCCCTTGCCGCCGCTGCCGGCGATGTAGTCTCCACATCATACGGATGGTCTTCGGCATGGTACATCTTCGCCGCCTACGCCCTTGTAGTCGGCCTCGCCTTCATGGTCCTGTTCAAGGATCCGCAGAAGAAATAAAAAAAGGAGGGGCGACCCTCCTTTTTTATTTATTCTGCTAATAAATAGACCAGCTCTCGTCATACAGAGGTTTTATCCAGATAACGTCGCCTCTGTGGCATTCCATTCCATTTATGCTTACAGTAGCGTAGTAGTCGTCGCTTGTGCTGCTGACTTCTCCAATCCTTACCTGAAGGCGGAGCTCACCATTCTCTTTGTCTGCTATAATGTCTTCCACATAACATTTGACCAACATGTCATAGGATTCCCGGTGATAAGTGACCCAAAGGAAACTGTCAGTGTGCACGTATCCTTCTCTGTATATCACAATATCTCCTCTCCTGAGGTTGAAAAGTGCCTCGCGGCGTCTGGCTCTTGCTTCTTCCCGTTCCTTGGCCCTCTTCTCTTCTTCTATCTTCCTCTGCTTTTCCTGCTCGATCCTTTCCAGTTCTTTCTGCTTTTCCAGTGCGATTCTTTCCTCTTCTCTCTTCTTGAACAAAAGAACCTGGTTTTCAGTGATACCTAATACCTTGGCCTGCTTGTTGATGATCAGCTCGGTAGTGTCCTGTCTGCTGACGATGGCCTGGCCGTTTTCGAATCCCCTGACTACATCACTGAACATCGGCTGGATGACCCACTTGCCATTCTGGTCCACAAAACCGTATTTCCCGTTCTTCTTGATGGCAAGCATTCCGTCCGAGTATTGGCCGGCTTCGCATGCGAACGATTTCTGTGCGCCCTTGATACCCATGCCGAACGGTGTGTCACGGTCAGTCCACCAGATGTATGTGAACGTTACCTGTCCTTGAGGAAGGCCATTGCAGAAGTCGCCCGAGAAGATAATGGCACGTTTGTCGACTGTGTCATATGAGAACCCGACGCCCGTTCCCTGGATCCGTCCGTCTTTTACGCTGCCACTCCAAAGGACATCATCGTGACGGTAGAATGCGTAATTCCCTTTGGAGTCCCAGTGGTATGTGAATGCTGTGCCTTTGGCCGTCAGTTTCTCAAACGGAGTCGTGGTTTCATTCATATATGCGTAGGTGTATTTGGGAATGTCGTCTTTCCAGATATACTTGAAAGAACTTATGGTGGTGATTATATCGCCGAAACGTGTTGCCGTTGAAGTCAGTTCTTCAAAGACGATGATGTCGTTGTGCTTACAAACAGCATCGACGTCGATCTTGCTCCAATACTTTTTGGAGTTGTTTGTGCATGTGTATATCCCAAACTTGTCCGAGCCGGTCCACTCAACTGCCCTCATCGCATCTGCAATAGGCGAATTTCCCTTGATTGTGTGGATACCATGGTTTGCTGTCCCGCTGATGCTGGTTTCCGGCGTGCCTGGAACAGTCCTTTGTGCAAAGGTGGATGCGCTGACTACGCATGCGGCCAGAAAAAGTAATATTTTCTTCATATCGATGAGGGTGAATTAGAATGTGTATGTGAGACCGACATCAGCGTAAAGCCTGTTGGAATTGATCTGAACCTTGTAGTCCTCAATGTTCTGAAAGCCGAGACCGGCACGCCAGTTTCCACCGGCATAGATTCCGAATTTGTCAGTTATATACACCTTGAGTCTGATCTTTGCTCCGATGACAGCCTGGTTTGCCTTGACAGGGCCAGATGTGATCCTGTCATAACCTATACCGAGATTGACAGGTATCTGGACCCTTCTCTGTGGGAGGAATGTGAATCCCGGCAAGAACATCAGGGAGAAGGAAGTGTATTTTGAGAAATCCGGATTGTCCCACACGTAGTAATGTTCGTCATCTATCCGCTCGTTGAGCTTTCCGGTGGAGAAGGAGCCCTCGAACATGATGTTTGCGCCGCCGAAGGTGTTTTCGTAGAAGATGTTCGCTCCGAAGGTCGGCTGATATTTCAGGTCGTATAAACTCACGCCTTTGGAGTCATTCGTGTCGCCTTTGACCTTTATCCGTTCACGTCCGTACACGGTTCCGCTGGCTCCGATGTTTCTTGCCTGAGCCCCGGCAATAACGCTGCAGGCTATGAATGCAGCAATCAGGATTAGTTTTTTCATAGAATATCAGTTTTTGTTAATTTCGTCATTCAAGGGTGTGGTAATCACAAAGATAAAAAAATATCTTCAGTTATCCAAGCAGTGGCAGCAGTCTGGAAATAAGGAAACCGAGATAGGTGCCGACCGCGTAGCCGATGATTCCGATACTGAGGCCTGCGAGAAGCACCTTTCTGTTTTTCATCGCCGCCGCCATCATTGGCACGAAAGGCGGCGAGCAGATGAATGCCGTGGACGCGATGACCATCGTGTCGGCGTCGATGTGGAATATCTTGGCAAATATGATCTGAAGGGCAAGGGAGCCGAAGATAACAAGGCTCAGATAACCCAGTATGTTGAGGCTGCCGGCCAGATCCATTTTGGAGAAATCGGCCATAGAGGCCACTACGATACTGAAAATGTAGATGCAGTACATACCGATGTCCTCGGCGATGCCCATCTTCTGGATTTTCTTGTTGAACGACGTGGCGATGCCCAGCGTTGTGAGGAGCAGTATCAGCACGGTCATGAACCAGCCGTCCGGGACCAGGGCGGCTATGCCGGCGGAGATGCCCACTATAGCGGCAGTCACTCCGATGAGGATTCCGGCCTCTTTCCACCACTTGCGGCTCCACAGGACCGGTTTTTCCGGCGTCTCGACAGGGATGAAAGGCTCTTTCTTCCTCTTTTTCTTGCGGCCGGCCTCCCCGGGGAGGAATTTTCTGAACAGTTTGATGCCTATGGCGACAAGGAACATCAGGAACAGGAAACTGATGACCATGTCATAAGAGTTCAGCAGGACATAAGTCTCTTCCGGGACGTCCAGCATGGCCTTGAGGGCTGCCAGGTTGACCGTGCCGCCTGTATATACACCTGTGAGCATCCCGCCGATTCTGGCGGCCTCGTCGCCTATCCCTTTGCCGAAGATCAGGTATCCTGCCACGACGGCGGTCACGACGGCCACAAGGCCGGTCAGGAGGGCCAGGAGCTGGGCGCGGGTCTCGCTCTTGCGGAACGAGCATCCGAACAGCAGGAGAGGGATGGCCACCGGCACCATTGCGCTGCTGAGGATGTCCTGCACGGTCGGCAGCCCGTCAGGTGCGGCCACCGCTTCCGGCAGCCCGGGGATGAGACCAAGATTGCCCAGAATGAGTCCCAGAAGGTACAGGATAAGGATCGGACCTATCTTGCCAATCCAGTTGTAACGCTTGCACAGCCACAGCACTCCGGCTGGGGCAAGCACAAAAATCAGCGAAAAAATAATGGACGCGGCCATATTGTTCAGGTAATGTACGGCCCAAAAATACAAAGAAAAATAAATAAAAAAAAGAGACGCCCTGCAGGAGAACGTCTCTTGATATCCGGTGCTTGCCCGTCAGAAGCTGTAGCGTACAGAGAGGGTAGGGGTGAAGCCCCAGAGTCCCTGGTTGTAGAAGCCGACTTTGTGGTGGTCAGGAACGTGCAATCCGTTGATGTCCTTGCCACAGATATGCATACCAAGGTATGGACGGATGTCGACAGCAAGCTGGAGTGGGAACCAGAATGTGTATTCCAGACCCACCTGGACAGGGATTGAAAGTTCGAATCCGCGTGCCCAGTCAATGTACTTGACGTCTCCCTCGTGATATCTGACCTGGTCGCCTACATAACCCATTGACAGGCCGGCGCCTGCGTACCATGCCCAGTCACCGCGGCTTGTCCAGCTCGGCTGCAGGAACACATAGTTGTACATGCCGGTTGCCTTGAATCCCCATGCTCCGAGATAATCCACACCGAGTTCGGCCTCGATGAAGTTAGGGGAACCTACATAATGTTCGTAGCTGGCTTCGAGTCCGCTGTAGCCGAAACGGCCACCGATTGCCTTTGGCTGTGCGAATGAACTGAGTGACACTGCCAATGCGAGAGTGATGATTGCAAAAATTTTTTTCATAGTATAGTTGTTATTGAATTTGGTTCTTGAGCCAGTTGCGTGGGGAGTCGCCCACGATTTCGCTGAATTTCTTGATCATCTGGCTGCTGCTGGCAAAGCCCGAGTCGGCCGCGATGCTGTCCAGAATATCGTCAGGTCTGTGGAGCAGCAGTTCCTTTGCTGTCTCGATCCTCATGTTGTTGATATATGTCCTGAATGAAACCCCGAACGATTCGTTCATCATCGTGGAGACATATGTCCTGTTGGATGAAAGGGCGGCCGCGACATCCTCGATGCTGAGTTCAGGGTTGAGGTACGGCTTTTCTTCAGTCATATATTTGAGGAATCTGTCCTTGAGGCTCTGTCTTGTTATTGGAGGGAACTGCTCTTCCAACTCTTTTTCCGAGCCGAGGTCGAGGTACTTGTCTTCCTCGATTATCCTGTCAGCAGGATTCCTCAAGTCTTTGAATGTGACTTTGGTGCCGGCAAACACGGTTGCAACATATCCATATATATAGATGATGATGGACATGGCGATGGTGAACATTGCCGATATCCAGTGGTGCTTGATCAGGAACACGCGGCCCAGTCCGATCCGGACCCCTGCCAGCAGCAGCAGGCAGAAGGAGAGGATGCAGATGACATTGACCGAAGACGACGACCTCTTCTTGAACACGAACAGGAACAGGTCCTTGAGCATGAATTCGTTTCTCTTCAGGATGATGGCCAGGAATACAAGGATGATGACCACCCAGAGTACCTGCAGGCCGGCGAAGATGTCTATTGTCACGAGGTCGTACAGTTTGTAGATGTCATCCGTTGCACTTTCCGGATGGCCTCCGAGCACATTGTAGGCGAGTCTGTATTTGGCAACTTTCTTGACTCCCATCGCCGCATAGATCAGTCCGTTGGCGATGGCCATGATAAGGGCAGGGAAGAACATCGTCGCCACGACGTACTTGTTGGACTTGATGCCGACAAGGGAACGGAGATATATAGTGAATATCGGGAACAGCGACAGAGTGAGAATCTGTGCGAAATAATCCATGTATGCAAGCCACAGATAGTTGGACTCGATGAGCAGGTAGTGCGCCTCTATGTAGGTATAGACGGTCATCATGCCCATCATAAGTGTCAAGAGTCTCTGTGATACATTCTTGCCGCCCATGGCCAGCAGAATCAGCAGCCAGATGATGCAGATCAGACATGGTGCGGAGTATATGAAGAAAATCAGCATACAATATCGTCTTTGTATGCAAAATTATACCATATTTAGAAAAAAATCAAGAATACGCGGTCTAAATTTGCTGTGAGGGTTGCCATGCCGGCAGTTGCCAGGCCAGCGGCCCAAAAAAAGGAAAGGCAGGGCCGGGCCTGGTCATATTGGGACGGCCGGGCCGGGCTGCTGTGGGGTTGTTCTGCCGGGCGAGCCTGTCGTGCTTAGCCTTCTGTCCGGTCCGTTGCTTGCCAAACCGAAAATCACCTATGCAGGCTACCTGCCACACAGATGCGTGAGAGGCCATGCACCTATGTAGGTGAGGGGGAAATGCCCCCACCTAAGCAGGCGAGGTGCCTCCCAGAGCCTTCTGTGGCACACTGGCTCAATAGGTGAATTTCGGGTTAGTGCAGATCGGATTTCCAGGACTGGAAAAGTCTGCCATGAACGGCAAAATTTGTGCGATATTGCCTTGCAGGTCACGGAAATAATCCTACCTTTGCCCTTGACGGAG
>JAZRVQ010000028.1:0-42178 GCA_045599265.1 Candidatus Cryptobacteroides sp. | reverse complement strand
TGCCCTGCTGGACGAGTGCCCGATGTACCGATGCTTCGAAAGGGAGGGCCTGAGGATACTCCTGACCCATATCGGGGGCTATCCCGGCAAATATGACCCCGCCGCCCGCCGCCGGATAGAGTACTTTCATCCTGATATTTTCGTTTGTGGTCATTCACACATACTTAAAGTAATAAATGATACAAAATACGGCCATATTGTAATAAATCCGGGGGCTGCGGGCATTCAGGGCTTTCAAATTGTAAGAACGGCCTTGCGCTTCCACATTGATGCCGGAAAAATCCACGATATGGAAGTGTTTGAAATAGAGCGCAATTCGTAAATAACACAATTTTTGAATTTTTTTAAAAATTATTTGCGAATTATATTTTTTAACTCTACATTTGCCGCCGAATTCAATTTCAAACAATATTGTTTAACACAAAAAACCGAGAAAATGAAAAAGGTATTTATGTCTATCGCAGTTGTTGCCATGATCGCTATGGCAGCTGCTTGTGGTAACAACGGCAACAAGGCTGCTGAGGCTGCTGAAGAGGCTTGTGAGTGCTGCGATTCTTGCTGCGCTTGCTGTGACTCTTGCAAGGCTTGCTGCGACTCTTGCGCTTGCTGTGATTCTTGTGCACAGGCTCCTGCTGCTGAGTAATCAAAGGCCACACAAAGTTCAGTGCCTCCTTTGAAAGGCACGGAAAAACAGATATTGCTCGATAGAACAATATCTTTTTTTGTATTTTTGCGAGTGGAAAAAGATAAATTGTATGGCGACAAAAGCGAAGACAACATGGTTCTGCACGTCCTGCGGGAACGAAAGTTCGAAGTGGATGGGCCGCTGCCCGGCCTGTGGGGAATGGAATACAATGGTGGAGGAGACCGTGGCAACCGGCAGGAAATCCGCTCCTGCCCCTGCCTCGCACGGCATCGGGGGCAGTTCCCGGAAGCCCGAGCCGCTGTCGTCTATCGACTTCTCCGCCGAGCAGAGGATATCCCTCAACAATGCCGAGGTGGACAGACTCCTCGGCGGCGGCCTGGTAGAGGGCTCGCTTGTGCTGATCGGTGGTGAGCCGGGCATAGGAAAATCCACCCTGAGCCTTCAGATTCCGCTTCACTGTCCTGACCTCAAGACCTTGTATGTGACAGGCGAGGAGAGTGCCAAACAGGTCAAGATGCGTGCCCGGAGGCTTGGCGGCGACGACAGCAACTGCCTGATATACAGCGAGACACTGATGGAGAATATTCTCGACGAGGCCCGTGCGGTCAATCCCGACCTAATGATTGTGGATTCTGTCCAGACCATGTTTTCGGAGAATGTGGAGTCTTCCCCGGGATCTGTCTCGCAGATCAAGGAGACCGCCGCGCAACTGCTGCGTTTCGCAAAGGAGAGCGGCGTGCCCGTCATCCTTATCGGCCACATCACCAAGGAAGGCAGCATTGCCGGACCGAAAATCCTCGAACACATAGTGGATGTCGTGCTCCAGTTCGAAGGCGAGAACAGGGGCACCTACCGCATCCTGCGCAGCATCAAGAACCGTTTCGGATCCACATCCGAACTGGCCGTGTTCGAAATGACGGGGACGGGTCTCCGCGAGGTCACCAACCCGTCGGAGATGCTTATCCCGATGCACGGAGAGGGTCTCAGCGGGGTTGCCGTCAGCGCGATGATGGACGGTACGCGCCCGTTCCTCATTGAAGTGCAGGCACTTGTAAGTTCGGCCGTATATGGCACCCCGCAGCGTTCTGCGACCGGTTTTGACGTGCGCAGGCTCAATATGCTCCTTGCCGTGCTCGAAAAGAGGGCCGGATTCAAACTGAGCATGAAGGACGTGTTCCTCAACATGGCAGGCGGTCTGCGTATCACCGAACCGGCCTGCGACCTGGGCGTTGTCTGCGCCGTGCTGAGTTCCAATTTCGACTTTGCCATCCCGCCTGACGTGTGCTTCGCCGGCGAGGTCGGCCTGAGCGGTGAGATCCGTCCCGTTCCTCAGACAGACCGCCGCATCATGGAGGCAGCCCGTCTGGGCTTCAAGCAGATATACGTCTCTGCCTACAGCAGCGTCGAAAATATCCCGTCCGGCATCTCCGTGACCAAAGTCGCCGACATTCCGGCCCTGTGCCGCATATTGTTCAAAGGATAATGAAAAAAATCTTTACAGTCATATTTTCCATCGCAGTGTCTGCCGCTGTGTCTGCACAGACTCTTATATGGACCGATCCGCTCGAAAACGGAGCACAGGTGCACGGACAGGGGTGGAGCGAGCTTCGTTCCACTTATGTCCGTCTTCCGGAAAGTGCTCGCGGACGTGTAAGTGAAAATGTCTGGTGGTTGTCACACAACAGCGCCGGACTGAGCCTTCGTTTCAAGGCCAGGACTTCCTGCATGAAATTCCGGTATGGTGTCTATGGTGACCAGGCGATGTTCCATATGCCGTCCACCGGCGTTTCAGGGCTGGATCTCTATGCCACCGGGTCTGACGGGAAACAGAAGTGGTGTTCGCCTGATTTTCCGCCTTCTTTCAAGAAGGACACAATCTGCTATTCATACTCACACATCGATCCGGTCGATTGTTATGAATACGAACTTTATCTCCCTCTTTATAATACGGTGACATGGCTCGAGATCGGTCTTCCGGAGGGTGTGGAGCCAGAATTCATTCCGGTCGGTGACGAAAAACCGGTCGTGATATATGGCACCAGCATCACTCAGGGGGCCTGTGCAAGCCGTCCCGGCAATGCCTGGCCTGCGATATGTGGACGGACCCTGGACCTGCCTGTTGTCAATCTGGGCTTTTCCGGCAGTGCGCTGGGTGAAATCGAAATGTTCGAACTGCTGGGCAGTATCGATGCGCGGGCGTATGTGATTGACTGTATGGCCAACATGAACGGCATTGTGGACCGGATTGTGCCGAGGATAGTTGCCGGTGTCGAGAAAATCCGCGAAACTCGTGACTGCCCTGTACTGCTGGTGGAGTATTGTGGACGGCAGAGTGAGGTCAATGATGTTCTCCGTCACATTGAAGAGTCGAATGCCGCGCTTCGGGAGGCATATTCCATCCTGCGCTCGCGTGGTGTGAAGAACATATATTATCTGAAAGGCGGGAAACTGGGCCTGTGTATGGAAGATACGGTCGAGGGGCTTCATATGAATGATGTCGGAATGCGTCACGAAGCCTCGTCGGTTGCTGCAAAAATCAAAAAAATATTAAAATAATCATGAGAATACCGGATACAGAATTCAACATTAGCCCGGAAGGGCGTGTTTTCCACCTCCAGCTCCGTCCAGATGAGATTGCCGACAGGATCATTCTGGTCGGCGACCAGGACAGGGTGGACATGTTCAGCAAATACTTGACAGACATTGAGTTTGACCACCGTTCACGGGAATTCCACGCAGTGACCGGATGCTTCCGGGGCGTCCGTGTGACCATCCTTTCCACGGGAATCGGCACTGACAATATCGACATCTGCATGACCGAACTTGACGGTCTGGCAAACATCGATGCCGGGACGCACGAGCCCAAAAAGGAACACCGTACGCTCACATTGCTGAGGGTCGGCACTTCCGGTGCCGTGCAGCCTGACATCGAGGTGGGCTCGTACGTGTTCTCGCATGCCGCAGTCGGACTCGACAATGTCCTGAACTGGTATGCCGGGAGGGACAATGTCTGTGACCACGACATGGAAAAGGCCTTCCTGGAGCAGGTAAGGTGGGACCGTCATCTTCACGACCCGTATTTCGTCATTGCCGACGAGGAACTGGAAGATCGCTTCAGTGACTGTGCAATCAAGGGGATAACCCTTTCTGCACCGGGTTTTTATGGTCCACAGGGCCGCGAAGTCCGTGCGGGGCTTTCCATGCCGCATATGCTGGAAGATTTCGAAAACTTCAGGTACGGGCAGTGGCGCCTGACCAATTTCGAGATGGAGAGTTCGGTGCTGTTCGGCCTTTCAAGGATTCTCGGGCACAAGGCGGGCACCATCTGCCTGATTCTTGGCAACCGTTATCACAAGAACAACACCGGTGACTACAAGCGCCTGATGGACTCTCTTGCCTTGATTTCTCTGGAAAGAATTATCCTTTGACCCGTCCTTTGGGCCAGGAAATGTGTCAATAGGGAAAACTTTTATGAAAAGTATTTCCCTGCCTGTCATTTTGTTGTTTCTCGCCCTTTCATTTGTCGGATGTACTGATGTCTGTATTTATGGAGGGTCATCGGCCGCCGTATCCGCTGCATATTCGGCTGCTTCTCAAGGTTGCCGGGTGACTGTCATATGTCCGGAACCGGTCATCGGAGGCATGACCACAGGAGGACTCGGCAATACCGATATTGGTAACAAAAAGGCCGTCAAGGGCATTGCGCTGGACTTTTACCGCAGACTGGGCGCCCATTATGGAAAGTTCGAGCAGTGGATGTTCGAGCCTCACGTCGCCCAGGAAGTGCTGGAAGGGTATCTTGACAATCCCCGCATCAGGGTCATTTACGGTTTTCATCTCAGCGGAGTGTCGAAGGATGGAACCAGGATAAAATCAGTCATTTGTGAGAATGACTCCGGAAAGCGCCGGGCATTCAGTGCATGCCAGTTCATCGATTGCTCGTATGAGGGGGATCTGATGGCGATGGCTGGCGTCAGTTACCGTTCGGGGAGGGAAGATGCGTCAGAATATGGGGAGCAGTGGAACGGATCGCATCTTTCTTATTTCCACCAGTTTCCCGATGGCGTGGACCCATACGTCGTGCCGGGACGTCCGGAAAGCGGGCTGCTGTGGGGAATCGGGGAAGGCACATTGAAAAATGACGGGGCAGGTGACAGTCTTGTCCAGGCATATAATTACCGGATATGTCTGACAGACGACCCTGACAATATGATTCCTCTCGGACGTCCCGAAAACTATGACAGCACGCAGTTTGAACTTCTTGCCCGTGTGTTTGAAAAGGACAGTGATCCGCAGCTGAGTGAATATTTCATCTGGACACCGCTGCCGGGCAGGAAGACTGACATCAACAACAGGGGACCGTTCTCCACGGATATGATAGGCGGCAGCCGGACATATCCGGAGGCTTCCTGGCCCGAAAGGCAGGAGATTGTCCGTGCCCATAAGGATTATACACTGGGCCTGCTGTATTTCTATGCCACGGACCCGCGTGTCCCTGAAGTCCTCCGTGACGAGGTTCGCAGATGGGGCCTGCCGAAAGACGAATTTGTCACCACCGGGCACTGGACACATCAGCTGTATGTCAGGGAGTCGCGCCGCATGGTCGGGGAGTATGTCGTCACTCAGGCCGATTGTGAAGCCAGAGCGGAAGTGACAGACGGGATAGCCATGGCGGCATACTCCATGGATTCACACGCGTGCGAAAGAATAGTTGTGAACGTGGACGGGGTGGATATGGTAAAGAACGAGGGCGATGTGGAGATGTTCAGCACCGCACCATACCCTTTGTCATACCGGTGCATCACTCCGAAAAGGGAGGAGTGTACCAATCTGCTGGTTCCGGTCTGCCTTTCAGCCTCCCATATCGCGTATGGCTCTGTCCGGATGGAGCCTGTCTTTCTGGAAACAGGACAGGCAGCCGGTCTTGCCGCCTCTTTTGCCGGAAAGGGAAGTGTGCAGGACATAGATGTCGCTGCGCTGCAGAAACTGCTGGATGAGGATCCGTATCTCGACGGACGGGCGCCGGATATAATCATTGATGACGATTCTGACCTTGTCGAAGCCGGTGAAGGATGGGAATCCGTGAAAGGCTGGGGGGCTTATGGTGAGAGTTATCTTCATTGTGACGGCACAGTTCCCGGTTCAAGGCTGGTATATCACGTGCCGTCCGATGTCGATGGTGAATATGATCTGTACGCTTTTCAGCAATATACAGGTTCAGAACAGTGTCTGTATGACGTCACTTCATCATCCGGCCTTGAAAGGGTCGAATTCCGGCGCAGTTCCATCCGTTCGGAAGGACAGAGTGCCGGGGAATGGTTCCATATCGGGACATTCGAGTTTGACGGCGGGGGCGATGTAACCCTGACAGGTTCCGGTGACGACATGAAGGCTGACGCACTTGTTTTTGTAAAAAAATGATGTCCTGACCCGTCCTTCAAAGTGTAGTCGGTGACTAATTTATGTTGAATTGATTGTGGACAAGATATTTGATGACATAGCGCTTGCGCGCAACATCTCCGAGGGCGATTACGAGTCGTTCAGGCTGGTCTATTCCAGATACAGCCGGATCCTCTATACAATGGCCCTGAGGATGCTGAAGGACGAGTCGATGGCGGCGGAGACTGTCCAGACTGTGTTTGTGAGCCTGTGGGAGAACCGCAGGCAGCTGGCTGTGAGAGTAAATTTGAAAAATTACCTCTACAGCGCAGCAAAATATTGTGTCCTCAACCAGATAAGGGACAGGAATGTGGAACTCAGGGGCAACTACCGTTATGCGCAGATACTCTCCGAGACGGAGGACTCAATCGCCGGCGAGATAGAGATGGTGGAGAACCTGGCCAAGATGTCGGAGGCATTCGACAAACTGCCTCCGCAGCAGAGCAAGGTTCTCAAGATGAGGAGCAGGGGGCTGTCCAACCCGGAAATTGCGGAAATGCTCGGGATAAGCATTTCAACTGTGAAATATCATTATAACGAAGGGCTGAAGGCCCTCAGGAAAATTATGAATGCAGTACTGGTCTTCGTGCTGCTGACACAAGGATTATGGTGAACAAAGAAACGATTCAGAAGGTGCTGGACAACAGCGCCACCCCTCAGGAGGCAGAGGAAGTGATGGCCTATTTTGCGACCAGGGAGGGCCGCAAGGTGCTTGAGGAACTTGTTGACAACGAATTGGTCAATCTTGAAAACGGCACTCTCAGTCTGTCGGACAGCATGCCGTCAGACCTTATTTTCAGGATGATTCAGAAAAAGATCAGACAGCACCGTATCCGCAGGACGGTTCTTGCCGCCGCTGTTGTCCTGGTGCCGCTCGCTGCAGTTGCCGGAGCCCTGTGGTATGTCAACCGCAATGTCGCTGCCGACCATCTTTTCGAGGCGGTCAGTTATGACACTGTTACCGTGCCGAACGGAGACAAGATGCAGGTCGTATTCCATGACGGCACAAAGGTTTACCTCAATTCCGGCTCCACAATCACCTACCCGGACAAGTTCGGTCTCCGCTCCCGCGAAGTCACCCTGGAAGGCGAGGCATATTTCACCGTGGCCCCCAATCCGCGCCGTCCTTTCATCGTGCATTTTGACTGCGGCGACGTCAAGGTGCTGGGAACGTCATTCAACCTGAGCACTTATGTCCAGGACAAGATGGTCGTTCTGGCGCTTGACAAGGGCTCGGTAGAGATGTCTCTAAAGGGAACAACATACGATATCAAGCCTGGTCAGGTACTGTACTATGACCGCAAATCATCGACTGCGAAGCTCACTACTGGCGGAAGTGTCCAGAAATCGCGCTGGACAGACGGAATCATAACCTTCAAGTCAGCATCTCTCGACGAGATAGCGACAAGCCTGGGCCGGATTTTCAACATCGAATTCTCAATATCGCCCGAACTTGACACGAACGTCCTGTACACCTTCACTTCGTCAAGGGCCGATCTGGGACAACTCCTCGAAGAGTTGAAACTGATTGCCCCGGTGTCGATACAGCGTGACGGAGACATTGTCATTGTAGAACCAAACAGATAATCTTCGAATATGATAAATAGAATGAAAACCCTGTTTGCCCTTTTGGCGTGCATTCTGCTCGCGGACTTTGCGTACGCGCAGAAGGTTACGCTCAATTGCAAGGGTGAACCTTTATCGGAGGTCATGGCCAAGATCGAGAGCCAGACCGGTTATGTGTTCAACTATACACAGCCTCCTGTCAATCCGTCCGCCCCGGTGACCATCTCTGTCGAGAATGCCGACCTGGAGAAGGTTCTCGAGAGCATTTTCAAGGGAATGGATCTGAAGGTGGTTGTGGCCAACAGGAAAGTTTATGTCTCCAAGGCCGCCCAGCAGCCCCAGTCTCAGCCCCTGCCGCAGAAGGTCGAGTACACCGGAACTGTGGTGGATGGGGAAGGGCTCCCCGTGATAGGTGCCGGTGTCCTGGTGAAGGGCACGACCTATGGCGTTACGACAGACTTTGACGGTAAATTCACCATCGAGACTGCCGAAGGGACCACTTTGATCGTGTCGTCCCTCGGATATAGCGAGGCCACTGTCACAACAGGCGCACAGAAGAATCTGCATGTCGTGCTGACAGAAGAAAAGACTGTCCTGGAAGATGCCGTGGTGGTCGGCTACACTACACGCTCCAGGGAAAAACTGATCAGTTCGGTGTCCACAATCAATGGCAACGAACTGGTCAAAAGTGATGTCCCTAACCTCGAGAATGCCCTTTCCGGCAAGGTCAGCGGCGTATTTTCACGCCAGACTTCCGGTGAGCCGGGCAGGGATGACGCCAACTTGACTATCCGAGGTTTCGGCTCCGCCCTTGTGGTTGTGGATGGCATTCCGGGTCGAAGCTATTCTGACATCGACCCTAACGAAATCGAGTCCATATCTGTCCTGAAGGATGCATCTGCTGCAGCCGTGTATGGTATGCAGGGTGCCAACGGTGTCATCCTCGTGACGACCAAGAGAGGCAGCGCCGCCACTCCGCTTTCTGTCAATGCAACCGCCAAGTACAGCCTCCAGCAGGCCGTCAATTTCCCTCATTCCGCTGACAGCGAACTGTATAATACGCTCCTGAAGGAATATGATATCAACAGGCGTATAGTCAGTGACCGCAGCGCGGTGATGTCCAACACATCGTCCTCCGGTGATGCCCCTCTTTACAATACCGACTGGTACAGGGAGATGATCCGTCTGGCCCCTTCTGTGCAGGCCAACCTCAATGTGGCCGGTGGCAGCGAACAGGTCAATTACTTTGTCAGTGGGGGATATCTCCATCAGGAAGGCATCTGGTCCACCAATTCAACGGCGAAGAACCGTTTCAATGTGCGTTCCAACATCGACGCCAATCTTGCAAAGGGTCTCAAGCTGTCCCTGGGAATGGGTGCGGTGATCACGAGGAGCAATTACCCGTACAATTATTCGAAATATATCTCCCAGCAGACCAAAAACGCAGTCTCGACCATCCCTGTCAAGTGGCATGATGACGATCCGTACTACGCATTCAACGGCGAAGGGTCACGCAACCCGATGGCGATGGCAGACCCTGATGCCTGCGGGTACAACAAGTCGGAGGGGAATGATTTCACCATCGACGCTGCCCTGGAGTACAAGCTTCCATGGGTCGACGGGCTGTCAGTAAAGGCCAATCTTTCATATACTTATGCAAATACATACGGCCGCATCTGGATGGTCGATGAGTGCTATATCGGCTACAGACAGGACTCTGACGAGTACTACAACAGCAAGTCGGTTGACTACACTGACAAGGCCGACCTCACGGTCAGCAGTGCCAACAACGGCAGCCTGATGTTCCAGGGTTTCCTCAATTACAAGAAATCCATCGAGAACAGGCACAACATCAATGCAGGCCTCGTATATGAGTTGAATTCGGCAACAAACAAGTATTTCTTCTCGAAACGCACTTCCTATCCGTCCACAGTGACGGACAGACTCTATGCCGGACTGTCAGGTGCAAATCTCGAGGATGGGGAGACGTTCAGGACATATCACAGTGTTTCGATTGTGGAGCGCTTCTCTTATGATTATTGTTCCCGCTATTTCGTGGACATCAATTCCAGACTCGACGGTGCGCAGTACTTCGCCAGAAAATGGGGCTTCTTCCCGTCGGCGTCAATCGGCTGGATGCTCACAAACGAGCCGTTCATGGAAGGCCATACCAATGTCCTGAAGGAATTCAAACTCAGGGCATCGTACGGTGTGCTGGGCGACCTGGCAAATGCCAAGGCGTATTATGACGCCAACGAAATGTATTATTACCAGGCCGGATACAAATACCCCGGCAACGAGATGAAGTTCGGTGACCGCACCCTGCTGTCTCTTGAACAGACCGTCATCGCCAATCCGGATTTCACCTGGTCGACATCGTCGATCGTGAATGTCGGAATTGATTTCAAACTGTTCAAGGACAATCTGCTGACAGGAAGTTTTGACATATTCCGCCGCCAGCGCAACGGGCTTCCGGCCCTCAAGGCGAACGACAATGCCGGCAGCCTTGCCACATATTACAACCTCAATTCGGACAATACCCGTGGATTCGAACTGTCCCTGAACCATTCCAACAGGGTGGGTGAATTCCAGTACAATGCTTCGCTCAACCTTTCGTGGAGCAGGACCAAATGGGACCATTACGAGCAGGCCAGCTTCAATTCCGGATATGACCAGTGGAGCAATGCCCTTTCGGGTCGCTGGACCAATACACGTCTGGGATATCACGTCATCGGCCGTTATGAGTCATTCGAGGACATCGCTTCGGCGCCATATCATTCGATGACGAACGGCAATGACTGCATCCTGCCGGGTGATTACAAGTATGAGGATGTGAACGGTGACGGCTACATCGACCACAAGGACATGATGCCGATCGGCCGCACTGCCTATCCTGAACTGATGTATGGTCTCAACCTGTCCCTGTCCTGGAAGAACCTTGATTTCGCCGCATTCTTCCAGGGGGCTGCGCTCTGCCAGTTCACTGTTCCTGAATATGACCTTGCCGCGTTCTCGAACGGAAATACCCAGCTCAACTGCTGGGAGTTCTTCGGAGACCGCTGGCACAAGGCCGATTACGCCAACCCCAATTCCGAGTGGGTGCCGGGAATGTTCCCCGCCATCAGGGACTGGGCTGACGACAGCATAAACAAATACGCCAACGACGCCAATATGTTCAACGGGGCTTATCTGAGACTCAAGAACATCGAGCTGGGATACACGCTCAAACGCGCCCACATCCGTTTCTTTGCGGCGTCATACAATCTGTTCACTATTTCCGCACAGAAATATTTCGACCCTGAGACCTGCTCCGACGAGGCTTACACATTCGCCTCATATCCGCAGATCAGGACATTCGTCATAGGTGCAAATCTCAAATTTTAGGAGGAATTGAAATGAAAAAGACAATACTGGTACTCATTGTTGCGATGACGGCCCTGACAGGCTGCAACAAATTCCTTGATGTCAAGTCCTCCTACATATTGGATGACGAGACGGTCGGTTCTCGGCCGGAACTCCTTGAGACACAGTTCCTTTCTTATTATCCGATGCTCAGGGAATATCTTCCGACCCTCGGACTGTGCCGCAATACCTTCGGCTATCATCACCTCGATGCGTGGGGAGACGACCTGATGAGCAATATCATCTGGATGTTCGCCGACCACCAGAAATGGCCTGCCGGATATGCATATTCGCAGAAATTCCAGATGCAGACTTATAACTATCAGGATTCGGCCGAATATGCCCCATACTGGCCATACGCCCTGATCAACAAGCTCAACAAGACCATAGAGGATTACTCAAAACACACGGATGACCCGGAAGTCTCAGGCATGCTGGGTGAGGCTTATTTCATCAGGGCTTATCTGTACCTCAACCTGGTACAGCGTTATGGAGGCGTTCCTGTGTTCACCGAACCGTTTGATGATGCTGCATCGGTTTCCAGGCGCGAGACCGAGGAATATTGCTGGGATTTCATCGGCGACCAGCTGGACTTGGCGCTGACTTATATTCCCGAGTCCTGCAAGTATGCATCCGAAAACAAGGACAGGGCCATCCGCACCACCGTGCTCGCCCTCAAGTCGCGCGCCATGCTTTATGCCGCTACGCTGGCCAAGTATGGTGCAGAGCCGTTCAACAACGGATTCCAGGGTGTCCCGTCAACCAGGGCGGAAGGTTATTTCAAGAGTGCAGCCCAGGCCGCACAGCAGGTTGTGGAAAGCGGCCTCTACTCGCTTTCGTCCAACTTCGGGGGCATTTTCGACGCCACTGACAAGAACAACCGGGAAATCATTTTCCGCTTTGCCACCGAGGCCAGGACCGTGGGCCTGTATGTCTGGTATGACAGGTATTTCGCGCCTGTGCGCTATCAGGAGAACAGCGGTGCATTCATGGTGCCGTCGCTTGATGCCGTCGAATCATTCGAGACCACTTCCGGTGAAATAAAGGAACTGGACTATTCCAGGACATATTCCAGCCAGAGCGCCATTTTCGAAGGCCGTGACAAGAGACTGTATGACACCGTCCTTCTGCCGGGAACCACCTTCCTGGGCCTGACAATGGATGTGTACAACCGTTCGGTGGTCCACACCGCCTCCGGTGACAAGGAATATTGCTGGGAAGACTGGTCCGGCTGGAATGACAGGACCACCATACCGGGTCACGGGAACTATTACCGCAGCGGTCTGGACGGTGTGTTTGTGCAGACCGAAGGCAAGGGTGTCTCCAATTCCGGCTTCTATCTCAAAAAGATGCTTTACGGCGTATCACACCTGGACAAGTATGGCGAAGGTCTCGGCAATCAGGACGCAGTGAATATCCGTTACGGAGAGATTGTCCTCAATCTCTGCGAGGCTGCGGCCGAACTTGAAACTTTCGGAGACAACACTTACCTGGCTTCGTCGCAGGTGCTCTTTGACGAACTCCGCTCCGTCCACGGCGGCCTTCCTGCAAAGAAACTGGACATCGAGTCTGTCCGGCACGAACGCAAGGTGGAACTCATGTACGAGTGTCACAGATATTTCGACCTCAAGCGCTGGCACATGGGCGACCTTGTCCATCAGGTCGTTCCGAACATACTCCATCCGGTGCTGCACATTGACGAGACCGCCACTCCGGAGAATGTGTATTACACTATCGAGAAGGTCCCGGCCAATCTTGGCGGCACAGAAATGGGCTGGTTCGAGGAACGTGACTACTACTGCCCGCTTCCTTGCGACATCAACCCGGGTCTGCAGCAGAATGTAGGCTGGGAAGGCGTTGCCAGCGACTGGAGAACATATTGGCAATCACTTTAGAACAATGGGTATGAAAAATAATATTATTACACTGTTTTGTGTGGCCGTTTCGCTTTATGCGCTGTCTTCATGCAGCGTGGATGACAGGGTCAAGGAACTGTCGGCGTCGATTTCCGGCCGTCTGGTAGATGTCAATACGGGCGAAACCGTGCCTGTGGAGTTTTCCACGGCCTCTCTGCTTCTGGGGGACAACGGGTTCAATCCGCTGCAGCCTGTCTCATATTATATATATCCGGACGGCACGTTCAGCAACGACAAGGTCTATCCGGGCAACTATGAGGTGTATGCCCTCGGCGGATTTGCCGAGGTGGACACCCTGCACAATTTCGACATCAGCGGCAAGGTGGATTTCGAGATCAAGGTGCTCCCGAATGTCAATCTCAAGGTCAGTGACATCAGCGTGTCTTCCAACGGAAAATGCAAGGTCGTAGTGGATTATGACGTGAACTGTGATGCAAACAGCCTTGAACTGTCTGTCCTGTGGAGTGAAATCCCATACCCGGGGGCCGTGACGGCTGCAATCGATGACAATTCCACGTTGCCGAACCATCAGAAAAAATACGCTGTCAGCGGGAAATCCGGCAAGTCGACCTTGATGACGGGTACCCTGAATGACGGTGCCACATACTACGTCAGGGCAGGTGCCAAGCCTCAGGGCAGCGATTATTGGAATTACACCGCTCAGTACAAAGTCACAAAAGAAGGAGTCGTAAATGAATAGAGGCATAATGTTTCTTGCTCTGTCCGTCCTGCTGGTCTCTGCCTGCAGGACGGCTGATGAACGCGCTGCCGGGGAACTGGCTCAGCGCGTTGTACCGCAGTATGCTTCCCATATACAGTTCAGGCAGAAACGTTCGGCCGAATCCTTTTATGAGATAGACAGGAAAGCTGACAGGCTGGTCGTGTACGGCGACAATGCCAACTCGATGGCTGCCGGACTTGGCCGCTACCTCAAGGAAGTGTGCCACAGCGAGGTCTCCTGGATGGCGGATGAACCTGTGACTGTCCCGGATACGATGCCGCTTCCTCAGGGCAGAATCTGCGGCAAGGCCCTTGTTCAGGACAGATTCTTCCTCAATTACTGCACATTCGGCTACACGATGCCATATTGGAAATGGAATGAATGGGAAAGGCTGATCGACTGGATGGCACTCAATGGCGTGAACATGGCATTCGCCACCACCGGAGAGGAAAGTGTGTGGCTTGAGGTCTGGAAGGAACTCGGCCTTGACGAGGGAACCGTGCTGGATTACTTTACCGGCCCGGCGCATCTCCCTTGGCACAGACTGGACAATCTGGACCACTTTCAGGGCCCTCTTTCCAAGGGATGGCTGGACGGCCAGGCAGAACTCCAGAAGAAGATAGTCGCCCGTGAGCGCAGTCTGGGCATCACACCTGTCGCCCAGGTGTTTTCCGGTCATGTGCCACAGGCATTGAAGGACGTCTATCCGGATGCCGCCATTCATCCGCTGAGCCAGATCGGCGGCGACTGGGGAGGCATGGACTCCAAGAAATACGGAGCATGGTTCCTCGAGGCGACAGACCCTCTTTTCGCAACGATCCAGAAATCGTTCATCGAGAAATATACGGCCCTTTTCGGCACGGACCACATTTATGGCGCGGACCCGTTCAACGAGGTCGATTCGCCTGACTGGTCGCCGGAGTTCCTTGCTTCCGTATCCAAAGGCATTTATGACACGATGATGGCAGCGGACCCTCAGGCCCGCTGGCTCCAGATGACATGGCTTTTCTATGCCGACAGCAAGCACTGGAACAATGACAATATCAAGGCATATCTTACTGCCGTGCCTGATGGAGGCCTTACCCTTCTGGACTATTACTGCGATGCCGCAGAATTGTGGAAGACCACAGAACGCTTCCACGGCCAGCCATACATCTGGTGTCTCCTCGAAAATTTCGGCGGCAACACCGCACTCATCGGTGATTTCAAGGACATCAAGGACAAAATTGACAATGTCCTGCAGGATGGCGGCGACAATCTCAGCGGTCTTGGTGCCACTCTGGAGGCGCTGGACTGCAACCAGTGGCTGTTCGAATACGTCTTCAGCCGGGCCTGGGACATAAGTTCCGAGGTCGATGCCGTGACTCTGGCGGCGGATTATATGCTTGGCCGCGTGGATTCGCTCTGGCGTGAGAGCTGGGGAGAACTGGTGGACAAGGTGTATGCCTATGCCCCTACCGGAGGTCGTCAGGGCAGTTGCCTGACCTCTCGTCCGACCGCAATCACGAATGCGCGTGCACGCTACAACAACAAGGTCCTTGTCGATATCTGGGACAGGATGCTCCAGGTGGAGCCTTCGTCAAGCGATGCCTACAGATTCACTCTTGTCAATGTGGGCAGACAGGCTCTCGGCAACCATTTCGACGACCTGTACGACGACTACAGGACGGCTGTTTCTGAAGGCCGCAGGAATGATGCTGCGGAGATCTCGCAGGCCATGCTGACTCTGGCGGACGACATCGACCTGCTTCTGTCGCAGCACCCGTATTTCTCATTCGGCAAATGGTGTGACATGGCCCGTGAATGGGGTTCCGACCAGGCCGAATCCGACCTTTACGAGATCAATGCCAGGACATTGCTGACCACCTGGGGCAGCCGTGACGTGGCATTGAATGACTATGCCAACCATGCGTGGGCAGGCCTGGTATCTTCGTATCACCGCCACCGCTGGGAAATGTATTTCGCCGGTGCATCGGACAGTGAGATCGCCGATTTCGAGGCCTCCTGGGCCGGCAGCACAAGTCCGTTCAGGCGCACCGGGCAGGGTGACGTCGTTTGGATATGCAAAGACCTGTATGACAAATATTTCAAGGAATACAAAATGCGCCAGCCGCGTTACAGCGACGCCTTCAAGGCATGGGCGAACACATACAGATATGAAAGCATCATAGGCGGGTGCAACACTCGCCCGAAGGCCATTTTCATCGGCGACTCCATCACCGAGGGATGGGCAATCCACCCGGATTTCTTCATCTCCAGAGGCTGCCTTTTCATCGGCATCAGTGGCCAGACATCATCGCAGATACTCCAGAGAATGCGCTCGGACGTACTTCCTCTTGCCCCGGAGAAGGTATTCATCCTCGCCGGTACCAATGACATTGCCTGCAACGACGCCCCATACAACGAGACGCTTGTTGTATGCAATATCAGGACAATGTGCGAACTTGCCCGTGAGGTCGGCACAGAGCCGGTCATCTGCTCTGTGACTCCATGTGACCGATTCTTCTGGAACTCCGCGCTGGGGAACCCGTCCGAAAAGGTGCTGTCCCTGAACCGCCGCCTCAAGGCCTACGCCGCCTCGGCCGGAATCAGGTATGTCGATTACCATTCCGCAATGACGGACGGCAACGGCGCCATGAAACCGGGTCTGTCAAATGATGGCTGCCATCCGACCGAACAGGGCTATTTCATCATGGAAAATATTGTATGCAAATACTTATAACCGTTATTATTAACCAATCAATCAACAAAAAAATGAAAAAGTTTTTATTCATTATTGCTGTTGCTGCTGTCGCTCTTGTAAGTTGCAAGAAGGACGACACATCTGTAAAGTCTGTGTCTCTTGACCAGACCTCCATCACCCTCAACATCGGTGAGAGCGCTACCCTCGTGGCAAGCGTCGAACCTGCAACTGCTCTTGACAAGTCAGTCACATGGGCTTCTGACAACGAGGCCGTAGCTACCGTAAAAGACGGTGTTGTAAGCGCTGTTGCATTGGGAAATGCAAACATCACTGTCACAACGAAGGACGGTGCAAAGACCGCATCCTGTGCCGTTACAGTAAAGGAAATTACCTGGAAGGCAGTGTTCACAGAGAATTTTGACACCAACCCTATCAGAAAGGTCGCCAATCCTGATGGGAAATGGGCTATGTTCGTGACTGGTGACCTCGCAGCCGAGGTGTTTGGCTGGGTTGATCCTGCCGGAGCAAGCAAGTGGACAACCAACGATGCTTCACTTTATGCATCTTCTTACTGGGGACCTGCATATGCTGTTGATGCATGGCTCGTCAGCCCTGCCATCGACCTCAGCAGTGCAAAATATGCCAAGGTCAACTTCAAGGAGTCCCAGAAGTATCATCCTACAAACGACACGATCACAATGTGGGCAACAATTGACGAGGGTATCCAGGATCTTGGTGACGCTTCCATCATCTGGTGGGGCGGTCCTATCAACGAGGCTCCTAAGGGCACATGGGTACAGCTCGCTATTCCTAACCATGCCACAATGACTGCTGACACTTATGACTTCTCCGATTCAGGTGACGTCGACCTCAGCGACTTCGCAGGCGAGACAGTCAGAATCGCATTCAGATACGTTGCAACTGCCGAGGCTGCAGGTACCTGGAACATCGACGACATCGTTGTTTCTGCAGGAGAATAATATTTGACTCTTCCGGGGCGGGGAACCATCCCCGTCCCTTTGTTATTTATGAAACGTATTCTGTACATACTGTCATTGCTTGCTGTGGCCTTTGCCGTGTATTCATGTGGCAAGGAGCCGGTCTCCCGGCCCGAAGATGAATTCGTCGAGCCGCGCGAAGTGGATGCTGCCGGCAAGAACACCGAAATCAATTCCACCCTGCAGGCCATAAAGTATATCATCGACTACAGGAAGAACAATGACACGGCGATGGCCGCCACCGAAATACTGGAAGGCGGTCGGCTTGTCGGCTATAAGATACGTTTCAAGAAGACGGGTTTCCAGAAGGTCTATCTGGACCAGATCGCGCGGGATCACAAGTACCTGCCGGTCGGTCTCGAAAAGGATGGTGACGACTACTGGTGGACCGTCGACGGGAACCGCTTTGTGGATTATCACGGCAACTGTCCGAAAGCCTCTGACGCGCTGCTGGTCTTTGAGCAGTCTCTGGGGGGCTGGCGCTTCAAATATGACATTTCCACGATTCAGAAACTTTACTGCAAGGACGGGGAATATTTCAACGTCGCGCTTCTCAAGTCTCTGGAACACAAGGATGGGCAGTTGCTGCTTACCTTGTCCGACGGATTGGTGCTGACATTCCCGTGGCAGGAAGAATTTGACATAGTGTTCACCGAAAAGGGTGAACGTAACTGCGTGGCAGGTTTCAATGCCGAGGTGGGATTCTCTGTCCTCGGCGCTTCCGGTGCCGCCTCCATCAGCGTCCGGGCCCCCGAGGGTTGGGATGCCGGCGTGGAGATGGCGTCGGACAATTCGGGCAAGGTCCGGCTCAGGGCTCCCCTGGATGCCGTTTTCCCTGCCGAGGTAAGCCTCACTGTGAAAGATGGAGACAAGGAGGCCACCCGCACCGCTTTTGTCGGAGAAGGGTATGTCCGCACGGATTCGTCATCGTACCGGCTCCAGTCTTCTGACGGCCGCCTGACTGTCGAGGTCAGCGCCAATGTGCCTTATTCCATAGTTCAAGATGAAGAAAGTGCGGACTGGCTGAAGGTCTCACGTACCCCCGGTACCGACAAAATCGTGTTCAACTATGTCGGCAACTCATTGAAGGCATCGCGCAAGGCCGGGATTTCACTGGCTGACGTCGCCGGGGAGGCAATGTACGTGCTCGAATTTGTCCAGGACGGCGTTGAGGCTTATTGTGCCGATGTCACTGTCGGGGAATTCCTTGACTGGAGCGGTGCAGAGACGGATTATTTCATCATAAAAGGCCGTCCTTCAGATCTTGGCAGCGGAGGATGCCTCACCTTGACTGACGGGACAGGCAGCGTCCGTGTGCCGTCACTTTCCAATTATGATGTCTATGCCGCCAGGTTCACCCCGTCCACGAAACTTGTCGTAAAGGGGCGCAGAGTACAGTCAGGCGGCACATTTGTCCTGTCGGATGCGGAGATTCTTTATTTCATAGACAACTCCGCCCGTGCGCGCTGCGGATGGATGGAACTGCCGGCCGAGGAGAGTTGGAGCGAACTTGAGTTCTTCCATCATCCGATGACAGTCAATTCACAGAGAACGCGCAACTATACATTCTATTGGGATTATGCCAACCTGCTTGCCCCTATGGTGGCATATCCTCTCAACAGCACTCTCCGTGGGACGGGAATGCGCAGTGACACGTGGGGTCTCGACCCGCTGCTCCCGAGAGACAGCCAGCCTGTGCTGCTCAGCCCTTTCAGCAACTCCCGCTGCGGGTTCAATGTGGACAGGGGGCATCAGTGTCCGTCTGCCGACCGTTACCGCAGCGCGGCCAACATAGAGACGTTCTACGGGACCAACATGACTCCGCAGATGAGCAAGTTCAACCAGTCTTTCTGGGTCGGGCTCGAAGAGAAGGTCCGGTACTGGTCGAACAATTGCGATACCCTGTATGTGGTGACGGGCTGTGATGTCGCGGACTCTCCGGGTTATGCCATTGACAATGACGGCAAACACGTGACCGTGCCGGGTCATTATTTCAAGGTCGTCCTTGCCTGCAAGGCGGACAAGTCCTTCGGCCACGGCGGCTATCAGGGCGCGGCGGTCTATCTTGACCACAGGATGTATGAAGAGACCACCATCGAGCCGCGCATGTCAATGTCTATTGATGACCTTGAAGCAATCACGGGCCATGATTTCTTTGCCAATCTGCCTTCAGCGATAGGCGAAGAGGCGGCCGAGGCGGTCGAAAGCGAGAATCCGGCAGACGTCGGATGGTGGTGGACGATTTTCTAATCTACATATACTCCGCTGCGCTTCCAGTGGATGAATCCCAGCACACAGGAAACGGCATAGGCTGCATACATGGCAGTCATCCCCCAATAAGCATCTGATGAGTACAGGGCAATCAGAATAATGTCTGCAATGCCCCAGGATACCCATTCCCCGATGTGGGAACGGGCCAGCCACCAGGCCCCGAGCAGGCTGAAACTGAATGACAGCGCATCCAGCAGCGGCCTGGGATCATTTGTCCTGGAAAGAATCCACCACAGAAGTGGAGTACCCACGAACATCAGGGCTGCACTGATGAGTCTGATCTTGCCGCTCATCCTGACAATGTGGATATGGCCGGCATCCGACACGTCTTTCCATCTCTTCCATCTGACAATGCCGATTGTAGCCATTGTCATGAAATAGGCATTGAGTGCGACCTGTGCCCAGAGGGGAGCCCATTGTCCTTCACTCCGGTAGCACAGTGCCACAATCAGGGCGCTTGCCGAGGCGACAAGGTTGACATACCACATCCATTTGTGCTGCATTATCTGCATCACCATGAATACTACCCCGGCCACCAGGGCCAGAATCTCCATTGCCTTTGCAAATTCCATAAAGCGGTTCTGATTTGATGTCTTATAGACACCGTCCCGCCCCAAAAGGACGGGTTGCCGGGAGGTGTGCCAAGGCTCTGTGGTCATTTTCCTTGCTCTCCCTGCAATTTTATTCCACTTCTGGCCTTGTTGCAATTCACCTCGGACGGCGATGTGCCTTACAGGACCTTGCAGGGCCATTTGACGTCCGAGGTCTCCCACGGCAAGGGACGCCTCGGACATGTGCAAATTTTAAACCATTGATAATCATCTGGTTGTGTTTTACCACTGTCCGAGGTGAATTGCACGAAGAAAATAAGTGCTTATTTGCTGCTGCATCTATTTGTTTTTTGTCAAATTGTTGTAGATTTGCAGCGAAGCTACGGTGAAGACGGAGATAATGTAGGTTGTGATGAAAGACAAAAGTTTACTTCACCATCAGGCCGAGATAGATCTCGGTGTGAATGCCCCGTTTGTCAAGGGGCAGATGATTCCGGTCAGGAATTGCTGGCATTTCAGTACGGACGGCGATGCTGTCGATTCTATTTTTAGGGATGAGGAAGATTTCATCGATGGGATGAACAGGGTGTATGTAGTCCTGCAGTCCTTCCATGTCATCATTCTTGCCTTTGCTCTCATGGATACACATGTCCATTTTGTGCTTTACGGGGATTTAGACGAATGCAATCGTTTCCTCCATGAGTATATCCGAAGAACGTCAATGGCTTTTTCGCACAAATATGGGGAAGATGGGAAATTTGAGAATCTCCCGATCGATCACCAGTCGGTGGACAACGACCTTTACCTCAAGGACGTGATATGCTATGACTTGAGGAATCCGGTTGTGGCCGGCATTCCATACCATTGGTTTGATTATCCCTGGTCAAGCGGGGCACTGTATTTTCGGTCAGCGGAGTATTGGTCTTCACCTGTCTGGACGAATCCCGACTTTTTTTGTCGGGATTTGGCAGACTTGCCGATACGCACCCGGCGCGATGTCCTGAAAAGCGATTCCGTCACCGGTGTTGAGGGCCGTTTGGATGGAAGGATGATTTTTCCGGGAGAATATGTAGATTATAGACTTGTCGAGCAGGTGTTCAAAACTCATAAGAGTTTCAATTACTTCATGAGCAAGTTGAAAGAATCAGACATTGACTCCCGTGGCGGAGTCATTTCGCACCTGTCAATCCCTATGAGGGAAATGCGTCAACATCGTGATGAGATATTGGGTCAGAAATATCCAGGTTCAAATATGAGGTCACTGGACACGACCCAGCGGATTATCCTGGCAAAAATGCTCAGGTCCAGATATAACAGTTCCATCAAACAGATAACCCGCCTTGTCGGACTGGTCTATGATGAGGTCAAGGATTTAATCTGATGGCGTCGTTGACGATTATGCAACAATGTCATCAAATAATGACGATTTTCTTCGCTTGCCGGCCTTGTTGCAATTCACCTCGGACGGCGATGTGCCTTACAGGGCCTTGCAGGGCCATTTGACGTCCGAGGTCTCCCACGGCAAGGGACGCCTCGGACATGTGTAAAATTTAAATCATTGATAATCAGCCAATTGTATTTTACCACTGTCCGAGGTGAATTGCACGAAGAATGATTTAAGTGAGATTTTCCTTGCTCTATTCCCGGGAAGGTCCGGAGATGGGTGAATTCAGTCTGTAATCGCCCGTTCCGGACCTGGACAGAGCGAGGTATCCGCTACGGGTTATCCAAGATCCTGCCCCGATATCGACACGGTCGGGAAAGCAAAAAGCCTCCCCAGTTGGCGTGGGGAGGCGATAAACGGTGGCCTGAGCTGTGCCGTGACCGGAATGGCTGCTGGCCTTGGCTAAAAACTTTCCCAGCCTCAATCTACTTGATGACTCCGAGCTCCTTGCCGACTTTGATGAAGGCGGCGATGGCTTTGTCGAGGTGGGTGCGGTTGTGGGCTGCCGAGAGCTGGACGCGGATGCGGGCCTGGCCCTTAGGCACTACCGGGTAGTAGAAGCCTGTGACGAAGATGCCTTCTTCGGCGATGCGGGAGGCGAATTTCTGGCTCAGGGGGGCGTCGTAAAGCATCACGGCGCAGATGGCGCTCTGGGTAGGCTTGATGTCAAACCCTGCTGCAATCATCTTGTCACGGAAGTAGTCGACGTTCTCCTGGAGCTTGGTGTGGAGCTCGTCGCTTTCGCCCAGAATCTTGAAAGTCTCGAGAGCGGCTGCTGCAATCATCGGAGGAATCGAGTTGGAGAAGAGATAAGGACGGCTGCGCTGACGGAGCATGTCGATGATCTCCTTGCGTCCTGTCGTGAATCCGCCCACTGCACCGCCGAATGCCTTTCCGAGGGTACCGGTGTGTATGTCGATCCTGCCGTAGCAGCCGTACTGTTCTGCAACTCCGTGGCCTGTAGGGCCGACAACGCCAGCCGAGTGGCTTTCGTCCACCATCACCAGCGCATCAAATTTTTCTGCCAGGTCGCATATTTTGTCCATCGGGGCCACGTTGCCGTCCATCGAGAACACGCCGTCTGTGACTATGATGCGGTGACGCTGGGCCTGTGCCTCCTGGAGGCATCTCTCGAGGTCTGCCATGTCTGCATTGGCGTAACGGTAGCGCACTGCCTTGCAAAGACGCACGCCGTCAATGATGGATGCGTGGTTGAGGGAGTCGGAAATGATGGCGTCCTCAGCCGTGAACAGCGGCTCGAACACGCCTCCGTTGGCATCGAAGCATGATGCGTAGAGTATGGTGTCCTCGGTATGGAAATATTCGCTCACAGCCTTCTCCAGGGCCTTGTGGGTGTCCTGGGTGCCGCAGATGAACCGGACGGATGACATACCGTATCCACGAGTGGCCATCACCTCGCAGGCGGCCTTGATCAGACGCGGGTTGTCGGCCAGGCCGAGATAGTTGTTGGCGCAGAAGTTCAGGGCCTTGCTGCCGTCCTCAAGGGTGATTTCCGCACTCTGCGGTGATGCGATGTTGCGTTCTTTCTTGTAGAGACCTGCCTCTTCGATGGATGTGAGTTCATCCTGCAGGAATTTCTGGAATTTGCCGTACATATGGTGATGTGTTAAATTATGTCATTAATGGCTGCAAATTTACCTTTTTTTGTAACTTTTTGTAACTTTGCGCTCCAGTTTTCTGGAACACAAAGTTACAAAAAATCAAAACATGAAAAATATACTTGTCATCGGTTCGACCGGTCAGATCGGTTCCGAACTCACAATGAAACTTCGCCGTGACCTTCCTGGCGGCACTACGGTGGCCGGTTACATCCAGGGTTTCGAGCCGAAGGGGAAACTCCTCACCAGCGGCCCTGCCGAAGAGGTCAATGTCTGCAACAAGCAGCAGATAGAGGACGTTGTGAACAAGTATGACATCGACACGATATACAACCTGGCCGCACTGCTCTCCGCCACTGCCGAGCGTTTCCCGCTCAAGGCCTGGGACATCCAGATGAACGGCCTGATCAACATACTGGAGACGGCTCGCACCCACAGATGCGCAGTGTTCACACCGAGCTCCATCGGTTCGTTCGGACCTTCCACGCCGCACGACGACACCCCGCAGGATACCATACAGCGTCCGACGTCGATGTACGGTGTCACAAAGGTTGCGACAGAACTTCTGAGTGATTATTATTTTACAAAATATGGCGTGGACACGCGTTCAGTGCGCTTTCCGGGCCTGATTTCATACACCACGCCTCCGGGTGGCGGCACGACCGACTACGCTGTCGAAGTGTTCTATGCCGCCGTGAAGGGTGAGGAATTTGTCTGTCCGATCGCCCCCGGCACATATATGGACATGATGTATATGCCGGATGCGCTCAAGGCCGCCGTCGATATCATGAGGGCCAAGCCGAACTATTTCAAACACCGCAACTCATTCAACATCGCGGCGATGAGTTTCGAGCCGGAAACCCTTTTCAACGCCATCAGGAAGTATATACCTGACCTGAAGGTCCGTTATGAGGTCGACCCTGTCCGCCAGGCCATCGCCGATTCGTGGCCGAACAGGATGGACGACACCTGTGCCCGCAAGGAATGGGGCTGGGCACCGTCGTACGGCCTGGACGAAATGGTCCGGGACATGATAAAGAATCTCAGGTTGAAGTTCGAAAAGGAGCTGTAGCCTATTTGCCGGCTATATGCTTTTCCCATGCCCACGCAGATGCGAGGGTATCATCCACAGAGCGCTCTGCCTTCCAGCCGAGTTCTTCGTTTGCAAGGGTGGTGTCTGCCCAGATGGCGGTCACGTCGCCCGGTCTGCGGTCTGTGTATTTGTAGTTGAGTTTCAGACCATTGACTTTCTCGAATGATCCTACGAGTTCTGCAACTGACACAGGGCGTCCTGTGCCGATGTTGAAGATTTCGTAGTCGGCCTTCATCTTGCCGTCCAGCATGCGGCGCACAGCTGCCACGTGGGCCTTGGCGAGGTCCACGACGTCGATGTAGTCGCGCAGGCATGTGCCGTCAGGTGTAGGGTAGTCCTTGCCGAATATGCTCAGGCAGGCACGCTTGCCGATGGCGGTCTGGGTGATGAACGGCACAAGGTTGTTTGGCACGCCGCGCGGGAGTTCGCCGATCAGTGCTGAAGGATGCGCCCCAATAGGGTTGAAATAGCGGAGTGCGATGCCCTTGATGGCACCGTCCTGGCTGCCTTCCTTGTTGGTTGCGAACACTGTGTCGCGCAGGATGTCTTCGCAGATCTGCTTGGTGTTGCCGTATGGCGATGTGGCCGGCAGGCGAGGGGACTTCTCAGTGACAGGGAGTTCCTTGGCTTCTCCGTAAACAGTTGCAGATGAGGAGAAAAGCACATTGCATCCACCATGGCGGGATGCGGTCTCGAGCACGTTGAGGAAGGATCCGAGATTGTTCTTGTAGTACATGACAGGCTTTGCCACGGATTCACCCACGGCCTTGAATGCGGCGAAGTGGATGACAGCGTCGATCTTGTAGTCCGAGAAGAGTTTCTCCACGGCCTGGGCGTCGCAGAAGTCCATCTTGATGAAAGGAATCTCGCGGCCGAGGATCTTCTTCACTCCCTCAAAGCAGGTGAGGTCGCAGTTGGACATGTTGTCCGCAACGACAACTTCATATCCGGCGTTGATGAGTTCTACGGTTACGTGGCTGCCGATGTATCCGGCACCGCCTGAAACGAGTACAGTCTTTTTCATTTTATCATGTTGTTTCATTGATTTTCAATTTGCGGAACAGCCACCATCTGGCGGAATTCCTGCAGGCCCACAAAGTCACCTTCCGCGCTGTCCGAAATGGTGACGTTGAGGCTGTCGCGCCCAACCATCAGTTTGAGCACGTCCACCACCTGGTCGGTGATCAGCGGGGAGAGCCAGTCGAATTCGGTCACATTCCTGGTGTCTATCTCCTCTTCCAGTTCGGCACGCAGCCTCTCGCAGGTCTCCTTGGTGAATGTGTCGGCATCCCTGTCGGAAATGTCGGAAAATCCGTGTCCGAACAGTCTGCGGGAACGGTAACTCTTCGCGAATTCCCATTTCAATTGCTTGCGGGAATATGAGATTATGCCGGGGTGGAAATTGGACAGGGTCAGGTGGTTGGCCATCGGGTCGTACTGGAACTTGACCTCCTCGAGGCGTATGCCGTATTCGACCTTGAGGTCCGCACGCAGGGCGCCGTTGAATGTAAGGTGCTTGTCTTCACGTACATACGGACGGACAAATGACGTGTCCACGTCCAGCACCGCGATGTGCATTATTGGGTTGAGCTCGACTACATTGAACCTGCTGCGGCTCTTTTCGGAAAGTTCCCTGTCAAGGTCCCTGACTGTCTTGCGCAGTGTCGCAAGTTCTTCCTTGAGGCCGCTGTCATCCTTCTTGGTGAAGGCTTTCCAGGCCAGCAGGCCGATTGCGACTCCTGCGATGAGATATCCTCCGCCGGCGCGGAATCCGCCCATCAGCAGCTGCGAGCAGAGCACGGCCCCGCCGAGCGCCGCCACGGCAGCGACAATCCAGATTATGTTTCTTGTCTTCATTTCCGGCAAAGATAAGTAATTTCTTACAAAAGAAGGTCTCCCTGATGCACATCAAGCTGCTCCAGACGCTCGTCGAGCAGGTGCAGCAGTTCGGTGTTGCGTATGAGTCCCCACGGGATCTCGGTGACGAATCTTGGCGGCACCTCGCCCGCAAAGCGTTCTATGTAGAGGTCCGGTCTGAGGCGGCGTAGCATCTGGCAGAAAAAGTCAAGGTATTCATCCAGGGAGAAACGCACAAAATCCTCGGGATGTTCCTCGTATTCACGGACCATCCGGGTGCCTTTGACAAACTGGAGCTGGTGGAACTTGACCGAACGTATAGGGAGATCGTTGATGGCCTTGCAGGCGTCGAGCATCATTTCCCTGGTCTCACCCGGAAGCCCGAGTATGAAATGTGCGCCCATGTCGATGCCGCGCCCGGCGGTCATCTCTACGGCCCGGCGGGCACATTCGAAGTCGTGTCCGCGTCCGATGCGCAGCAATGTCCGGTCGTAGCACGATTCGATGCCGTATTCGACGATGACAACATGGCCCTGTTCCTTCAGGGAGGCAAGGTAATCCAGCTTTTCCTCGTCCACGCAGTCCGGTCTGGTACCGACCACGATTCCCACCACATCGGGGTGGGACAGGGCCTCGCCATACACTTCCCTCAATTTGTCAATTGGCCCGTAAGTGTTTGAGAATGACTGGAAATATGCAAGAAAGTGACGGGCATTGCGGTACCGTACCCGGTGAAATTCGATGCCCTCGTCAATCTGCTGGAGAATGGGTTTGCCGGCGGTGCTGTAACCGGGATGGAAAGCGGCATTGTCGCAGTAACTGCACCCTCCGCTCCCCACCGAACCGTCGCGGTTCGGACAGGAAAATCCGGCGTCGATGACGACCTTCTGCAGCCGTTCGCCGTATCTTTCCTTGAAATATCCCGTGAAGCTGTTGTACCTTTTCTCCATTCTTTGCCTAATGAAGTGTAAAGTTAGCGCCATTTTTCATATATTTGCCAATTGTACAGATTTTTGAAGTCATGAAATTATCCAATATCGCCAGAATATTCATTGTCGCACTTGTGGCAGCACTTTGTTTTTCCGCCCCTGCCGCGGCGCAGAGCAAGAAGGAAGCCGCCCGTCAGCTTGCCGAGCTCAGGGAAAGGCTGCAGAAGGTCGAGGCCGAACTTGCCATCCTGCGTGGAGAGCCGCTCGGGCAGGAAGAGGTGATCGGGGAGTACGTCGAAGAAGAGGGAGAAGTCTTCGAGGAAGACGTGGAGGAATTGACGGAAGAAGAGATCAGCCAGGAACTGGAGGCGCTTGAAGAAGAACAGCCTGCCGAGGAAGCTGTGGCCGAAGAACCTGCTGCAGAGGAGCCTGTCGAAGAATTTTCGGAGATATTACCTGTGGAGGCAACTTCTGACGACCTTTTCGAGTCAAGGCTGTCGCGGTTCTCCAATGTGGTCGATGTCCCGTTCAACGAACTGATAAGAAACAACATCAAGGATTTCCTGTCAAGTGACGTCGTCTCCGAGACCATTGGCCTGTATGAGATGTACGCTGACCGCCTTAAGGAAGTGTTCCGCGATTATGACCTTCCGGAAGAGCTGGCCGCCCTTGCGATTGTTGAGTCCGGAATGGACCCTCAGGCTGTGTCATGGGCCGGGTACAGAGGTATGTGGCAGATGGGATATGCACTCGGAAAGAACTATGGACTGTATATTGACAACTATGTGGATGAGCGTCTTGACGTGCTGAAATCCACGGAAGTTGTTGCAAAATACATATCCGACGCCTATGCCCAGTTCGGCGACTATGCGCTTGCGATAGCGGCGTACAACTGTGGCGCCGGCAATGTGCGCCGTGCAATGGACAAGGCCGGTTCGTCCGATTTCTGGGATGTTTACGAATATCTTCCGGGCGAGACAAGGACCTGTGTCCCTGAGTTCCTGGCCGCCCTGTATGGTGCCAATTACAGCCGTGCGCATGGTATCGAGCCGGACAATGTCGCCGCACCGGCAGAGACGGTTTCTGTGGATGTCTCCCAGAAACTCCATTTCCAGCAGATTGCCGACGTTCTCGGCACCCCGCTCGAGGACATTCAGCAGCTGAACCCTCAGTATATCCACGACATTGTGCCGGGGAATGAGCGCATCTTCACCATTCTCATTCCGTCCGGACTGAATGACAGCTTCAGGCAGCACGAGTCCGAGATATACGCCTACAAGGCCGAAACAATGTTCAATCCTGTCGTCAAGAAGCAGGTTGTGACGGAGACAGAGCAGGCTTCTTCAGAGGTATATGTGACCGGCACGCAGACATCCTCCTCCTCATCATCGTCAGGCAACTCTTCTTCTACATCGACTCCTCAGAAGGTCACTTACAAGGTCAAGAGCGGAGACTCCCTCGGCAAGATTGCCGAGAAATACCACGTCACTGTGGGACAGCTCAAGAGCTGGAACAACCTGAAGTCCGACACGATCCAGATAGGACAGACCCTGTCCATCTATGGCAGAAGCAGTTCTGCTTCGACATCTACATCAAGCGGATACACGACCTATACGGTCAAGAGTGGCGATTCCCTGTCCAAGATCGCATCCAAATACCGCACGACTGTAGACAGGATCAAGAAATACAACAATCTCAAGAGTGACAATATCCGTATTGGCCAGACGCTGAAGATCCCTAGATAGACCTTCCGTCTGTCAGTGCTGTGACAGGAAACGCAGGTATGCGCTTCCTGCGGTGCCTGATATCGCGTGTGTGAGGTTGTTGGTGAGGACAATGTCGGTGATGGCGTTGTCCTTGACATATTTGACGAGGTTCTTGTTGAAGTAGCGGAAATCGATCACGTGCACTTCTTCAAACGAGAAGAACAGCCATCCCGGCACAGCGTTGCCGAAACTGTCCTTTAGGATGAGGATGCGTCTTCCATTGCCTGCGTCGGTGCGCACCTGGGTGATCTTGGAGTCTCCACCCATGAATACGCAGTAGGCGTTTCCGTTCCCGTCGGATGTGAACCTCTGGTCGAAGTATTCACCTTCTGACGGTCTTGCCTCTCCGGTTATGTGGAATTCGGCGTCAAGATAGTATTTGATGTAGGTTGTGGTGTAGTTCACCCCTACAGGTGTGTAGAAGGCGAAATCCTCCGGCGCCTTCTTCACCGAGATGTCTTTCGTGTAAGCGAACATGCTGCCTACATAATTGTGCACGACATGCTTCTCGTAGTGGCTCAGGTCCTTGAATGGTACACCTGCCACGCGGCATAGTTCCTGTGCGGCGTAATATGCCCCCAGCGGTGCCCAGTGGTGGTCCGTCCTGAGATAGATGTCTTCCTGGACATGCTGGCTCAGCGGGGTGTAGATGTCGACGGCCTTGACGTTTTCGTTCAGCTGCGAGAACATGTAGTTCAGCACCGGACGCTCCGGCTTGGTCTTGTCCCGTGCCTTGTCTGGGCAGTAGAATTCGACCGAGGTCGGGATCGCCATGCAGTAGATCCTGACAGAGTCCCCGAATGTCTCGTTGAACCTGTTGGCCACGTTTGCAAATGAGGTGCCGCTGGTCTCGTTGCCCCTGAATGTCATCATTGCACGGACATTTTCACCTGTGCCGGTGATGATGATGCCGTGATTGCCTATTTTGGCGTCCTGCTCTGCGGTCACGCTGTTAGTGTATTCGGCGACTGTCCTGCGGTCATTTGTGTCAGGCTCCGGTTCTTCCTCAACGGCGATGCCGAAGGCGTTTTCGTCCCCCGCCGCCATTACCGGACCTTCGTGGTATGACACCTGGCCGTCTTTCGACACCACCAGCTTTTCGAGTCCCTTGACCTCCATGCTGACGGAGGAGAAGAAGTCCCTGAACGGTTCTGTGTCGCTGAACCATTTGGATACTCCCTCAGTGAATGATCCGTCTGCGAGCGAAGTGGCCGAATATTCCGGGAATGGAGTCAGGTCCCTTTTTTCCAGTTGGGAATATGTGTTTCTTGGCAGCGTGTCGAACACAATGGAGAACACTGCATAGAGGATGAGCACCGCAATTATGAACGCCAGACTTTTTTTCATGGTTTACATTACAAGGTATTTCTCGTAATAGTTGATGATTGACTTTGCGCAGGCATGTGCAAGGTTGTTGGCGAAGACAATGTCGGTTATGCCGTTGTTCTGGACATATTTGACGATGTTCTTGTTGAAATACCGGCAGTCGATGACATGTATCTCCTCGAAGGAATAGAACAGGTAGCCCGGGATGGCGTTGCCGAAACTGTCCTTGAGGATAATGAGTTTCCTTCCGTTCTTTGTGGATGTGACAACCTTGGTCGTAGGGATGTCCCCGCCCATGAATGTCAGGTAAGCGGCTCCGCTTCCGTCCGGATATTTCTTGAAGAAATCACCTGTTGTAGTGCTTCCGTTGCGGTAATATGTGGTGTTGTATTCCACGCCCTGCGGGATGTAGTACACAAAATCTTCGGGCGCGTTCTTGACGGCGGCGTCCTTCGAGAAACTGTACATCGAGCCGACAAATCTCTTGATGACGTGCTCTTCGTATGAGTTCAGGTCGTTGAACGGGACAGCTGCGACGGATGCGAATTTCCTTGCAGCGTAATATGCGCCCAGAGGCAGCCAGTGATGGTCTGTGCGGGAATAGATGTCCTCGTATGCATGCGCTCCCAGGATCGTGAATATGTCGACAGCCTCGACTTCCGGGTCAAGTTTGCTGAACATGTTGTTGAGCAGGACGCCCTGGTCCTTCACTTTTGTGACCATGCAGTCAGGTGTGTAGAATGCCGATTCTGTAGGGATAGGCATACAGTAGACACGCACGCCGTCTCCCAGCACCTTGTGGTATTTGTTGATGATGGCCGCATATCCTGCCCCGGCGTATGCACCGCCTCCGAATGCGCTGAATGCGCGGGCCTGCGGTCCCGACCCGACTATCATGATGCCTCCGGATGCCATGCGGGCCTTTTCTCCGGCATTGACAACATTCTCGTATGGGGTCACTTCCCTTTCTCCGGCAAATATGTCACCATACGGCACATAGGTTTCCTGTGCATTTGCACCCAGTGATATCAGCGAGAGCGCCAGTGCTCCGGCCGCAGCTACATATGTTTTTTTCATGTTCATTATCAGAATCTTGTGTAAAGGAATGCATTGTTTGTCGCTCCGACAAGGAGTGCGGCGCTGAGGAACAGGACTGCCGCGCAGAAGGCTATCTTCAAAATGCAGGCCGCATTGCCGCGCAGGGCCGGGTTGCCTCTGAAAATCCGTCCGAGCAGGTATGATACGGCCCTTCTGACCGGCAGGCAGAGTATGATGGCGGCGATCCACAGCCAGAACCTGTCCAGCATGGCGCTCTGCACGCTTACGTCGCTGAAGGTGCATCCGATGCCGAACATTGCGGCAAAGAACTGCTTCATCGCTCCGAAGTCTTCAAAGTAGAATATGCCCCAGCCTATCACTACAAGCAGGAGTGCATATATGTGGCGGACCGGTGACGGGATCTTGTCGCGCACCCGCAGGACGGTATATTTCTCCAGCATCACGATAAGCCCGAAATAAAGGCCCCAGATGAGGAAATTCCAGCTGGCGCCGTGCCAGATGCCGGTGAGCATCCAGACGATGAGGATGTTGAGGGCCTGGTGGGAGCGGTTGCCTCCGAGCGGGATGTACACATAGTCGCGGAAAAAGCTTCCCAGCGAGATGTGCCAGCGCCTCCAGAAATCAGTTATCGTGTCGCAGCAGTATGGATGATTGAAGTTCTCCTTGAAATGGAATCCCAGGCAGCGTCCGATTCCTATGGCCATGTCGGAGTATCCGGAGAAGTCGAAATAGATCTGGAGCGTGAAGGCGATTATTCCTTCCCATGCCCCCAGGGTGGAAAGCGAGCCAAGCCCGTCGACAAGGAGGCTGTCGGCTATTTCCGAGAACTGGTTTGCGATGATGACTTTCTTGCCAAGTCCGGTGATGAATCTCAGTGCGCCTTCTGCAAAATCATCTGCAGAGACATGCCTGTCGCCGATTTCTTCCGCTATGGTGTTGTAGCGCACGATAGGTCCGGCAATAAGCTGCGGGAACATTGAAATGTACAGCAGAAGGTCTCCGAAATGGCGCTGCGACTTTGCGTCCCTGCGGTACACGTCCACCAGGTACGATATGGACTGGAAAGTATAGAAACTTATACCGATAGGCAGCGCTATGCCCGGGTCCGACACCTTGACACCCAGTCCGGCAAGGGTCCCTGCCAGCAGACCGAGGTATTTGAACGTGCAGAGAATGAGTATGTTGATGGCGACTCCTGCCACAAGGGCCGCTTTCCTGTACCTGTCCTGGCTGTCAATGACTCTTCCCGCGATGTAGTTGATGAATACGCATCCAATGAGAAGGAATACATAGACAGGCTCGCCCCAGGCATAAAAAATCAGAGAGAACAGAACCAGTGTCCAGTTCTTGAACAGATTCTTCCTCTCTTTTCCGGGGCAGAGGCGCTTGTCCGCCAGGCTTGCCAGAAGGTACAGCAGGGCGAATGCGGGAATGAATGCAAACAGGAAAAACAGGTCTGCAAATACCATCTTTGTCTAGAATTGAAGCAATGAACTCACTTTGTTGGCAATGTAGTAGCCGTTCTTCTTTGCTCCGGCCTCGCTTGTATGCGTCCCGTCATAGGTGAATCTGAAACCTTCCGCCTCTCTTGCCCGGTAGACGCTGCCCTCGAAATCAAGTCTGATGCATCCGGCGCTGAGATAGTGGGCGGATTCTTCGATGATGTCCCCGACCTTGCGGATGTTCTCGGCGGATGCGGCGGTGGACTGGAGCGGGGTGAGCAGGATGATCTGTGCGTCAGGGAAATTCTTCATCAGCATCTCGCAGCAATACCTGACGGACGATGCGAGCGAGACGATGGTGGATACGTTCCTGTCGGTGATGAATCCGTCCAGGTCGGCGAATGCCTGGGCTGCGGTCTGGCTGAACACATTCGGGCGGTGCTTGACAAACCACGCGTCGTTGGTCCCGGCTGCGATGAGGATAAGGTCAGGCTTGACCTGCGTGCCGTTCCTGCCGGCCTCGATGAGGCGGTTGACCTGGTTGTAGATCACATTGTTGTTGCTCAGCGTCCCGGTGTTTTCGGTGACGTTGTATGTCGTGGACGGGGTGTTGGTCCAGGTGGCTCCGCTGCGTGCATAACTTCTGCAGCTTGCAGGCTTGAACTTGTCGACAAACCACTTGTTCCAGCCCTTGGCCTGGTTGCAGTTGTCTCCTCCTATCCAGGTGATGGAATCACCGAGAATGACTACGTTGACGGACTGATGGTCCTGCTGGGCCTTGGCCGTTGTGCAGCACAGGACCAGGACTGCCGCCCAGAGTGATATTCTTAGTATGCTTCTCATATTCATTGCAATAAAATGCAAAATTACAAATAATAAGAAAAATTTGCTACCTTTGCCCCGCAAAATTAATTTACACAAAGTATGAACCTCAGAGTTATCAAAAAAGACATCGAGTATTTTATCGGTGAATTCATTGACGATTGCACCCTCTTCGTAGTGCTTAATCCAAAACAGGATACTGATGCAGTGGCCGCCATCATCGACGAGGCTGTTGATTTCTACAACAACCTCAAGAACAAGGTGAACCATCCTCAGGAGCCAAAGAAGGCGTTCTACAACAACGTGCGCAAGGAACTTTTCGAAGGCCTTGACACTCTTTGCGAGAAACTTTCTTCAGCGATAAGCAAGTAAAAGAGGACTCAAATAGCAGATTTATCGGGCATCCCGGAAGGAGTTGCCCGATTTTTGTATTATATTTGCAAGATATAATCTTGACAATATGAAAAATATCCTCAAAATAGCAATATTGCTCGGTGCGGCAGTCGCATCTTTGCCGGCATCGGCCCAGAAATACAAGAACGGCCTGATAGACAAGACGGTCGCCGTCGTCGGCAACGAGATGGTAATGCTCTCCCAGATAGAGGAGGAGATCAAGATACTCCGCTCCCAGGGCATGTACTCCAATGACAAGAACGTCCGCTGCGAGATTCTCGAGCAGATGATGACGGCCAAGATCTTCCTGATGCAGTCCAGGCTTGACTCCATCGAGGTCAACAGCAACATGGTGGACAGCGAGCTCAACAGCCGTATGGACAATGTCAGGACGCAGCTTGGCGGCGATGAGGCAGTAGAGGCATATTTCGGCAAGCCTGTGTACAAGCTCCGCCAGGAGTGGCGCGCCTCCATAGAGGAGTCAACCCTGACCCAGCAGGAACAGCAGCAGGTGGCGGGAAGCATTCCGGACCTGACTCCGTATGATGTGGAGAAATATGTGTCCGAGACCGATCCCGAGGACCTTCCGCTTGTCCCGATCAAATATCAGCTGAGCCAGATCTGCATCTATCCGGACCGCGAGGCGGCCAACCTTGCCGTCAAGGACAGGCTCCTGACCATCCGCGAGCGCATCATAAACGGCGAGAAATTCTCCACCCTGGCCCGTCTGTATTCGCAGGATCCGGGCAGTTCCAGAAGGGGTGGCGAACTCGGCATGGCGTCGAAGTCCATCTTCTGGCCGGCATTTTCCGATGCTGCAATGGCCCTCAAGCCTGGTGTAGTGTCCCAGATTGTCGAGACTCCTGACGGATTCCATATCATCGAGGTGCTGGAAAAGAAGGGTGACATGTTCAATGCCCGCCACATCCTGCTCCAGCCGGAATACACGGACGAGGACCGCCAGAAGGCATTCACCACGCTGGACAGTCTCCGCACGGTAATCAATGAAGAGAAGATGACCTTCGAGCTTGCAGCCCGCTTCTATTCGCAGGACCCGGCCACAAGGACAAACGGAGGCGTGATGGCCGACCCTCAGACCGGCTCGTCATATTTCGAGATAGACCAGTTGAAGCCGCAGGACTACCAGGCCATCAGGAATCTTCAGGAAGGCGAGATCTCCGAGCCGTTCGAGTCTCTTGACAACGAGGGCAGAAACGGCAACACCGTCTACAAGATCATCACCGTGGACAAGGTAATCCCGTCCCATGTTGCCACGTTCTCGAATGATTTCCCTGTCCTCCAGGACGAGGCCCGTGCCCGTCTGGCACAGCAGGCCATAGACAAGTTCATCACAGACAAGATCAAGACCACATACATCATCATCGATCCGATGTTCAAGGATTGCATGTTTGACAACGAGGAATGGTACGCAAAATTCTGACATATCTCCTTCTGTCAGTACTGCTGTTTCCTTTCTGTTCATACGCCCAGAACTCCAAGAGCAAGAAATCCGCAGTCGACGACGAAGAGAACCTTGTCCGTCTGGTCAGTGCCGACACCCTGCAGCTTGTGCAGATACGCGGCGTGACCTACAGAAAGGTCAAGGGGCATCCTGCGCGCTTCCTGCACAACAACACCTACCTGATCTGTGACTCGGCTCTCTGGAATGTGGATGCCAAGGTCATCAACGCCCTCGGCAAGGTCAAGATCCTCCAGAACCAGACCGAACTTACCAGCGACCAGCTGACATACTATGTGGACCGTGACATGGCCGAGTTCCGTGGAAGCCTGGTGCAGCTGCTGGACAAGGACAAGAACACGCTCCGCACCAAATATCTGGACTACAACACCAAGGATTCCGTGGCGGTGTTCCGCAACGGCGGCGCACTGCGTGACAAGGACGGGCAGATAATCGAAAGCCGCACAGGTACATATGATTCGAAGATAAAGACATTCACGTTCACCGATGACGTCAACATGTTCACGGACTCGGTGTTTGTCAAGACGACCACGCTCAAATATGAGTCCGACCTGAGCCTCGCCACGTTCGGTTACAACACCAACGCCTGGAAGGATGAAAACATGCTGACTGCCAATTCGGGCTGGTACGACAGGGGCGTGGAGCAGTTTTTCTTTTCACGCAATGTCCATGTGATGTCCGACATCCAGGAGGGGTGGTGCGACAGCCTGTATTTCAACCGCAATTCCCAGGACGTGTCCATGAGGGGCAACGCGCAGGTCACTGACACCACCAGGATGGTGTTTGCGATGGCGGGCAGGATCGATTATGTGGACTCGATCGCTCAGGTGACGATGACAAGGATGCCCGCCGTGATTGCCGAGACCGAGGAAAAGGACGACAGGGGCCGCACCCAGAAAGACACGGTCTATTTCGGCGCGGACACACTCATTTACTATACTGTCAAGAAATGTGATGTCGATTCGATCGAGTTGGTCAAGTCCGCAGATAGACTGAAATCTGTGGACAACGACCCTGTGAGCGACCTTCGCAAGGCGGCTGCGGAAGCGGCCAGGAAGGCTGCCGAGGAGGCTGCAGCCAACGACCCGAACAACCCTAATAATCCCGAGATAATCAAGGCACGTGAGGCCGCGGAGGCTGCAAAGGCGGCAGAAGCCGCCAAACAGGGGGCTCTGTCCACTGACAAGCCTGGCGGCAAGGGCAAGGCGGGACCTCCGGGCAGTTTCAAGCCTGAGGCCGGGGACCTGTCCCGGCAGTTGGACTCGCTTGCCCAGCACGTGGATTCCACAGCGCAGGCGCTGGACTCGCTCGCGATTCTCGCTGACACCCTCGCACTGACAGATTCGCTGGCATTGACTGATTCACTGGGACTGGCCGATTCATTGGCGGCTGTGGATTCGCTTGCCCTTGAGCCGGTTGTCGAGAAGGACACCACCAAGATAGGCTTCGTGAAGGCATGGCACAGGGTGAGGGTTTTCCGCAAGAGCATGCAGGTGGCCTGTGACTCGCTGGCCTACACCGACCTTGATTCGCTGGCCAGGATGTATGGCAATCCGCTTGTCTGGAACGAAGAGGCCAGGCACGAATACGCGGCGGACAGCATATACGCCCTTGTGCGCAACCAGGCCATGGAGAAGGCGAACCTGCTCTCCAATGCTTTCATACACATCCAGGAGGACACTCTGCATTATGACCAGATACGCTCGGCCGAAATGACCGCCTTCTTCGACAAGGACGGCGAATTGTCCCGTTTCGATGCGATGGGAGGGGCGACGGCGTTGTTCTATATAGAGGAGAACGACGAGATTGCGACGGCCAACAAGAAGGACAGCAAGATGCTCTCGGCGATTTTCAGCGGGGGAGAGATAGAAAGGATATATTATTTCGATGCGGCCAAGAGTGATGCTTATCCTGTGGTCCAGATGGCAAGGGAGGACCGTTTCCTGAAAGGTTTCCACTGGGAACCGGAGCGCCGTCCGGCAAGCAAGGACTCCATCACCACGCGCACGCTGCGCCCGAGCCAGAGGGCCAAGTATGACGCAGTCCCTAGAGCGAAGTTCAAGAATACAGAAGAATATTTCCCCGGTTACATCAAGGATATATACCGCCAGATAGCCGAAAGGGAAAGGCTCAGCGCTGAGCGTGAGGCAAGGCGCCAGCACGATCTGGAGGTCCGTGATTCCATCGCCCGTGCCGACTCCATCGCATACGTGCGGGACAGCCTTGCGCGCATCGGTGCTGAAATAGAGCAGCAGGCATCATCGGAGGCCGGCAAGGTGACCGTGGATGACATTGTAAATGCTGCTGCCGACAGTCTGGGAGTGTCACGTGACAGTCTTGCAAACATGTCCCTTGACGAGGCTCTGGCGGCATTCGCGGATTCTGTCAAGGCTGCGACGACGCCGAGTCCGGAGCAGGTCAAGGCTGCCGAGAAGGCAAGGAAACAGGCCGCAAAGGAGCAGAAAAAGAAGGAGAAGCAACGGGCCAGGGAGGCCAGATGGGCTGCCCAGGATGCCAAGATAGCCGCAAAGGAGGCGAAGAAGGCCGAAAAGGAAGCGGCCAAATCGAGGAAGCAGAAACTCAAGACCATCACCAACGAGCAGGACGCCCTCGACAAGGAACAGAGAATATTTGAAAAATACAAGGCTAAATACGAAGCCCGGAAGGCCCGCGAAGAAGCCCGTGCGGCCTCGAAAACAGGAAAAAACACGAAATGATATGGAAAAACTGATTGACCGATTCCTCAGGTACGTGTCCGTCGACACGCAGTCCAATGAAGATTCACAGACCCAGCCAAGCACAGCCAGGCAGCTCAACCTGCTCGGCATGCTCCGTGACGAACTTAATGAGATGGGTGTCGAGGCCGTTCTTGACGAGAACGGATATGTGATGGGCACCATTCCTTCCAACTGTCCAGACAGGGACATCGCACCAGTCGGCTTCATTGCCCATGTGGACACGGCCCCCGATGCATCAGGCGCAGACATCAAACCTCAGATAATCAGTGATTATGATGGCACTGACATTGCCCTGAAAGGTGTTCCGGGCCTTGCCCTGAAGGTTGAGGATTTTCCGGAACTGCTTGACTACAAGGGACAGACAATCATCACCACTGACGGTACGACTCTGCTCGGTGCCGATGACAAGGCCGGCGTGGCAGAGATCATGGATGCCGTGCAGTATGTCGTGGAACACCCTGAATTCAAGCATGGTGAGATCAAGATCGGCTTCACTCCGGACGAGGAAATCGGCCGCGGCGTGGTCAAGTTCGACGTTGCCCGTTTCGGCGCCAGGTATGCCTACACGATGGACGGCGGTGCAGTGGGCGAACTGGAATATGAGAACTTCAACGCCGCCGCCGCAACTGTCCACATCCAGGGACGCAACATCCATCCGGGTTATGCGAAGGGCAAGATGAAGAATGCCATCCTCATCGGAATGGAACTGAACGGACTGCTTCCGGTGGAGCAGCGTCCAGCCTATACCGAGGGCTATGAGGGATTCTTCCACCTCATCTCCTTCAACGGCACTGTCGAGGAGGCTGATTTCAGCTACATCATCCGCGACCATTCGATGGACCTTTACGAGAACAAGAAAGAGGTCATCCGCAAGTGTGTCGCGTTCATAAACGAAAAATATGGCGAGGGCACGGCAACAGTCGAGATCCGTCACCAGTATTATAATATGAGGAAGGAAGTCGAGCCGCATTACCACATCGTCGAAAAGGCGGTCAAGGCAATGGAGATGGCCGGCATCAAGCCTAAGATCCAGCCTATCCGTGGCGGTACGGACGGTGCCAATCTGAGCTTCATGGGCCTTCCTTGCCCTAACATTTTTGCCGGAGGTCTCAATTTCCACGGCAAGATGGAATTTGTGCCGCTCGAAAGCATGGAGGCGGCATCGACGGTAATACGCAACATCATTTCACTTTACGCAGAATAATCTATGAAGAACGGAAATAAAGAAGTGACACCGTACTCGGTGTGTGTGGGTCTGGTGATGACCGTGCTGTTCTCGGCGGCGGCCGCTTACCTGGGACTCAAGGTGGGTCAGGTCTTTGAGGCGGCAATCCCTATCGCCATCATTGCCGTGGGACTTTCCAGCGCGCTTGGCAAGAAGGGTGCGCTCGGCCAGAATGTGATCATTCAGTCCATCGGAGCCTGCTCCGGCGTCATTGTGGCCGGTGCGATATTCACCCTGCCTGCAATTTTCATCCTTCAGGGCAAGACGGCTCCGGACGGTTCGCTGCTGTATCCTGGCCTTCAGGTCAATTTCACGAAGATGTTCATGTCCTCGCTGCTCGGCGGCGTGCTCGGCATACTGTTCCTCATCCCGTTCAGGAAATATTTCGTCAAGGAAATGGATGGGAAATATCCTTTCCCGGAGGCCACCGCAACGACCAAGGTACTTACCAGCGGAGAGAATGGCGGCAGTGCAAAGGTGCTGGTGCTCAGCAGTATAGTCGGCGGTCTGTATGACTTCATCGTGTCCACGTTCGGCGCCTGGTCCGAAAGTATCAGCACGACGGTCTGCCATTGGGGCGCGGTAGTTGCCGACAAGGCCAAGGTGGTCCTCAAACTCAACACCGGAGCGGCAGTGCTCGGTCTGGGCTACATCATCGGCCTCAAATATGCGTTCGTCATCTGCTGCGGTTCGTTCCTTGTATGGCTGGTGATAATCCCGCTGATGAACCTCATCTGGGGCGGCAATGTCATTGACCTCATGGGCACAGGCCTCACGACGACGATAGGACAGATGGAACCGGGCGTCATCTTCAAGGAATATGCACGCCATATCGGCATCGGCGGGATCGCCACTGCCGGCATCATCGGCATCCTCAAGTCTTCCGGCGTCATCAAGTCGGCCGTCAACCTTGCCATCAGCGAGTTCCGTCACAAGGGCGGTGCTGTCGCCGTCGAGGATGAACCGACCCAGAAGGACATCTCGATGAAGATCATCGTGTGCGCCATCGCCATCACTCTTGTCGCGACATTCGCATTCTTTGCGTTCGGCGGCATCGTGAACTGGTGGCAGGGCCTCATCGGCGTGCTCATCGTGGCCGTGATTTCATTCCTCTTCACTACCGTTGCGGCCAACGCCATCGCGATTGTGGGCAGCAACCCTGTCAGCGGAATGACCATCATGACATTGATAATCACTGCACTGGTCCTCGTGGCCTGCGGTCTCAAGGGTGACTCGGGAATGGTTGCTGCCATGCTCATTGGCGGCGTTGTCTGCACCGCGCTCTCGATGGCCGGCGGATTCATCACCGACCTCAAGATAGGTTACTGGATCGGCACTACACCGGCAAAGCAGGAGACATGGAAGTTCCTCGGAACCCTGGTTGCGGCTGCCACGGTGTGCGGTGTGATGATGATTCTCAACAAGACATACGGTTTCACCGGTGACAATGCCCTCGTGGCCCCGCAGGCCAATGCGATGGCTGCCGTGATCGAACCTATGATGAATGGTGGCAGCGCTCCATGGCTGCTGTACGGCATCGGCGCCGCCATCGCCATACTCCTCACCGTCTTCAAGGTTCCGGCACTGGCCTTCTGTCTGGGTATGTTCATTCCGCTCGACCTCAACCTGCCTCTGCTTGTCGGCGGCGCCATCTCCTGGCTCGTGAGCACACGCAGCAAGGACAAGGCCGTCAACGAAGCACGTCAGGAAAAGGGTACGCTCATCGCGTCCGGCTTCATTGCCGGCGGCGCGCTCATGGGCGTTGTCAGCGCAATCCTCAAATTCGCCAATGTGGACTGGTTCCTTTATGACTGGAACAAGGCCGCCGAGGGCGCATTCGGCTCCAATGCCGAATATCTTGCCATCTTCCCTTATGTCGCCATCATCATCTTCATGATTCTGGCGGCAATGAAGATTGACAGGAAAGGCTCGGAAAAATAGGCAAAAACTGCCTTGTATATATTGTATACGCTGCAATCTTCCGATTTTTTGAAAAAAAGTCAAGAAAAATTTGGAGAGAAAGAAAAAGTGCGTATCTTTGCAGCCCGTTTGAGAAAAAACGGTAGTTCATTGACAACATTGAGAAAGATAACGAGGTAAAGAAAAAGAAGAAATTAGATTAGTCTTTATTGGAAAAATTTTAGAGAGTTTTTTCTGAAAGTTGTAAAATAGGGACTGCAATTTCAAGGCAACGAGTAAAAATATCGAGAACAGTAGTTTAAAAGAAACAGCAGTTCGAGATTCACTTTTATAATCAACAAGAAGAAGGTTACAAGAGCGAACGGTGGATGCCTTGGCTTCCGGAGGCGAAGAAGGACGTGGTAAGCTGCGATAAGGCGCGGGGATCTGCAAACAGGACATGATCCGCGCATTTCCGAATGGGGCAACCCGGCCGGTTGAAGACCGGTCACCGACATAGTCGGAGCGAACGCAGGGAACTGAAACATCTTAGTACCTGCAGGAAAAGAAAGAAATCATCGATGTCCAGAGTAGTGGCGATCGAAATGGACAGAGCCCAAACCAGCCGTGTTGCGGCACGACTGGGGTTGTAGGAGTTATCACGAAGAACATGGCAGGAACTGGAATGTCCTGGAAAGCTCAACCGCAGCGGGTGACAGTCCCGTACAGGTAACGGGCCATGTTCGAGATAACCACCTGAGTAGGGCGGGACACGTGGAATCCTGTCTGAATCTACGGGGACCATCCCGTAAGGCTAAACACTCCCGGAAGACCGATAGTGAACCAGTACCGTGAGGGAAAGGTGGGAAGCACCCCGAACAGGGGAGTGAAAT
>JAZRVQ010000027.1:0-12583 GCA_045599265.1 Candidatus Cryptobacteroides sp. | reverse complement strand
CGCGCCCGCATCATGTCCTTCTTGTGGATGACGTATTCACAACGGGCGCGACGCTCAATGAATGCCGCCGCGCCCTGAGGGAATATTATGGACCGGGGGTGCTGATCAGCATCGCCACCCTGGCCGTAGTAGATAAGGATTGACAAGTCCGCACCAGCGGACCATCGCCATTTCTGGAATCCGATTGGGCGAGGTCCCCCCGACTGTAGGGACACCTCGCCCAGTATTTTTTATGTTAACTACTGACGCTCAATAAGTTACGCCTATTGACTTGGGCGAGGTGCCACTGATTTATCGGGACCTCGCCCAAAATGATAAGGATTGATTACCAGATGGTAACGCGCTCCTCGGCCGGACGGAACATCGGGTCGCCCTCCTTTATGCCGAATGCCTCGAAGAAGGTGTCGATGTTGCGCAGAGAGGCGTTGACACGGTCCTCGCCGATGGAGTGGACATCAGTCAGCACACGGCGCTGCTTCTCCTGGTCAGTGATGTTCTGTGCCCAGACATTGGCATATCCGAGATAGAAACGCTGCTCGGCAGTGAACCCGTCAATCGGCTCCGGATGTGCTCCGGCGGCCTCGAATGAGTTCTCCATTGCCGTGTAGGCGATCCTGAGGCCTCCGTGGTCGGCAATGTTTTCGCCGAGTGTCGCCTCACCGTTTGCGAACACGCCCGGAAGGACCTCGACCTTGTTGAACTGGTCCACAAGGACAGCGGTCTTTGCCTTGAAAGCGGCTGCATCCTCTTCTGTCCACCAGTTGTTGAGGTTGCCGTCCTTGTCGAAGAGACGTCCCTGGTCATCGAAGCCGTGAGTCATTTCGTGGCTGATGACCACTCCGATGGCGCCGTAATTGACAGCGTCGTCAGCGTCAGAATTGTAGAACGGTGGCTGGAGGATACCTGCCGGGAAACAGATCTCGTTGGTGGTAGGGTTGTAGTATGCATTGACAGTCTGAGGTGTCATGTGCCACTTGGCCTTGTCCACAGGCTTGCCAAGCTCTGAAAGATTGTCCTCAGTGTACCATCTGGATGCCTCGCGGAGGTTGTCGTAGTAACTCTTGGCAGGGTCGATGGTGAGGGTTGAATAATCTTTCCACTTGTCAGGATACCCGATCTTGATGGTGAAGGCGTCGAGTTTCCCGATAGCCTTGGCCTTGGTTTCCTCAGTCATCCAGTCCAGGGCACGGATGTGCTCGCCCAGTGACGCCTGGATGTTCTTCACGATCTGGAGCATCCTCTCCTTGTCCTGCTCAGGGAAGTATTTTGCCACGTACATTTCGCCGACAGCCTCTCCGAGAAGTCTGTTAGGAATGCTCATAGCCCTCTTCCAGCGAGGTTTCTGCTCCTGTGTGCCGGCCATCTGCTTTGAGAAGAACTCGAACGATGCTGTGTAGAATTCGTCGCTGAGGCTGCCGCATGCACCGCGGAGTGCCTTTGCCTGAAGGAAGTGGCGGAGCTTGGCAGGGTCGGTCTGAGGGACGAGGGTGTTGAGGGCCTCGAAATATGAAGGCTGCTCGACAACAAGTTTGGTCTGCGGCTCGATGCCGAACTCCGAGAAGTATGCATCAAGTTTGAGGGCAGGGTAAGCGGCGAAGAGTTCCTCGCTGCTCATAGGGTTGTACTGGGCCTCGATGTCGCGCTGCCGGACCATTGACCAGAACGGCTCGGCGATGGCAAGTTCGACGTCGTATGCATCCTGTGCGCGCCGGGCGGCATCTTCATAGCCTGCAAGGGCGAACACCTTCTCGAGGAACGCCTTGTAACCGTCACGGATGGCGGCATGCTGAGGGAGAAGGTAGTAGTCACGGTTCCCCATAGAGAGGCCGGACTCTCCGATATAGAGGATCTGGCTGTTGCTGTCCATCATGTCGGATGAGACATAGATTCCGAACATTCCGCCGCCACCATATATCTCGCTCCGGGCAGCTGCGCGGACGAATGACTCGACGTCATTTATGCCTTCCAGGGCCTCCAGAGTGGCCATTACAGGCTTCGCGCCCTCTTCGTTGAGCCTGATGGAGTCAAGTCCCATCTTGTAGAGGTCGGCAATTTTCTGCTCGACACTTCCTGTCTTGGCCTTGAGGTCGGCAAGACCCTTGAACAGGTCGTTCAGGCGGATCTCGTTGTTCTCTGCGAGCACGTCGAACGAGCCGTAACGTGAAAATTCAGGCTTCAAAGGATTGTTTTTCTGCCAGCCGCCGGTTGCGTAGGCATAGAAGTCGTCGCCCGGGGCGACAAGAGTGTCAAGGTTGGCAAGGTCGATTGCCGGAACCTTCACCGCCTGCTCTTTGCATGATGTTGCGGCGGCGATTGATGCTGTGAGGATTACCCCCATGATGAGTTTTGATTTCATATATATGTGTTGATTTGTTTCGGTCGTATCGGGGAGATGACAAAACATTGTGCGAAGATATTAAAATTTCCCTATCTTTGCACTCGGAAACAGCAGAGATTGTGCGTCCGGGCCATCCGGCCCCGCCACCTCCTCCGTTTCCTGTCGCCTTGGTGATGGAATGGTAGACATGAGGGACTTAAGCAAATTTGAGTGCTCTCTCCGAAAGGAAAGAAGTAGAATGTCGTAAATTCAAGGAAACCTTAACAGGCAATGCTGATGGCAATCTTGAGCCAAGCCTCCGCAAGGAGGAAGGTGCAGAGACTAGATACGACACACCTGTCGATGTGAATCCATGGTGAAGGAATAGTCCGGACCCCAAACGAATCGCGATTCGGTGGCGAAAGCCATAGTGGCAAGAAAATCCCTTGGGCAGTGATGTCCGTGTGAGTTCGAGTCTCATCCGAGGCACAAACCCAACTAATTGTTTGTCAATTAGTTGGGTTTTTGCATTCTTGAGCGGTATGATTTGATTCCAAGAAAACAACTGCCTGCTTCAAAAATAATCAATAAAATAATATAACTTTGTAAATGGTAGTTTGAAAGAAGTATGAGCAAATACGAAATCCCATTCCTGCATTTATGTATCAGAGAGTTTGCCCGACGGTTCAATATTTCCCGTCGGGGAGCATACCTATACCTTCAGAAGTATGCAGGTCTGGCATTTCTTATTGAGTATTATGATGTTGAACACTTGCAGTCAATTGACGAGACACTTGATGACCTCGTTGTGATGTGCAGGAATAATGGAGGGCAACTCGCATGATACTATATCACGGAACAAATCAGGACTTCGACACCATCAATCTTGAGATTGGCAACCGGTTCAAGGATTTCGGACAAGGTTTTTACCTCACTACGGATAAGGAAACGGCGGAGCGGATGGCAAGAAAGAAAGCCCGTCTCTTTGGAGGAATACCAACGGTAATCTCCTATGATTTCGACCGGCTATCTGCATCAACTTCTACTCTGCGTATAAAAGAATTCCCAGAGAAAGCGACTGCGGAGTGGATCAGGTTCATCGCTGCCAACAGAGACAGGAAAGAAGCCCATCCTAACCATGAATATGATATTGTATCCGGGCCTATTGCAGACGATGGTGTCGTTCTTCAGTTAACGAATTATCTGAATGAGATTCTTACTCCGGAAGAAGCAGCATTGCGACTACAAGACAGATTTCTTGATCAGCAATACTATTTCGGTTCTCTGGAATCCCTGATTTTCTTAAAAAAGGTACAGGCATGGACACTGGAATGAGACCGACACATTCGCAGATCGCGGATTTCCTTACGGACAATATCATTAGCGAGATTACCCGCTATCTGATGGAAGACTATGGATGTCAATTGGAAGATGCTCTGGACACCGTTTATTCTTCACATATTCTGGACCTTCTGCAGCAAGAAGAAGATGAACTTTATGTCCAAAGTCCTTCGTACATATACGAATTGCTTCTCAAAGAAAAAGGAACTGCACTACAAAAACTCAGTCGGTAACGGCTGAGTTTTTTTGTAGAATATTTTCGCTCCAATTGATGCTCTAAGAAAGTGGCTTGGCGTAATGCGTCGGCTCTTTTTTGGTCTTTACAGGCTCTGGAAGGACGGCGCGGGCAGGAATTTTCTTCACGCAGGCATAGACAATGAATCCGATGCCCAGAAGGACGAATGGGATGGAGAGCAGCTGGCCCATGTTCAAGGTCATCGTCTCCTCGAAACCCACCTGAGGCTCTTTGATGAATTCGATGAGGAATCGGGCGCCGAAGCACACTGTAAGGAAGATGCCGACGAACATTCCACGGTACATCTTGTCCAGCCTCTTCCAATACAGGGCGATGAGCGCAAAGCCCAGCAGAAGGTAGGTGAAACCTTCGTACAGCTGAGTCGGATGCTTAGGTTCCGTCTCGCCGCGGAGTTCGAAAATGAATCCCCACGGAAGGCTTGTCACGTCGCCGTAGATTTCTGAATTGCACAGGTTGCCCATGCGGATGAAGAAGGCGGCGAAGGTCACCGCGATGGCCAGATGGTCCAACAGCCAGACAAAGTCGAAATGGTTCTTCTTGCCGTAATGGTTTGCAAACCACAACATGCCGAGGATAAGGGCGATGGAGCCGCCATGGCTGGCCAGACCGCCTTTCCATGGCATGAAAATCTCCCAGAAGCCCTCCCAGCTGCCAAGATAGTAATCCGGCTGGTAGAACAGGCAGTGCCCGAGACGTGAGCCTACGATCGTGCAGATGAGGAGAGTATAAAGCAGCGGGTCCAGGAGATTCACATCCACTTTTTCCCTGGTGAAGAACCACTTGAAGATGAACCAGCCCAGTATGAAGCCGCTGACAAAGAGAACAGAATACCAGCGGAGCTCGAAAAGCCATTCTCCTCCCGGTTGACCATGTATCCTGAATGCTATCCACAAAAAGATCAGGATAAAGACAAGGTATACCCCAAAAAGTGCTTTCGGCGATAACTCCTCGTCTTTTTTATTGTCTTTTTTGTTCTTTACACGTCCTCGGCGGACCAGGAAAACAACGAGCAATATGAACGAAATGACCAAGAAGATCCACCATGGGACAGAGCACTCCAATATTGCAGGGTCAAAGTGCCAGGAGACGGTCAAGAGGCTGATTAATGGGCTATTCATTACCAAACTGATTATCGGGCCAAAATTAGGAATCTTTTGGGAATATCACAAATCCGTGAAATGATTTTCGCGGCGGGGTATTGCTGTATATGTACATCAGAAACTGCATCATTACAGAACGATTGATTTTGCGTCCATTTGTGGACGGCGACGAGAAAGATGTTTTCGACATCATGAGTGAGTGGATGTTCTGCTGCTTTGCGATTACCGGGAGGCAGAGTGACAAAGTGATCGGGGTCACACAAGTGCCGAATTACGGGTTCGGGGTGGCTTTTATCGGTTACTGGCTGAGCAAGGAGTACAGAGGGAAAGGATTATCTTTTCTGCGACCGATGGACGGATGCTATTGAACTTTACGTCTATTGCGGCAACGAGGCCTCGCGCAACGTTGCAATCAAGTGCGGTTTCCATCCGGACTATTCGAGATACAAGGAAAATGTCATTTCCGATTTCGGGACTGTGGAGAGTGAGGAGCGTTTCACAATCACGAGAAACGACTACGAGTGGGAACGCAACGGGCTGTCTTTCTATTCGACGGCAGCCTGAGGAGGTACAATGATAATTCAGATTTACAGATAATTGGCATGCTTGACCTCGATGTCAGGGTTGAGGGAGGTCAGGTGGGAGACAATCTCATCGGCCTTTCTGCGACTGGTCCGGTACTCGAAGAAACCGACATTGTTGTCATGCACGAAAAGGCAGCGGAAACGGCCCTTCTTGGACTCCTTGTAGGTTATGGTCCGGATCGAGGCGACGGGCATGGGGTACTTTTTCGTTGCATTTGTAAAGACCGTGCCGGCATCCTCATCAACCGTCAGCCAGGCCGATTTGGCGATGAACCAGAAGCCAAGCCCGTAAAAGACAATATACGCACAGATAGAGAACACGTCCCAGAAATCACTGGTCCTGGACATGAACAGAATATAAAGCCCGAATGCAAGGACAAGTGCCCCGCCGGCAAGCCAGCTCATGGCCTTGGGGTTTGCAGAATTGGAGTAGGTTTTCTTTGCCATAACCGATCGTCGTTTGGACAAAGTTAGGCAAATTTCACTACCTTCGTGCAAAATTGCAACATTATGTCAACAAAACGCATACTCGCCGCCAGCGCCGCGCTGGCTGTCGCAATATTGACCGCAAATGCCCAGAATGCACGTACAGACGTGCCGGAGCAGGGTTTTTACAAGGACCTGTTCCTGGACAGCGGAATTCAGATTTTCAATTATCCGCCTATGCCTGCAGCCCTGTGGCTGGGTCTGGACACCGAACTGCTGAGCCTGGACGAGGAAGCGACGGAGGAGAATCTGGAGGCGCAGCGCAAGGTCATCTGCGGCTGCGGGGAGGACCTCAACGGATGCCTTCTCTACCCCGACGGCGAGCCGCGTTTCAAGGCCATGTATGTGTATGGAGGGCTTGCCACGCAGCACGGGCGTTCGCTCGGAGCGGAAGGTCTGGACCGCATCAGGACGTTCTTCCAGGGTGGAGGAAGTTATGTCGGGTCCTGCGCCGGGGCATATCTGGCCAGTGTCGGCATCAATGTGGACAATTTCAAGAAGGACTATCTGGGCATCTGGCCCGGCTACAGCGACGAGGTCGTCGTGGAGGATGTCTATCCTGACTACATAATCCCGGAGGACTCCCCTCTTCTGAAATATTATGATTTCGGCGGAGACGGTCAGGTGGACAGTGTGATGCACTGGAACGGCCCGGTGTTCAAGCTCTGGGACAGCGTTCCCGGCACCGAGATGCTTGCATGCAACCGCCTGGACGGCAGTCCGTTGGATGGCAACCCATCCATAATCGCCTATAAACCGTCCGCCGAATCCGGAAGGATTGTCATCAGCGGCGGCCATCCGGAGAATGTCAAGGACGGAGAGAGGCGCTCGCTGATGGCCGCCCTGCTCCGATACGCGATGGACGGAGCCGGCTGCGCAACCGTCAAGGGCACCCTGACAAACGGCGAAGTCCGCCGGATGGACGCATCGACCGCCGACATTGACCCTTCACACACGATGATCGGTGACGGACAGTGCCATCATTTCCTGCTCCACCTGGACAAGAAGGCCCGCAGGGTCAGGATATGCCTGTCCATGGCATATCCGCTGAGTCTGCGCGTTGCCGAAGGGACATTCGCATTCAAGGACAATGCGCTGTACACTGCAGGTCTCGACAGGACCGGGGATGGGGCGCTGATGGAGCCGGGGCGAAACATCGAACTGACTATCAAGAAATTACCTGCCGGAGACTGGTACGTCTGCGTCCAGAACGAGGACAGGGTCACCGGCGACGGTAACTCCTTCCTCCTCAACGGTGTGCCTTACACCATTTCAGCAAGCTGGAAATGAAAAGAATCGCACTTGCCATCACCGCCGTCATGGTGTTCTGTACGGGCGCCGGGGCGCAGGATGCGGCCCTGTTCCGGGAGATTGTGACGGAACTCAGTTCGGCCCGTTACCAGGGGCGCGGATATGCCCGTGACGGAGTCATCAAGGCCGGAAACTACATTGCCGGGCAGTTCAGGGAGGCCGGTGCCGACGAGGTGACGATGCAGCCGTTCCGGATAGACATCAACACCTTTCCGGGCAAGATGAAAATGTCCGTGGACGGGCACAGGATGGCCCCCGGGCGCGATTTTGTCATGAGGGAGTACTCCAGGGGCGCGCACGGGACTTACAGATTATATTATGTGGACACGCTCGGTTATGACTCCGCACGCCTGTTCGAAGACTTGGCCAAGCCAGAAAATGCCGGCTGCATGGTTGTGTGCGACTTCTGGTTCACCTACAGGCACCCGCAGGATTTCCGCAGGCTCGAAAAGGACGGCGGGGCCCCGAATGCCGGTGTCATCTACACCTGGCCCACTCCGCTCAAATTCTACAAGGCCTATGGAGAGAAGGTGTCCGACAAAGCGATAATCTGGGTTTCTCCGGACTTCCCTGTCGATGCGTTTTCAGTCAAGGTCGATATTGACAACGAATTTCTTGAGGGATATGAAAGCAGCAACGTGATTGCCCGGATCGACGGGGAGCGCCACGACAGCTGTTATGTGTTCACGGCCCATTATGACCATCTGGGCAATCTGGGACGGCATCTGTATTATCCCGGTGCCAATGACAACGCCTCCGGCACGGCCGCCATCATCACCCTTGCCCGGCATTACGCCCGGCAGCGCCCGCCATTTGACATGTACTTCATAGCCTTCTCAGGCGAGGATGCCAACCTGCGCGGGTCGACCTGGTTTGTGGGCCATCCGACCATGCCCCTGGAGAGCATAAAATACCTTTTCAACCTGGATATGGTGGGCGACAACAACCCTGTCCAATATGTCGAGGTGAGCGATTCCGGCACGGCCGGTTTCGAACAGATGGTCGCCGTCAATGATTCACTGCTGGCATCTTCGCGACCGCTTATCGGCACGTCTCAGCGGGCCCCGGAAGGTCCGCTGCCTGTCGAGGGAGGTCCCCGGCCTGTCGAGGGAGGTCCGCGACGGCCGCATGGAATCAAGGCCCTGAAGCGCGGTGAACTGGCTGCCAACAGCGACCACTGGCCATTCGCCCGGCTCGGCGTGCCGTGCATCCTCTTCGAGAACGAGAACGGCGATGCCTTCCCTTACTACCACACCCACGAGGACAATGTCCGCACAATGCGCTTCGACACCTACGAACCCCTCTGCCGGCTGATCATCGAGTTCATCGGCCGATAGTTCGTGTGCGCGGTCTGCAAAATTCGCGCAGATTGCGCACATTGGCAAAATGTATTTGGCTAATAATCAACACATTAACATTTATCGCCGTGCGCGGTCTGTCAACAATTTGCAGATTGCGCACAAAATGGTAATTCAAATAAAAATATTTGCATAAATTTGTCCCGTTCGCAATCACATTTGCGGCAAGAGGGATATGAATTACGAAACTGAGGGGGAGAATGCCGCAAGACCACGATTCTTCCATATCTGCACAGACGGTAATGGCAATGGGATAGTGTTCACTAACAATGAAGACTACAGACAGGCCATCCTTATCAGCGCCGTATTGGCCATCAAGTACAATGTCAGCGTAATTTGCTACTGCCACATGTCGACGCACTCACACTTTGTCGTTGTGTGCAACTCGCACGAACTGGCACAGGCATTTGGCAACGAGTTCAAACGTTGTTACGGCATATATGCCAGGAACGCATACGGCATAGCATCCGTGTTCCGGCGCGTCGATGTGATGGTAAAGGAGATAACGGATCTTCTTTACCTGAAAAAGTGCATCGCCTATGTGCTGCTCAATCCGGTGGCGGCGAAGATATGCAGAAGAGCCGAGGAGTACCAGTGGTCATCGTTCGACGCATATTTTGACAGAAGTCCGATGTCCGGGACAAATGTCAATTCCATGAATGCCAGAGATATCCGGCACATTTTCAAAACAAGGATTCCAATCAGCCAATCCGGATATATCATTGACCCAGATGGCGGACTTGTCATCAAGTCATTTGTCAAACACACACTGGTGGAGAGCCTGTTCGGTAGCAAGGCTGACTTCTTCAGAAGCCTTGCATTGACCAATTCGGCCGAGGAGGAAGAGCGATACACTGACGGCATTGTACGGTACAATGACAACGAGCTGCTGTCCGAAATTGCCGGCCTGGCCATGGCTAAATTCAACAAGGTACCGCACCTTCTTACCAAAAGCGAAAAGGTCACGCTGCTCCCGGCATTGAAAAAGAAAACCGGAGTGGCGACAGGCCGGATGGCCAAGGCAATGAACATGGATATCATAGAGGTCCGGCGCTATCTCGGAGAACTGACACCGGACAAGCCGTGATGCTACACTTTTGTGCGCGGTCTGCAAAATTCGCGCAGATTGCGCACATTGGCAAAACGCATTTGGCTGATAATCAAAGCATTAGCATTTATCCCCGTGCGCGGTCTGTCAATAATTTGCAGACCGCGCACGGTGGCGAAAACTTGACTAGATCGAGAGTATGCCGAGGACGTTGATGAGCTCCTTGTCGATGGGCTTGTCCCACTTGATGGCGCGGGAGATCGGGACATAGACGATCTGCTCATCCTTGACACCGATCATGATGTTGCGCTGGCCTTCCTTGAGTGCGTCGATGGAGGCAACACCCAGACGGCTGGCCAGGATACGGTCGTATGCGGTAGGTGTGCCGCCGCGCTGGAGGTGACCGAGGATGGACACGCGGACGTCATATTCAGGATATTCCTTGCGGACACGCTCGGCATAGTGCATCGCGCCGCCGTCCTTTTCGGAGACGAGCACGATACTGCTGTTCTTGCTCTTGCGGATGCCGCGGCTGATGAAATTGGCCAGCTGGTCGATGTCAGTGTTGTCCTCCGGGATGATGGCAGCCTCTGCACCGGCTGCTATGGCGCTGTTCTGTGTCAGGAAACCGGCATCGCGGCCCATTACCTCGACAAAGAAGATGCGGTTGTGGGAGGTCGCGGTGTCACGGATCTTGTCCACACAATCCATGATGGTATTGAGGGCGGTGTCATAACCGATGGTCGAATCGGTGCCGTAAAGGTCGTTGTCGATGGTGCCGGGCAGTCCGATGACAGGCACGTCGTGTTCGCGGGCCAGTTCCTGCGCGCCTGCGAGCGAACCGTTGCCGCCAATGACCACAAGGGCGTCAATGCCGTGCCTGACAATGTTGTCATACGCCTTCTGGCGGCCCTCGACGGTCAGGAAGTCCTTGCTGCGTGCAGTCTTGAGGATGGTGCCGCCACGCTGGATGGTGTTGCTCACACTCTCCGTCGTGAACTCCTTGATGTCGTCATTGATGAGGCCTTCCCAGCCACGATAAATCGCGAAAACGCGCCAGCCCGCATAGATAGCCGCCCTGGTGACGGCCCTGATGCACGCATTCATTCCCGGAGCGTCGCCACCGGAAGTCAAAACACCGATTGCCTTAATGTCCATAACAATTCAAGATTTGGTCGGACAAAGATACAAAAAAATCGGTTTATTCGAGAACCGGACGGACGGCGCAGGCACGGCCTCTGGTGTAACCATGTATGCAGATTCCCTGACTGCCAATCAAGAATTTCATGCTTTGAGTGCCATGGGTTCCTTGTTTGGATGAGCTGGAATATGTGTGCCATGACACTGCAGTATGGTAGATGCCGACGGCTCCGAATACATTTGACGAATCTATGACACCGTCCACAGTATAAGAACCGGCTGCAGGAAAAACCAGCGCGGCATCATATTCCCCACTTGCATTCTTGAGTTTGTAACTGCCTGATGCAGAATCCCATGTACCGACATTGTTGTAATAAAATGTTGTAGATGCCGCCCAATTGTTGATGTAACTCGCAATTGCAGCGCCCTCCGGGACCTTGTACCCATAAGGAGAAGGGTCATAGATTGTCTTTGTCACCGCATAGTCAATGACAGACTGGAAACCACCACTTGATGAATTGTCCAATGTCAGGTTGGTATTCCACACATTGAAATACATGCCTTCAACATACGTGTTGGTATTGAAGACATCAGGATTGCTGATGGAGTTGGCAACGCAGGTCACAGCGTAAGAAGCATTGTTGTGCCTGTATGAATTGCCCGTCTCATCTTTTGCATATCCAGTTTCAGTATATGGGAATATTGCGTCGCTCTTCTGCATACTCAGCACGCTGCCGTCCGGACCGTACATGGTCTTGCTGTTGGAAGCGTCCAATATACCCACAAACGGATCCTTGCGGCCGAACTGGTACATCGTGTTGGCCGCTCCTTCGGAAGCATAAATGTCAGGCTGGGAGATGTTGATTATGATATAGTTAGGCGAGCCGACCTGCTGGAGACGGATCTGGAAATTCTTGTATTCGGAGTACTGGTCCTGAACCGCATAGAAACACTCAAGGCCAGGTGCCCAGCCGAGGTTGCGGCTCATGAACGAATATCCACCGCTGACAGTGCCTGTGTTGGAAGCGCTGAGGTCATCATCAGTGACCCAGATGTGCCAGGACCACAGGCCCTCGCCGCCATCATAAGCGCCGTCACCATCCTTGTCGTCGTACAGCACAATGACAGCATTGCCCTGAACCATATTCTCGTTTGTCGCCGTGTCGAATGTGATGTAATTGCCGTCAAGGGCAACATTCCGGATGAGGAGTTCTCCGTTCTCCTTGGTGTCGCACCACAGAAGCGCCGCTCTCGGGTTGGTAGCGGACACGTCTGTAAGCACCCAAGGACTGCTTATGGCATTGCCCTTTGCATTTAGGAAGGTTTCGAGGATTCCCCCTGAAGAATAGTTATTCGGCTTTGTCCCTGAGAACACATAGCCCGAAGTATTTGTCGAGCCGTTCTTGAGACCGTTGCCGTACACACAAGGGAACTTGTATGAGCCAGGGTGCTTGACAATATAGCAGTTGGCAGTATTCTGCGCATTGGATGCGCTGTACTCGCCGCCTATGCTGCATTTGGACAGGTCCCAGCCGTCAGCCTCTACGTCGTCATCCTCCCAAGGTGCCTCAACCGGCTGTCCCTCGCCTCTCGGCTGGGCGACAAGGCTGATGGTGATGCCGTCCTTGGACCCGGTGTTTGT
>JAZRVQ010000026.1:0-208088 GCA_045599265.1 Candidatus Cryptobacteroides sp. | reverse complement strand
TGTTCATGGTCTGCGAGAAGCGGCTCATATGCCGCTACGCAAACTTACGAGTTCTAATCGAAAAATAATTTTTGCCTTGTAACTAATTGAATTTTAACTTATAAAACCGTCTTGGAGAATTTTTCTCCGGACACTAATGATCATATGAAGAGGCGTCATTATTTCCCATACAAAATTTCTTTTGTGTGTGTAACAGTGAAAATCAGTTCATGAAATATAAGGGTCAAGGATATAGAATATTTCTAATATGCGATAAATCCAAATTAATGAGCGATGATAAGATGAGAATTGCGTTGATGATTGCCAAGTCTGGAAAACTCGCATTTTGGGATGCGGATGACATGGCATGCGGAATAACCTCAAACGCTCAGTCAGATATATGGAATTATTTCAATAGCCTACCGCAAAAAGCACGCTCCGCATTACATAAACTAATGAAAACCAACGAATCAAAATTAATGGGAACTATATACCTGTTGACCCAGAAAATCCCATAAATATTTGAAATCCAGTCAAAAAAGACTGGATTTTTTGTAAGAATCTCGTATTGTTTAGGTATAGATATGTAGAAATACCTGAGCAATATGATAGACTTCAGCAGATTCAATAGCATTTTCGAACTTACTGACTACTTCGATACGGAAGACAAGTGCCGTAGGGTTATTCGTGATTCCCGTTGGGAGAAGAACGATATCGTTTGCCCCTATTGTGGTGAGCGCCATTGCATAGAACGCAAGGACGGAAGGTACCGTTGCAACCATTGCCACCGTAATTTCTCCGTTACCGTAGGCACTATCTTTGAAGATACCAAGATATCTCTCCGCAAGTGGTTCATTGCTATGTATCTCATTTCCTGTCACAAAAAAGGAATCTCAAGCGTTCAGTTGGCTACTGATATCCACGTGACTCAGAAAACCGCTTGGTTTATTCTTCATAAGGTTCGTACCCTTTACAAGCAGGATGATTCCGTTGTTCTCTCAGGGCTTGTGGAGTGTGACGAAATGTATCTTGGCGGACGTGAAACCAACAAGCACGAATGCAAGAAAACTGAAAAGACTCAGGGATGTTCCACCAAAACCAAGACTCCGATTTTCGGTATGACAATGGTTTGGAAGACTGAGGAAGTGAATGTGGAGACAGGAGAAGTGAAAGAAAAGACTCACACCTATGAGGTTGCCCATAAAGTTCCCAATACTCAGGCTGCAACCCTTATCCCTATCATTGAGCATTTCGTTGCCGAGGGTTCTACAGTGGTTACTGACGAACTTAATGCTTACAACGGAATAAACAGTAAATATAACCACGTATTTGTTCGTCACGGCGAGAAGGAATTCACCGTTGGTTCATTCTCCACCAATGGGATTGAAGGCTTTTGGGGACACTTTAAGAGGATTATCTTTGGCACGTATCACTTTGTCACCAAGAGGTATCTTGACAGGTACATAGACGAGGCTGTATTCCGTTTCAACACGAAGGAAATGGAAGAAGCCGACAGGTTCTCGTATATGTTTGAGAAGGCTATCTGCAAAGTACAGTACAAGGACATAAAAATGGCGGCATAAAGTATGTAGTATTTTCCGATAAGAACTATTTATAAGATAAATACTAAGAATGTAAAACTGTAAAAAATGAAGAGGATAATTACGGAGAGGGAATTAAAGTGTATGGTTCGGGAAGCGGTTGAAACCACTATACAGTGTTATAGAATAGACGAACAGATAAATTCTATAATATTGGAAGAATTGGGGATTGCTAACGAAGTCGCAAAATTATCGTGGAAAGTTGTTGGTGATATTGGTAGGAAATGGAAAGTGCTTAAAACAAATACGTCATTGAATGGGCTGAAATATAAATACTTCAATCAAACTTATACCTTGCTTGATAAAGACATTGATTTCAAAGTTACCATTTTTACTTTTAATGATTTGCAAGACAAACAAAATCATCAAAAGGAACTTGATGAATATAATTGGAGAAATAATCGAGCAACTGTAGGAGAGATTACTTTGTATCTATTCGCAATAAGTGGATTTTTAAGTAAGAACTCTGGTGAACTGGTTCAACACGAGATAGAACACTACTATCAATATCTCCATAGTAACAAAGCATTCGCATCTAACGATTTCTCGGATACATTCCGCACATTGCTTAACGATGAAAACCCTAATATTAGAGACATAGGAACAATACTTTACCTTTCTCGACATTATGAACAAGATGGTTTCTCTAATGGGCTGTATGGGTTATTCAAAAACAATAAGGATAGAGAAATAGAGGATGTCCTGCACGATTCTGAGATATATAACAATCTGATGGAATTGCAAAGGATTCATAAGAATTTTGATAGCATTACATCAAGCACAGGCGTAAAAGATTGTTTGAATCGGTTATATAGTGACCATAGAATAAACAGAGCAAAACTCTTTCATTTCCTGAATGATGCAATAAAGAGGATAGAATGGCTAATAGCTAGGACAGTCAAGAAATATAAGAAGGATATGCTTACGGAAGGGGAATGCCTATGGATAAGCAATCCAACGAACAATAGTTACTATTTGTTGCAAGACCCGTTCATTAATGAGACTATGAAAAATTCTCAAATGACGTTGTAGATAAGAATAATGTTTGTAATTTTGCAAACAAAGGAAAATTGAGATGTATGGACGCACAGAACGTTGCACTTTTGATATTGAGACAAGCTAATGAAATGAGGGAGCCTATCTCAAACTTAAAACTTCAGAAACTGCTTTATTATGAGCAGGGCTATCATCTAGCTTATTTTGGCACACCTTTGTTTAAAGAAGAAATAGAGGCGTGGCAGTATGGCCCCGTTGTCCCAAACGTGTATGAAAATTATAAAATGTTTGAAGACAACGCGATAGTAATAAACTTCACTGAACAGATTGAAGAAATACAAGACCCTGTCGCATTTGCCTTATTCAAGGAAGTTTTTAATGTGTATAATCGTTATACGGCAAATGGACTTGTTCAGTTAACACACAATGAAACTCCATGGCTCTCTGTTTATCCGCCCGAAAGGGGGAAGATTATACCACAAACAACCATGCTTTCTTTCTTTAAGACTAAACTGAGAGATTAGGAAATATGGGGAAGAAAACAAAGAATGACAACAAGTTTATTGATAGTAATAAGATTGAAGACGGGGTATCAATAAAAGGAGTCATAGAATCAATTGACAAAGATTATCCCCTTTTTTGTTTTAAATATCTTTCAGATAAATCTATAAAGAAAACAAAAGACTATTCATTATTAAAAGATTTCATCATAAGGCTGCATAATCTTTCTCAGTTAGGATGGAAAAATATCCGAAAAAGTGGACGACATGAATATGGTTATGAATCCATCCCCAAAAAGGAATTTTCAGTTGAATTGCCTAGTATTGTAACTGATGACGTTAAGGAACTCAATGTCTTTCGGGCATCGTCCGACAATAGGGTTTTCATTGGTTTGCAAGAGCGGAATATCTTTCATATCTTTTTTGTCGAAACAACCATAAACGATTTCTATCAGCACGGAAAATAAAAGATGAAGTCGCAATTATTTGCGGCCTTCATTTTTTTGCGGGGCCAACACGTATATAGTTCCCAAATTAATTATGAATGATATGAATAGAATTACAGAATCACAAATCAGGCAAATCGTTGCTGAGTCAGTTAAGAGTGTACTGAATGAATACGACTATTTTGACGCCAACCCCAATGATGGAAAATTCCCAAAAGATTTGAAACCGCAATATCAGATGCTTATTGTGCAGCATCTGATTTATTAGATTTGGCACATAGATATATGCAAACCTTAGATGATGATTATGCAAGAACAAAGTGCAAACGTATAAATGATGCAGCAGACAAGTTTTGCATTGTGCTTGATAATTTCCGCCCAGGTATGAGGACTTGTTAAGCCGCCTTGCAAGCCCTAACATCGGCGTAAGATACTACACCAAGGGACTTGAAGAACATATCAGAGAAGCGTTCAGATTCGGACGCTTTTCTTGTATTCCAACGGTACACAGCCTCGTCCACATAGGCTTGCAGATAACCCTTGCCCACGAAGTGATAAGTGCCGAAAACCATCCTCTTGAACTGTCCCCAAAATCCCTCGATGGTATTGGTTGTGATTCCGTCCTCTGAGAACTGAAGTTCACTATGGTTGATATACCTATGAGTATAGTATTTATCCAAGCCGTTGTAGCAGCCGCTTTCATCGGTGAAGATAACGGCATTGTCAGCACAGAACTGCTGAATGTATGTACGGAGGGTTTCAGCCTTTGTATCGGGCACTACAAACGCTGCGGTACGGCCCACGCGTTCAGACATTCCAAAGATAGCGGATTTCGTTTTGAGGGACTTGCCTTGCGTATGCTCAGTCTTCTTGCCCTGATGCTTGTTCTTCTCCCTACCGCCAAGGTACATTTCATCGCATTCAACCTCGCCTTCAAGGGCAATGGAATCGTCTTGTGCATAGAGACTGCGAACCTTATGGAGAATGAACCAAGCGGTTTTCTGCGTGACGTGGATATCTCTTGCCAACTGAGCGGAAGATACACCCTTCTTGTGGCTGCTTATAAGATACATAGCCATAAACCACTTAACCAAGGATATCTTGGTATTCTCAAAGATAGTACCTACGGTAACGGTAAATGTGCAGTGGCAATGGGAACAGATATACTTACCGTCCTTGCGAGTGTGGCAATGGTGCTGTCCGCAGTAGGGGCAGACAACATCACCGTCAGCCCAACGGGACTGAGCGATAGCCTTCTTGCATTTGGCGGGCGTATTGACTTGTCCTGAAATAAGTTGACAGAAAAATATGTTTAATGTCAAAATTATTAAGGACAATGATTACTTTCTATTCAGCTCAAAACAGAGCACAAAACAACTTCACAAATGAAGAAAAGATGGCGATGATTCAAGAATATCTTACAACGAACATCTCCATGAACCAGATGACCAAGAAATATCATATTGGTCATAGTACTATTCCGAAATGGATGCGTATCTTTGGGATACCAATGCCAGAAGAAGCATTATCCCAATCAGCCATGTCACAGAACAAAGACAACAATCCACAAGCTGTCACTGTAGAATCTTTGGAGGCTCAGTTGAAAGTCCTTCAGGCCGAACTTGATCGCGAGAAGCTCAAGAATCTCGCACTTACGACAATGATTGAGGTAGCAGAAGAGGATCTGCATATCGATATAAGAAAAAAAGCTGGAGCCAAACAGTGAACAGGCTACGCGAGCGAGCTCCAGAGCAATCTCTGGAGCAGCTTTGCGCACTGTTTGGCAAGACTAGGCAGGCCTATTATAGAAAGCTCAGTTACAACTATCAGGAGTACGCAGAGGATGGAATCATCCTGGATCTTGTCCAAGAATATCGCAAGGATATGGGCCATATTGGCGGCCGGAAGTTATGGAATCTGATAAATCAGAGACTTCCTGAACACTTCGCGGTAGGCCGTGACAGGCTCTTCGATTTACTTGACAGGGAACATCTTAAAGTGCATAAGAAGCGTCGTTCCACAAGAACGACCTATAGCAGCAATTGGATGCATCAGTGGCCCAATCTTATCAAGGATGTGATACCGACAGCTGCCAATCAGATATGGGTAAGCGACATCACATACATTGATACAGAGAACGGCTTTGTATATCTCCATTTAGTCACAGACGCCTACTCCAAGAAGATATTGGGATGGTGCCTCAGCCCGACACTGCACACAGACTATACACTCCAGGCTCTTCAAATGGCAATACGCAATGCCGGTTGTAATCTTGACGGGCTGATCCATCATTCAGACCGCGGATGTCAATACTGTTGCGAGAAGTATGTAAAGCTATTGCAGGACAACAATATCCTGGTAAGTATGACGGAATGCGGAAATCCTAGAGAAAATGCAATTGCAGAACGAGTAAACGGAATCTTGAAAATGGAATGGCTCAATGACGAACACTTCTATGGCATTGAAGACGCACGGATGCGGATAGCGCAAGTTGTTGATATCTACAACAATAAACGTCCGCATCTCAGTCTGAACTATGAAACTCCAAGTCAGGCGTATCTGATGGTCGGAGAACAGACTCGAAAATGGAAGAACTACTACAAAACAAGCAAAAGTCCTGAAAAAGATGAAGAAATAATCTTATCTTTGACAACAGATGTTAGGACAAATCTTCAAACATCAGGACTTTGATGTCAAAAGTCTAAAAAATCTGTAAACAAAAATCAGGACGAGTCATATCAAAGTAGAGAGCAATGTCTACAAGCGAATCGAAGTGAGCGAAGTCAATCATAATAAATCCTATGTTTCAGGTATCTTCATATAGTAATACCTTTAAGACATAGGATTCTTTCGTTAAAAGTCCAGAAAAACAACAATTTACAGAGAAATGTTAGTTAACTGGTATATAGTTCCCATAAAGAATGGCGGCCCGGGTTTCAGGTCGCCATTCTTTTCAAGTATGAGAGAGATTATTTCTTCTCTGCTTTCTTCTTCTCGGCTGCCATTGTGACGTCGTACATCACTGTGGTTCCGATGAAGATGGAAGCGTAGGTTCCGATGATGATACCAAGGATGAGGGCAACAGCGAGACCGCGGATTGTTTCACCACCCCAGATTGCGATTGCAAGCATGGTTATCAATGTGGTGAGTGAGGTGTTCATTGTACGTGACAATGTGCTGTTGAGGGCGTCGTTGGTAGTCTCCTTGAAGTCTGCCTTCGGGTGGAGAGTCTTGTACTCACGGATACGGTCGAAGATCACCACGTTGTCGTTGATGGCGTAACCGATGATGGTCAGGATAGCCGCGATGAACGTAGAATCGACGTCGAGGGTGAATGGAAGGACTCCCGTGAAGATGGAGAAGAATCCGATCACGATGATTGTTGTGTGTGCAAGTGAAGTCACACCACCGAGACCCCAGGTCCATCTTCTGAAACGGAATGCGATGTAACCGAAGATCACGAAGAGGGCGATGATCACAGCGATGATGGCGCCTCTCTTGATGTCGTTTGCGATGGTTGCACCTACCTTGTCGGAAGAAATGATACCGTTAGGGTTGTTGGCTGTATCCTTGAAGTCTTCGAATGACATTGTCTCGTCTGCGAAGAATCCCTTGAGTGCCTTGAAGAGCATGTCCTCGATTTCAGCGTCAACGTCGGTAGATTCCTGGTCGTACTTGTAAGAAGTAGTGATCTTGACCTGGCTTTCACCACCGAACTGCTTGACCTCGACAGAAGATCCCTTGATGTTCTCGTCAGCCTCTGCGGCGGCGTTGAACATGTCGAGAGTGGCTTCGCGGACATCCTCAGTGTTGACGCTCTGGTCAAATCTTACAACGTATGTACGTCCACCGGTGAAGTCAACACCGTATGTGAATCCCTTGGTGAACATGAAGGTGAGCGAGATGAGGATGAGGGCGCCTGAGAAGATGTAAGCATATTTTCTCTTGCCGATGAAATCGAAGTGAGTGTTCTGCAGGAAGTTCTCAGTGAGCTTGTTGGTGAAGGTGACGTTCTTGCCCTTTGCCACTCTGTCGTCGAAGATGAGTCTTGTGATGAAGATAGAAGTGAGGACAGAGGTGATGATACCGATGATCAGGGTTGTTGCGAAGCCCTGTACAGGACCGGAACCGAAGATGAAGAGAACGATACCGGTGAGGAGGGTGGTGATCTGACCGTCGATGATTGCTGAGTATGCGTTTGAGTAACCGTCAGCGATAGCCTTTCCAAGACCCTTGCCTGCACGGAGTTCCTCTTTGATGCGCTCGTAGATGATGACGTTGGCATCCACTGCCATACCCAGTGTCAATACGAGACCGGCGATACCAGGGAGTGTGAGGACAGCGCCGAATGTTGCAAGTGCTCCGAAGAGAAGGAGAACGTTGCAGAGGAGGGCGACGTCAGCAACGACACCGGCACCCTGATAGAACAGGATCATGTATATGAGCACGAGGAGGAATGCGATGAGGAATGAGATGAGACCGGCATTGATGGACTCGGCACCGAGGGATGGTCCCACAACCTGCTCCTGGACGATTGTTGCCGGTGCAGGGAGTTTACCGGACTTGAGGACGTTTGCAAGGTCCTCGGCCTCGTCGAGTGTGAAGTTGCCGGTGATCTGTGAGCTTCCGCCTGAGATCTCGCTGTTCACAACAGGATAAGAGTATACGAGTCCGTCAAGAACGATGGCGATCTGCTTGCCGATGTTCTCCTTGGTCATGCGTGCCCAGATGTTGGCGCCTTCTGCGTTCATTGTCATTGACACCTCAGGTGAACCACCCTGGTTGCCATACTGGACGCGTGCGTCTGTTACGACACCGCCGTCGAGAGGGGCCTTGCCGTCACGGGAGGTAGCCTTGATGGCAACGAGCTCGAAGATGTTCTCGTTGTCCTGGAGCATCTCGGATGCCTTGACTGACCACATAGGCTTGAACTCTGCAGGGAAGATAGCCTGTACCTGAGGGAGTTTGAACCACTTGTTGATCTTGGTTGTGTCGGCGTAGTTTGCATATCCGATGCAGGCGCCCTGCTGAGGACGGCCGTTGAAGATTGCAGGCTGGAGAGCGGCGAAGAGAGGGTTGGCCTTCTTGTAGTTCTCAAGTTCCGCATCCTCTTCCTTCTGGCTTTCGATTTCCTCTGCAAGAACATCCTTCTCGCCCTCTGCAGGAGCGGCGGCAACAGTGTCGTTGCTCTCTTCAACAGCCTCGATCTCGGCGATGATGCTGTTGGCCTCTACGAGGAACGGATAGATCTCGGAGTTCTCGTAAGTTGCCCAGAACTCGAGGGAAGCGGTTCCCTGGAGGAGTTTGCGGACACGCTCAGGCTCCTTGACACCAGGAAGCTCGACAAGGATCTTGCCGGTGTTTCCGAGTTTCTGGATGGATGGCTGAGTGACACCGAAACGGTCGATACGGTTACGGAGTACGTTGAATGAGTTGGAGATTGCAGACTCGGCTTCTTCCTTGATGACAGTGATGACATCGGAGTCGGAAGTCTTGGAGTCGATCTTGTCTCTCATCTCATAAGTTCCGAATATCTGGTTGAGCGGCATGCCCGCGCCGACTTCCTTCCAAGCCTCTTCGAAGAGGGTGATGAAGTCTGACCTTGATGCCACGCTGCGCTCTTTTGCGAGTGAGATGGCCTGGGCGAACTTAGGATCCTGGTTGTTGTCAGCAAGAGCCTTCACGAGGTCCTCGAGCTGCACCTGGAGCATTACGTTCATACCTCCCTTGAGGTCGAGGCCGAGGTTGATCTCTTTCTCTTTTACCTTCTTGTAGGTATAGCCCATATAAACTTTTTCCGTGGATATTGAATCGACATACCAGCGGTTCATATCCTTCCTTACAGAATCAAGATAGTAGGCCTGATTGTCAGGGTCTATCTTGCTGAATGTAGCCTCGTCGGCCTGGAGAGCATTGACCACTTTCTCGGCATAAGCCTTTGCCTTGTTGTCCTGGACCTTGGTCACAAGAGTGAAGGAGAGCTGCCAGAGACAAGCGAGTGCCAGAAGAACGGCCACGAGTCTGATTGCACCTTTACTTTGCATAGTTTTTGATTATAATTTGTTAATTGTTTTTATCCAAATCTGGCAAATAGGGCACAAATTTACATATTTTTTCCATAAAACGAATTTTTGTTGCCCCAAATAATTGTTACTTTTGTTGTTTGAAATCAAATCGCGACATGAAACGACGCTTTTTCACCATATTTTCCGTCATGTTTTTTTTATTGTGCGGTGCATTTCGGGGCCATGCCCAGAATGTCGATGACCTGCTGAAAAATGCGCAGTCCGCAATGGACGGGTACCGTTTCGGGGAGGCGCTGGATATGTACAATGCTGCGGCGCAGGCAGACACTTCCAGACGGTCCGGAATCGAACATGCCGCAAGTCTCGCCAAGAACGGAGTGCAGATGGCAAGCTATGTCTCCAACCCGGTCGTCGTGGCGCGCAGACGCCTGTCCGACAAGGAGTTCTATCTGTACTACCAACTCCCGGACAAGGCATGGAAGGCGGTTCCGAACGTTCTTGATGATGCCCCTGACGGCGGTATCGTCAGCGCGACATATTCGGATTCGGACAAGATGATTGTCTTCTCGGCCGTTTCGGAGCGTGGCGACAGGGACATCTTTGTCACCACATACAACGGGACCGAATGGACACTCTGCGAAGCCCTTTCCTCCAATGTCAATTCGGCGGGCAATGAGATATTCCCTATGCTCTCGCCCGATGGCCGGAGGCTGTATTTCGCTTCCGACGGCCTGTATGGCGTGGGCGGATATGACCTGTATGTCTCCGAGTGGGACAGCCGAAAAAAAGAGTGGAAAAAGGCGGTCAATCTCGGCTTCCCATATTCCTCCCCGGCCAATGATTATCTGTACGTCGAAACGTCTGACGGACAGTATGTCATGATGTCGTCCGACCGTGATGCACCGAAGGGCAGGGTGGATGTGTATGTGCTTGAATACGAGGAGAATCCAATAAGGAGAGAGGTTGTCAGTCCGGAGGAGTTGAAGGCCGTTTCGGCACTGGTTCCGGCAGGGGGCCGGACCTTTGAGGAAGAGGGTCCGGACATGGACAGTCCTGTCATCGAAGAATATTACAGCCGCCTCGATAATGCCCGTGCAATTTCTGACTCCATCGACCGGCACTGCGCCGTCCTTGACAAGGCAAGGCAGGCCTACTCCCGAATGGAAGACGGACCCGAAAAGGACGCTGCCGGCAAGGAAATCCTTGATGGCGAGGAACTCACAAAATCCCTTCTGGACTCCCTTGACGAGGCGACAGCAAGTCTCCACAAGGCCGAAATGGCATTGTGGGAAAGCGGCATCGAACACTTTCCGGCAAGGACGCGCAGCCACCGGGTGACGCAGCCATCAGGTGATGAAGGATTTGTGTTTGTGCGCCACGAACTCGGCAAGATGCCCGCCATGAAATTCGAACTCCCTCCCGAACCGGAAGAAGAATAAACACCATATATCATGAAAAGAACAATACTGCTTTGTCTGATGTCCATGCTTGTCTTTTCGGGCTTGGTCTCTGCACGTAACTATAAGGTAGATAAGGATATACAATATAAGGAAAGCAAGGACGGATACACTTCGAAGATGTGTCGCCTGGACGTCGCGTACACCGGCGGGAAGGACGTCCCGGTCATTGTATGGTTCCATGGAGGCGGACTCACCGGCGGGTGGAGGGAAGTCCCCGAGGCACTTGAAAAGCACAATTTCATAGTTGTGGGCGTCGGGTACCGTTTCGCGCCGCAGGTCGGTGTCGGCGAAATCGTCGATGACGCCGCAGCCGCAGTCGCGTGGGTGTTCAAGAACATTGAGAAATATGGAGGAGACCCGTCAAAGATATACCTTGCCGGACATTCGGCCGGCGGCTACCTTGTAAGCATGCTCGGCCTTGACAAGAAATGGCTCGGAGCATACGGAATCGATGCCGACGGCATTGCCGCAGTGGCACCGTACAGCGGCCAGGCCATCACACACTTCACCGACCGTTCAATGCATGGGATCGACCCCCTCACACCGACAATCGACGACCTTGCTCCGATTGCCCACATGCGTGCCGACGCCCCTCCGATGCTGATTGTCAGCGGGGACCGGGAGATGGAACTGTATGGCCGCTACGAAGAGAACGCCTACTTTGTAAGGATGCTCCGTCTGGTCGGCCACAAGGACATAACCTTCTACGAACTGGACGGATTCGACCATGGGGGCATGGCCCAGCCGGCACACCCGCTTCTTGTGAAATATATCTGTACCCGCGAAAAGATCAAGTAAAAAAACGCCCAACTTGTCCGACAAACAGTTGGAAACAACAAAAAATTTGTATATTTGCAGTCCCGTTTCCCCGAAACGGAGTTTTGGCAAAGCCCGAATGCACATTAATGGTGAGGTGGGTGAGTGGCTGAAACCACCAGTTTGCTAAACTGACGTACGGGTAACCGTACCGGGGGTTCGAATCCCCCCCTCACCGCAAAAGAGACAGCACTGCTGTCTCTTTTGCTATTTATTCCTATTTATTAACCCCTTCATGTTCCCCTGTCATCAGGGGAAAGCCGGCCTGTCTGCCTTTCCAACTTTTGCTTCGGCTGCGCAAATCCCAGCGCGACGAAATCCCGGGTGAGGGGGAGTCCGTGGTCAATCAATGGAAATCGGCGCACGCAGTGCGGAAAGCTATTTTTTGATAGGCTTCATATAATAATCAAATCCGCACGCTGTCTCAAGGAAGAGGTAACGGTAGATGAGGTTGTGGAGTTTGTCCTTGAATCCTCTGATTCCGTAACCGTATCCCTTGGCCCTCTTGAGCTCCATTTCGCAGACGACTTCGCCTGTCTCCAGGTCGGTCACAGTGGCATTTCCGCAGAAAATCATACCACCTGTTTTGGAATTCACATTGGCTAATATGATACTTGCGGCAGTGCTGCCGGTATCGACGGTGTCAACTACCACCTTGAGTTCATATTTATACACTGCATCAGGCTTGGAATAAGGAAAACCGGCACCGACCTTCTTCTTGAAAGGTCCGACCTTGGTCTGTAATTCACAACCTTTGAGGTACATCTTAAAAGATTCGGCAACAGCCTCCGGGGTGTAGTTGTCATAGAATTTGCCCTTCACAAGGTCAAGTTCGAGATCCTTTGTGAACTCAACCTCAACGGCGTTGTCGAAATCTATTACCTGATTGATGTTCTGGCGGCTCAAAGCCCAGTCATAACTTCCGCTCTTGAGAACAATGGAATCCCATTCCTGTGCCATTGCGCCAACCCCTGCAAGCAGGACGGCGGCGATTGTAATCACGATTTTCTTCATGTTGTCATAGTTTGATGTTAATGATGCTCAGTCAAAATCCAGCATTCTGACGCTAAAGTTATGAATTTTTTTTAAATGTCAACACACAACAATGCCGGCATTGCCTGAAACCGCCGGCATGAAAGAAATAAAAAGACGCCATGCAAGTTCTGCAGGGCGTCTTTGGTGGTTCAGGTCATGTCCGCTGTGCGCTTAGTCTCTGTGACGATAGGCTATTCCCAGCGATTCATAGTAAGGCATTTCTCTATCGACAACGATGCTGTAGAACCTGTCGAAGTCGGCGACGAACAGAGGGTCGTCCGAACTTGTGGTGGCCTGCCATGCAGGCTGTGCATTCCAACCCCTTTCGAACAGACCTACGGACTTCGGGAAGAAGTAGTAAGTCACGTGGTCGAAGCAGCGTATGGTCTCGGACCAGAGCTGGCCCTGGACTCCGATGATGTTCTGAGGAGCGGAGAGTTCCGTTTTGCCCTCGGACATGCCGGAGATATCGTTCATCCTGCCATCGTCGTCCCAGCGCACGGAACGGTAAATGTCGTAAGGGAGGAGGCTGAAGGACCTTCTCTCGTCCACGAATCCGCCCCAGGAGTGCCCGCGTTCCTTCTTGTCAGGGTTGTAGGCGAAATCCATATAGGCGTTGGTCATGTTTGAGAGGACCACGTTCACGCCCTTGCCTGCATATTCGTATGGGAGCTGGTCCAGTCCGCCTCTTGTCCTGGTGTTCCAGAAGTTGACGGTGCCGAGTGCGTCCTTGATGCTCTCGAAGGTCTCGTCATCCACGCCGGATGCAATCTCCTGCCAACCGGCAATCTTGAGACCCTTGTTCCTGGCGATCTGCGCGAGCCGTCCGATGAAATATGAATACAGGCTGTGGGTGCTCTCCCAGCCATTCTCCTCCATCAGCTTGCGGCATGCAGGGGAGCCCAGCCATGCGCCTTCAGGCACTTCGTCGCCACCGATATGGATCTGCTCCAGCGGGGCGCCGGCTTCATTGTAATAGGCAATCATGGTGTCGAACACCTTCTCGAAGAACTTGTAGGTTCCGGGAAGGGCGACGTTGATGGCATTGTCGGTATAGTACTGTACGGACACGTATTTTGATGTGTCCTCCTTCTCGCTCATGAGAAAGCTGGTGTCGCCGGTGCGCTGTGCATACTTCTCGAGAGCCTTGATTTCGGCACGGGCGTGACCGGGGGAGTCGAACTCCGGAAGGACGCGTATCCTGCGCTCCCAGGCATACTGGAGAATCTCCACGAACTCCTTGTGGGAGTAGTAGCCGTTACCGCTGTTGGCAGGATCCACAGGGTCTGCCTTGCCGCTGTATGAAGGGAGCAGACAGTTTTCCTCGACATAGCTGCCATCTGCCTGGAGCTTCGGAAGCTCGTGATGGGCTCCGAAACCGGTAAGTTCCGGGATGTCCTCGATCTCTACCCTCCAGCCTTCATCGTCACCCATGTGGAGATGAAGCACATTGGCTTTGTAGTGCGCCAGAACGTCGATGACCTTGAGGACGCCGTCCTTGTCGGTGAAATTTCTGGACACGTCGAGCATGAGACCTCTGTATGGAAGGTCCGGCCAGTCTTCGATGACGGCGTTCGGCAGTTCGCCTCCGCCGACGTTGCGCTTGATGTTGTCGATTGTGACGGCGGCATAATATGCACCGTCCTCGTCGGACGCCTCGATGCTGCAGGTGCCGTCAAGCGCTATGCGGTACCACCCCGGCTTCTGGCCATCGACCATTGTGGCCTGCGGGAGAGTTTCGACGGCGGTGGTTCCTCCCGCTGCAGTCACTGATTTCAGGGCTGGGATCATGTCGAATGCGCCGAGCTCCTGAGGGGTGTATGCGAAGTTTTCAATTCTCTCCGAAGGAAGGTAGATATATTCGGCCTCGAGGGCTGTGGATTTGTTGTTTCGCTGGAGGGTGAACCCTTCCGGCGCCCAGCATTCGCGTGGAATAGGGCGTCCGGCATACAGTACTTTCAGAGTGTCCTTTCCGTGCTCTGCATCTGGCAGAATCCTGTACATGCAGCCGTTGAAGCGTTCGATGCTGGCCTCGCTGCCCTCGAGCCTTACGGCTTCGATGTGGTTTGCGGCAAACCAGATGCACCAGTCGTTGCCCTCTGGAGGGTTGACTACGATGATGGAATTGTTGGCCTGGTGGGTCTCAGGGTCGGTTTCTCCTTCCGTCCAGACAATCTTGGGGGAAGAACATGAGGCTGCCATGGCAAGAATAAGCAGGCAGACTGAGTGGAATATACTATTGTTCATCTTTTGAATGGATTGCATCATAAAGTGACCGGGTGAGGACCCAGGTGTCCCAGTTGTCGCCCTCAAGACTCCATACCATCACGCCCGGAAGGTTCTTCTCCACAACGTATTCGCCCTTGAGGTGGACGGAAAGCGAGTCGTCATAGGTGATCTGCATGGTGCCCTTGTCATCCACGAGGTACGGCACCATTGCCTTGTCGTCCCATTTCCTGGTGTACTTGTCAAAAACTTTCTCGATTTCCCAGTAGTCGGGGCTTTCTTCCACGTTCAGCTGGTGTCCGTAGAATGGCACACCCACCACGATCTTCTCGTATGGTATGCCTGCCTGCTTGTGGAGTTTCACAGACTCGTCGGTTGAGCGGTGGGTCATGCTGGAAGGATAGAGACCGGCATTGTGCTGAGGAGGGTCGCCCATGTCGTAGGACATGATGTTCACGAAGTCCATATACTGGATGCAGCTCTTGAAGTCCACGTACTTGGCGCTTGATGACGATGCCATGGTGAGCAGCAGGTCGTCGCCCAGCGTGGCGCGGAGATCCCTCATGAGGAGGGTGAAGTTCTTGGTGTCATCCTTCGAACTGGATATGCCTGCAGAACTGCTGGTCGGGTACTCCCAGTCTATGTCGATGCCGTCCAGTCCGTATTTGTTGCAGGCCCTGAGACATGACTGGCAGAAGGACATCCTCTTGAGGGTGTCGGCGGCCATCTCGGAGAAGTTGCCTGCACCCCAGCCTCCGACGGAAAGGAGCACCTTGACGTCGGGATAGTTCTTGTTGCGCTCGTTGATGATCTTCTGAAGGCGAGATACGGTCTTGATGGACACGGCGTCGAACGTGTCGGTCACCTTGCCGAATGCATAGTTGATGTGGGTCACATACTGGAGCGGCGGCATCACCGTGTCCCAATAGGTGACATATCCGACGAAGATGTGGTTCTTGATGGGTTCAACCACAACAGGGGTCTCTTCGGCGGCCTGTTTCTTTTCGAATTCTTGTTTCTGGTCCTTGTCGCATGACGCTGCCAGCATCATTGCGCAGCCAAGGATTGCAACCATGGACAAAGTTCTTTTCATTCTATAAGTCAGTAAAGTTTATCTTGAACAGTTTAGGGGATTCCTGGTCGCTTCCGACCCAGACACAGTTGCGGTCGTGGTCAACGCACACGGATTCCGCGTTGTCTATGAATGAGACGGAATAGTTGGCGATCAGTTTGGTGCAGTCGGCGTTGAACACAAACAGCTTGGCCATTTCGGAGTCGGTGACCCAGAGATGGTCCGTCTCGGGGTCATAGAACAGCCCGCCGACCTCGTCGATCTTGGAGGTCACCTGGTCCAGACGCTTTTTCCAGACTATGCTGCCGTCGGCAATGTTGACCAGCCACAGGGTGGCACCGCTCTGGGCTCCCACGAACACCATTCCGTCCTTGTAATATGATATTCCTTCCAGTCCGCTGTTGCCGAACCCGCCGTCAATGGCGTCCTGGATGTAAAATATAGTCGAGTAAGTATTGAAATCAGGAGCATAAACCTCATAAACCTTCTGGGAACCTTCTACTGCGATGAGAAGGTTGCCGGTCTCCGGTACGAGGGTCACGCCCTCCATGTCGGCATCATGGGACCACACCTGGGTGGCCTTGCCGTTGAAATCCACTTTGCAGAGGATGCCCTGGTCTCCGACGGCCCAGAGGGCTGTCCTGTCTTCCGTCAGGCAGAGACCGGATATTTCCACCACATTGACATCCATTTTGGTATAATCGCCCATGACAGGGTGATATGTGTCCTTGTCCGGGTCGTCTTCCGGCTCCTCGTATGGCACCAGGGAAGACGTGATGTCGCCCAGATCGATGTTCTGACAGTTGCTGAGGGTCCTGCTCTGGCTGAATTCGGCCACTGAGACGCCGGCCCCGTTCTTGGTGAGAATGATCCTGAAACCATTCTTGAACTGTGTGTCGTTCAGGATATGGACGGTGTTGCCGGCCGGGTCGAGCGTTCCTTCAATCGAAGTGATGTCGCCTCCGAGGTCCCGGACCTCGTATTTGCCGCCGTCCGCGTATTTGTGCTTGACGTAGAATGAAAGATATTCCACAACTTCGTCGAAGCCGCCTTCGAACCTGTAGCCGTCGTAGTCACCGCTCGCGGTGAATGTGATGCTGCTGCAGAGTCCGGTGAATTTGAATTCCTTGTTCTTGTCGAATGCAATCGCACAAGGTGCGTTGCTGGTCTTGAAATATAGGTAGTAATACAGTCCGTGAGACACCGATCCCCAGTTCTCGGCCGGGTACATGGCGTGGTAGTGCTCATCATAACCGCCATTGGGGTTCAGCCCTTCTATCTTCACGGTCGCGGTCTTTCCGTCTTCGGAGATGGCGTCCGCCGTGACGGTCACCTCAATCACGGACTCGTGGTCCTGCACCATAATCTTGTCGCCTGCTTTCCATGTGCTTGCCGACACCAGCGTGAAAATGTCCGGGTCCTCCTCGGGCTCTTCGGGTTCCTCTGGTTCTTCCGGAGTGTCAGGGGTTTCCGGTGTGTCGGGGGTGTCTGGTGTTTCAGGTTCGTCCTGGTCCTCAGGCTCGTCAGTGCTGCCCGGATCGACAACCTCCTGACCAGGATCCTGTTCGGGGTTTGCCGGGGTTTCACATGATGTGGCAAAAAAAACGAAAGAGGCAAGCAGAACGCTTATTGTCAATTTGTGGCGAAGGGCCATATCAGAATATTTTTTGAGGATAAAATTTAAAAACGGCCCCGGTTTTCCAGACCTGTCAGGGCCGGGAAACCGGGAGCCGTGAAGAAAAGACTATTCAGCTGCAGGAACGTCAACTACGCAGCGAACTGAACAACCTTCTGCCTTACGACGGATACCGTATGCAGGTGAGCCGCCGCTCTGGATGCGGAGTGCACTTGCGTACTCGCCATCAGCGCCGGAGCAGGTGAAGTATTTGCAATCACTCTTTGAATAAGAACCACCACCGTATGCGATTGAACCTGAAAGAGGGAGCTTGTAAGAGCCGTTTACAGTGAATGTGTAATCGGAATCCTCCTCGCCGAAGCTGGAGACGATTACGAGCTCAGCGGAGAAGAAGTTAGGAGCGTCTTCAGTTGCAGGAACTCTCCAGCCGGCAGGACATGGGTCATACATACCCTTTGTTGTTGCCCATCTGGTTCCGTCTGCTACGTCGAGCCAGTCCTTCATTCCGTCACTTCCGGTAACGTCGATATAAACTGTAGGGTTGGCATCAGCGAAATCGCTGGAAACCTTTGCCTGCTCAGGAGTTACAGTCCAGGCTGTACCTGCTACTGTAGCAACGTCTGAGTGTCCGAGAGAGCCACCGCCTACGAATGGATCCTTGCGGCCCCACTGATAGCAGAGACCGAAGCTCTCAGGAGTACCCGGCTCACCGAGTGCACCGAGGTTGTAGGTCATGAGCTGGCTGCCGTCGCCGAAGCCGAGGTCTGTGGCTCCGATGGTCATGTCAGCTACTACCCAGATGTGCCAGCTCCAGAGGATGACGCCGGCAGCGTCCTTGACAGCGATGAGAGCGTTACCACGGGTAAGAGTCTCAGGGGTCTTGAATGTAACGTAGTCGTTTGCGTATGAAACGGAAGCGATGACGCTGTTAGGGGTTACTTCATTCATGTTGCCATAGGTCTCCCAGATGATCTCTGCAGAAGCGGAAGAACCGACGTTCTCAGGGCTGTTACCCCTTACGGTCTTGAACTTGTACTCACCCGGTTCGGTGATTACGTAGCAGTTTGCACTCTCGGTTGCGGAGAGGTCAGCTACTGAAGAGGAAGCTTCGAGAGATAAAGTGACGGTAGTGAGTTCGCCGGCCTTGATGGTCTGTGCAGGAATCTCAGCGGTACCGATCATACCGTTGGCCGGGTTGTAGACAACGAGGGAAGCACCGTTTGTGAGAGCTCCTTCAGGAACCTCCATGAAGAAGGAAGCAGCCTGGTCAGAGAGAGCAACAGTCTCGAAAGACTTTGCGAGAGTGTTCTTGGAAGCAGAACCGTTCTTGATGGAGAACTTGCCGGTCTTTGCATTGTAAGTAGCGTTACCGTTGAGGATAGCGTTGCTGTTCTTGTCCTCGAGATAGAGCTTTGCTGCGTTGCCCTTGCCTGAGAGCTTGATCTCAAGACCTGCGAGAGGGCTCTTGAAAGCGAAGCTTGCACCGTCGGTTGAAGATGCGAATACAGGAGAGTCAGCAGTAAGTTCAGCGTCGATTGTGTAAGAGAATGTGTTGTGCTGAGCGAAATCTATGCTGCTGTAAGGATAGCTTGCATAGTATGCAGTTGCGCCGGACTTGAGTCCTTCGCCGTCGGCCTTGAAGGTACCGTTGCTGGAACCTGCACCTGAAGCGAGGACATACTTGGCCTCGATGTCACCGTCAGCATAAACGCCATAGACGAGGATAGCGTCACCCTCAGCCCAAGCGGCCTTGAGAGGAGTTGCCTCGAGAGTAGCGGAAACCTCGCTGATAGTCTGCTCGGTTGGAGCGGGATCGTTACCAGGATCGTTACCAGGATCTTTGCCCGGATCAACTTGTGGATTCTTTTCGCAGGAGAATGCCATAGCAAGCATTGCGGCTGCCGCGAAAACTGAAAAAATCTTTTTCATAATGATAATTGATTATTGGTTGGATAATATGGATTCTTTTCCGTAAACGGATTTCACGAGTGAACGCATGAGGGTATGCTGCTTGTCATCGTGGCGGTATTCCCATACCATGACGCCAAGCATTTTCTTCTCAACGGCGAACTGGCCCTTGTAGGCCACGGATTCAGCATCGTCGTAGCCGAGATACATCTTGCCGTTTTCGTCGCCGAGATAAGGCACCTTGGCCTTGTCATCCCAGTAGCGGATATTCTTACCCTTGTAGGTTGTGGTTGAGTTGAAGATGGCTTCCATCTCGTTGTATTTGACATCGTCCTTGTATGGGGAGATGCCGTGTCCATAGAACGGTACACCGAGATTCTGCCTGTTAAGGGGCACGCCGGCCTGGCGGTGTGCTTCCACGGAAGACTCGCATGAGCGGTCTCTGGTGATGTCGGACTTGTAGAGTGTCGAATTGTGATATGGAGGATCTCCCATGTCATAAGTCATCACGTTCACATAGTCCAGATACAGCAGTGCACCCTTGAAGTCACAGTATTTGGCGCTTGAAGACGAAGCGTAGGAGATGATCTTGGTGTCTCCCAATGCCTCGCGGAGCTCCTTGAGCACGATGTTGAAGTTCTTTGCATCGCTGCTGCTCTTGGCATTGGAGTCAGGACCGCCGCCCGGATACTCCCAGTCGATGTCCACGCCGTCGAGACCGTACTTGTCGATCTTTTCCTTTACTGACTTGCAGAAATCAGCGCGTCCCTGCTCGCTGCGGGCCATCATGGAGAAGCCGTCGGCCGCCTCGCCCCAGCCTCCGATCATAAGGAGGACCTTGAGGTCCGGGTTGGTCTCCTTGAGCTTGAGCACTTTCTTCAAAAGGTTGATGTATGTGCTGTTGTCGCTGGTGGTGTTCGCCTTTCCGATCACGATGCCGCCTTCTCCGGTCTTTGTGTTGACAAAGCGTCCGTGTGCGAAGTTGATGTGGGTCACATAATTCGGATCCGGGACCTCACTGGAGTTCTCGGTATAATAGGCAATCACCATAGGCTTCTGGCCGAGACAGTCCTCGCGGCAGAGTTGTGCGTTCGGGTTGGCAGGGGTTTCCCCGGTCTCGGGCGCAGCCTCTTTCTTAGACGGAGTCGCCGGCCCTTCCTGCCTGTTGCAGGAAAGAGCCAGGACACCGGCAAAAAGCACTGAAACCAGTATAGGCTTGAAAATTCTTGACATTACCAGTTGACAGTTTGAGTGAGAACGTAACCACGCTCCTTGTAGTCGTTGATCTGCTGCTGGCCGACAGGAGCCATGTAAGCACGGTCAAAGAAGGTTTCGCGGTTGACAGCGTTGCGTACGCAGTAGAATCCTTCCATCTGGTCGGCATTGCTTCCGTCGAACTTGACGATTGTGCCGTCAGCCTTCTGGACCTTGATGACATTGACTCTGTCGAGCATGAATGCCTGGCATTCGGTATCGAGGTTCACCCAAGGACCGAGGTACTTGTCAGGGTTGGTGTCATAGTCCATGTAGTCGAGCTTGTACCAGCGGCGGAGGTCCTTGATACGGTTGCCTTCGTGGAAGAGCTCCATACGTCTTTCGCGGCGGATTTCCCAGATGAGCTTAGGAACGTCGTAGTCACGCATCGGGTCGTCAGGGATGTTGTTGATCTCGAGGTGAGCGGTCTGCTTGACACCGGCAGCAAGTGCTTCAGGAGTCAGAGGACGGTCACGCAGGCCGTTGATTGAGAGGTCGAGGTCTTCCTGGGTGATGGCAGGACCTTCGTTCATGTCTGCGAGGACAGCCTTTGCCTCGATCCAGTTGAGGGCAACCTCACCAAGTCTCATGATAGGAGCATCGCTGAAGTTGTATTTGCCCTTCCATTCGTTAGGAGCGGTACCGGTCTCATAATAGGTGTCGAGAGCGGAGCGAACGCAGAACTTGTGGGAGTAGATGAGTGAAGAAGAATACTTGTTCACTCTGTCATAGAAGGACTCGAAGAAACGAGGGTCACGGCTCAGGACAAGTTTGGCAAGGCTGAGTTCGGTAGGGTCATCCGGGTTGGCAGATGATGAAAGGTACATAGGCTTGCCGTCGTTGCAGTTGTATGCCTTGATGAACTCGAGGTTCACACCGGTCTGGCTCTCTGAGCCGCTGCAATATGATCCCACGCAGTGTGTGATGCTGAGGCCGGCGTCATAGTGGCGGTACATCAGCACCTCAGGGTTGCTGCTGAGGTCTTCGGAAGTGAAGAGGTCCTTGTAGGTTGAGCCGAAGGAGTACTTGCCACTCTTGATGACAAGGTCACCGGCCTTCACTGCAAGTTCGAGATACTTCTTGGCGTGCTCCATGTCGCAATAGTCCTCACCGTCATGATAGTACTGCCAGGTACCTTCGTTGAGGAAGAAGCGGGAAATGAAACCTGCGGCGATGTATCTGTTGAGGTTGTTGGCACCGTCGTCGGTACGCATGTTCTCGAGGATGTACTCGCTCATGTCATAAACGGCGTCCATGACAAGCTGACGGCTGTCGCGGTCCTTGTACATGGTGTCCATGTCGTCGTCGCGTACGATTGTCTCGAAGTAAGGGACGTTGCCGTAAACATTTACGAGGTCGTAGTACTCATAAACCTTGAAGAAGTAGGCAACTGAAAGCCAGTGGCGATAAGCCTCGTCGGTAAGTCTGTCCTTTGCCACGTTCTGGATGCGGTCGATGAAGATGTTGGTCTTGCGGATACGTCCGAAGCCCCATGAAGGTCCGTAGTACTCTGAAGAGCAGCTGCGGCTCTCGGAGGTTGATCCGAGGGATGTAGGCACCTTGTTGGTGAAGTTGCTCTGCTTGCTCTCTGATACGAAATCATCGCAGAAACCTGTGCCGCCGCGGACAGGAGCATAGTTCTGGTCCCAGTCCTGGCCGTATCCTTCGAAATACACTGGATAGTATGCGTTGGCGTAGAGCCTGATGTCGCCTTCGCCTCTCCAGAAACCGTCGTCAGCAACCTTGGTCAGTGCCGGACGGTCGAGAAGGTCGGAGCATGAGCATGCAAGCGCAAGGGTCAAAAATGCAAATATTATCTTTTTCATTGTAATGTCCTCCTATGTGTTAGAAAGTTAACTGAAGACCGGCAGAAAGAGTCTTGAACACAGGTGTGTTGAAACCGGTGTTGCCCTGTGCGTAGTTGGAACCCCACATACTCTTTCCTGTTACACATTCAGGATCGATAGGCAGTCCGCGGAGTCTGTCGAACGTAAGGAAGTTCTCAGCGGTGAAGTAAGCCCTGATCTTCTCGATTTTGATGGTCTTGGTCCACTTGCTTGGAAGAGTGTATCCGACGGTCAGGTTCTTGATACGCAGGTATGACATATCGAGAATGTAACGGTCGTTGCGGATGTAGTTGTACTGGTCGTTGCCATATCTGCCCATAGAGTAAGCTGCTGGCCAGAATGCATCTGTGTTGTCAAGTGTCCAGTAGTCGTCGGCGATGGCTGCTGCCATGGCACCGTCACCGGTGTTGGAACCTGCGATACAGAGAGGACCTTCACCCCAGATCTGCCTTGAACCGATACCCTGGATGAGGATGGAGAAGTCCACGCCCTTCCAGTCTGCGCCAAGACGGAGAGAGTACTCGAAACGAGGAGTCTCGTTACCGATCTTTGTCCAGTCACCGTGGTCGTCAGTGGTCTTGGAACCCCATGAGAGGATACCGTCACCATCCTTGTCCTTGTACTTGACGTCACCAGGACCGTAGATGAAGGAACCACCCTGATAGTATGCCTGGTAAACAGGTTTCTCACCGTTTGGACCCGGCTTGAGGATGTATGCCAATTTACCGATACATGCAGGGTCATTGGTGTCGTCTGCAGTAAGTTCACGGTAGATAAGGTTGCCGTTCTCGTCCTGCATGAAGTCGTCCATCTGGTAGAGGCGGTCTACCTCGAAGCCCCAGATTTCACCGTAGGTCTTGCCAACATACCAGCTGTCAAGGCTCTTGGTGTCACCATAGCTCATGATGGTTGACTTGGCATCGGCGAGGTTGAATGTGGCGTTGATGCCGAAACCGTTCTGGAAGCGGTAGTTGCCGTCAATCTGGAGTTCCCAGCCGGTGGTGCGGAGCCAACCGTTGTTGGCCTTAGGAGCGGAAGCACCGAATGTGATTGTGTTCACGCCGTCGGTAGGAACGATCATGTCCTTGGTGTCACGGTTGAACCAGTCGAAGGTGATACCGAGATGGCTGTTGAAGAACCTAGCGTCCAAACCGACGTCCAAGGTCTGGATCTTCTGCCATGTGATGCCGGCTGATACGGTTGAAGGAGTGGAAGCGTAGCTGGTGAGAGATCCGTTGGATATCCAGCTGGTCTGTCCAGTGGAAAGGGTAGGGATGTAGAGTGAAGACGAAACGCTCTGGTCACCCACGTTACCCCATGATCCTCTGATCTTGAGGGCTGACAGGACTGGCTTTGCAAATTCCATCCAAGGCTCCTCTGATACGCGCCATGCTGCAGAGAATGAAGGGAACCATGCCCACTTGAGCTGCTTAGGGAACTTTGAAGAACCGTCGCGGCGGAGGTTGGCCTCGAAGAGATATCTTTCCTTATAATTATAGTTGATACGTCCGAAGAAACCGAGCTGGCTGTCCCAACCTGCACTTCCTGAACCGGTCCATACACCTGTACCGAATGCGAACTGAGGGTTCTCATAGTCGGAAAGGTTCATGACCTTGGTGGCCTGGCCTGTGTAGTTGTAAGTGGAGAGGTTCATACCGATCATCGCCTTGATGGTATGGCCGCCGAGGTAGAGTGTGTAGTCGGTGTAACCGTTGAAGGTGTGGCGGAATGAGTTCTCCTCCTCTCTTGCGTAGTAGCGGTTGTCGCTGGTAGGCTCGTATGGATCAAGGTATCTGAAGTAGTAAGCCTGCATGGCGTCAGGATCGGTGGAAGGAACCACGTTGCCGTCCCAGTTGACATACACCTGGTTGCCGTTGTCGTCGATCATGGACACCGGAGTGTCACGGTAGGATGCACCTGAGAATACACAACCCGGGAGAGTCATGATGTAGTCCTGGTTGGAGTAGCTGTAGTCAGCCACGATGTTCCAGTTCTTGAGAGGGGTGATGGTGGTACCGAGATTGACGTTGGAGTAGTTGTAGCGGCGGGTGGCGGTGTTAGCCTGCCTTGCCTCGGAAATAGGACCGCGGAGTTCGTGGCCCATCTCGTCGTAACCGTAAGGCATCAGACATGACCAGCGGTACAGGTACAGCCATGGACTGTATGATGTGTCGTCGGTGATGAACGGATAGTTCTTCTGGCGCTGTGAGTAGAGCATGCCGGCACGGACTGTCAACCAGTTGTTGACCTCAGTCTCAACCTTTACGGAAGCGTTGTACTTCTGGAAGCTGTCGTTCTTGGCGCTCTTCATCATACCGGACTCGTCGAGGTAGCTGAGACCTACGTTGAAGGTTGTCTTGCCCAGACGGCCGTTGACAGAGGCGTTGTACTGCTGGGTAGGAGCCCACTCTGCGACCATGTAGTCGTACACGTTGTAGGTTCTGATACCGTAGATGTTGCCGTCTCCGCCGTAGTACCAGTCACGGCCATATACCATAGGGTCGTTAGGACCGATGGTCTTGCCGTACTTTTCCTGCCACTGCTTTGTGCGCTCGAGGGACTCCAAGTCTGCTCTTACGTAAGAGAAGGCGGTGAGACCATCATAATTGTAGTTTACTCCCTGATGGAGGCTGTCCTTTGAACGGGCTGAAGCGTCAAGCACGTACTGGATACCGTTGACGTCTGCCATCCTCTGCTCCTTGGCCATGTTCTGCCATGAGACGATGGCGTTGAAGTTCACGGTGATTCTGTCGGTGTTGGCACCCTTCTTTGAGGTAAGGAGGATAACGCCGAATGCACCCTTTGAACCGTAGATAGAGGTTGATGCAGCATCCTTGAGGACAGTTACGCTCTCGATATCATCCGGGTTGACAACCTGCATGGAAGGAATCTCCACGTTGTCAAGAAGGATAAGAGGGCTGCTTCCGCCTTCGATGGAACCGATGGCTCCACGGATCTTGATGGAAGCATCTGAACCGACCTCAGCATCCGGAACGGTGACTGAAAGGCCTGGGGCTGCACCCTGAAGACCGCGGGCGAGATCAGGGACAGAACGTCCGCTGACTGATTCGGCGACATTCACAGTAGCGACTGCGCCGGTGAGGTTCTTGCGGGACTGCACTGCATAACCCACAACGACTGCGTCGTCGAGAAGGGTTGTTTCATCATCGAGGATGATGTTGACATGCTGTCCGCCCTTGACATTGACCGTCTTGGTCACATAACCAAGACAGGATACGGTGATGTCGGGTGTGGTAGGTGTGAATGAGAAGTTGCCCTCGAAGTCTGTGATACAGGTGGCTTTCTGGGCACCATCCATGACAACAGCACCTACTACGGGCTCGCCATTCGCGTCCTTTACCGTTCCTGTGACTGTGTCACCGGAAGCGGCACCTGCCACTGCGGATGCGAAGAACATCAGCAATGACATAGTCAGGAAGAATTTAAAAATCTGTTTCATTGATTGGTAATGATGGTGTTAAAAAATAAAAAGTATCAGGTTATAGGCGTGTTTTACAAAAGTATCGGTTAATAGCCGGAGGCCTGCCGAAAATTGCGTATTTTTACTCCCAATTTGCGTAATTATTCCAGCATCAACGACCTGAGGTCCTCGATGTCCTGCTCCGTCAGCCCCATGCTGCGTGCGCTCTTATATATGGCTTCTCCTATGGTGATGTCTGTTCCGTACTGTTTCTGGAGCGCCTTGATCATAGGGAGGTACCTCTCCGGGTCATTGCGTTCCTTGTGGTAGTAGAACGACGTGATTTCGTAGTCCTTGCAGAGGTCGCTGTCGCTGACACCGAGCAGGCCCTCGATATAGAAGATGAAGGTACCTGTGCGGTCCGCGCCGCCCTGGCAGTGCACGTAGGTGCATTTGCCCGCCTTCGCATTCTTGATGAACTGAAGAATGGCCTTCTTGAAGGCTGGCTGGCGGTCTTTCTTTGCAACAATGGAATCGTATGCGCTCAGAGGTATCCTGAGGAATTCCAGTCCGAATGGCGACTTCTTGTAGTATGCGGCGCCTTCGTCTGTCCTGAAGTCCAGGTCGTAGTCTATGCCTACCTGGTTGACCAGTGACTCATAATCGACCTGTTCGTAACTGTCCAGTTCCTCGTTGCGGTTAAGTATCTCCCCACCCCTTATCAGGATGCCGTACTTGATATGCTTGCCGTCCAGGCCTTCCCAGCCGCCGACGTCCCTGACATTGTGCATGTAGGTCGTCTTGATCACCCTGAGACGGCCTTCAGTGGCGATGCGCCCCTTCTTGATCAGGGTCTCCTTGCCGGAGTCTGCATCCACTGACACTACGCCGTACCTGTAGGTGCGTCCCGGAATCAGGTTATATACCGCCTGCTTGTCCTTGCCGGTCACCTGCCTTGAATGGATCTCGCAATCCTCGGAGATGAGATATATCTTCTTTGCGTTCTGGAGCCCGGTGAACTCTATGTATGCGGGGCGCACGCTCGCCGGCTCGTTGCTCCTGCTGACATAGTCCTTTATGCGGGTGTAACTGTAGTCGTCATCATATTCCACCTCGTCCAGATAGCGCTTGAGTATTTCTCCCTCAAGATTGTAAGTCGCCTCGATCTCATCATTGTCATGGAGTATTTCGCTGTATATGCCGGCATCTATGATTGCCGGGTCGATGAGCGCGCCCAGTGCGCACACCTTGTTCGGAACGGGTGAAACGTCGGAATAATGTTCGCTGAACATCTTCTCGCATGATGCGTCATAAGCATAGACGTACAGACCGTCCGAGAGGTCTTCGCCGTGTGGCAGAGGCAGATAATATGATACCGGGACCTTGTCCACGCTGATCTCGAAGTATGAATAGCCGGCGCTCACGTCCACATAGGCGATGCGCTTGTCATACACATCGATGCGGCAGATGTCATTCACGCCGTTGAGAGTGAAATTTCCGTCGACCGATGTTGCCGTGGATACATAGTTCAGTTCTGTCTGAGCCTCCAGAGCATCGAACACAACGGTCCCGTCCGCTTCAAGGCGGTTGATGCCGCCAAAGTCACTCGCGGCCAGCATGACATAATTTTTGGATGCCCCGATGCCGGGGGTGAAATTGATGGTCAAGCCGTCGGCGCTGATCATTTCCTGTGTCAGGGTGAAACATTCGACGCCGTCGGAGATGACCGGCTCCCCGTCTTCGAAGAGTACCGGGTCGGTTCCGCGGGACAGGACGATGCGGTCGCCGGCAGACCATGTGACCTGACTGTCCGACTGCCTGACGGATTTGTTCTCTGCAATCGTTGCAACGAACTGTCCGTCAATTATTACGGGAGCAACCCTTTCGCATGACAGCGCGACTGCGGCTGCTGCAAGTATGGTGATGAATCTTTTCACTTATTTGAGAATCTTTTTAACGATTTGTCCTATTTCAGCGTTTTCATGTATTCCTTCGAACTCCCAAGCACGCGGACCGTAGGCAAATACGGGAACGCAGATGCCGTTGTGTCCCATGGTGGAGAAGTGGACCTTTACGGAACGTTCCTCGAGGCTGCCTCCGATGAGGGTCAGGCCGCCGGTGTTGTGGTCTGCAGTGATGATCACGAGGGTCTCGCCGTCCTTTTCTGCCCATTCGAGAACGCGGCCGATGGTGCGGTCGAAGTCAAAGAGTTCCTCTGCCATGTAGCCGACCTTCTGCTTGTGGGCCCAGTCGTCTATGCAGGAACCTTCAATCATCAGGAAGAAGCCCTTCTTGTTGTCAAGGGTCTCGATCGCCTTCATCGCGGCCTTCTCGAGATAGTCGCCCCTTTCGAGTGCCGGTTCGAGTTCCGTGTCTCCGAGCAGGGCCACGATGCGGTCTGCATCAGAATTTTCCATCTCCTCCCGGGTGAATGCGAAATCATATCCCTTGGCCTGGATCTCTTCCACCAGGTTGCGTCCATCCTCGCGCCTGTTCCAGAACTGGATGCCGCCTCCGGAAAGGAAGTCGAGTCCCGCGTCGATGTACTGTGCGGCGATAGCCTCTTCCTCATGACGGTCCGCTGAATGTCCGCAGAAGTCGATAGGAGTTGCATCGTTGACGCGGCAGGTCACGGCAATGCCCGTCTTCATTCCCTTCTGCTGTGCGTACCGGAGGGCGGAGTTGACAGGATTCCCTTCCGGGTCGAGTCCCATGTATCCGTACTTGGTCTTCACACCGGTCGCAAGGGCAGATCCGCCCTGGCACGAGTCGGTGATAAGTTTGTCGGTAGCGTAAGTGCGTGAGAATCCGGTATATACGCAGTTGTCAAGATTGAGATGGCCGCCATTGAGCACCCATGCTGTACTGATGTGCTCCAGACCCATGCCGTCACCGATCATGAAGATGACGTTCTTGACTTTCTTCTTCTTGGTCTGCTCCACGTTTACGGTCCCATATGGCTCTGCAACCATGTAACGGTCATCGTCGCGGAAAGTGTCGTTGGCGTATTTCGAGCGGTCGCGGGAACCGTCGTCCACAACCTGCGCGCTGACGGTTAAGGCCATCAACATCAACATTGAACCGACAAATATCCTTTTCATATCCTTATTTTATAATAGTAGTGTTCCAAGTCTGTATCTTGACCTCGCCTGCCGAACCTTCCGGTGCATTGCAGCTGAGAACCTTGGTCTGTCCCGGCAGTACGGTCACGAAGTTGTCTGACCAGAATGCCGGAGCGATGAGCTGTCCGTCGGCACCGGTGAGTTGGAGAATGTTCTGATATGAAATGATTCCGGACTTGTTGGAAAGGGTCACTTTCCAGTTGTCGCCATCCTTCTCGGCGGTCATCTCAACCTCTGCCTGTGGCAGCGCCGAAACGAATTTCATGTCAGCGAACTTGCTGATCGGGGTGTAGAACCATTTTGCGTGCCTCCAGTCATATTCGTTGTTGGCTGATGGGACACAATAGAAATTGTCTGCCACGGCATTGCCTTCGGCATCGAGGAGTTCCAGAGCCAGGAACAGGCCGTTCCCGCTTGCCGGCACATCATACACGCGCTCGGCCTTTCTGTCTGTGCTGGTGAGCACGATCTCTTTCTCATCCACGAGTGCAGAGGCTGCGTCATAGAGTTTTATGACAGCCTTGAGCTCACTGGTCTTGCCGGTCTCGTTGACTGCATAGACGGCCCTGTCCTTATAATTGAAAATGAGTTGAAGTGGCTCGCAGGCCTTTCTGGTACCGTAATATGAGGCAGTAGGGACCATGTAGTAGTCGTAGAGCTGCCAGTACATTGCCGGCCATGCGGAGTTGAGCATCCACTGGATGATACCGGTGGAGGTCGGGATGTTGCAGCGGAATGCCTCGAACATTGCCCTGGTGGCGTCATAGTCAAGGGCGTGACCGCGGTTGACATACTCCTCGAGGGTGTTGGCCTGTCCGTATGCCCCGTTCATTACGGCGGTGAGCATCTCTGTGCTGTTCATGCCGCTGCCCGATGTCGTGCAGTGCTGGTCCCAGGCCTTGCTGACCGGCCAGAGCGAGTCGGCCGGCACCATCCTCTCAATGGAAGGAAGCTGCGGCATGTTGAGTCCTATGCCGGTCTCCGTGTTGAATCCGAATGCGCCGCCCAGTTCGGTGTCGAGGTACCAGTAGTCTGGTCCGACATACTCGTATGGGCCTGCCATCTTGGTTCCGGAGTGGCCGCCGAACTTGCTGACAAGCGCCTTTGCGGAGCAGACGTAAGGACGGTACTCATATTCGTCGTATATCTCCATGTAGCGCTCCTCCAGCTCTCCGTTGGGGATGCAGTCGCTTCCGGTGAGCCAGCAGATGATGCTCGGGTGATTGTGGAGACGTATCACCTGGTCGTGGAAGTACTTGACAGCGAGGTCCATGCTCTCAGGGCTGGTGATGCAGCCGCAGCCGTCGGACTCCGGGAGACCGCAGTAATCCTCCCACTCCCACTGGCAGCTCCAGCCCACCATGGCCATGAGGCCGAGGCGGTCGCAGCAGTCATAGATGTTGTCGTCTTTGCCCCAGATGTTCTCGAAGCGGATGCAGTTCATGTTCATGTCCTTGACATACTGTGCCTGCAGCTCGTTGGACTCATGGGTGTCGCGGAAGAACAGTTCGTCGGTCCAGCCTGCGCCCTTGATGAGCACCGGGTGGCCGTTGAGGTAGAACTGGCGGTGTGTGTCATCCACTATTTCGCTGGTGATGCTCCGGATACCGAAGTCCACGCTGCGGCTGTCGCTTACGCTGCCGTCGGACTCTTCGAAGCTCACTTTCATATTATATATCTCAGGGGTGCCGAGGTCCCATGTCCACCAGACCCTTGGGTTGTCAACATGGAGTTCCTTGAAATCTTCTGCACTGAATGTCAATGCGTTGCAGCCAGGCTGCAGGGTGACGGGGGCACTTATGGAGCCGCCTTCCCAGTCTATCTTCACCAACCCTTCAACGGGTGCGTCGCAGAGGTTTGTCACGCTTGCCTTGACCTTGAGGTCGGCGGCAGCGAGGGTCTCCACGTCAAGGTCAGGAATCACGAACACATCGTCGATTTTCGCAGAGCCTGTGGAGAATACAGTGACAGGGCCGAGGATGCCCATGCTCTCTCCGAGCGGACGCGGATTCCAGTCCACGAAACCGTGGTTGAGGTCTCCGGACTGTGCCCTCCGGAGGGTGACCTTGAGATTGTTGCGCCTGATTTTCCTTGCGATGCCCGTGATGTCATATTCGCGGACGATGAACACGCCGAATGTGGTGTCGGAACTGGCGATCAGATTGCCGTTGAGTTCGATGTCTGCATAATAGCCCAGGCTGTTGAACCTCAATATGCATTTCTTGCCCTTCGGGGTCTTGAATTTTGTCGAGAATGTCCAAGCCTCGTCGAAGATGGACTTGTCCTGCTTGAAGTAGTTGTCGGATTCGAGAAGTCCTTCACCGAAATAGCCGTTGTCGTCAAGGATGCCGGCCACAGTTGCGGGCACCTCGGCCTTCCAGGTCTTCGGAGAACTCTCTGATTTCATCTTCCAGGAAGAAAGAGTCATGGTCTCTGCGGTTGCGAAAGTGGATGCAAACAGAATGGCAGTGAGGGAGATGGCGATCTTCTTCATCATGTGGTTGTATTATAAAAGTGATGCTCCGGTGATAGCTGCCTCTGACTGAGGAAGGAAGCTGATTCTGAGGTGCTTGATTGATTCCGGGAAAGGGAACTGTGCCGCGAGGGCCTCCATCATCGGTGCCTCGAAGTACTTGTGGCTGCGTGCAATGCCTCCGCCGAATACGACATGGTCCGGATCGTATGCGGAAACGACCAGCATCATGACCATGGCGAGGTTGCGTCCGTACTCTTCGAAGGCAGCAATGGCTTCCGGATCACCGGCTTCAGCTCTTTTGAAGAATTCGCAAGGCTCGGAGCCTTTCTCCAGGAAGAATGACTTGCTGCAGTAATATTCGAGCGGCTTGCCATTAAATGGAATCCAAGTGAGCTCTCCCACTCCGGTGTTCCTGCCGTTCAGGACCTTGCCGTCTGCAACCACGCCGATGCCCACTCCTGTGCCGAGTGTGACACCCACAAGGATTTCATTTTCCTTGCATCCGAACTCCCCGGCCGCTCCGAGCGCGAAGCAGTTGGCGTCGTTGTTGACAGCCACAGGGATGCCGTACCTGCTCTCCATGGTCTTCTTGAGGTGCACCTCAGTCCAGGATGGTATGTTCGCGGCGTTATATACTATTCCATTTACGGTGTCCACCACGGAAGGAACTCCTATACCTATCGACTTGACCTCGGGGCAAATGTTTGCATCAATGAGAGCACACAAATGGTCGATGGTCTGGTCGAGGGTGTCTTCCGGGTTGAATGATGGGGCTGATGCGCACTTTACGATGGATGCGCTGTCCACGAGGCCCATGTTAATGGTAGTGCCTCCGATATCTATTCCTAATCGCATTGGCTAAAATTTGTGGTTTCTAACTCGCAAATTTAGTCAGTGGTATATATAGTAGGTACGAAAAATGCGTAATTAAACTCCCATTTTGCGCAATTCGCGCTCTCTGTACTCGGTAGGCGTGCAACCTTTGATGGCCTTGAACCTTCTGCAGATGGATTTGGTGTCCGGCTCGTCCATTTTTGCGGCGATTTCGGACACGCTGTCATTGGTGCGCAGAAGCAGCTCGGCAAAGTGTTCTATGCGCTGTCGGGATATGTAACTGTAGATGGTATAACCTGTTACCTTCTTGAATCTGGTCTCGAGAAGACGTCTTGAAAGAGGCACTTCCTTGAGAATGTCCGGCACCAGAATCTTGTTCTCCACGTTCCTGCTTATGAACTGGAGCGCCTTCACGACCTCCTTGTCCGTAGTCGCAAAAACCGAGGTCGACATCCTGCTGATCACGCTGACCGGATGGAGGATGATGTCCTCGCCCGCATAGTCGGGATCCTCCATCATCTTCACGGCCATGGCGGCGGCTTCAAATCCGCCCTTCTCTATGTCCACGTCGATGGACGAAAGTGATGGATTGGACAGATTGTCAAGCACTTCATCGTTGTCCACACCGATCACGGCCACCTCGTCCGGGATTCTGATACCGTGGGAGTTGCAGGCCTCCAGAAGCAGGCTGCCCTGGTTGTCGTCGCAGGCCATCACAGCCACCGGTTTGGGCAGCATTTTCAGCCAGTCCCCGACACCGGCCGATTCATAGTACCAGAGGCTGTCCAGACGCTGGCCGTCATATACGAACATGCTGTCGCCGTATCCGGCCTCTTCAACTCTTGCACGGAACCCGTCCAGACGCTCCTCAGACCAGCACACACCCTTGTATCCGAAGAATCCGAAATTGCGGAAACCCCTGGCCAGGAAGTGCTCCGCGGCCATTCTTCCTGTGGTGTCGTAGTCGGCGGTGATGTTTGGTATGCCCTCAAATTTGGTGATGTAATCCTGGGCGAGCACCACCATGCCGTTCTTCTTGAACAGGGACACATCGTCGCCCGTGTCGAACTGGCCTATCACCACGTCGGCCTTCCATTGCTTCGCCCACTTTACCACGCCGTCGAAGCCGAGTTTATTCTTGTATGCAGGAGGCATGCGGCACACAACCCAGTTGTCGGCATTGCCGGCATACTCGATGATGCCTCTCAGCAGTCTGTATGCAAACTGCTCGGTGAAGTCGGTTATGAAAAGCAGACGGGCCATGGTCAGAATTCGAGTTTGAAGCCTTTCTTGTTCTTGAGCCTGTCATAACTGTCCTTGTCGAAACTGTATTTGACAGGATTGCGCGGACCGGTGCGCAGCGAGCCGTCATCCACCTCCACGAGCATCTCGAAATGTTTCATCTTCTTGGAGAAGTTCCACCTGTCGAAGTGGGTGTCAAGGATGGATTCGTACAGGTTCTGGAGTTGAGGCATCGTGAACACTTCAGGCAGAAGGTCGAAACCGATGGGCTCGAAATGTATTCTTTCCTTGAGGCATTGCTGGGCCTTGCGCAGGATGGCGTCATGGTCGAATGCCAGCGAGTAGCGGATCTCGTTCAGCGCCACCCATTCGGCCTTTGCTGCATCTGTATCTGCCTGTACTTCAGCCAGTTTGACAAGGGCGTAATGGGCGATGGTGATGACCCTTTCACGCGGGTCGCGGCCCATTTCGCTGAATGTGCCGACCTCCTTGAGGTCTTTGGCGGCGATGGACAGGCCCGTCTCTTCCTTGAGCTCCCTGGATGCGGTGTGGGCGATGGTCTTGTCCTTTTCGATGTCCATGAATCCGCCCGGCAGGGCCCACATGCCCTCATAGGCTGTCGTGCCGGCCTCTTTTTCCTTGCCACGCTTGATGAGCAGGACCTTCAGCTGCTTGCCGTCATATCCGAAGATGACGCAGTCGGCGGTCACGGCCGGGTGCGGGTATTCGTATGTGTATTTGCCCTTTGTCGCCATGTATATGTGTTTTGTTTACGCAAAGATATGCAATAAAAACAAAAACACCAAACATCAGCCCAGAAGCCGTAAGTTATGGCATCTGCTGTACACCAAGGGCCTCTTCGAGTTCTCGAAGTGAGGATAAGTGTTTGTCTCTTATCAAAGAATAATTCAGAGAACAAATCATTTCTCTTGCCGAGCAGCCTTTACTGTAGATTCTCTTTGCCCTTGAGTATAGGTCGCATAGCCTGGCGTTTCCATCCGTGCCTTTGAGAGATTTGGGGACCTGCTTCAGTTTGAGGTAGGTGCATATCCCATCGATATCATCCAGCATCCAGTCCTCTATGGAACTGTTTACTCCAATCCTGATGAAACTTGTCATGCCCAGTCTTGTTATCTGGCGCCGTATGGAGTCCCAGTTGACGATCAAGGGGTTACGGACTTCAAACACATCTGTGTCATAAGTGCAGCAGATAGTGTTGATACTGACATTTTTTCTTTTAGCCTCGGGCAGAATTTCGTTTCGGAGTTTTGCCAGAAGTTTGCTGGCATACCGGGTGACCCCCTTAAGGTTGATTACCTCACAAGGTGTCAAAACGGCCTGGCTTGAAGACTTGTAGTATTCGAGTAAAGTTTTAAAGAACACCTCATCCGTGTCACCCTCCACGAAAATTATGATTTGCTTTGACGCGCAGACATTCTTTTCCTTCATAATCAGTTTTCCGTGAAGTACTTGGTGATCTTATTGGTATCGACCTCCAGTTCAAGCATAAAGTCAAACATGAACTCGCCGAATGTCAGTTCCAGGTCGCCTGCATATCGGTATAGGGTTCTTTCTTTTGATGGGATAACTCTGGCGAAATGTGCTACACCATCTTTGGAAGGAAGACCGAAATACATCTGCTGAGGAAGGAGATGGCGCATAAGGTAAGGAGAATGACTGGTGATGAGAATCTTTGTATCAGATGCGTAGTTCTGCATTGCCAGAATGAGATTCTCCATAAGATGAGGGTGAACGGAATTTTCCGGTTCCTCAAGCATTATGAGCGGAATGTTTTTCCTTCGTGCGGCCAGACACAGTGTAAAGAGGAAGATAATGCGTTTGCTGCCACTTGACAGTTGACGGATGCTTGTGGGCTGTGAGTTAAACTTCTCTTTAACCTTGATATCATATATTTTGCTCTGTCCGTCAGCCAGGGTTATGACTTTTGGAGAAAATTCTTCTATGCCTGGAAGTAATTGCAGCAGTCCGTCCACTAAAATCGAGTAGTTGTCTTCATCCGATTCTTTCAGTTTATAGAGATAGGCGCTGAGTGTTTCACCATCGAGCATATGGATTCCTTTCTCCCCGTCCACGGAGAAATAAGATTCGGGGTTGTCAAGAGTCTCGAGATTGGGAACGATTGTGCCACAGATGCGTGATGCTATATCATTAAGGAACATACCTGCAGACAGCGCTATCGAGTTAAGTGCCAACTGAGAGGATGCCACGTCAAAAGTTTTCGTGCATCTGCCTGTAGCGGATGGCACAATCAGACACCCATCTGCAGACGTCCTGCTGAGCATCAGTCTGTAACGCTGGTCTGTACTCTTCTTCACCTTCAGCCACTCGGATAAAATATACCCGTCATCATCGCCCGATGCCCATTTAAAACGATAACCGTATTGGAACTGAATACCCTGCTTGTCCCCGTCAAACAGGCCGGAAATTTCAAAGCAGAAGTCCTTTTCGACCATACCATTGTTGATTGGCAAGAAGCGACTCCTCATCATTTGTATTTTTTCGTGCTGATCCGCCGAAAGGAATTTCATCCCGAATTCAATAGCATTCAGCACATTGCTTTTGCCGTAGCCGTTGGGTGCTATCAGGGCATTCAGCTGACCAAGATCCAATCTTAGATGGCCTATATTGGATATGCCCTCTATAAAGAAACTGTTAATAACCATGCTGTCGCAATATTATTTGCTTAAGTTTAATAAATATTGCTGCGAATATATATAATTTACTTAACTCGTGCAAATGTTTTGGCGGTTTAAGTAGCAAATGCGACATACCAAACATCAACCCATGCGCTTGAGTTTTGTGGACGCGAGCGGCAGTGATGTGAGCATCGAACACACGTCCGAGACCGGCTGGGCGATGATGACCCCGCTGAGTCCCATTGTGAGGTTGAGTATCCACAGGGCCGGAATCAGGTACAGTCCCTGCCTGGCGATGGCGACTGTGAATGCGCTCCAAGTGGCCCCGATGTTCTGCAGGTACATGTTGGTGGTGATGATGAACCCTGCCAGGGTGAATGTGATGCACTGGGCGCGGAGGATGCGGATGCCGAGCAGGACAACCTCTTCGTCACCGGTCTTGAACAGCGACACGATCTGCGGGGCGAAGACCAGCCCGAGCACGGAAAACACCAGTGCGTATGTCGTGGTGACGCCGGCGCAGAACCTGAACCCCTGGCGGACCCGGTCATAGAGCCTTGCGCCGAAGTTGAATCCGCACACCGGCTGGAAGCCCTGGCCAAACCCGATCATCAGCGACTGGACGAGCATCATTATCCTGTTCACAATGGCGAACGCGGCAATGGCGACATCTCCATACAGTCCGGCTATATTGTTGAGTACCATTGCAGTAAGTGCCATTGCACCCTGTCTGCCAAGGGATGGTATGCCACCCTTCGATATCTGCCGGTACTGGCTCAGGGTCGGCTTGAAATTGCGGAGTTTCGGTGCGATGCCACCGCGTTTACGGCACATCCGGAGCATTATGCAGAACGCGATGGCCTGTGAGATGCACGTCGCCAGGCCCGCCCCTTCGACGCCCATGCCCAGTGCGAAAATCAATACCGGGTCAAGGATGACATTGATGACGGCACCGGACAGGATGCCCACCATGGCCATCATCGCATTGCCCTGATGGCGCATCTGGTTGTTGAGGACGAAGGTGCAGGAAATGAACGGTGCCCCGACAAGGATCCATCTGAAATAGCTGCGTGCATAAGGCAGGATGGTGTCGGTCGAGCCCAGCAGAGACAGGATAGGGTTCATGAAAATCATTGCCAGGCATGAGGTCGTGACCATGAATATCATTGCGGAGAAAAACCCCGTCGCGGCGATTTTGCCGGCATCCTCGGTGTGCTGCGAACCCAGTGCGCGCGAGATGAAATTGCCCGAACCCTGCCCGAAAAAGAACGACACGGCCTGGACCAGCGACATGTATGTGAACACGATGCCCAGCGCGGCCGCGCTCTGTGTTCCGGTGCGGCTGACAAACCAGGTGTCGGCGATGTTGTACAGTGCCGTCACCACCATGCTCCCCATTGACGGTATGGCGAGCGACGTGACCAGTCTCCCGACCGGTTCGGTGGTCATTTTGTCGAATTTGGTCAAAACAGGGATATTATGTCAGACGGACATGTTGTCCGTCAACTTGCCGAGGGTCTCGAGGAAGCTCTTGAGCTCTTCCTCGCTGATGCCCTCAAGAACCTTGTCGAGCATCGAGATGCCGTATTCCTTGGCGCCGAGCTTCATCTGCTCGGCCTTTTCGGTGAGAATAAGTGTGTTGGAACGCTTGTCGCGGGTGTCTCTCTTGCGGACTACAAGGCCTTTCTTTTCCAGCGCATCCACGAGCTTGGTGATGGAGTTCTTGTCCTTCATCATCATGTCGGCAATTTTCTGCTGGGACATCGGTCCCTGGTTCCAGAGCAGGTCCACCAGAAGGAACTGTTCCGGAGTCAGCCCCACATTGTTCTGTTTGAGCATTGCGGCAGTGTACTGTTTGAGCTTGCAGGCGGACAGATTGAGATAGACGGCGATTTCCTTGGAGAGCAGCATACAGGTCAGTTTGGGTTAATGGGATAGCAAATTTAATTAAAGATTTGTACATTTGCGTTGATATGGATAAAAAATTGAAAAGAAGTATATTCATAACGCTTTTGATTGCAGCGAGTATGTCTCTGGGCGCGCAGGATATCGGGCGCGTCTATGCCGAGGATGTGTACCAGGAAGGGGGTACTTCCACCGGGAAGGTCCAGCAGGAGGTGATTCTCGGTTACGGCACATTGAAGGTGGACTGCAATGTCAATGGCGCCGATGTGTGTGTGGACGGCCGCTACAAGGGCCAGACGCCGCTTGTGCTGGAAGGCGTTGCGGCCGGAAAGCGTTCGGTGTCGGTGATTCTGCCCGGTTACCGCGGCGACGAGAAGACCGTCGAGGTCGTGCCTGACCGGCAGACGTCCGTGACGCTCAGCATGGCCCGTGTGGCTACGGTTTATGTCGAGTCCGACCCGTCCCCGGCCAACCTGTATATCAATGACAAGCGTGTCGGAACCACTCCGTACGAGGAGGAGGTCGAGACCGGACGGTATGATTTTGTTGCCAGACTTGACGGCTACAAGGATGAGGAGATGTCCATTGACATCGAGGAGGATTATGACATTTTCCTCAAACTCGAGCAGCGCAAATTCATGAATCAGAGGGGTTATTGGGACCTGACCTTCGGCCTTGGCGGGCTATGGGGCATGGGCACGTCGCTCGGATTCTTTATATCACGGATTAACATTGAGGCAGAGGTGGGGATAGGCCTCAAAAAAAGCGAGACAATCTACTGGACCTCCGACGACCTGACAACTTATCCGAACGCCACCGCGTGCATATACAGACCAACATATTTCAATGTCAAGATGGGGTATGGCATTCCTGCCGGACAGATGGCCAGACTGACCCCGCAGATCGGTCTGGGCGTGCTCGGACTCAAGGAAAGGATTGTGGAACAGGGCGATGTCACGATGGACAATGTGTCCTTTTCCGCCTTTCAGCTGACACTGGATCTCAGGTGTGATTTCGCAGTCACCGAAAGTTTCGGCTTTGTTGTCCGCCCGGCATTCAAGACAGTCCCGAAAACCGCCGGCACCGACGCCTTCCGTCAGGTCCATGACGTCTCGGGTCGCGTTTCCAAGGCCAGCACATGCCTCACTTTCCAAGCCGGCATCGCCGTGCTGTTCTGAGAGATATTCCGCTCGGACGTTCTTCGGCCAGTCTGGCCATGACGGGGAGCAACCAGTTCCATTTTGTAACTGTTTCTGGAGCAAAGCAATTTTTTGACGATTTTTTGCTTTTTTGCCTGATAATTGGCATTTTCTCCTAAAATATGGCATATTTTCGCTCTGAGTGGAACGTGGGACTTCGGTTCAAGCTGATCTCTTCAAACCGCCAACCCAAAATTCACCTAGAGAGTCGCAATGCAACTGAAGGCCATGGGAGGCATTGCACCTGCCTAGGTGAGGAGATCTTAGCCGCACCTATCGAGTTGGGTGGCCTTTCAAGCCCCTATATGGCAGCCCAACTGCGTAGGTGAATTTCGGTTTGGGCTTCCGGGCGTTCTCGGTCTTTTGCGTCAGTTTTGTCTTTCTGCATAATACGTTGATTATCAAAAGAATGGTTACCATGTTTCGGCGTCTGCCGCAGATGTAGCCGGCTGTCCTCTCCGGGACCCGTTGCCGCCCTCGGCATCGTAAGAGGGGGGAGCATGAGCGAAGCGAATGGTGGGGTCGAACGTAGCGAGACGGTCTCCGGAGAGGAGCAGCCGACGCTCGGAGGCAATATGATACAAAGAAAGAGGATGACCTCCAAGTCCGGCTGGACTTTTTAGTCATCCTCTTTTTGACTGTCTTTCAGGCTGGATGTTACTCGACTGGCTCTGCTGCAGGGTCAGCGCTCTGGATAGGCTGTGCCTGGGTGAAGTCAGGGAGTGCCTGCTCCTCGGAGTTGATGACCTGCTCGGTGACATCGATTTCCTCTTTGTTGGAGCTTCCTGTTGTGAAAGCGGATGCGATGGAGAGTACGAGAACGATTGCTACGAGCACCCAGGTGATCTTCTCGAGGATGTCAGCAGTCTGGCGTACGCCGAATGTCTGGTTGCCTGCAACGAAGTTGCTTGCAAGTCCACCGCCCTTTCCGTTCTGGAGCAAAACAACTATTGTAAGAAGAATAGCCGCGATGATCACGAGAACTGTCAGAATCGTAAATATTGCATTCATAGTATTTTGATTTTTAATTATTCAAATTTTCAGTCTGATTCAATTTTTCGATAAGGGCTGCAAAGTAAACACTTTTTTCCGGATATGCCAAAATAAGTTTGGAATAAATGGCCTTAGCCTCCTCATAATAACCCTGTTCCGCATAAATTTCGGCCAAAGTCTCGGTGCAGAATTCGTATTCAGCGCTTGTCCGGACCGTCTCGCCGCTCTTGGTGCTGCCGGACGCATACAGCGAGAACACGTTGTCGTCCTGCCGGCGTACCTTTTCATATTCGGCCTGCGAGAAGTAATCCCCGCCGACCACGTGGACACGGGGCTTTTCGGGAGCGCTTTGGGCCTCCTTCTCGCCCTGCATGCACTGCTCGATGAATTCGCTGATGTGCGCGTCGCTGTAATCCTCGTCGCTTACGGTGCGCAGCAGCCGGGACAGCACCTTGCGGTCGCTCATATACATGGCCGCGTCGGCATACTGGCTTTCGCTCCATCCGCCGATGCTGCTCATCCTTTCGCAGAGTTCCTTCCTGGCCAGGCTGAACCACGGGTATATGTTCACGACTCCGGAGAGTTCCTCCAGTGTCAGCTTCTTTATGTCGATGTAGCCTTCCATACTACTACCATTGCGCCACTGTGGCGTTGAAAATGTCCTCGATGATCTTGTCTATGATCTCCTCGCAGAGCGAGCCTTCGACCGATTCGAGCGAATTGTTGGAATCATAGTCGGCATACGCGGAGAAGGACTTGTTCTCGAAATCGTCCTCCGGGTATTTCCTGTTGGTGAAATTGGCCTTGACGGTCACCGTGAGGCGGTTCTGCGCAGCGACTTCGTTCGCTGTCACGGCCGTTGCCTTGACATCGTACCCCGTGACCTCGGCATATATCTCCAGGTCGCCGTCCATGTCCACCTGTTCCAGTTTGGTCAGTTTGCGGAACTTGTCCTTCATGGCCTCGGTGAGGTCGTTGCTCAGTGACGGGTTGACACGAATGGCCTTGTATTCCACATAGTTGATGGTGATGGTCTTCACGTCCGGCTGGATGGATGTGCCGGAGAATGAATAGATTCCGCACGATGTGACCGACAGGGCAGCGACAATCAGCGCCGCACAGGCCGTCAGGATATGTGAGAGGGGTCTTGTCATAGTCCGAGATCCTTGATTTTACGGTAAAGTGTCCTTTCTGATATTCCGAGAGCGGCGGCGGCGTCTTTGCGGCTGCCATATTTCTCCAGGGCCTTCCTGATCATGTCGGAGCCCATCTTCGCCAATGATTCCGGCACGACCTCTGCCGGGGTCTGCTCGTCCGGGTCTTCCTCCGCCCCACGGCTCTCAAGCGCAGCCGGAACCGGCCCCTGATTCTGCATATGGCCGCCATACACTGCCGCCTTGAGCTGCTCGATCTCCTGTTTCAACTGATAGATCGAACGGATGATCATCTCCCTTTCGTCGGGATTCATGGAGCTTTCCTGCCTTTCGGAAATGGCGGGGAGCAGGCTGTCCTGCTCTTTCGGGAGGTACTGCGAGAGGGTGAACGAGTCTATCTCTATCCTCTGTGCGGTCGGGCCCGCCTTGACGGATTCGAGAGCGGAGATGGTCTCGGCGACGCTCTTGAGCTGTCTTATGTTGCCCGGCCACCTGTAGTTCTTCAGCACGGCTACTGCGTCCTCGGTGAGACGTATGCCCGCCCTGTTGTATGTGTATGCAAAGTCGGATGCGAATTTCCTGAAGAGGAGATGAATGTCCTCCGGCCTCTCGCGCAGCGCCGGCATCGTGATGGGCACGGTGTTGAGCCTGTAGAAGAGGTCGGCCCTGAACTTGCCCTTGCTGACTGCGTACATGAGGTTGACATTGGTGGCGGCGATGACCCTGACATTGGTCTTGAGGATCTTGGACGAACCGACACGGATGAATTCACCCGACTGCAGCACCCTGAGAAGACGGGCCTGTGACGCCATCGGCAGTTCGGCCACCTCGTCGAGGAACAGCGTGCCGCCGTCCGCCTCTTCGAAATATCCCTTCCTCATCTCGACGGCTCCGGTGAAAGCGCCTTTCTCGTGCCCGAACAGTTCGGAATCCACGGTACCTTCGGGAATGGCGCCGCAGTTGACCGCGAAGTACTTGCCGTTCTTGCGGAGGCTGTTCTGGTGGATTATTTTAGGAATGTTTTCCTTTCCCGCACCGCTTTCTCCCATCACCAGGACGGTCAGGTCGGTCGGCGCGATGGCCAGCGCGACTTCGATGGCCCGGTTGAGCGCCGGGTCGTCACCGATAATGTCGTATCTATTTTTTATCGCAGATAAATCTCTCTCGTCCATAATACTGCAAAGTTACTATTTTTACCGAAATAATTTAAAATTATGCCTATATTTGCGCGATAACTGAAATATTGTGAACGAATAACTTTTTAATACAACATCTCATGAACAAAAAACTTTTTTGTATTGCAGCTTCATTCATGGCAATTGCAGCGGTTTCCTGCAGTTCTCCTGAAAAGATGGCAGAGCAGGCAGAGAACGTAATCGTTACCTGCAATCCTGAGGTCCTGGAAGTTGTCGGCGGCGTCATCGATGCCACTGTGACCGTGACCTATCCTGAAAAATACTTCCACGAGAAGGCTATCGTAGAGGTTACCCCTGTTATCGTTTATGACGGTGGCGAGAGCAAGATGGAGCCTTACATGTTCCAGGGCGAGAAGGTTGAGGACAACTACGAAGTTGTCTCATCTGACGGCGCAACAATCAGCAAGCCTGTACATTTCGAATATGTCGAGGGCATGGAGAACTGTTATCTCGAACTCCGCGGTGTTGCCAGCTACAAGGGCAAAAGCATAGACCTCCCTACAAAGAAAGTCGCTGACGGTGCCAACACAACCTATATGCTTGTATGCAGGAAAGGCAAGGTTGACCTCAAGGAAGACGGCTATCAGGACGTCATCACAGAGACCGCAGAGGGCCAGATTCTCTACAGCATCAACAGCTCGGAAGTCAAGAGTTCCGAGATCAAGGGCGAGTCTGTAAAGGGCTTCCAGAATGCCATCGACGAGATCAACGCCAACGAGCGCAAGACCATCACCGGCACACAGATCGTAGCATACGCTTCTCCTGATGGAGACGAGGATTTCAATGCAAACCTTTCATCCGGCCGTGCTTCTTCTGCACAGAAGGCATTCGACAAGGTGACAAAGGGCAAAGAGATCGCTGCCCCTGAGGTGTCAAGCATCGCTGAGGACTGGGACGGTTTCCAGGAACTTGTAGGTGCTTCTGACATCGAAGACAAGGACCTCATTCTCCGCGTCCTCTCGATGTACAGCGACCCTGCAGTCCGCGAGAAAGAGATCAGAAACATGTCTGCAGTCTACAAGACTCTCTCTACCGACGTCCTTCCTGAACTCCGCCGTGCAAGATTCATCGCAAACGTAGAATACCAGAACTTCACCAGCGAGGAGCTCCTCGAGATGGTTGAGGGCAACGCCGACATCCTCGACGAGGCCGCTCTCCTCCGTGCAGCAACTCTCGTTGAGAAGACTTCCGACAAGGTCGCCCTCTACAAGAAGGCCATCGACAAGTTCGACAGCAACACAGCAAGATACAACCTCGCTGTCACTTACATCAACGACGGTGACTACGGCAAGGCAAAGAAGCAGCTTGAGGAACTCGAGGCAGACGCTGACGTCAACAATGCTCTCGGTGTGATCGCTCTCAACGAAGACAATGTGGCTGAGGCTGTCGAGTACTTCAAGAAGTCAGGCAACGCTTCTGCAAACGAGAACCTCGGCATCGTTTCCATCCTCAAGGGTGACTACAAGGACGCCGCTTCCCGCCTCGCAAACTCTGAGTGCGCAGTCAACAAGGCCCTTGCAAACATCCTCACCGACAACCTCGCAGCAGCCAAGAGCGCTCTCACCTGCGACTGTCCTAAGGCTTCTTACCTCAAGGCTGTCATCGCAGCGCGCGAAGGTGACGCAGCCGCTGTCAAGGAGAATCTCGACAAGGCAAAAGAGGACAAGAAACTCGCCAAGAGGGCTGAGAACGACATCGAATTCGCTCAGTATCTCTAAAATTTGATACTTACATAAAGTGGCGGGGCCTTTATGGTTCCGCCATTTTTATATATATTTGTGGGATTTTATTGAAGAACAGATGAAGCAGAGATTTTTATTGGGCATGGCGTCACTGCTTTTTGTGGCTGCGCTTGCGTCTTTTACATCATGTACAAAGGATAATCCGGAAAACGGCGACCCAATCAGCACCAGGGCCGACAAGAGGATAAAGGGCATATGGGAAGTCGTGTCTTTCCGAATGTCCGGGTCCAATCTGATGGACTACAATCCCACGTCATATTTTATCATTGACCCGGCCTCTGACGACTTTGTGATCATGTTCAAGGAGTCGGAAGGGGAGCAGACAGGTATGCCGGCGATACAGTCCATGAAGATGCAGGCCGGCAAGAAGGAGATCAAACTTGTCCGCATCGAGCAGTTCGGGACATTTGTCGAAAACCGGAGCGACCGCCTGGTGGACAATGTGTTCCAGTACGAAGTCAGCAAGGACGGAGACGAACTGTTCATCACCTCCCCGGCCTTGTCATTCCTTTCTGAGGCTGATGTGGCTGCAGAGCAGGAGGGGGCCACAATCAACATAGGACTCCGTCGTGACACAGCAGCCGAGGCCGCCGTCGAGGGCGCATTGACCGCGGGGCCGAAGACAAAGGGGTGGATGGATTTTCTCACGCCTCTCCTGCAGCTCGGAGTGTGGGTCGTTGAGGCCGTTGAGTATGTGGAAGACAAATTTGTTTCCAATTTTGTCGACCCTTACGTTGACAACGTCAAAAACACCAAGTGGGACAATTCCGGTTGGAAGGGCAAAAACTGGATGAGCCTGCTTCCTGCCGACATGCCGGTGTGCTGCGTCAATATCCCCGGTTCGCATGACTCCGCCACGGCGATAAAGAATATGGAGATACTGGCCAAGACCGTGAATGCCAACTGTCAGGACCTGTATATCTCTGAACAGTTCGATGCCGGAGCCCGCTATTTCGACTTCAGGGTCGGCAACCAGTATGTCGTGGACCTTCTCAAACTGATAAGAAGGGTTCCGAACCAGGAGGAATGTGATGCCACCGAGGACCTGTACCTCTATCACGGCAATTTCTGCACGGACTCCAAATACAAAGAGTCCCTTGCCATGCTGGCGGAAATGATACAGAAAGGGGGGAATACCGAATTCGTAATCATCAACACGCAGTGGGAGGAACTCAGCTGCGGTCTTCTTGCCGCCGCCGACCTCTGGGCAGATGGCAAACTTGTCGGAGAGCAGCACCGTGACGAGGTGAAGCGCGCGATGAAATATGCCAACATGGACATTGTCGCCAGACTCCAGAGGGAACTGAACAGCGAATATGAGAACAAATATGAGAACAAATTGTTCCTGCCTTACAGTCCGGACCTTACCGTCGGAGAGGCGCGCGGCCACATCATCATAATGATGAGCAATTATTACAAGGATATGGCCCTTGCCAACACCCAGGCTTCGTATCTGTTCGACTGGCCGGACAACAAATACGGTCATGCGCACATCTGCGCCTATGCCGACAATGAAAGGACAAAGCGCACCGGCGATCCATATAATGTGGTGGAGAACGGCCAGGGCTACAACATGCTGGTCCAGAGCCGTTACGAGATGAGGCTCAGCGAGGACACCAAGATAGGGCAGAAAAAGGCAGACATGCTGGACCTGGCCCGGAAGGTCACTCAGTGGAACATGGAAGAGGGCAAGCGCATCCTCGGTTTCAATGCCATGAACGCCAATGCCGGTGGAGAAGCCTTCTACGACCTGGATGTCCATGAGTTTGCCCACCAGTTCAACGGCCCGGCATTCGACATGTTCGTCGAGAACATGAAGAACAGTCCCGAGGACAAGCGTTTCCACAGCGGAATCGTCTCGATGGACTATCTGGGATGCGACACATATGACCCGGGTATCACCATTCCGTCAGTGGATGTTTATGGAGACATGCTCCTCTGGGCTGTCATAGAAAGCAACTTCTATAAAAAATAAATCGAATGAAGAAAATCTTTTCCCTTATTGCAGTTGCGCTTGTCGCAATCTGCCTTACTTCCTGCAACAAGGAGTATTACAGCACACTCGTCGAGTGGGGCTTTGCAAAGGACGCCAACAGCGAGATTACCAACGGCCTTGAGACCGAAATCGCATCTGCACGTGTCATATTCGCCGCTTTCGACCTTGCGTTCCTCAATGGTTATACAGACATCGCCATGCCTCACAAGGCCATGATGGAGAAGCAGCAGGGCAAAGCCACTGCCATCAAGAACGCCAAGGCGACAGCCGAAAAGGCACATTCGATGATCGAGGAAGGGCATATCTGTCCGGTGGACATGCTCTTCGTTGTCCGCATCAAATACAACTCCGACACCTACGAGACCGTCTGGAGTCACGATTACAGGAAATAAGGAATTCCGGACCCGGTGTCTCAGATTTTTGACACCGATGCTCCCGGGATGAATGAAGGGACCAGGGCCAGGTGAGTGTTTGAAAGCACATCCTGCCTGCCGTCCATCTTCTCGAAAAGCAGTTTTGCAGCCAGCATCGCCATATCTTCGACGGGCTGGCTGATTCTTGTCACCGGAGGGACCATGTAGTCCAGGTATATGTTGTTGTCGAACGATATTATGGAAATGTCTTCGGGGATGCGCAGACCGGCCTCGCGGACGGCCTTGATGACTCCCAGGACAATGGTGTTGCTCAATGCGAAAATTGCCGACGGGCGGGGTGTGCGGTTAAGGAGCAGTTTTGTCTCCAGAAAGCCGTTCTGGATGGAGAACTCATTGCCGACAACAAGTATCCTGTCCTCCAGGCCGCTTTCTTTCATTGCATCCATATATCCCTTCACGCGCCTTTTATTGGGTGTGGAGAGAGTCACACCCTGCACGCACGCAATGTCGGTGTGGCCGTTCTTGATGAGGTATCTGGTCGCGTCCAGGCCTCCCTGGTAGCTGTTGGTTGTTACATAGGACAGGGTCGTGTCCTCGAAAAACCGGTCAATCAGCACGACAGGGACGTGTTCCCGGTTGACCATTTCCAGCAGAGAGGCGTCGTCACCGCACGGTGCCACGATGATGCCGTCCACCTTGCGCGCCACCAGGTTGCGTATGCTTTCGTTCTGGTATTTTTCGTCCTCCATCGAGTCGATCACGATAGTTGTCCTGCCCCGCCGGTGGCTCTCGGGGATGATTACACTGGCGATGTCGGCGAAGAATGGGTTGGCCACCGACGGCACGACAAGTCCGATTGTGCCGGTCTTGTTTGTGCGCAAACTTTGCGCAATAATGCTCGGTAAGTAGTTGCATCTTTTGGCTTCTTCACGGACCTTCAAAACGGTCTCCGGACTTATTCTGTACTTGTCTGCCTTGCCTCCAATCACTCTTGATACGGTTGTTACCGAGATGCCGAGCCTTTCGGCGATGGTCGTCAATGTCTCTTTTCCCATGTGTTTTGCGCAAAAAAGTTGTTCACAAAGATAGAAATTTGTGCAAAAAAACGAAACAAAAAGGCAAAAAAGGGGTGAAACTTCCTTATTCATACTGTATTTTGTTCTACATTTGGACGTTTTAAAATGCGCAATCGTTGTCAGTAACGAAAAAAGAATATAAACAAAAAACAGCAATATATGGCAAAGAAGAAAATAGTCGTCATCGGAAGCAGCAACACCGATATGACAATCAAGGCGCCGAGGATTCCGGTGCCGGGTGAGACCATCCTTGGCGGTGAGTTCAAGATGGGACCGGGCGGGAAAGGCGCCAACCAGGCCGTTGCAGCCGCCCGTCTGGGTGGAGATGTGACATTCATCTGCAAAGTCGGACGCGACGTGTTCGGCGAGAAGTCTTTGAATGGTTACAGAAAGGACGGCATCAACACCGATTACACCCTCTATTCTGACAAACCGTCGGGTGTGGCCCTGATTCTTGTGGACGAGTCCGGTGAGAACGTCATCGACGTTGCTCCAGGTGCAAACGGTGACATCACTCTCGAGGACATCGAGTCTGTACGTCCGGTCATCGAGAGTGCCGATTACGTGGTCCTCCAGCTCGAAATTCCTGTGGATGCAGTGATGAAGGCAGCGGAGATTGCATCAAAGGCAGGCGCGTGTGTCATCCTCAACCCTGCACCGGCATGCAAGCTCCCTGAGGAGATATTCAGATATGTCTCCCTTATCACTCCCAACCAGACAGAGATCGCTCTCATGACAGGCATCGAAGGCGACATCGAGGCCGCAATGCGCAGGCTCAACGAGATGGGTGTGAAGGACGTCATCCTCACGCTCGGCAGCAAGGGTTCTGCCATCTGGGACGGCAGCAAGGCCGAAATCGTGCCGGCCTGCAAGGTGAAGGCAGTCGATGCCACGGCCGCCGGCGACACATTCTGCGGTGCACTCTGCGTCGCCCTCGGAGAAGGTCTTGACAAGCGTTCCGCCGTCGAGTTCGCCACAAAGGCAAGCGCCATCACCGTGCAGCACATGGGGGCCCAGGAGTCCATCCCATACCGTAAAGATATAAAATAACCTGTTTTGCGAAATATGTATAACTTTCACCCGATAGTGTTTTTGCACTTGCTTGCGCTCTTCCTCTTTGCCGGCTGCAATCCTGAAGGGCACTCTCAGGACAACCCGGACAAAGGTCTGTCGCCTGTAACAGTCAGCCAGATAGCCGTGTCCGGTGAGGGGAAGCCCTATCTGGAGGTTGATGGAGAGCCTTTTGCGGTTTATGGCGCCCAGATAAGAATTGATATTTTCCGCAGCGTTGACAAACTCGGCTGGGACGAAATAGAACTCTATTTCATTACAGCAAAGAAACTCGGTCTCAACTGCGTCCAGCTCAGTTATCCATGGGCATTCCTGGAGCCCCGAAAAGACGAGTACTGCTTTGACGAGATAGACCGTCTCCTCGCCCTGGCCAACCGGTACGACCTCAAGGTAGAACTCCTCTGGTTTTCGACCAACATGATAGGAGATGCCTACACTTTCCTTGTCCCGAACTACATAATTGCGACCCCTGCCCTCCGGCTGGGCCGGGATGGTGACGGCGACTACCATTCTTTATACGGCTATACCTATTCCCTCATAAACAATGACAAGTGGCTCCTTGAAAGGGAGACGAAGGCCGTGACGGCCCTGTTCGACCACATCCGTGCATGGGATGAGAAGAATGGCGGGAAACACCCCGTCATAACCTGTCAGGTCCATAATGAACCGGACGCCGGAGTGCGTTGGAGACTTGCCGAGAAGAAATTCCGCTACAAGGACGGTTCGGCCGTATCTTCCGACGAGTGCTGGAAGATGACCCTCGAGGCGCTTGATGCGGTTGGCAAGGCCGTCAAGGCCAGTTCCTACAGCGTTGCGACGAGGACAAACATAATCTCCGGCGACGGTGTCAAGGACTTCCCTCAGACCCCCGGAAAGAGTCCGAAAGATGTCTACAGACTCGAGGGCATCGACTTTGTCAGTTTCGACCCTTACAGGGAGACAGTCAATGAAATAGCCTACGAAGTCAGTCAGTATGCTTCAATGGAGGGCAACTATCCGCTTGTCGCCGAGAACCGCGGTTCCTACGCTAATACCGCAAGCCTTATGCTCGTCGCTTCCGCCCTTGGTGGAGGATACGACATCTACGACCTTGCGACCAGCCGGTACATAACCTCCCACAGTGCTCCACCCTTCGATTCGGAGGGCATCTACAACGACGACCTTTCCCCTAAGAACCATGTCAAGAACGTGAAACCTCTGCTTGAGGCCCTGACTGCGTACGGCAAGGACGTCGCACTTACACCGACAGAGGACTTTGCAGTGTTCAATGTCACGACCGATACTCCAAGGGAGAACTGCATTCAGGCGATAAACACGACAGGAGCCTCACTCGGCTTCTCGACGAGTTCTGGCGCGATAGGATTCGTCCTTGACCGCGGCGACCGCCTTGTTGCCTGGTCTTCGGCCCCCGCGACTCTCCAGATAAGCGGTGGCACGACTCCTGAGTATGCGGGGGGCAAAGTCGTTCTCGAGGGCGGCAAGGCCTGCGAAATACTCTTCGAGTCCTTCGCCCCGCTCACGAGCACGACAAAGAAATTCATCGGAACAATTTTCAAGTAATAAATCAAAAATCACCATTGGTATGAAGAAATTCCTATTCTTTTCAGTCTGCCTTCTGAGCTCGGGCCTTTTTGCCTTTGCCCAGCAGACAATAAAGGGAAAAGTGACTGATGCAAGTGGCGGGACACTTCCGGGCGTCGCTGTAGTCGGTGCGCTGGACGGCAAGGTCGCCGGCACAGTTACTGATGCTGACGGCGAGTTCTCCATCGTCGTCGACAGAGGCAGCGAAGTGACCTTCAGCTCGATCGGATTCGCCTCCAGGACTCTCCGCGAGGGAGTGGACAGTTTTGCTTCTGTTTCGCTCACAGACGATATTGAGATGCTCGAAGAGACGGTCGTCGTCGGTTTCGCGACCCAGAAGAAAGTCAATCTGACCGGCTCCGTCTCCACGATGGAGGCCAAACAGATTGAGGCCGTACCTGTTGCCAATGCTGTCCTTGCGATGCAGGGTCTTGTCCCGGGCCTTACAATCAAGCAGCACAGCGGTCAGCTCTACAACAAACAGCCTTCGATGACCCTCCGCGGTCAGGGTACCATCGGCCAGGGTTCGAGCGGAGATGTCCTTGTCCTCATTGATGGAATGGAGGGCGATCTCTATTCGATCAACGCTCAGGATATCGAAAGCATATCCGTCCTCAAGGATGCCGCCGCTTCCTCCATCTATGGATCCAGGGCGCCTTTCGGAGTGATACTCGTGACGACGAAGAAAGGTCAGGAGGGACGCGTGAATGTCAACTACAACAACAGTTTCCGCTTCAGCACTCCTTTGAATCTTCCTTCTTCAGCCGATTCATATTCATGGGCTCTCTACTTCAATGAAGCCGCTCACAATGACGGAAACGGCGACGATATCAGCGCTGCCCGCCTCCAGAGAATCAAGGATTACCAGGATGGCCTGATTTCGTACAATACCATCCCTGTCGGCAACCAGTGGGGTACCGCCTACACCGAAGGAAACGACAACATCGATTACTACGATTTCTTCTTCAAGGACGTGACGACCTCGATGGAGCACAACCTCAGTGTGAACGGTGGAAACAAGATGGTTAATTACTACCTTTCTGCAAATTACCTTAAGGAGAACGGTCTTCTCGACTGTGACACGAAGAACCTTGACGGCCTCCAGCGCTACAACGTTTTCGGAAAAGTCGAGGCCCATCCTTTCAAGTGCCTCGATATCTCCTATTCGAGCCGCTTCATAAAGGAAGACTACCACGAACCCACCGTCATGTGCGATGATATTCTATGGTATTTCGGGCAATATCTCTGGCCTGTAGCCCCTCTTTACGACCCTAACGGAATACTCTTCAACGACGTCGCCCTCCGCTTTACCAAAGGCGGCCAGAGGACAATTTCCAATACGACATCCAATCATCAACTTAACGTTACCCTGAAGCCTCTCAATGGATGGCGCATCGTAGGTGACGTGAACTACCGCTACAGGTCTTACTTCAACACAATCGTTGACCGTGAGGTTTGGCAGACCTGTATCGATGGAGTGTCGAAAGGCTCTGTCTGGGATGACGGTACCGGAGTCAGGAACGACGACGGCCGCAACCAGTACCTTAATATCAATGCCTATACGGATTACGAAAGGACGATAGGGAAGCACTATTTCAAGGTGATGGCCGGTATGCAGACCGAACAGTACCGCGTCAACTGGACGAACGCGCGAAAGGCAGGCCTCATCGTTCCTTCGATGCCACACATCGACACAACTTCCGGTATCCTCCACGGTGAGGAAGTGTCCCCTACGGTAGGCGGTGGCGTCAGCGAGTGGCGCACAGCCGGCTTCTTCGGACGCATCAACTACAACTACGCCGAAAAATATCTCCTCGAGGTCAATCTCCGCTACGACGGATCCTCGAGATTCGCCCAGGGGAACCAGTGGGGATTCTTCCCTTCCGTATCCCTCGGCTATAACATTGCCAAAGAGGATTTCTTCGCTCCCGCAAGACCTTATGTAGGCACCTTGAAGATCAGGGCCTCCTACGGTTCTCTCGGAAACCAGAACACGAACTCCTACTATCCGACATATGAACTTATGGGATTCGCCAATTCTGCCGGTGGCTGGCTTCTCGGAGGCAAGAAGCCGAATATCGCATGGCCGGCCTCCAAGATAAGCTCCGAACTCACTTGGGAGACTATTAAATCATGGAATCTCGGCCTTGATGTCGCAGCCTTTTCCGACAGGCTCACCGCTTCCCTCGACCTCTTCATCCGAAAGACCGACAACATGATCGGTCCCGCCGACGAACTCCCCGTGATCTTCGGAACTTCGGTCCCGGTAACCAACAACACCGACCTCGTCTCCAAGGGATTCGAACTCGAAATCGGTTGGAAGGACCGTGCGTTTAATTCTTTCAACTACGGCATCAGGTTCGTCCTCAGTGATGCAGTAACCAAAGTCACCCGCTATTCCAACCCATCCAAGACCCTCGGAACCTATTATGAGGGCATGACTCTCGGCGACTTTTACGGCTACGAGACCATAGGCATCGCCAAGACTGACGAGGAGATGCTCGAGCACCTCATAACTCTCCCTTCCGGCGGTCAGAACGCAATCGGGTCCAACTGGAGGGCCGGTGACATCATGTATGCCGACCTCAACGGGGACGGCAAGGTCGACTCCGGAGCATGGACCACTGACGACCATGGAGACCTCAGGATTATCGGAAACAACACGCCGCGTTTCAACTTCGGTCTGGACTTGACTGCCGAATGGAAGGGCATAGACCTCCGTGTCTTCCTCCAGGGCGTCCTCAAGAGGGATTTCTTCCAGAACGGAAAATACTTCTTCGGCTCATGCGGATGGTCCAAGTGGGGCACCATGGTGCTTGACCAGCACCTCGACTACTTCCGCGACAACGAGGACAATCCTCTCGGCGTAAACCTCGACAGCTACTATCCCCGTCCTTATCTTGACACTGAGAAGAACGTCCAGTGGCAGAGCGGATACGTCCAGAATGCCGCATATGTGCGTCTGAAGAACCTCCAGCTCGGATACACTATCCCTCAGAATCTTACAAGGAAGGCGAAGATCGAGGGGCTGAGAATCTACTTCTCCGGAGAGAACCTCCTTACCTTCACGAAGATGACTGACCTGTTCGACCCCGAGACGATAGGCGAGAACGAGACCGGTAACGTATATCCTCTCTCAAGGACATATTCCTTCGGCCTGAACATCACTTTCTAATATAAGGACAGATATGAAAAAGACATTATACATTATACTCGGTGCCGCACTCCTCGCGGTGGTCGGATGCGACAAGTTCCTCGGTCTCAAACCCGAATCATCACTATCTCCCGACCAGTATCTGACAACCGATGACAATATCGGTGCTTACGCCACAGACCTTTACAATACCCTTCCCGTTCACGGTGAGACCAGTTGGGGAGTGTGGACAAAGGATGCCGGAACCGACAATATGGCCTACAGCACCCCCAGTGACTGCTTCGCTCCGGGATACTGGAAAGTCGGCCAGACGGGTGGCAGTTATTCCTTCACGGAAATATACCGCTGCAACTATTTCTTCGACAACGTGCTCGAGAACTTTGAAGCCGGAAAGATCTCCGGAGATGCGGACAACATCCGTCATTACATCGGCGAGGTCTATTTTTTCCGTGCAAACTGCTATTTCTCGAAACTCAAGTCTCTTGGAGATTTCCCGATCATAACCTACTGCCCGGGTGACGATTTCGAAGACCTCGTCTCCCTCAGCGTCCGCAAACCACGCAACGAAGTGGCCCGCTTCATTCTTGAAGACCTCGACAGGGCTCTCGGATACCTCAAGGAGACGCCTCCAAACGGCACCAACCGCATATCCAGGGATTGCGCAAGGCTTCTAAAGTCCCGTGTCGCACTTTATGAGGGTACATGGCTCAAGTACTTCAAAGGCACGGCCTTTGTTCCCGGAGACGCCTCCTGGCCCGGTGCCGCGACCTATCCCGACTACAAATACCCTTCCGGCAGCATAGATGATGAGATCGACTTCTTCCTCACCGTTGCCATGGAAGAGAGCAAGATCGTCGCCGACAAGCACGGTCTCACTCCAAATACAGGTGTCTTCCAGGCCGGCCCCGAAGATCCCAAAAACGATTATTTCGATATGTTCGGCAGTTCCGACATGAGTGGATATGACGAGGTGCTTCTCTGGAAGGCCTACAGCGTGTCCGAGGGCGTGACGAACTCCGTTGTGGAGTTCGCCTCCGCTGCGAACCAGGGTTACGGTACAACCAAGAGCATGGTCGATGCGTTCGTAATGGCTGACGGTCTCCCAATCTATGCCAGTGGCGATTATCCCGGCGACAGGGACATCCTCAAGATCACTGAGGGACGTGACTCGCGTGCCGGGCTCTTCATCAAGAAGCCAGGCGACCTGAATCTCCACTCCGAGGGCGGCCCCGAGTCCTTCCCCGTCGAGCTCTATCCCAACCTTGTCAATTCCACTTCCTCTATGAAGTACACGACAGGTTATGCCCTCCGCAAAGGACTCAACTTCGATGGCGCCCAGTCCAACCGCAACAAGAGCGTTGCCGGATGTATTATCTTCCGTGCCGTCGAGGCATACCTCAACTATATGGAAGCCTGCTACGAGAAGACAGGAGCTCTCGACTCCGATGCCGAGAGATACTGGAATGCTATCCGTGAGCGCGCATGCGTCGGAAGCTTCCGGACGACTATCGACAATACCAGCATGCCGACCGAGAGCCGTACCGACTGGGGGGCCTGGTCTGCCGGCAAGCTCGTCGACGCGACCCTTTTCAATATCCGCCGCGAGCGCCGATGCGAACTTATGGCCGAGGGCTTCCGCAATGACGACGTGCGACGTTGGAGGTCGATGGACCAGATGATCAATACTCCTTACCATGTATACGGAGTCAATCTCTGGGACCAGCTCGCCACCAATGCCGAATTCCTCGAGGTCAACAACAACAACCTCAGGGAAGGAGAGAACGTTTCGCCGAGGTCCTTCAGCAAGTACTTCGCTCCTTACCATATCCTCTCCAACAACCATGTCTATGACGGTTACAGATGGAACATGGCTCATTATCTTGACCCTATCGCCGTCCAGCACTTCCTCATTACCGGAAACGGAACGGCAAGTTCCTCAACCCTCTACCAGAATCCCGGCTGGCCAATGCAGGCAGGGATGGGTGCCGAATAATCAGTAAACTGCGTATGAAGATGAAATTTATGATTTCTCTGTGTCTTTCGGTCCTGGCGCTTGCGTGCAGCAAGCAGCCGGATTCCGGAACCGACACCCCCAATACCCCCGGAAAGACTTCCGAATATCGTCTTACGGTGGACGGCAAACCTTTCATGATGGTCGGCGCCCAACTCAGGATGGACTTTTTCCGCGACCTTGACAAGAAGAAACTGGACGAGCTCGACAAGTATTTTGAACTCGCCGCTTCGCTCAACATAACGGTAGTCCAGCTTGCTTTTTCGTGGAGCGATGTCGAAAAGGATTATGACGTCTATTCCGACGAAACGGTAAAGGCCTATATCGACTATTGCGAAAAATGGGGGCTTAAGGCCGAACTTCTCTGGTTCGGAAGCTACATGTGCGGCTATTCGGTCGCCGGCCACCTCCCGGATTATGTCGTCAACGACAACACGACTTATCCCGAGCTCAAACCCTCCGCCGCCTATCAGGGATGGCAGGGCAAGCAGTTCTTCCTTTCGCCTGGAAACACCAAACTTCTCGAGCGTGAGACCAAGGCTGCAGCAAAGCTTATGGATTTTATCTACGAGTATGATAAAAGCCTCGGCTCTCCTCATACCATCATAGGAATACAGGTGGAAAACGAGCCCGACATGCTGCCTACGCGCCATAACGGTTCGCACGGCTATTCGCCGACCGACCTCTGGCCGAGCCTTCTTTATCATCTCGACCAGATGGGTAAAGCCTTCAAGTCCGGTAAATACGACTGCTACACAAGGGTAAACCAGACCTGCGAGTATGACGACTGGGTATATTGGTCCAAGATGGTCGCCAAGCGCGAAGGCATAGACTATGTCGGTTTCGATCCCTATCGTTTCACGGTCGAGGATTTGGAGAGCCGCCTCAATTCGATGCTTGAGATAGAAGGCAATTTTGCCCATGTCGCAGAGAACGGCGGCGAAGCCTGGAACAACGATATCCTTACTCTCAAAGCTCTTACGATGGGTTGCGGATACGAGGTGTTCGAAGTCGTTACGACTCCCCATCCTTATATCGCTGAATATACCCTCAGAGGTGTCTACAACACTGATTTTACTCCCAAAGGGCAGACTCAGAGGCTGATAGACGCCAACCTTATCTACAAGAACGGATGGTACGATTTCGCCACCGCCCCTGTCGGGAACATGAAGGGATTCAACCTCACCAACAGCGACGGACTCACGAGCACCAGGGAGACGGCAGAACTTCCGGGAGCCAAAATCTCCTGGCAGACTTCCGCCCGAGGCATAGCCTACGCCATCGAGGCGAAGGATTATGTCCTTGTCGGCTCGACAAAGGCCGACATGATGACCTTCGGTTTCGATATCCTGAACGTCGAATCCGGCCGCTATGATGCCGACGGCAAATGGACAGTAGAAAACAGTGCTGTAAAATTAAGCGGATCGAGTCTCCAGCTCGAGGCCCGCACAGTCTATCGCGTATATAAAAAGTAAAAGAATATGAAGAAGATTTTTCAAGCAGGTATCCTCCTCCTCGCTTTTGCTGTAGCTTGCGAGAAGACCCCCTCCACGGAGATAATCACTGACAAGGATATCATACAGATTGCCTTCGAGGGCGGCAAGGACAGAATCCATGTCGACTGCGAGTCTGCCACGAAGACCACTATCAAGTACGAAACCGGCGAGGGATGGATTTTTCTCATGCCCACGTATTTAAAGCCCGGCGGGGGCTGGCTCGACTTCCAGATCAACCGTTTCAACGTAATTGGCGGTTCCCGCACCGCGGTGGCCGAGATCGTTGCCGGTGACAATGTAAAGTCCATCCGGATTATCCAGAACGGCAAGGCCCAGCCTGAGGCTACGGACCTTGACCTTGACAAGAATATGGTCTATGCTGAGGTTGAGGGTGGTTCCTTCGACATCGAAGTCTCCGCCGCTTCCGCCTGGACCGCGACCTGCGAGGAGTCCTGGCTCACGATAAAGAACGGATCTTCCGCTGCGAGCGGCAAGTTCACCATCGAAGTCCCGGCTTCCGAGGACTATGCCTACAGGACAGCGGTAGTCAAGGTCTCCCTCGGCCAGATTACCAGGGAAGTCCTCGTACAGCATTGCGGAGTCAGGTTCGGCGATGTGGTATGGGCCACTTCCAACGTCGATGACCCCGATACCTTCACTCCAAACTGTGAGGGCCGTGGAAAACTTTACCAATATAACAGCAAAAAGGGATACCCTTCCTATTCCCAGGATGACCATGGTGACGAAACGACAGTCGTTCCCGGCTTCGAGGGCGGTCCGTTCGACGTTCACTCCGAGGTGTGGGCCGAGGAGAACGACCCATGTCCTGACGGATGGCGCGTTCCTTCGAAAGCTGAGTTCGAGGCTCTTCTCTCAATAGGCACCTCGACGACACCGTATTTCTATTTCGACTTCTGGAAGACTCAGGGCATGGCTGTCGCAGGAGCTTTCGTCGGCCTTGACAGGGAAATTCTCAAGGAATGCACGAAAGCCGATATGCAGGGAGCAATCTTTATCCCTCAGGCCGGAAAGATCAACCGTGACGACTGCAAGCAGGGCGACTGGTGGGATGCTGCCATCTGGACCTCCACCAATGTCGGCCAGACCTGGGACATGTGGGGCCTTTGGCTCAACGGAAACCAGGATTACGGATTCGACTGGTGGGGAAGCCGCACTGGCGCCTCCGTGCGATGTGTCTGGAATCAATAATCACTAATCCATATCAATCAATCCATTATGAAAAAATTTTTAGTAACCCTCGCGGCTCTTGCCGCACTGGTGCTTGCCCAAAGCTGTCAGAAGAAGGTCGATGACCCCGTTCTCAAAGCTCCTGTCCTTACGGTAAGCCCCACTTCTGCCGTGATTGACGCTTCCTCCGAAGCTGTCGCAGTAAAGGCCACCTGGACCTCCGCCGGCGAAGATGTCAACTACAAGCTCGAAATCGCTACGGAGGATGATGCCGAATTCAAGAACGCCGAATTCCTCCAGTTCCCTCTCCTTGAGAAGGAGTTCAGCCACAAAGTGATCGATGTTTACGCAAGGAACTTCGATCTCGAAGGCAGCTACTCTCTTCTTTTCCGTGTGACCGCAATGAAGAACGGTCTCGAGGACGCCGTTTCAAATGTTGTTAAAGCCAGCTTCACAACCAAGGCCGATGAGACTCCGGTTCTTAATGAGCCACTCCTTTCTGCAGACAAGGTTGTCGTAAACGCCAATCCAAACAACAAGGATCAGGTCGTTTCCATCAGCTGGACCAGCGCCGCTGCTGCCGGAATCACTCCTTCCTACAAGTTCGAGATCAGTACCGACGAGTCCTTCAGCCAGACCATCGAGGTTCCCGTAACCGGAGACGTCATGGAGATTTCCTTCTCAGGCCAGGAGATAGCCGCCCTCGCCGCCCAGTACAGTCTCGGAGAGTCCTTCACTATCTATGCGAAGATCACCGCTTCTGCAGAAGGTGCAGCTTCTGTAACTTCCAATGTCATTTCCCTCACGGTCAATATCGATTACAATATCCCTGAGAAACTCTACATCTATTTCTGGGCCTGGGAAAATCCCGAAAATGCCCAGGAGATGGAGAACCTCGGTGAGGGAGTCTTCACATGGACAGGCCAGTGTGACCAGTGGGAGTTCAAGTTCATCGACACTCTCGGAGAATATTGGACCGGTTACTTCCGTGACGGCAACGCCGAGGATTACTGGACTCTCAAGGACCGCAGCAAGAACGCAGAGGGAGACCAGTGCATGTTCATGCTCAATGACCTTGGGCTTCCTGCAGGGCTCTACAAGATCACGGTAAACTGCAAGACCATGAAGGTCGCTGTCGAGGCGCAGGCCGAACCTCTTCCAGAGCATCTCTATCTCGACTTCTGGGGTTGGGGCGATGGAACCGCGGCCAAGGAAATGACCGCCCTCGGAGAAGGTAAGTTCACATGGAGCGGCATCATCACAAGATGGCAGTTCAAGTTCACGACGTCCAATGCGTCCCCTGATGACTACTGGACCGGATATTTCCGCGATCCGGATGCAGAGGATTACTGGACTCTCAAGAAGAGTACTGCTGAGGTAATGTTCCAGCTGGAGGACAAGGGCCTTCTTGAAGGATACTATACAATCAACGTGGACCTTAATACTCTCAAGGTGGAAATGGTTCCTCATATCTATCTCATCGGATCGTTCGATTGGGGTTGGGACAGGGCTGCCGCCGCTGAAATGACCTACGAGGGTAACGGTGACTTTACCTGGACAGGCAATCTCTACGCGGGAGACTTCAAGTTCTTGACACAGAACGATGGCGACTGGATTGCATACAACAGAAAGGACGGTGCAGAGAACTATTGGACAGCAGTCCGCTGCTGCGACCAGGAGGGTGACCTTCAGTTCAACATCGAGTCCCAGGGTATGCCGGAAGGCAGATATCAGATTGACTTCAACGTCTATACAAAGGCCGTCAGCGTGACGGCTATCGCCTCCAATCTTCCTGCTGCCGCTCCGGCTTTCAAGAAGTAATTCGTAACATTTTATTCAAGTTTCCGTCCCGGCTACCGGCGGGACGGAAACCTTTATTAATCATGAAAAGGACAGCAATCGCAATCACCGCCGCAGCATGCTTGTTTTCAGCGAGCTGCACCACTGCTCCACGAAGCACTGACGAACCTGTCAGAATAATACTCGAGACCGACATCGGAAACGATGTGGACGATGCACTGGCGCTTGGCCTTGCATACAGTTATCTCAATGCAGGTAAGATTGACCTCCTGGCAATCTGTATCAACAAGGAGGGTTCGGCCCCAGGAGAGTTCACAGACATTATGAACACATACTATGGCCATCCCGAGATTCCAATCGGCATCATTAAAGGCGGTGCAGACTGCGAAGATGATGCTGTCAACTACGCAAAGGCCGTGGTCGAGATGAAGGATGAAGACGGCGTACCAGCTTTCAAGCGCTCCATTTCCGACTTTGACTCACTTCCGGAAGCACACAAACTATACAGAAAAATCCTCTCGGCCCAGGAAGACAATTCTGTTGTCATTGTATCAGTCGGCTTCTCAACAAACCTGATCAAACTTCTCGAGACGGAGGGAGACGAATACTCTCCTCTTGACGGAAAGGAGCTTGTGTCAAAAAAAGTCAGGCAACTCGTCACAATGGCCGGTAATTTTGAGAATCCGGACGCACACGAATATAATGTATGGAAGGACATCCCTGCTGCAAAAATCATATTCGAGCAGTGGCCGACGCCAGTTGTCACTTCTCCATTCGAGCTGGGTATCCAGACCTGCTACCCGGCAACCAGCATAGAAAATGACTTTGCTCCACTGAACCCCATTGTGGAAGCATACAAATCATATCTCCCCATGCCGTATGACCGTCCTATGTGGGACCCTACGGCACTCATGTATGCCGTTGAAGGAGATGAATGGTTCAACATATCCCCTCTCGGCACAATAACAGTCACCGATGAAGGCTCAACCCTTTTCACCGAGAACGAGCAAGGTGACCGCCAGTATATCAATGTGAATGTTGAACAGGCGAAGGCAATCGTCGATCATTTTGTCGAACTTATTCCTGCTGTTCCTGCCGGCGAATAAAAATTTCTTATTAAATTTGAAATGCAAATTTCAAAACAGATTTTCAAACAATCGAATAATCAATAAATAAACCGTCATGTTTATCGTCAACAGTTATTTTCTTGCAGTTGTTCTCTGCTTCGTAACAATGCTCTGCTGGGGCTCATGGGGCAACACACAGAAACTTGCAGCCAAGAGCTGGAGGTACGAACTCTTCTACTGGGACTATGTGATCGGTATGGTCATCTTCTCCCTCATGCTCGCTTTCACACTCGGAAGTTTCGGCGCAGAAGGCCGTCCGTTCGTACAGGACATTGCCCAGGCCAGCTGGTCAAGCATAGGCTGGATTGTCCTCGGCGCAGTCGTGTTCAACGTTTCGAACATACTCCTTTCCGCATCCATCTCCCTCTCGGGAATGTCGGTTGCCTTCCCTCTCGGAGTGGGCCTTGCCCTCGTGATGGGCGTTCTCAACAACATCATCTTCCATCCAAAGGGCAATGAGAATCTCTTCCTCCTCTTCCTCGGCGTAGCCCTCGTGGTTGCAGCGATAGTATGCAACGGCATCGCATCCGGCAAGGTGGACAGCAGCGAAAAGGACCCTGCACAGAACCGCAAGGGCATCATCCTCGCCATCCTCGCAGGTGTGATCATGTCATTCTTCTCAGCCCTTGTGTATAACGGCGTAGATCTTGACAATTTCGCGGCTCCTGCAGCAGGCAAGTGCACTCCATACTCTGCAATCGTGGTATTCGCCATCGGTGTGTTCCTCAGCAACTTCATCATCAACACGGTCGTTATGAAGAAACCTTTCGTCGGTGAGCCTGTATCCTACAGCCAGTACTTCAAGGACGGCAACTGCAAGACTCACCTCGTCGGCATGCTCGGCGGTGCCATCTGGTGCCTCGGTACTGCACTCAGCTACATTACGGCGGGAAAGGCGGGCGCTTCCATCAGTTATGCACTCGGTCAGGGCGCTCCTATGGTCGCTGCTATCTGGGGTGTGTTCATCTGGAAGGAATTCAAGGGCGCAAAGAAGGGCGTGTACGGCCTTCTCGCAGCTATGTTCTGTCTCTTCGTGGCAGGCCTTGCATTTATCATCGCCGCTGGAAACTGATTTGAACTGACAATGAGAACAACCCCAAGGGTGTGGTTATGAAAAAGATCTGGACATTGGCCGTCTGCCTTGTCATTGCAGCCAATGCGGCGGCGCAGAGCGTAGGGGATGTCCTCGGGCTGCTGATCGGCGTGATGACCGGAAGTGTTGCGGGCACATCCGCCAGCACAGAGGCCACTGTCGGTCTGCCTCAGCGTGACCTTGCGATCTGGAACATCACTCCTGCCAATTACAGCGGCATCACACCCCTCGGGGACGGACGTTACGCTGTCGTGAGCGACAAGGGCAGTGCCGACGGATTCTATGTCTGGAAGATTTCACAGGACCCGGAGTCGGGTGCGGTCATTTCTGTCGAGGATGAGGGGTTCTTTGCCAACAAGGTGGACGCAAGTTCCAAAAGGGACTGTGAGGGTATAGCATATTTCCCTAAGTCCGGGTGTGTGTTCATAAGCGGAGAGGGTGACGGACGGATCATCGAATATGACATGGAAGGCCAGCGTACAGGCCGTGAACTTCGGGTCCCGGAGCAGTTCAAGTCCGCAGTCGGAAACCAGGGCCTTGAGGCTCTCGGATTTGGTGGCAAGGGCTCCAAAGTCCGTTTCTGGACCACAACAGAGACTGCTCTTCCTGCCGATGGCGTTGCTGCCGGGCCGAAGAATCCGGGTGGCGGGAACCTGTTGAGGCTGCAGTCCTTCAAGAAGAACCTCCTGCCGTCCAGGCAGTTCCTTTACGTGATGGACAGCGGCAGGACATCAGATTTCGGAGGCACATACGTGTTCGGAGTGCCAGAGGTCTGTGCCCTCCCTGACGGGCGTGTGCTCGTGCTTGAAAGAGAGGCAAACATCCCTGCCGAATATATAGGCGCGGAGGTGGTGTGCAAACTCTACTCCGTAAAGCCGAAGGGAGCCAAACCCCTCGCCAAGGAGCTTGTCGCAGAATGGAGGACCAGCCTCTCCATCACATCCGGCATCGCCTGGGCCAACTACGAAGGCATGTGCCTCGGCGCGACGCTTCCGGACGGCCGCCATACCCTGCTCCTTGTCAGCGACTCCCAGGGCGGCTACGGCAAGGGTCCATTCACACTGAAGGATTTCATCAAGGTCATTGTCCTGTAAAATGATTTGATGTATATTTGCAGGGTATGACACTTTCCAACACAGACATCGAAGGCCTTTACCGGAGTTGCTTCAGGCAGTTGTGCATCTACTCCCTCCATATTACGGAGAACATTGCCGCTTCCGAGGATATAGTCCAGGAGGCCTTTGTCGGTCTTTGGAATCATCGTGATACCGTGAAAGACGCCAGGTCATATCTTTATTCTTCCACCCGCAACGGCAGTCTGACTTATCTGCGGAAACTCAATCCGGGCATCGATCTGGACAAGGTGGATTTTCCGGAAGAAATCCTGGAGAGGGACAGCGAAATCGAAGCGAAAATGTGGTCTGCCATCGAATCGCTCCCCGGGAAGAGACGGGAAATTCTTTTGTTGAGCAAGCGTGACGGCATGAAATACGAGGATATCGCAGTCAGGCTCGGTATTTCAGTCAATACAGTCAGGAATCAGATTTCCAAGGCATTGAGGACGCTCAGGGAGCTTCCAATGAGGATTTACTCATTTTTCTTCGCTTTAGGATAGTATTTTTCCCCATTTGTAGAGTCTTATAGTCAAATGGAGAACAATACACATCTTGATTTCGTAATCAAACATTTCCGTCAGGGAGCATTTGATCCTGACAAGTCTATATGGTCATTCCGTGAAGCCGTTGGCCGCCGTAGAACGATGAGAGTCCGTGCCGTGGCCAGGTGGGGCTTTGCGGCGGCAGTGGCCGCAATAATTGTCTTGACCGGTCTGTCCGTTCATGCCGGCAGGATGAACGGATGGGAGAAGATTGCAGATAGCATCGCCGTGCTTCCGGACCAGTCGACGGTATATCTCAAGGATGGAGCAACACTTGCGTTCCAGCCGCGCCGTTTCAGCAAGGAACGCGTGGTCAAGGTGACCGGCACCGCATATTTCGAGGTCACTCACAGGGATGGTGCCAGTTTCGAGGTCCGTTCCGATGATGTCTATGTCCGTGTGATTGGAACGGCTTTCCAGTTCGATGCGGGGAAGAATTCCGTGGATGTCATCGACGGCAGGGTGTTCTTTGCAAAGACCGGCACCGAAGAAGGGCTCGTTCTTGCAAAAGGGAAGAGCGCGACTCTCGTTGACGGCATTCCGGTTCCCCAAACCCCCGACCGGTTGAACCCGGCCTACTGGGCGACGGAAACCCTTGTGTATGAGGATGCTCCTTTACTTCAAGTCCTGGAAGAACTTTCTGAAATTTTCGGCAGGAAACTTATTCTGACTCACTCTCAGGGCAGGGAATTGCGTCTTACCGGAGAGTTCAGCATAGAAGACGGTCTTGACAGGATACTGTCCATCATCGAGTCTGCGCTCGATGTCAAAATCACCGTGAGATGAAGAGATTGACAGCCATAATAGCCATTCTGCTTGTCGCGGTGTCGCTCTCTGCCCAGAACAGCAGTACATACCTGAACGAGATGCGCTCAATGAAGCAGAAATTCGGGGTCTCGTTCGTGTACGACTCCTCTCTTACGCTGGACAGGGAATGCCGCAGGCTCCCGTCTTCCTCCAATCTGAAAAAGTCCCTGGCCACCCTCTTCGGAGGCAGCGGCATCGAATACGAAATCAACGGCAAAACCGTCATCCTGCACAAGGCCCGGACGGACATGGCGGCAAATCTGGCGGAACTCAAGTGGGTGGTGGATACGATTGCTCCTTCGCTGATAGAATCGGCCTGGGCCGACACGCTCGTCGCCGCAGTCAAGACCGACGACAGGCGCATGGCCCAAACCATAGGCAGACTTGCGACAGACCTTCCAAGCCTGCGCGGAGTGATTTCCCCGCTCGGCGAGGGAGATCCGATCCGCTGGGCGCAGGCACTTCCCGGTGTCACTACCGGTGCGGACGGCACTTCGGCAATCTATGTCCGGGGTGGAAACATGGGCAACAACCTTTTCACACTTGACGGCGTACCGGTTTATGGATATTCGCATCTGCTGAGCCTCACGACCGTTGTCCCGCAGGGGATAATGAAGGACGTGGCGCTCTCCAAAGGGGGATTCGAGGGCGGTCAGAGCAATTTCACATCTTCGCACCTCAGCATCGACACGAAGGTCCCGGAGGCCCGGAAGACGAGCATTTCACTGAACAATTTCCTGCTCAGCGCAGACACGGAAGGCTCCTTCAATGGCAGAATGTCCTACATTTTCTCCGCCAGGGTGTCCCCGTTGATGTTTGAGTACCGCGCCTTCCGCAAAATGATGCCCGAACTGCTGGGCGGTTTCGACGGCTTCAATGCGAGTGTCGGTGACCTTTATGGAAAGTTCCATTGGGCAATAGGAGATGGCAGGTGGCTGGATGTTTCCGCCCTTGGCGGGCTGGACAGTTATTCCTTTGATGTTTCAGCCAATTCATCCCACGACTCGCTGGGCTGGAGCAATGTCATCGGGATGGTCCGTTACCACGGGGAGACAGGTCCCTTTTCCACCGACCTGCTTGCATCCGTGAACAGATATGGGAGCAGGCAGATTCAGGACAAGTTTTATCGAGGTTCACAACAGACCCTGAGCCTCCGGTCTTGTCTGACCGAATTCACACTCTCTTTTGACCAGGCCTGGAATCCTTCTGACAATGGCTTCGGCTTGACCTACGGACTCAATGTCCGTGATGCCATCTTTGCCCCGGGGCAGGTCGCGTCGGTGCTTAACAAGTCCAATTCGATGCTTGCCACGGCATATTTGCAGGCAGATTACGACATCCGGGACAAACTCGCCCTTATGGCGGTGGTCCGTGCCAATGCCTATGCGAAGTTCGGATCGAAATACTTCAAGTTCGTCCCGGATGCCAGCCTGTCTGCCAAATGGATGCTGACGAGGCATTTCGGCCTCGAGGCATCGTTTGACAGGGTCACGCAGTTCTACCATACGCTGGAGGGTCTTCCTGTCGGATGGTCTATCGATATGATGGTCCCATCAGGGAATACGGTCGCCCCGGAGGGTGTCCTGCAGGCCAATGCCGGCATCGACCTTGTGTTCGGCGGGCACTCTCTTTCTGCAGGCGGCTTCTGGAAACGCATGGACGGTCTGGTGTATTACAAATACTCCAAGACCCTTTTCAGCGGAGCGCTGGCTGCGTGGGAAGACAATGTGGACATCGGTTTCGGCCATTCATACGGTGCGGAGTTCCTCTATGAATATCAGGGCAGGGATTTCAATGGCAGGGTCGCCTACACATGGTCAAAGACAGACCGGGAAGGATTTGCGGACATAAATGACGGGGCTCCGTTCCATGCCCGTTTCGACCGCAGGCACGTCCTTAACGTGACTGCCGGATGGAAGGGCATCAGCGCATCATTCATATATCAGAGCGGACATTGGGAAAATGGCGATGGGGTCACATATCAGATGCACGCCTTTGATGGCGAAGAGTGGACTGCCGAGTACTATTCCGGGGTGAACAATTATCACATGCCGTATGTCCTGCGGCTCGATCTGGGCTATCAATTCGCTTTCGACGCATGGGGCTGCAGGCACGAGGTGAATCTGGGCGTGTGCAATGTGACGAACCATTTCAATCCATTCATGCTTTATTTCGATGCCGCATCGGAGAGTTGGATGGAGATATCCCTGCTGCCGGTGCTGCCGAATTTCAGTTATAGAGTAACATTCTGATTGCCATTGAGTTATGAGAAATATCCTGATAATATCTGCTTTCCTGACCCTTTTCACATCCTGTGCGAAGGAAGTTATTCTGGATCCGGGCGAAAGGCCATACGTGGTGGTGGAATGCGTTCTGAGTGACGAGCCGGTGCAGACTTTGAGGCTTTCATATACCAAGGCCCCATCCGCAAAAGAGTCTCCGGTGCTCTCTGATGCAGAGGCCGTTCTGCTGGACGTCACTGCCGGAGTTGAAGCAGGAGGTTTCGTAAAGGGCGGTGACGGAACATGGAGACTGGACTATGCCGCTGTCCCCGGCCACCGGTATCGTCTTGAAGTCCGCGTGCCGGGCTATGAGTCCGTCTGGGCGGAGGATGCCATGCCGGAACTCAATATGAGTTCATTCAAATATTCACAATTTCTTTATAATGGAACATCCAAAAATGAGGAACTGCTCAGGTCAGATGGATATGTCTGCGACACGAATGGGCCCTTTGGATCCTATGGGAATTCAACAATATTGTGCGGCGGCGTATATTATTCGACATCGGATATGCCGGAGCATCTTCTTCTCTACGCAATGGTCCTTGATGAGACAACCGGCGAATATTCCATGGCCGATGAGATATGCACTGATTTTGAGGGAGCGCAGCCGCTGAATCTTTCAGGAGGCGTCTACGAATGTCACCACGAAGAGTTCGTCAAAGGTGATTTGCTTTCAAGTGCTTCTTATCTCTCCGAAGACCACTATAATATTCTTGAAATATATCCGACCCTTCAAGGTGCAGGCTTTTTCGACAGGTTCATTCTGATGGAGAAGCCGGAATCTCCCCAAAAGCATTTTTTCGTAGCCTCAGTTCCCTGTGATATTTATGTAAATAAGCCGGCATATATGGTTTTCACATCTTTGTCCGACAGTTATTATGAATATCTGAAAGAATACTTTTCGATGGAAAAGTCAGACGGACTTTCCGCCATATATCTTCGGGAAAACTCATATTCCAACATCCACGGCGGCTGTGGTCTTTTTGGCTGCCGCGTGTCAAAGGATTATGAATGGAGTGCAGAACTCACGGAGACCATGCGCCCGGCTGACTGAGTTACCGCGCGCATAAATCCTCTTTGATTATCAATAACTTGCGGATGTTGTCGCACAAGATGATTATCCCGAACGGCCGAGTCGGAGTAGGGGCCGGCATAACGATGGGAGAAATCAGTGTGCGTGTTTTGTGGTTTCCTCACTTAGATGATATCCAGCGCCAGGGCGGTGGCCCTGTCGAAGCCGACCTGGCGTAGTTCCGGGGCGAGGCGTTCGCCTGTTGCGAGGTTGTCTGTGACCATCAGCAGGCCGAGAGCCTGTCTGCCGCAGTGGCGGGCGTTGGTGTACAGCGAGTGCACCTCCATCTCGACGGCCAGCACGTCAGGGCCTTCCCACCTGCTCTGTGCGCCCTCCGGTGCATAGAACACGTCGGAGGAGAACACCTTGCCGCAAAGGACGGGGATTCCGCTTCCCGAGGCCTCCCGGACTGCCTTTTCCACCAATGCGGGGTCAGCTTCACGGTCGGGCGCCGAGCCCGTAAAAGGGTCCGTAAACCCTTCTCCATACTGGTATCCGAAACTGGAATCGGTGCAGGCGGCCTGCGCTATGATGAGTTCGCCTATGCGTGTGGGAGCATGATAGGCGCCGCATGTGCCGAGCCTGACAATGCGCTGGACATCATAGAATTGGAACAGTTCGTAGGAATAAATGCCCATCGACGGGGCGCCCATTCCGTGCCCCTGGACCGACACCCTCTTGCCTTTCCATGTCCCGGTGAATCCGAGCATTCCGCGCAGGGCGTTGTACTGACTTGCGTCCTGAAGGAAATTTTCCGCAATATATCTGGCACGGAGAGGGTCCCCGCACATGAGCACCGACGGCGCAATCTCGCCGTAGCGTGCCGAATTATGGATTGTGGGTGTATCTGCAGCTGACATAGTGTGTGTTATTCCAGGTGATATCCGCGGTCCGGTTCCCCTTCATACCAGTACCCGTAGCCGTTGTCTCTATATGAACCGTCGGAGTAGTACCAGTACCGCTGGTCGTATGAGAGGCTGCTCCCGGGTTTGCTCCGGACTTCGTCAAAGATCGGGAGCATCACTCCGGTCAGGTTCTTGTTGTTATAGACGTTCAGCTCGGTCAGGGACGGAAGTGAAGAAGCCTGGAACGAGGACATCTTGCATTCGCGTGCCGTGAGTGACGTGAGGGCCGGGCAACTGGTCACGGAAAGTCCGGCGATGTTCCAGCCTATCCTGAATGTCTGCAATGATGCGCACTGGCTGACGGAGATATTGCCGCCCGTGTCAAGAGACATCCACAGATCCTTCATCCCGGCGCATCCGCTTATCGCGAGGTCGCCGCATGTGGTGGTGGAGATGAACAGGTCGGGCACTGCGACATCAAGCGTTTTTGCCGTGATCCGGGATCCCTCAATGCTGAGCCTCTTGAGCCCCGAAGGCCACGTGATGTCCCGGAAGGCACCTTCCTCGATGATGGAATCATAGATTGTGACATTCTTGAGAGCATTGCATCCTGTGACGGAAAATGCCGGAAGAGCAGTCAGTTCGGTGTTGGAGAATAGAAGTTCGGTGAGTTGGATGCAGTTGTCCAGTTTGATAGAATTCAGGTTTTTGTATATGCTCGGAGTGAAATGCAGGGAAGTGAAAGCCGTTCCGCTCAGGTCAAGGGTCCTGACGTCTTCCGGGATGTCCAGTTTGACCAGTTTTTCGCTGTGTATGGCATAATTTTCCACATGTTCTCCGACATTGAACCCAGTGCAGTTCTTGTCATTGACCTCCACGTTTGTGAATGTGCGCGCATCGTTGCCGGACGCATTGAGGCTCCATGACCGGAAGCCGGAGACTCCTCCGGTGTGGTTGCCGACTTTGATGTTGGAAGACAATTTCCATTCTTCCGGGATACCGATGCCCCAGTGCCCATCCTTGAACCCGACATGTGCCAACTCTGTCACATTGACGCCCGGCTCCATCCAGTTGCAGTCCTTCCATTCTCCGCTGCGGCAGGAATATATGTCCGCCAGGATTTCCTTGAATGCGTCGTAGCATCCGGCGCTGACAGGGATGACATTCAGAATCGTGCCGGGCACGGCTGACCATCCTATTTCTTCTCCGAGATACATGTCGACATACCCGTAATATTCGACTCCCTCATCGAGTGACAGACTGGTCTCGATACAGACAGACTCGGCGCCGGCGTTGAGCGCTTCCAATTGTCCGGACACGTCTCCGAACTCGGCCGTGACCGCGTCCTGTGCACTGCCTCCCGACGGAATCAGTCTGACCCTCATCGGAAGGTCGGTGTACAGTGTCTTGTTCTTCAGCCGGACAGCGAAACTGGCCTGCGTGCCCACGCAGTCCTGCTCCACCGAACTGATGGACGGCAGCATCTTCCAGGAGCAGATCGGGAACTCAAGGTCCGGAAAGCTCAGATGGAAAGGGAAGCCAAGGCCGTTTGCGGACACATATGCCCCGAGGATAAACGATGTCGTATAGTCTGTGTCCTGAAGGACGTTAATAACATTGTTGTCATTCCATTTCCAGCTCAGAAAGGCCTCCACTTGATGCTGCATCTGGGCATTGATGAAAAACCCGACCGAAACGACGTCCCCGTACAGGCCTATTTCAGGGCCGATGCCAATGCCATAGCGCGTGCTGCATGAGAGTTTCGGACCCAGACGGGAAGGTCTCCAGCCGCTGTCATCCTGATCAGGCGACGACATGTCCGCACTCCACGAATTAAGGTAGTCATAATGTACGGAAGCCCTGCAGTGACGGGAATATTCATATTTGGCATTGATGCTGCCCTGAATGCAACTGCCCACTGTCAAGTCCACTTCCAGGAACGGTGTGACCAGGATCGGACCGACCGGAATGGCTGACATATACACTTTGAGGACAGGCATGTGATAATCGAAATCGACCCCTGCGCTGACGTTGTAGTCCATCTCGATGGTACAGTCTGTATCCGCCACGAAATCAAGGGAATACAGCTTGTAGTCCTCGAGGTCCACCCTTGTCTTGAGGACGGTGGAAAGGTTGATTGTCGGCTCGATTTCGAGATTGTCCAGGGAGATTGCCCCCGGGTGGATCTTTATGCTGAAAGGCTCGCTCTTCGAGGCCGCCCTGGTGCGGGAGAAACTCAGCGGGCGTCCGTTTTCATCCTCGATTCTGGTCACGTATGGCGTGATGTCCAGTTCCTGCTCCGGGAGGTTGATGTCCCGGAAACAGGCTCCCAGTCCGTCTTTGGTATAACGGACCTCGTAACGGTCACCCAGGTCTTTCACTTCCTGGATGAATGCAAGGCATCCGTCAGGGAAGGTCTCGCTCGGCGTGTTGAACACCCAGTGCCCGCCCTGGACCGGCTGTTTGCCTTCCGGCACGGGTTTCTTGAGATAGAAGGCCTTGTCATAAGCACCATTGTCATACCCGCCATCAAGGAGGCCGTTGACCTCGCTGTCAACCATGATTGTCCCTTCGGTGAGGGTATATCCGCCTTCCGGCACCTCCGGCCTGTCGGGATTGTCCGGGTCGGAATTTCTTCCTGACTGCGTTATTTTGAGATAAATGACCTTCTCGTCGTGACAGACAGGCAGGTCTGCCGTGCGTTCTTTACGGTCCAGGTTCTGCGTAACGGTCACTTCGATTATGTCATTCCCTCTTTTTTCCGCGCTGCACCATGTCTCGCCCGGTTCTGCAATGTGCCACTCGCCGTTGCAGGTCACGGACACGAGCTGGTTCCCGGAGGAAGAACTGAACAGGAGCTCTTCGGGAGAGATGGAGAAATTGTCCTTTCCCTCTCCGGCATTGACATTGCGCTCCGTGCATGAGGCAAAAAACATCAGCACAAGGGGCAGGAGTATATTTTTGACGCTTTTCATAAATATTATGGCATTCCATTAATTGTCTGCAAGTTAGAAAAAACATTCCAAATCCCCAAAACGTCCCTGAAATTATGACTATCTTTGCATCCCCCATGAAAGTCACAAGATTTTTGATGCCATGATCAAGAAATGGTTTGAAAACGCGCGTTTTGCGGCTACGCTGCAGAGCCTGATACCGGCCCTGATGGCGGCTGTGCTGGCCATCGGCAATCCGGGATTCTGCTGGTGGACGGCGGTCCTGGCCGTGCTGGGAGTCAATCTCGCCCATTGCGGCATGAACCTGCTGGATGACTATTTTGACTATTACGACGAGGTCCTGGAGGCCAGGATGAAGGTTGTGCGCGGCGGATTCAAGGCCTTCACGGCCAAATACCCCTATCTCACGGACGGGAGCACGGACATCAAGGGCCTGAGGGCGGCAATCGCCGTTTTCGGCGGCGTGGCACTGCTTTTCGGCGGGGTGTGTTTCCTTCACTGGACCCGCCTGAACGGCCTGGCCTTCCCGGATGGCAGTGCATGGATACTGGTCATGACGGCCGGCGCTGTCGTTCTGGGCTATTTCTATGATGCCGCGCCGCTTCGTCTGAGTTATCACGGACTTGGCGAGCCGACCGTCGGAGTCATATTCGGCCCCCTGCTCATGACAGGCGTGTATTATGCCTCCTGCGGCACCGTGGACGGCACAATCCTGCTCATGGGCATCCCTGTCGGCCTGATGGTCATGAACATACTTTTCACGCACAGCATCATAGACAATGCCGGTGACGAAGAGTCGGACAAGCACACCATGGCGTCCCTGATCGGGTCGAAGAAATGGTGCATACTGGTCAGCGGCGTCATCAACTTCGCACCGTTTGCGGTCATCCTTGCGGCCGTCATTGCCGGGACCGTCCATCCGGCCTATCTGCTCACCCTGCTGATGCTGCCGCGCGCCGTGTGGCTGGTATGGTCCCTGTGGCGCTTTGTGAATGACCGCGAAATCGATGTGGACCATCCGAAATGGTTCCTCGGACGCTTTGATTACTGGGAAATGGCCGGAGAGGCCGGTCTCAGATGGTACCTTATCCGCTGGTTCACGGCACGCAACATCGTGACCGGTTTCAGCCTTCTTGTAATTGTTGTCAAAACCGCACTTCTTCTCATATCATGAATATAAAAGAACTGTTCTATCTGCCCTTCTGGTGGCTGCGTGCCGCCGTTTTTGGCAGGAAAGCGCCTCTCCAGAGCGTAGTATTCATATCCGACAAATGCAATCTGAGCTGCAAGCACTGCAGCATCTACAACCATGCCTCGCCGGTCACTAAGTCCTTCGGACAGATCCGCGGAGAACTCGAATACTGTTACAGCCTCGGCTCGAGGTTCGTTGATTTCGAGGGGGGCGAGCCCTTCCTCTGGAAGGACGGCGACAAGACCGTTGACGACCTGTGCGACCTTGCCCGCGAGATAGGATTTTTCAGCTGCACAATCACCACCAATGCCCAGCAGGATTTCAGCGGCAGCCGTGCCGACAGTATCTGGATAAGCATGGACGGTGTGGGCGCATATCACGAAGAGATCCGCGGGGCCGGCACCTGGGACAGACTGGTCAAAAACGCCGCCTCATGTGGCCACAAGGCGCTTTCTGCCAATATGGTTGTCAATACCCTGAACCGTTCCTGCATCAGGGAGGCGGCGCAGTTCATCAAGGACAACCCGGCTTTCAAGTGCATATCATTCAACCTCCACACCCCATTCCCGGGCACGGAATACCTTGCCCTTGACCGGCAGGCCAGGAATGAGGTGATAGAGGAAATAATAGCCCTCAAGAAGGAGGGCTATCCTATAATGAACTCGGCCAGCGGGCTCCGCAGAATGAAGGACATGGATTTCAGGCATTGCTGCTGGATGACCAATTTCGTGTTCATGGACGGCACGCGCGAGGCCCAGTGCATCGGTCCGAAGGTCGGCAACTGCGACCGCTGCGGATTCTGCATGGCCGGCGAGGAATGGGCCGTCATCCATCTGCGTCCGGACACCCTCCTGGCCGGTCTGAAACTCCGCGTATAAGGTTTCTACCTGTTCCGGACCGCAATCTGCCCGTCCACGATGTCGATTTCGATGTCGCTGTCGCGGCGTATGGCGCCGCTGAGCATGTCGGTGGCGAGGCGGTTGACCAGTTCCCTCTGGAGCAGACGCTTGATCGGGCGAGCCCCGTACTGCGGCTCGTAACCCTTCGTGCTCATATATTCATCGAATGAGTCGGTGAACACGATGCGTATGCCGTTCTCGTCCAGTTTGCGGGCCAGAATGGCCTCCTGGAGGCGCAGGATGTCCTTTATGTCCTGCCGGGTGAGCTGGCTGAAAGTGATGATTTCGTCGATTCGGTTGAGGAATTCCGGCCTCATGGCGGCCTTCAGTTCGTCCTCGCGCAGGTTGGACGTCATGATCAGGATGGTGTTCTTGAAGTCGGCCACACGTCCCTTGTTGTCCGTCAGGCGGCCGTCGTCAAGCACCTGGAGCAGGATGTTGAACACGTCCGGATGGGCTTTCTCGATTTCGTCGAGCAGAATAACCGAATAAGGCTTTCTCCTGACGGCCTCCGTGAGCTGGCCGCCCTCGTCGTAGCCGACATATCCCGGAGGCGCTCCGACAAGACGGCTGACGCTGTGGCGCTCCTGGTATTCGCTCATGTCGATGCGGGTTATCATGTTCTCGTCATTGAAAAGGAACTCGGCCAGAGCCTTTGCGAGTTCGGTCTTGCCCACGCCGGTCGTTCCCATGAACAGGAACGAGCCGATAGGGCGCTTCTCGTTCTGCAGGCCGGCCCTGCTGCGTCGGACGGCGTCCGAGACTGCCTGGATGGCCTTGTCCTGACCTATCACCCTCTTGTGCAGTTCGGCTTCCATGCGGAGCAGTTTGTCCTTTTCGCTCTCCAGCATCTTGCTTACAGGGATGCCGGTCCATTTGGCAACCACCTCGGCGATGTCTTCCGGAGTCACGGCCTCGGTGATGATGGGGTCCTTTATCTCCGCCTGCCTGGCCGAGAGGTCCGCGATGGTCTTCTTTGCCGTCTCCATCTTGCCGTAACGTATCTCGGCCACCTTGCCGTAGTCGCCTGCTATCTCGGCGTTATGTGCCTGGATCTTGTACTCCTCGAGATCCTGGCGCGCCTTCTGGATGCCTGCAAGGATGTCTTTCTCGTCGTTCCACTTCTTCATCAGCACATCGCGCCTTGCCTGAAGGTCGGAGAGTTCTTCCTCGATCTTCTCTATTTTCATCGACACGCCTTCGCGCCTGATGGCGGCCCGCTCGATCTCCAGCTGGCGGATGCGCGAGTTCAGTTCGTCGATCGGCTCCGGCACGGAATTCATCTCCAGACGGAGCTTGGATGCAGCCTCATCCACAAGGTCGATGGCCTTGTCCGGCAGGTAACGGTTTGAGATATAGCGGTTTGACAGTTCGACGGCGGAGATGAGCGCGTCGTCCTCGATGCGGACCTTGTGATGGTTTTCATATTTCTCCTTGAGGCCGCGCATGATGGAGATGGACTCGGCAGGGCTCGGCTCGTCGATGTTCACCATCTGGAAACGCCTCTCCAGGGCCTTGTCCTGCTCGAAGTATTTCTGGTACTCGTCCAATGTGGTGGAACCTATGGTGCGGAGTTCGCCGCGGGCAAGGGCCGGCTTGAGGATGTTGGAGGCATCCATTGCTCCGGAAGTCCTTCCCGCACCCACCAGAGTGTGGATTTCATCGATGAAAAGTATGATTTCGCCGTCGCTGTCAATCACTTCCTTGACGACGCCCTTGAGGCGCTCCTCAAATTCGCCCTGATACTTGGCACCGGCGATGAGAGCTCCCAGGTCGAGGGAGTAGATGCGTTTGGTCTTGAGGTTTTCGGGCACGAGGCCGTCCACTATTTTCTGGGCAATGCCCTCTGAGATGGCGGTCTTGCCGACACCCGGCTCTCCCACCAATATAGGGTTGTTCTTGGTCCTTCGGCTCAGGATCTGAAGGACTCTTCGGATCTCGTCGTCACGGCCGATGACCGGGTCGAGTTTGCCGGCAGATGCCCTCTCATTGAGGTTCACTGCAAATTTCTGAAGGTTTTCAAGTTTGTTTTCCATATTCAATCCGGCCCGTTTCTGTTACAGGCCGTCCTGATACACTCAAAACACATTCCCTTTGCCCGGATATGACAAAATGTCAGTCCATCTCCGGACGGACCGGTTTGGGATTGTGTGGGATTGTTGCTAATTTTGCGGTCATGAAACATACTGCAAAAGAATGGTTGGGCGTAACGCGGTTCTGGTCTTTCCCGGTCTCCGCGATGCCTGTTGTGGCGACGACTGCGTTTCTCGCCTGGAAAGGAAGTGATATCGACTGGCTGTGCGCCGTCCTCGCGCTTGTCGGCAATGTGGTGTTCCATGCCGCCGGCAATGTCCTGAGCGACTGGTGGGATTACCGCAAGGGCGTTGACAACGAGGAGGCTTACGCAATCCCGAACCTTGTTTTCCACCAATTCGAACCGAAGGAATATATGGCCTTCTCTGCAATCCTGTTCTCGGTCGGCATCATCATCGGCCTGGTGCTCACCCTGCTGACCGGATGGCAGCTGCTTGTGATAGGTGTCATAGGTTTCGTCCTGGCGGCCAGCTATTCATTCTTCAAGTTCCGCGCGATGGGGGATATCTTCGTATTCTGCTGCTTCGGCGTCCTTCCTGTCATCGGAAGCTCGTTCGTCGAGACAGGCGCGATAGACTGGAGCGCACTTGCCCTTTCGCTGCCTCTGGGCATATTCACGGTGGCCGTTCTCCACGACAACAACACCGTCGACATCACCACAGACAAGGCTTCCGGGATACGGACTTTGCCTATGTTCCTGGGTGAGAGGCCGTCTGTGGTGCTGTACCTGGCGTATCTCGTGATTCCGTACATTGTCATGGCGGCATTCGTCATTGCCGGGCTGTTCCCGCCTGCATCTCTGCTGTGCCTGCTCTCCATTCCGGTGGCATACGGCAATTTCAGGCAGGCTTACGGGTATTTCAAGAAAGGACGCGAGGCAATGCTCGGCCTGGACCAGAAGACGGCGCAGCTGCACCTGATATTCACAGTCCTGCTGTCCATCGGCCTTGCCATTTCAGCCATATTCTGACATGGGTGCCAGGGCAAGACTCTTCGTGCCGGTCGCAGTTGCGGCCGTGCTGTGGTTCTGGATGTTCAGCCCATGGACTTCCGGAATCATCAGTTTCTGGGCAAGCATGAGCTGCTCTGCCGTCATTCTCCTGGCCCTGTCGTTCCTTGCCGGCGGAAAGCCGGACTTCTCATCATTCAACGGCAGGAACATCCTGCTCTGGATTGTCCTTGGGGCGGTCATCGCGTTCGCCCTGTGGGGCATATTCTGGGTTGGCGACCGGCTGTCCAGGCTGATGTTCGATTTTGCCAGAGGGCAGGTGGATGCGGTCTATGGCATGAAGGAAGGGTCATCCCCCGTGATGATAGCCCTGCTGCTGATCTTCCTTATCGGCCCGGCCGAGGAATATTTCTGGCGCGGTTTTGTCCAGAAAACCATGTCTGGCATCACCGGACAGACCGCCGCAATGTTCATCACCGCCATCATATATGCGCTGGTGCACATCTGGTCGTTCAATTTCATGCTTGTCATGGCCGCCCTTGTGGCAGGTGGCGTCTGGGGCCTGATATACAGGCTCAAGCCGTCCCTGCTGCCCGCACTTGTGGTCTCCCATGCCCTTTGGGATGCCCTGGTGTTCGTCATTCTCCCTATTTGATATCGTAAAAATGAAAACGAATAAAGTTATATTCATAGCGGCAGTTCTGGCAATAATGGCTGCCTGCACCAAAGAGCCACTCCATAATGAAGGGATAGAATCCTCTTTGCCCGTTACGTTCTCGGCAAAGGCCTTGGTCGAAGACAATGCTTCGACAAAAACGACGCTGAGTGGCAACGACAAGGACGGTTATGATGTGGTATGGAGCAGCGGGGACGATTTCAGGCTGTTGTACAAATATTCCCGTCAGTATTCTTATTGGGGATATCTCACATACGGCATCAGTTCCGGCTCTGGCAGCACAACGGCGGAATTCACCACCACGGACTCATTCAAGAGCGAGGATTTCAGTCGGCCGGAAATCTGTTTCTATCCCGCATCGCTCGTGCCGGACAGCATTGACGGCTCCACCTCAACATCGATAAGTCCGTTGTATTGGCCTGAAAGTCAGACCTATATTGCAGGGACCGCAAGCCGCTGCCCGATGGTTTCATACGACACTGATCCGTCCGGTACATTCACATTCAAGAATCTTGGCGGAGTGCTGCGCCTCACGGTCAAGGGAAGCGGCAAAATCACGTCAATCCGCATTTCCGCAGGCCAGAAGATGTCAGGCACATTCAGACTGAACACCGAGGAGGCCCCCGGCGCTGTTATCATGGAATATCCGGAAGGCGAAGACGGCAGCATCGTCCTTGACTGCGGTGATGGGGTACAGCTCAACGATAAGGGGGTGGATTTCCATTTCAACATCCCGGTCGGCAGCTACACCGGATTCAAAGTTGATTTCTTCAACGGCGACTTGAAGATAGGCACACGCAAGGCGAAGAAGGATATCGTCATAGAGCGGAGTTGCATCACTCCGGCTGTGATGACTGCGCCGACCCTCAGTCCCGGAACACTTCTCAACGTCGAACGTGCCAATGTTATTGCTGCATCTGAACTTGCCGAACTGGCACTTGACCTTGCCGGAGACAAGATTGGCTCCTACGCGTCGTTCCTCAGTTTTCTTCTTCCTTTTGACCTGATAATCGTGCCTGTGAGCTATGCCACCAATGACGTTGACGGGAACCTTGTGGCCGCATCGGGACTCATAGCCTATCCTGATATTTCTGCCGATCAGTACGGCACTTTCTCCCTGAACCGGATTGTCAGCATACAGCATGGTACATGCGACATAAACGAAGCCCCGTCCAAGCAGGAACTTCCGATGGAACTCCTTCCGGCGGCTGTCGGTATCCGTGAAGGCAGTTCGTTGATTGAACTTTTGTATGGCCAATATTTCGTTGCCTGCATGGCAGATTACCTAGGGTACGGATTGACGGAGAACAGCAGCCTTCTGCACCCATATCTGCACAACAAACTCACCGGCAGCACCTGCGCGGACATGATAACTGCCACAGAAGAGTACATCCAGGAATATGGTCTCGAAGTGAACACAGACAGGGTGGACCTTGTGGGCTACTCGCAGGGCGGTGCCGCGACAATTTCGACCATGCTCGAACTGCTTGACCGCGACAAGGGCGTATGGAGTTCCCGCATAGGAGAAGTGTGGGCAGGCGCCGGACCGTACGACATAATGGAGTTCATGAATTATTTCTCCGAAAATGAGTCCTATTCCCGCTCATGCTATATCCCGTACGCATTCAGGGGGCTGGCATACGGCGAAGGACTTGACATCGACTGGGACAATGTCTACAATGCCAGCATAGGAGGCAGCGGCAAGGGCGGAAACCAGCTTGAGGCGGAACTGTTCAGCAAGACTCAGGTCAGCACCTGGACGGACGTCATCGGTACTGACGTGAAGAAAATTCTCAGTCCGGACTTCTATGCTGAAGGCCGTAACGGAAACCGTGACATAATCAGCCTTGAAAATGCCGCCATGGCAAACTCCGTAACCAACTGCACTGCTCCGGACGCAGCAATGAAGGCAAAGATCAAACTGTATCACAGCCCGTTGGATGACACTGTTCCGTTCGGATGTTCGACTTCTCTGCAGGAAGCCTGGGGCCTTGACGAGATCAACGAACTTGCCCCAAGCGACCACGTTCAGGCCGGGGTTGACTTCCTCCTCACATTCTGCGGCATCAGCAGCATCATTGACAACAATTGACCTTGGGATTGTTCCACCCAACTGCCAAGCGCGGGCCAACACATTGTGTTACAGCGGCCTGATGAAATGCTAAGCCGAAATTCACCTATAGAGGCAATGTGCCACAGAAGGCCTTGAGAGTCACCTTGCCTGATTAGGTGGGGCGAATTTTGCCTCACCTATCGAGGGGGATGGCCATACAGGCGTCTGTAATGCAGTCCTCCTGCGTAGGTGATTTTCGGTTTAGCCGTCAGTGACAAAAGATAGGTGTATTACGCCTGCCGGACGGGGTGAAAAAGTCAGTGGTCGCCCGTGACCTCGTGAACGGTGACAACGCTGCACCAGCAGCGCGGCCGGGCCAACAATTGCCATATTTCGTGAGCAAGAATGCCCAGAATGCACGCGAGTCGTCAAAAAATCATCGTTTCGTGAGCAGAACCGACCTAATTGCTCACGAAATCAAGTCCGCACCAGCGGACCGGCCGGGCCGGGTATTTGCGCCTAGCAAATACGGAAAGGCCTTGAGGCCGCACGGAGTGAGGAGTTTGAGGGCCGTGCCCTCAATATTTACAGGGGAATATGAAGGGGTTAATAAACGCTGCACCAGCAGCGCGGCCGGGCCGTGACTTTTGGCGAAGGCGCAGCCGAGGCTAAAGTCGGAAAGGCGAACAGGCCGGCTTTCCCCTATTTTTAGGGGAAAATGAAGGGGTAAATAAACGCTGCACCAGCAGCGCGGCCGGGCCGGGTATTTGCGCCAGCAAATACGGAAAGGCAAGTAGGCCGGCTTTCCCCTATTTTTAGGGGAATATGAAGGGGTAAATAACATGATGATTGCCCAGCGGGGCGGTGAGGAAGTAGGCGGGGTCGGTGTCGACGACGATCTGGGTGCGGCAGAGACCCGGTTCACCCTGATTGCGCAGGATGCGGCCCGGCAGGCAGACCATCTTCTCAAGGTCCGGCGCAATCCTCATTATGCGGACAGGCCCTTCTGGAATCTCCCCCTTGATGGCAGTGCCGATGCCGGACTCGAAATGAGTGTCATAGCGGAATGAACTTACCATGCTCAGCGGCACGGTGCAATGTGCAAACAGACATTCACGGCCCTCGACGCGGGACAGGTTGCACTGGAACCCCGGGCAGCCGTATATCTCGCTGGCCGCCATCATCGTTATCAGGGCAGGTACATCACCCTCGCAGCTTGAAGGAATCCCTTCGGCGTTGAGGCGTGCCAGCGCAAGGCACCCCGTGTTGTGGACAGTGTCCAGCAGGTCAAAGCAGCGCAGCGTGATGCCGTCCAGCCTGTACCGGCCGACAATGACCTTCAACGCTTCGTACACAGCCTCGGAACCCTCGAAGCCGCGCAGGTCGCACTTGTGCGTGAACACCTCGTCCAGCAGTTCCTGCATAGGCACGTCGACCAGTTCGATACCGAGCCGGCTGCGTGCATTGTCCGGGTCAACGTCACTCGATATGAGCCAGTCCGACGGCCGGCCGATTATGCCTGCACGCTTGCCGCGCAGGGCCTTCCTGAACTCTTCCGGCACAGGCTCATATTGTGCCGTACAGACGCCTGCAGGACCGTTTTTGACCTTGCTGGCAATCATTTCGGCGCTCCCGTGCAGTATCTCGCCGCTCCATCCTTCACGGTGCAGCCAGGTTAGAATCTCCATTGACGCTGCGAGCGAATTCTGCTTCCCTGAGGTCAGCAGCAGGACATGGTTTTCCTTGCGGACAAGGCCCCTGCGGACAAGGTCGAGGAACAGCCCCTCCGTGCCCCCGGTGCGTACATATATCAGGTCGGCATCGTGTGTCCCGAAGTCCGACCAGTCGGTGCCACGGACCGTGAAATCCCATCCCAGAGCCTCCCTGACCCCGATTACGAACGGCTCAAGCGAAACATCGGACCCCACACTGTGAAGGTCCGATGTCAATGTATAAAGTGCGGCTGTCATTTTCCGATTTCCTCGATGATGCTGTCCATGTGCATATATTCCTTCAAGATGAAAAGAACATAATTGATGTCCACACAGACACATTTGTTGAACCTCTGGAAGTACATGTCATTCGATGCGAGCGACTCCTTGTTGCCGTCGAACGCCAGACCTACCAGCTGCCCCTTCGAGTTGAGTACCGGCGATCCGGAATTGCCTCCGGTTATGTCGTTGTCAGTCAGGAAATTCACTGCGCCGGAGTATGATGCGACAATGTCTTTCCATTCCGGTTTGAGGTCATAATCGATGTCGCCTGGGACAAATTTCTCGAAAATGCCTGTCACGGAAGACTTCCAGCTGTTGAATATGCCGTCACGAGGATACAGATTGCATACAGTGCCGTATGTGAGTCTCATCGTGGAGTTGGCGTCAGGGTACTGCTCCCCGCCCTGTTCCAGCCTCATCTGATAGAGCGCACGGGTGTACTCGCGGTTGAGTCCCTGCATAGTCTTGTCACCCTCGGCCTCAGAAATGGCGTCATGGAACGACTTGGCTGTAACGTCTGTGTAGAACTTGTAGAGAGGGTTGCCGTACTCGACCTTGCCGTCGCCCCATACCTGCTCGAAGAACGCTTCCGAGTCATCCATATATATCTGGTACATCTCTTTCTGGTACGGGCCCATCATCTCTTCAGGAATGCTGTAATAGTATGTGACAGCCGTGCGGAAAATGTCCTCCTCGACACTCATGTCGATTGTCGGATATACAGTGGCGGCGAGTTCTTCGGCCTGTTCAGGGTGCGACTTGATCCTGAGTGCCAGCAGGCTCAGAGGGCTGGAATTGACAAGGGTCTGGCGGTAGATGGTGAAGATTGCCTCTGGCTGGATGACGGCGTCGTATGTGGCATTCAGGTCGTCAGAAAGAGTGCCCCACCTGGCCGCCCTGGCCTGGTCTGCATCGATCCATTCCTGAAGGTCTTCCAACTCGCCAAACTTCCCATCCTGGACGAAATACCTCTCGCAGCATTCGATTTCTCCGAGATACAGTTCCTGTGTGTTGCTCAGCGAGAAGAAACGGTTGGAGTATTTGAGGCGGATGGACTCATCCTCGTCCATCCATCTCTTCATGATGTCCATGAAATGTCCGTCTATCACGGTCCTCACTGCCAACTGGGCATAGAGCCTGCAGGACAGTTTCGGAGCGGAAATGTAGCGGTCGGTCCTGCCGGGATAGCCTATCACCATGGTGTAGTCACCCTTTTCCAGACCGGACGTGCAGATGTCGAGCTTGCGCCCGGGGTTGAGCGGCTGACCGTTCTCGTACACGCGGTACATCGCAAAATCGCCCTTGTGCTGCGGCCATTCCCAGTTGTCGATGTCTCCACCGAACGCGGCGATGCTGACAGGAGGCGCGGCCACGAGGCGCACGTCGTCATATTCCTTGTACAGGGCGAGGTAATATTTGCTTCCGGCCCACATCGATGCCAGCGAAGGGACAAGGTCGGGATATGCCTGCTGGTATTTCTGCTCGATCAGGTGTGAAAGCCTGCGGGAGCCCATCGGACGGCCTTCCAGACCTTCTGCCTCGATGATGGCATTGGCCTCGTCAGTGACGTCTATGACCTTTTTGAGAAGCTGGATGTGCTTGCCCGGAATCCTGACTTCCTCGCTGCGGAGCATTGCCCAGAAGCCGTCCTCGAGGTAATTGTGCTCCTCGGTGCTCAGCGCGAACACGTCGGAATATGCACAGTGATGGTTTGTTATGACCAGGCCTTCATTGGAGATGAAACTTCCGGTGCAGCCGAAATCAAGGGACACGATGGCATCGCACAGTGCCGCTCCGTCGGCGTCGGCATTGTAGATCTCGCCGGCGCTGAGTTCGAGCCCGCGCTCCTGCATCTTTGTTTCCAGTGCTTCGGAGATGGCATTCACCATCCACATGCCCTCGTCCGCAAAGGACAGGGCGCTTACGGCCAGGGCCGCGAGGGAAAGGACGATTCTTTTCATTATTATATTATTCTGCTACATAAGGGTAAACGACACCCGGAGTCTCGAATTGGATCTTGGCCGGCTGCTCACGCACGTCGTCGCGGGCGTAGGTGATGGTCCAAGGGTCTTCATTGAGCATGCTCCAGAGTTTCTCCTCTGTCATAGGGGCCGCGAAACGTATCTGGATGGCAGGGACAAGGTCCTTGTTGATGTCCACCTTGACGCTGATCACGCCCTCTTCCTTAGACACGTGGTTGGAGAGGAAGTTGAATGCGTTGGCTCTCTTGAAGACCGGTTTCTCATAGTCCTGGTTGGCGATCTCATACACATACTGAGGCTGGCCTTCGTAGGTGAGCTCGCGTTTCTGGACATATTCCTTGCCCTCGGCGTCGGTGTAGCGTCCGTTGAACGAACCGCTGTCGAAGCCGTCGAACATCTTCTTGACATATTCCTCGACGCTTATGTAGGAGACACCTTCTTCCATCTTGATGAAGTCGAAGTCAACAGGAATGGACTTGATGACTTCGCCGGTCTTCGGGTTGTGGGTCAGAAGCTCTTTCCTTTCGACGAGTTCCTTGAAGTAAGCCTCGTCCACCTGCTCGTCCGGTGCCATGAACACGCGCACGATGAGAGGGCAGGCGAACTCGCTCTCGAGTCCGTAGATCTGCTTGTCGGTGTTGCGGAACTGCAGACCCAGGTATGTGAAGTCCATGCGGTCGAACATGTTGTCAGTCCTGATGGTCACAACCTTGACACTGTCGCCGGCATTGAGGGTCGGAGCCTTGTCTGTCTTGGCCTTGACAGGGACGAATACCTGTGCCTGGATTTCTTCAGGGCTGGTCTTTGCCGGGTCGTATGTGATGACGGCGCGGTGGTGCACGACGAAAGTCTTGACGCCGTGTACGCCCTTGATGTCGATGAGTTTGTTCTTGAAGGCAGTCGAGCTTCCGAAGCATTTCACGGATTTCAGTCCCGTCATTTCCATGGTCTGGAGAGTCGCAGGGTCGACGATCTGCACCATTGTGCTGTCAGGCCCCATCCTCTCTATGCCCCAGGTCTCGTTGATGGTAGGAATCTCGAATTCCGGACGCTGTCCAAGCCAGATGCCGAGTATGATAAGGACCACGGTGACGATGGCAGGGGCGTATTTCCAGAAACCGCCCTTGCATTTCTTGCTGACACCGATCTGCAGGGCCTGCCTGTTACAGCTGGCCACACATTCGCCGCAGAGGTTGCAGTCCACGCTGCAGACCTTGCCGTCAAACGCGCCGATGCCCACATTGTGAGGGCAGTTCTTCTCGCAGAGGCCGCACCCGTTGCAGGCTTCGGCATCGCGGTACACGCTGAGTACCTGGTATTCAGGTTTGGAGTTGAGGATTTCGAGGAGATATCCTGCAAGGCAGAAGACCCCCAGGAGCAGTGCCCACGGGATAGGAATCTTGAAGAGGTCGGTGATCCAGTACACGGCAACGAGGGCCAGCATCCACATCCAGAATTTCAGGGAATTGGAAACGGCTCCGAGCGGGCAGATGTAGCGGCACCAGAAGTTGTTGATGAAGAATCCGCCCACAAACACGATTGCCACTGAGCACAGAGCCATCCAGAGGGTGATCTCACCCTTGAATCCGGTGGCGACTGCATAGTAAGGGTCCAGGTTCTTGCAGAACAGTTCGCTGTGAGTCGATGTGATGTAGAACAGCAGGAATGCAAGGACATATTTGAGGATGCGCAGTGCCTTGTCGGCAATCTTGTTGGTAATGTTGAAAGTCTTGACTTTCAATGCGTTGCGGAGTTTGGCCATCAGGTCCTGCACTGTCCCGACAGGGCAGATGTACGAGCAGAAAAGTTTGCTGAACAGGATGACGGCAGCGGCAAGGGCGATGCCCATCACGATCTGCACGGTGCTCATCGAGCAAGGCAGCGAGCCCCTGAGGAAGTAGGTGGACAGGGCCTGGAGACCGCCCATCGGGCAGTAGCGCTCCGGGTCGGCGGCTTCAAGAGACGGAATGACCCATTTGGCAAGTCCTGTGATGAAAATGATGATAATGGCGAGGATGCCCCATTCAAGGGCATAACGAGGCCAGTTTTTCTTGATATTGGTTTTCATTATCGGTTATGTGGTGTTTTATTTTACTTCGAGAATATCGGCATGGTGCGAATTTGCGACAGCGGCCTTCCACATCTCGGTGTAGCCCGGCTGGGTGAGGGTGTAGCTGCCGTCTTCCTTGATTTCCTTGACATTGCCGTCGATGAATCGCACGAGCAGTTCCTCTTCAAGTGCGGTCCACTGCGCGAAAATGTCGCCCGCGTTGTCAACGGACCATCCGGTCAGGTAGTTCTTCACGTCCTTGAGAGGGTCTGCGCCCTTGCGAGGCTTCTTTGCCTTGGCCGCGTTGTACATCTCGAGGGCCTTGGCATCGACTGATGCGATCTCTGCGAGGCGGGCATTCTCCCAGCTGTCGGCCTTTGCACGGGCCACCGGAGCCATCCTGTCATACATCTTGTAGCAGGCGTTGGTCACGCGGTTGCACATCCAGAACGCTGCGGTTGCACTGTAATGCACGAGGTCTCCGTTGCCTTCGCGGAAACATTCAGGGATGGTGTTGGTGCATACATAAATAGGTGTGAGATAGGATGTTGCGGCGTCATCGCAGCCAAACCAGTCCAGCGCTCCGATCTCGTCCGGAAGCCATCCGCGGGACTGCGCCACAAACCAGAAACCGGTCTGCTGGGTGGCGATTGCGCGCTCGTTGCAATATTCCTTTCCGTTGTATGTGAAGTCCATCGGCCTCCATCTGTAAGGAAGGGCGTTTCCGCCTGCCCCGATGTCGGTGGTCATATCCATCGGCGTACCTTCAAAATGGTCTCTCATCACGTCGGCGACGTCCTTGACGGTGATTTTCCTTGCCGGCTTGACAAAGAGAGGGAAGCGCAGGGTCTTGTCATAACCCATTGCGTATGGCAGATAATGAGCCGCCGGAACGGATACTTCCTTGCCGCCGTCCTCGAACACGAAATTGCCGTCACAGAGGATGTTGAATGCAGACCAGGCGCGGCTCTCGCAGCCCCTCATCCCACCGAAATCCAGCGGATTGTAGGCGTCGCAGAAACTGAACTCCTCGTCCGGACCGTCAAACCATCCATGCTCGCGGGCAAGGTCGATGACGTCGTCGGCGTACATGCAGTTGTCCGGGTCATCGAGCGGGAACGTGCTGATGCGGGACTGGTTGGCATGTGCGCAGATATATCCGTCAGGGACGCGGCGTGCCACCCAGACGATGCCCTTCTTGCCGGGACCGCGTCCGATGAGGTCCATCACCCACACCTCGTCCTTGTCGGCAATCGAGAAGGACTCGCCCTCGGAGCAGTATCCGAACGTGTCGGCCAGGTCCACGATGGTCCTGATGGCTTCGCGGGCGGTCTTGGCACGCTGGAGGGTGATGTATATCAGCGAACCGTAATCGATGCCGTGGTCGAAGTCATACAGAGCCTCGCGGCCGCCGTATGTGGTCTCGCCGATGATGAGCTGGAACTCGTTCATGTTGCCCATCGTCCTGAATGTGTGGCTCACCTGCGGGATGTCCATCAGGTAACGCCCGGTGTCCCATTCATACACTTTCAGCATCTCCCCGTCCTTCCAGTCGGCGGCAGGGTGCGAATACAGTTCGCCGAACAGTTCGTGGCTGTCTGCGGCGTACGAAATCATGTTGCTGCCGTCAGCGCTGGCGCCCTTGGTGACGAGTACGTTGGTGCAGGCGTCGGTGCGTGTCCCGACCAGTGTCAGGCCCGCTGCCAGAAGGGCAGAAAATGCAAATAATCTCTTCATTTGTATAATGTTCTATTTATTTCACTAATTTTGCAAATCTACTAAATTATTTTCAACGAAACTATAAGGTCATGAAGATAAGGTTTGTATTTGCGATATTGGCTGTCATGCTTGCAGCAGCGCCGCTGTGCCGTGCCCAGCAGGAAAAGGAACCGTCCCTGGAGGAAATGTGCGAGGCCGAGTCAGACCGTCTGGCCGAGGCGCTGGACCTGGACGACTGGCAGGTGTTCTATGTGGACTCGATCCTCAAGCACGACTATTCCGGAATGAGGGCCGAACTGGAGGAACTCCAGAAATCGAAGGTGTCCAACACTTCTGTCTATGTCGAGATCCAGGACCGCTGGTGGGACCGCATCGATGCCGCCTATCAGAAACTGTTCACCCCGGAGCAGTGGACTCTTTATCTCAAGCAGGGCGCCGCAAAGGCCCGCCAGGCTCGTGAAAGACGCCGTGAAAAGGCCGCAGCAGCCCTCACCAAAAAGAAAAAATAACTATCTTTGCCGCCGCTATGAAAGAAAGAATAGAAGCAATTCTCGCTGAGATCGAGAATCTCAAATGTCAGAAAGAACAGGAAATAGAAGAAGCCCGCGTCCGTCTTCTGGGCAAAAAGGGTGAAATCACAGCGCTTTTCGATGAGTTCCGCACCATCGACAAGGAGCAGAAGAAGGAGTTCGGTCAGAAGCTCAACCAGCTCAAGAACGCTGCTGCCGCCAAGATAGAAGAACTCAAGGCCGGCCTTGCCACATCGGCGGGCGCAGGCGCATCGGACATAGACCTCACAGCCCCCGGCGACAGTTATCCGCTTGGTTCGCGCCATCCGGTCAGCATTGTCCGCGAGGAGATTGTCGGGATATTCCGCAAGTTCGGCTATGATGTGGCAGAAGGTCCTGAGGTCGAGGATGACTGGCATGTCTTCGAGGCCCTCAACTTCCCTCCGGAGCACCCCGCCCGCGAGATGCAGGACACGTTCTTTGTCACTGACAATGAGCAGCATAACCCTATCCTTCTGCGTACCCACACATCAAGTGTCCAGGTCCGCATGATGGAGAAGATGAAACTCCCTATCAGAGTCGTCTGCCCGGGCCGTGTTTTCCGCAACGAGGCCATTTCCGCCCGTGCACACTGCATATTCCATCAGGTCGAGGGTCTCTATATCGACGAGAACGTCACATTCGCAGACATGAAGCAGGCCATCCTCCTCTTTGCCCGCGAGATGTTCGGTCCCGAGACACAGATCCGCATGAGGCCTTCATACTTCCCGTTCACAGAGCCGTCGGCTGAGGTGGACGTAAGCTGCAACATCTGCCACGGAAAGGGCTGCAACATCTGCAAGGGCACCGGCTGGCTCGAGATCCTGGGCTGCGGAATGGTGGATCCCAACGTCCTCGAGGCTTCCGGCATCGACAGCAGGAAGTACAGCGGATTTGCATTCGGAATGGGAGTCGAGCGCATCGCAATGCTCAAATGGCAGGTCAAGGACCTCAGAAACTATTTCGAGAACGATATGCGTTTCCTCAAGGAATTCGAGACCAACATTTAGAACCTGTTTTGAAATGATTAATTTCTTTTCTTATTAATCTTTTTCAGTCTTTTGAAACTGTCATTCGGTTACGTAGCTGCGGCTACGCGCCCTCATTCCGGTTTCAAAATCCAAGAAAAATCTTCCATAATAAAATTCGTCAACCATTTCAAAACAGGTTCTTAGAAAAGAGTAGGTTCGAGTTCTTTCGGATGAAAGCTTTTACGGTGGTATGGAGTCATTCCGTACCGCCGTATTGCGTCTATATGCTCCGGGGTCGGGTAGCCCATGTTGCGGTCCCAGCCATATTGGGGGTATTCGGCCGCGATGCGGCGCATGTATTCATCCCTCCAGGTCTTGGCAAGCACAGACGCGGCCGCGATGGGGGCAAATTTGCCGTCCCCCTTCACAATCGTGGCGTAATCGGTGTATTTGTATTTGCCGAACGGCTTGAACCTGTTGCCGTCAATGAGCAGGAAATCCGGTACGGTGGACAGGCGTGACACGGCCCGCTGCATACCGGTAATGGACGCGTTCAGGATGTTGATTTCGTCAATTTCTGCCGGCCCCACGGCCTCGACGGCCCATGCAATTGCCTCTTTTTCAATGATTTCCCTCAATTCATTGCGGGCTTTCTCGCTCATCTGCTTGGAGTCGTTCAGCAGTGGGTGGTGGAAGTCGTGCGGCAGGATGACAGCGGCGGCGAACACTGCTCCGGCGAGCGGCCCTCTTCCGGCCTCGTCACACCCGGCCTCGACGCGGCTCTCGTCGAGGAAATTCAGAAGATGTATTTCTTTAGTATTCGGCACTCGGCAAAATTACACATTGCCGCCGTACTCTGCAAGTTTTTTGTTCGCATCGTCCAGCCTGGAGCGCAGCAGGTTGATGGAGTCCTGCCTGGATGCCAGGTTCTCGTCCTGGGCCGAGATGATCTTGCGCAGGTCCTGCACTTTCTCGTTGAGCCTGTCGACCTCTTTCCTGTACCCTTCCAGCATTGACTCGTAATTCTGCCGTACATCATTGAGGCGACCGTCCCTGTTGTCAGGATTATAGCCCAGTATCAACTCCTCCTTTGTGGTGCGGAGGGCTTTGGCAATGTCGTCGATGGTGTCATTCACAAGGATAGTCCTGCCTTTTTCCAGAGCCCGGTAGGCCTGTCTTGACATTCCGATCTCTTCTGCCACCATCTGTTGTGTGCATTTTATCGTCTTGCGTCTGGTCTCGATGTTCTTTTTTATGCTGTAATTGTCCATAACTCAAAAAATTATGAACAAAATTATCTTGTCATCGGAACAAAAAAGGACAAGCAAAACAGCCCAATGACAAGCAAAAATTGTCAAAATCGTCAAAAAGCCTCAAAAAAAGAAAAATCTGACAGCCGGGTATTGCATTTCTTGTCACGAAATGTCAGTTTTGCCGTGTCAAAATGTTTTTTGGAATGGAAAGATTTTTAAGCATGTTCAACGCCTTCCTGGAAGACCGGCAGGCGCTTGCAGACGGGACTGTGTCGTTCGGCCGTGTGTGCCGGGACATGGGGGTGGATGAGGACGGTTTCGATGCCTGGCTCAGAGAGAGTTTCGGGCTTGGCGGAGCGGAAATGATGGACCGGTTCCGCAATGATGTCTGGGGCTGATCGGGTGCAGTTTTACATTGCCTGTGCTTTTTTTTGGCAAATAACACGGAAATTCGTAGATTTGCGCGGATATACCATCATTGGGCAATAGTAATTAATAACATCCATACAAAATGAAAAATTATTCAACTCAGAACATCCGTAATGTGGTACTCCTCGGTAGCACCAGATCCGGTAAGACCACTTTGTCAGAGGCAATGCTTTACGAAGGTAAGGTGATTGACCGCAAGGGCGCTGTCGAGGCTAAGTCAACAGTTTCCGACAACACAGAATTCGAGCAGACCAACCAGAAGTCAGTGTTCGCGACTCCGCTCTATGCAGAGTACAAGGACCACAAGATCAACTTCATCGACGCTCCGGGTTCTGACGACTTCTCCGGCGGTGCAGTATCTGCATTCAAGGTATGCGAGACAGGCGTGATTCTCGTCAATGCACAGCAGGGTGTCGAGGTCGGCACAGAAATCTACGGAAGATATGCAGAGGAATACAAAGTCCCTGTCATCCTCGGTGTCAACCAGCTCGACGGCGAAAAGGCCAACTGGGAGAACACTCTCCACACAATCAAAGAGGCTTTCGGAGGCAAGGCTGTCATCCTTCAGTTCCCTGTTAATGCAGGTGTAGGCTTCAACGCATTCGTTGATGTCCTCAAGATGAAGATGTACCGTTTCAAGGATGACAACGGCACTCGCGAGGAACTCGAGATCCCTGCAGAGTATGCAGACGAGGCAGAAGAGCTCCGCAGCACTCTTACAGAGAAGGCAGCAGAGTTTGACGAGGAGCTCATGGAGAAGTTCTTCGAGGAGATGACACTCAGCGACGAAGAGATCCACAAGGGACTCGGACTCGGCATCCGCAGCGGTGAGGCTTACCCTGTTCTCTGCCTCTCAGGCAAGAAGAGCATCGGCGTGAAGAGACTCATGGAATTCATCATCGACACCTGCCCTTCACCTGCAGAGCGCAAGAACGCCACAAAGGACGGTGCAGAGATCGAGTGTGCAGAGTCCGGCAAGGCTTCCATCTTCATCTACAAGACTGCCCTTGAGCAGCACCTCGGCGAGGTTGCATATTTCAAGGTAATGTCCGGCACAATGGCAGCAGGCGACTACGAAAATCCTGAGACAGGAGACAAGGAGCGCATCACAGCCATCTATGCGGTTGCTGGAAAGAACAAGGTTCAGGTCGAGAAGCTCGCTGCCGGTGACCTTGGCTGTACAGTCAAGCTCAAGACCGGAAAGACCAACGTAACTCTCTGCCAGAGCGGCGCCGACATCGCTTTCGAGCACATCAACTTCCCTGCTCCTAAGTACCGCTGCGCAATCAAGGCAGTTGACCAGAAGGAAGAGGAGAAGCTCGGCGAGGCACTCAACAAGATTTCAGCCGAAGACCCTACCATCCTCGTTCAGTACGCAAAGGAACTCAAGCAGACCATTCTCCAGGGCAATGGCGAGCAGCAGATCAACTTCGTCAAGTGGAGACTCAAGAACGAGTTCAAGATCGAGGTCGAGTTCATGGCACCTCGCATCTCTTACCGCGAGACCATCACCAAGGTCGCTACGGCACAGTACCGTCACAAGAAGCAGTCCGGTGGAGCCGGCCAGTTCGGTGAGGTTCACCTTCTCGTCGAGCCTATCGTAGAAGGCGTTGAGACCACTGCAAGATTCAAGATCGACGGCAAGGAAGCTGTCCTCAATATCAAGAGCCGCGAGGACACTGTTCTCGACTGGGGCGGCAAGCTCGAGTTCTACAACTGCGTTGTCGGTGGCGCCATCGACACCAGCTTCATGCCTGCTATCAAGAAGGGTATCATGCAGAAGATGGAGGAGGGACCTCTCACAGGTTCATACGCCCGCGACATCCGCGTATTCGTATATGACGGCAAGATGCACCCGGTAGACTCAAAGGAAATCGCGTTCATCCTCGCAGCCCGCAACGCATTCAAAGAGGCATTCCGTCAGGCAGGTCCGAAGATCATGGAGCCTATCTACAAGGTCCAGGTCCTCACTCCTTCTGATTACATGGGTGCCTGCATGTCAGACCTCCAGAACCGTCGCGCAATCATCGAGGGTATGGGCACTGACCGCGGATTCTCAGTCCTCAATGCACGCGTTCCTCTCGCAGAGCTCTACAAGTACTCTACAACCCTCAGCTCCCTCACTGCAGGTTCAGCAACCTTCACCATGGAGTTCGCAGAGTACCAGACAGTTCCTGCAGACGTTCAGGCAAAGCTCATCCAGAGCTACATGGAAGAGGAAACAGAAGAATAATCTTCCTTTTCAAACAATATTTCAACTGCCGCCCCTTTGACGGGACGGCAGTTCTATTTAAGAATGACTAAAGAGACAACATGAGCGAAGTCAGACCTAAAAAAGCCCTTGGGCAGCATTTCCTTACCGACCTGTCGGTGGCGCAGAACATCGCCTCGGCCCTGACTGTCCCCCAGGGGACGGTGGCACAGGTGCTGGAAGTCGGCCCGGGAATGGGTGTGCTCACCCAATATCTCCTCGGAAGGGAGGATGTCGAGCTGCGTGCCGTCGAGATCGACAGGGAGTCGGTGGACTATCTTCTGGTCCATTTCCCGCAGATCAACGGCTCGCTGATAGAGGCGGATTTCCTGAAACTTCAGCTGGAACGCTTCTTTCCGGGCGAATTCCTGCTCATCGGCAACTTCCCGTACAACATATCCTCGCAGATTTTCTTCAAGGTCCTGGACTATAAGGAGCAGATTCCGCAGGTGGTGTGCATGATCCAGAAGGAAGTGGCCGAGCGAATCGCAGAGAAACCGGGCACGAAGACATACGGCATTCTGTCGGTGCTGCTCCAGGCCTGGTATGACATAGAATACCTGTTCACGGTGGGTGAGGGGGCGTTCAACCCTCCTCCGAAGGTCAAGTCCGCCGTCATCAGGCTGCGTCGCAATGACCGCACGAGTCTGGGCTGCGACGAGGCGATGTTCAAGAATGTCGTCAAGGCCGCATTCAACCAGCGCCGCAAGACCCTGCGCAACTCGCTGCGCCAGTTCATTCTGGCAAAGAGCGAAAAGGAGGGCTGGATGATGGAAGAGCAGATGGCCTTTGTGGCGGACCCTGTGTTCGATCTCCGTCCGGAACGCCTTTCGGTCGAGGATTTCATTGCCCTCACATTGAAACTTTCATAGTCAACGAAAGGAATAAAATCGTATATTTGTCCCGCAAAAAAGGATAAAACATAACCATACATAAAAATGTACAGAACACACACTTGCGGAGAACTCCGCATTGAGAATGCAGGCCAGAAGGTGACACTCGCCGGATGGGTGCAGAAAAACAGGAAGCTCGGAGGCATGACATTTGTCGATCTCCGTGACCGTTATGGCATCACACAGCTCGTTGTGGACGCTTCGGCAGACTCTTCTCTCGTCGAGGCAGCCGAAGGACTTGGAAGAGAGTTTGTCATCCAGGCCACCGGTACCGTTGTCGAGCGCCAGAGCAAGAACCCCAAGATGCCGACCGGCGACATCGAGATAGCGCTTGAGGGAATAAAGATCCTCAACAAGTCAGTAACTCCTCCTTTCACCATCGAGGAAAACTCCGACGGCGGCGAGGACATCCGTGCCAAATACCGTTACCTTGACCTTCGCCGCGCACCTCTCCAGAGGGCATTGGCGCTGCGTCACCGTCTCGCACAGGAGATCCGCACCTACCTTGACGGTCAGGGATTCATGGAGATCGAGACCCCATATCTCATCAAGTCCACACCGGAAGGCGCACGTGACTTTGTCGTTCCTTCCAGAATGAATCCGGGCCAGTTCTACGCACTTCCACAGAGCCCACAGACCTTCAAGCAGCTCCTTATGGTGGCCGGTTATGACCGTTATTTCCAGATTGTGCGCTGCTTCCGTGACGAGGACCTCCGTGCCGACCGTCAGCCGGAATTCACCCAGATCGACTGCGAGATGAGTTTTGTCGAGCAGGAGGATGTCCTCAACATGTTTGAAGGCATGATGAGAGCGATGTTCAAGAACGCCCTCGGCGTTGACATCCCGAATCCGCTCCCTCGCATGAGCTGGTACGACGCAATGGATTACTACGGATCCGACAAGCCTGACGTTCGTTTCGGAATGAAGATTCACGAGATCACATCAGATGTCCGGGGACATGGCTTCTCAGTGTTCGACGGTGTCGAGTATGTCGGCGGTATCTGCGTCCCTGGCGCCGCTTCATATACCCGCAAGGAGATCGACCAGCTCACAGAGTGGGTCAAGAGACCTCAGGTCGGTGCCAAGGGCCTTGTTTACATCAAAGTCAATGAGGATGGCTCCATCAAGTCAAGCATAGACAAATTCTACACTCCGGAGGAGCTCAAGGCCGTTGCAGCCAGGTTCGAGGCCGCCAGTGGCGACATGATCCTCGTCCTCTGCGGTGCAAAGAGAAAGACACAGACCCAGCTCGGTGTTCTGCGTATCGAGATGGGCGGCCGCCTCGGTCTTCGCGACCCGAAGGTGTTCGCACCTCTGTGGATTGTGGATTTCCCTCTTCTCGAATGGGACGACGAGACACAGCGTTTCTACGCAATGCACCACCCGTTCACCGCTCCTAAGCCAGAGCACGAGAAGTGGTTCTATTCAGACAAGAAGGAAGACCTCGAGAGAGTATGCGCCAATGCATACGACTTTGTCCTCAACGGCACAGAGCTCGGTGGCGGCAGTATCCGTATCCACAATGCCGATATGCAGCAGAGGATGTTCGAGGTGCTCGGCATATCCAGGGAGGACGCCGAATACAAGTTCGGGTTCATCATCAACGCCTTCAAGTTCGGTGCACCGCCTCATGGAGGTCTGGCATTCGGATTTGACCGTGTCTGCGCCCTCTTCGGCGGTCAGGAGACCATCCGCGACTACATCGCATTCCCGAAGAACAATCAGGGACGCGACGTGATGATCGACTCTCCAAGCCGGATCGACCAGGTCCAGATGGACGAACTCTTCCTTTCCAGCACCTTCAAGGCAGAATAATTTGAAGAAAACCTTCCTTTTCCTGGTGGCCTTGTGCGCCATTGTTTCCTGCGGCAGGCCGCTTCCGGTCGGGGAGTTCACGGCTGATGTCAACGGGGTGTCGCTGCTCTACGAGGTCCAGGGACAGGGCAGGCCGGTCATTCTGCTTCACGGCAACGGCGGTTCACATCACGACCTGGACACCCTTTCGGCCCAGATGGTCCGTGCCGGTTACCGTGTGTATGCACTTGATTCGCGCGGCCAGGGCGCCAACGAACTGCTGCCTGAATATCATTATGCCGACATGGCCGAGGATGTGTGGCAGTTCTGCGGACTGCTCGGCATCGAGAGGCCGATTGTGTATGGATGGAGCGACGGGGGCATTGTGGCGCTCGAGTTGGAACTTGCCCACCCCGGCACAGTCTCGTTGATGGCCATCAGCGGCGCAAACATATCGGTGGACTGTATGGAACCTGGGGTGTGGGAAGAGATTTACGGTGACAGCGACCCGTCGGACCCGCTGATTGCAATGATGCTGCGCGAGCCCCGGATAGAACCCTCTGCCCTTGAGGCGATCGACTGCCCGGTGCTTGTGTGCGCCGGCGAGGACGACCTTATCAGCTATGATCACACCTGCCTGATTGCCAATCATCTGCCTCACTCCACCCTCTGCATCGTTCCCGGCGAGAATCACGGCTCCTACATCTGGCACAACCCCAGGATGGGCGAGATCCTCCTGGAGTTCATAGACAGGCAGTAAAGGCTTCCCGCGTCTTGTTCTGTGCATGACCGGTACATCTTTGATGTCCAGTCATGCACATCCCGATCCGACACCCGTTCACGAGGTCACGGGCGACCACGGACTTTTTACGGTTGAGCGTCCTATGGTGCGACATAGAACGGGTTATCCCCCAGGGTCTTCTTGAGAACCATAGGGGCATAGTACTTTCTGACAATGTCGACGACTTTTCCGTAAGGGACATCAACGCTTACGGAGTCGTCGTTATACCTGGTGATGTGGATATTCTTCCTGTATGCCAGTGCTATCGCGAACGGGTACGCATTGACGTAGTAAGCCGTTTTCGCAATCTCGTCGTCGGTCATTCCTGACAGGTCAAAGTCATCTTTTTGCAGTTCACCCTTGTGGAGGCAAACCTGGATGGTGTCCGTTTTTACGCCAGAGAAAGTCATCCACGCTGTGTCGAATACGCGGATCTCGCTGTTCAGTCTCAAACGATAATAGTCCAGGATATCAAGAACCTTGGCATCTATGGAGTCGTAATCCGTTTCACTTATCTTCCTGGTCTGATGCATCTCCACGAAACGCTCCTGAAACTCTTCCGGAGTCTTCTCAGTATGGAAGAAGAGATTTCCATTGTACACCATAGTCTCTTCAAGGTGGTACCTGCACATCATGAAAAGCCAGTTGTAGAGTATGGAAACTTGTGGCAATTGAGAACAAGTGGCGCCTGCCACAAATGGGTTAGACTTCTCGAAAAGATAATAGAGAGAATAATGCGCCATGCAGTTGTTTGCGTAGCAGACATCATTCGCGTCCACCCAGTTTTTGCTGGTGGTTGTTGAGTACCTGACCCGATTACCTTTCTCATCGAGTCCGATACTCTCTTTGGTGGTCGTCGTGTTATGCAGCTCGGGATTCAGTGTCTGCGAAAATTTCACGTGGTCGCCGTCAATAGTGAATTCCTGGTATCGGCTGGCGTTGAACAGGATATATTCTGTAGCGTCGTGATATGTTTCACTGTCAATCCTGTCCACAGGGAATGCCATCTGGTCGTTCAGGAATGCTTCGAGGTTCGCTATCTTGCGAAGGAGCTGGACTGTCTCCCCGTCCGAAATGGCCTGTGCCCTGCAAGATGGCGAAACAGTTGACGTGAAAATGGCAGTGAATAGAAAGCAGATTGAGATGATACGATTGTGTTTCATAAATATAAGATTTTATTCAACATGAGCGCCGGCTCAGCGTTCGTATTTATCCTTCAGGGCCTCGTAGAGTTCGCGCTGAGTGAACTTATACTCAACACATTTGAGTTTGCCCTTGTCAGGACAGATTTTGATTGTCAGACCATATCTGCTGACCTCCGGAGAAATCATCCTGTTGATGGGATTGCGGCCGCACTCCGTATTGGCGACGATGAGTTTCAAGACCTCCTCCTTTGAAATGTACTTGTTCAGGATGAAGTCATACCAATGATAGGTGAGTTCCTTTATTCCAGTCGATATGATATTGACGAGGGATTCGGGGGTGTATTCGGGGGCATCTTTGTCCCTTTCGTCCAGATAGTTTTTCAGGATTATATCCAGCCTGTCCTTCAGCTCGTTGTCGGGAACCATTCCACTGGACCGCTGGTCCATCAGATTTTTGCTTTTCTCGATCAGTTTTGACATCGTGTAGTCGCTGCGCAGCCGCTTGAAATCCTCCCAGAGCATTTCAAGCGTGCTTGTTTTCCCCGTGGTGGTATTGCGGAAAATCAGTCTGACGTCTTTTCTTGTGACCATGGCAAGGTGCTCAACGGAATCAATTCCTGACCCTCCCGTGTATTTTTTGTCCATGATCCGTTCATTGACAAGTTCCAGAATGCCCTGTATGACTTCATCCTCCGATGCGAAGTCGGAAGCGGCATAGTCATAGCGCAAAGTCACATACTTGTCATCGAAGCCAAGGTATTCAGCCCAGCCGAGCTCCATTTTCCTGGCATCGGAACATTTCTTCAGCCTCTCATCGAGCAGGGCCAGTGCATGCTGCTCGTCAAATTCCGGCATCACTTCTTTTACAGGCACCCTCAGCTCGTATGTTTTGGGAGAGGAATAATTGTTGGGATTGAATTTCTGAACGAACAGGAAGACGCACTCCCCGGTAGGGATTTCTCCGTTTAACGACCACATCAAGGCAAGTGTGAGTTGGCGCTCGGGCCTGGCAAACATTTCCTTTACCTGTGCGATGATTTTGCCCTGGGCGTTCTTCACTGCCATTATGGAGCTGCAGTTTCCACGGAAATCCCTGTCTTTCTTAGGTTCGAAGCGTATTTCCTTGGTGTGGCAGGAGATAGGATCCATCATGGCATTCAGTCCCCCTGCGGTGATGAAGAATCTGTGATCGTCAAGGTCCAACATTCTCCAGCCAGTCGAGTTGTATTCCCCTCCATAAAGGTTGCATACTGTGAAAAACGCCATTACGGCTGCAATCAATATCTTTTTCATAGGCTAGAATCTTTTCATTATGTCATCGAACGAAAGAGTGACGGTCCTTGTATTTCCCGGATAATCGGTATCGAAGAACATAACTTCCAGAGACAGTCCTTTGGCAACGGCGATGGCCAAGGCTTCTGCCATCTGCATCTCGGGATTCAGGTCTTTCCCAAAGGCTGTATGGGACACCATTTTGTACACTACGACCTTCTTGTCATCGATGCTGATGATGTCATAGGTGGCAAGTGACGCATTCAGTTTGTCCAGCCACCAGTCAAATTTACCGAAAAGCTGCTCCGACTTGGCTGCTCTCTCAAGGAAATAACTGTTCGGGTACTCTTCCTTCTGGCTCATTCCGCTTTTAATGTCGACTGCAGCCCCATTGAACGTCACGTTCTTTTCTTCATAACCGTCCATTCCGGCCACGCCCATGAACCATTCGCAGAATCCGCTGAGGTACGGCATCACCAAAGGAATGCTTTTCAGATAATCTCTGCGTACTGTCGTTACCGTGGTTCTTCCACCAACCGTTTCTGATTCATCCCAATATTCAATGTCATTCGTGACATATACTGTGGAGCCGATCACCTCGCATTTCCCGTTTTCTCTATAATATTCGTGCTCTTCAGACACGAGGTGACTCTTCAGGTCCAAGCCAAACCTGAATTTGACATAAGGAATGATTTTGTGCAAGGCAGCCTGCTGGGCTGCGCTGATATTGTCCTGACCCGGCGCCGGCAAGGCCAGCGCGGCCAGGACAAGCGTGACTATAATTTTTCTGAACATTTCCTATTCGTGCAATTTATAAAGTTGGACGGGATGGTATGTTCCTGCGCTGTAGTCAGCCCAGGTGCTATAGATGAACTGGCCCCATCTTTCGTCATAGCAGAGTGTGTGGTTGTAGTAGCCCTGGATGAGAACGCACTTGTTGACTGTGTCATAAGTGATGGTGTTCGGTATCGGCTCTTCGGCCCATTTGTCAAACGTGGCGTTCGTGCTGTCCTCGCAGCCGATATAATAGCCTTTCTTGGAAAGAATGCTGTAGCTTCCGTCAGACAGTTTGCTGACAGTGAAATAAGAGTCAGCGGCGTACATAGTGGAAGTGGATATGCGTCCATTGTTCAGAGACCCTGTGTAGGCCCCGTTAAAAGTATTGTATATGCCGTTTATGTTGCTGAGGAAGAAATTCTGGCTTTTCTCATCAACAATGAGGTACTTGCCCTCCCAACTCTCCGGCTCTTCATTTACCCGGACGTAGTATCCGGCAAGGTCGTCGTCATCGTCATCGCCGCCGCCTCCGCCGATGAAGTCGCCCCATGTGCCGTCTTCATCATCAAGCGCTTCCATTGGGACAGTCGGATTTGGCTCGTACTCCGTGTCGCCGTCCTTCTTTGCACGGTCCTCGCTGCTGTCGTCAAGGATTTTGTACGATTTCAGGGTAAGGTAACTGTAGTGCTTCTGCTCCGGGTCAAGATATCCTGTGGCCACCTTGACGGGGATGTTCATCCAGTAGGTGATGTCTGTGTGAGGGAAGAATACAGAACATTCAGGGCCTGTCACGTGCACGCAGTCTTCCAGGTCGCCGAAGTCTTCTTCGTTGAAAATGAAATCCAGGTGATTGTTGTTCATGTCGCGGTCCCACCTGATATAGTCCAGATTGTCGAGCACGGGGTCGAACAGGCATTCGCCTGCGTAGTATTTCATGTAATATGTTACGTATCCCATGCTTCCGGTGAATTCGAAGTCACCCATTTCAAAGAGTTCCGGGAAGTCGGAATCTACAATGTAAGTGGCTTGAATTGGATATCCGTCGTATACGACAACGCGTGTGAACTCGCCCTTCTCGGTAATTTTCTTGCCATAGTCATCAATAGTGAGGATGGTTTCGCCATCGCATTCGGACGCAGAATAGGTGGCCGTGTAACTCTTCATGCGGTTGAGAGGGTAGATGGTATTGGTCCGGATTTCCTTGCCTTCGCCGTCGATGATGTCGGCCCTGAAGGTGTAGTCGTACTGCATAGGGCCGGGCACTTCAAAATCGACCACGACCTCGCCAAGGTCATCCGCATAGAAGTATTGCTCATCGTGGCAGGTCTTGCCTTCCTTTGTCTGGAATGTGCCTTTCGTATCAGGAGGCATGGTCGAGAGAGTCTGCACCCTTACAAGCGCGCCCTTCGAAGGTGTTTCTTCCTCCTTTTGTGCCCTGTCCCAGATGCACATGCGCGTTTCCTCGTCAAGCTCCTTGCCCCACTTGTCGCGATAGTCCAGGTAAACGCTGAGGTCCTTCTGCTTAGGCTCAATCTTCTCAGGGAAAGAGTGGAAAGTCTTTCTTATGATGGGCTCATGCTTGGGCCATTTCGCCAGCTCGTCGATCTTGCCGCTTATTGGTCTTCTGACTACGACGGTAGCATCGCAGTCGGCGCCGAACGAGTGCTCGCCTGAAAATCCGTAATATTCGTTCACCTGGTTTGAGTTCTCTATCTTTTTTCCGGTGTATTTTGCGCCGAAGAACAGGAATGGCTGGATCTTCAGCCCACATACGCCGTATGCAAGGATGATCGCTTCAAGCTCGGGGCCTATCTTGATGTCGGCCTCGCAGGATTTGATCTTTGGTGTGTCGAATTTGTAGTCCTTGCCGGGTGAGAAGACGGCTTGCGGCTTGAAGCCTTCGTCACTGTAACTGGCGCCCACGATTGTCCTGCTGTTCACCATGAGATGGGCACCCGTGCTGAAGGTACCCTGGACTCCGCAGTTGATCTTTGCGTCGAGGGCGTTCTTGTATTTTATGGTAATCTTGACGACGCCGATATGACCCTTGATCTTGTGCCATTTCCACTCCTTTATCCTGAGCTTCTTCTCGAACATGTCGAAGTCATTGTTGAGATTGACGTCGAATTTGACGTCTGCACTGGCCTCGGCATAGCCGTCAAGATAAACATACGATTCGTGCATGTCCGCCTCGGTATAGTCCTCGGCGAATTCATCAAGAAGTTCCTGGTTCTCTTCGTCCCAATTCTCCCATGGGTCGCCGTCGACGGCCTCTTTTCCGGACTTAGGCTTTTCGGTGTCGAAGTAGTAGTCGAGACTGAGTTCGAACTTGGTGTTGAAACTGGTGCTGGTCACCTTTGGGTCGAACAGTTCATAGGTCTTCTGTAAATTGAAGAAAGGGGTTTCTCCCAAAAATCCACCCTCGGCCTTGGTCGCCTCTTCTTCTTCGCCATCAACAACCTCTACCGTGAACACCTCTACGTCGGGCCCGACAGGTTCATGGTTGGGGTTTGTTGTGAGCAGGACCTTCCTGTTGAAGAACAGCTCACCTATGGTTGCACCCCTGAACTGGATGGTCGCCTCGTTCCCGTTCATTTCGACATGCTTCACATAGATGAGTGTGTCGTCGTCATCCTCGCTCAGATCGATGATGAGCAGGGCGCCCCTGTAGAGTTTTGGCACATCCTTCTTGAAGCGTATGACTGCAGTAAGATTGTCCGGGTCGACGCTGACCACCTCCACGTCCTCGTCCTCGGTGAGGAAAAGGTTGGGGTTGACCTTGTCGGTTTCTTCTGGAACGAGGTACTCGCCTGTAGTGTTCCAGCCCTTGTAATATTCATCAGTCGGGACTTCAGGCTTGTCGCCGGGCCCGTCCGGTCTGTCATCTGGCTTGTCTATCGGGTCGATAGGATTTTCGGGTTCGATGTTGTTCGGTCTGCATCCGCCTGCTATGGCAATCAACAAAATCGGGATTGCCATGAATCTTAAATATCTTCGCATATATTTCGATAAAAACATATATACAAAAGTATGTATATATGTCACAAACATTTTTATCAATTTGTCGAAAACGCCCCGATAATTGATAAAAACAGGTGGATTTACGCGATTTCAGTATCTCAGATGGCTTGAATTTTCTTGCGGTACTCTCCCGGAGTGAAGCCCGTGATAGCCTTGAACTGGCGCGAGAAATTGCTCTGCTCGCTGTAACCGACGGCAGCGGCGAGATCGGTGAGGGACATTTCGGGATGCTCCATCATCCTGGCCTGTGCCTCCCCGATACGGAGCCCTCCGATGAAGGTGTTGAAGTTTACTCCTTCCTTGGTGTTGATCATTTTGGACAGCGCATACTTGCTGACCGAAAGGGTCCCTGCCAGCTGTTCCACCGTCAGTCCCTCGGTCAGGAAGAGTTTCTCGGCCGTGATCCGTTGTTTCAGAACGGGCCAGGAATCATCAGAGGGTGTCGGAGACGGCACGTCTTCGGGAATGTCGGTGATGATGCTTGAGACCTTGAAGAATATTGATGGATATTGGACGAAGAATGCGCACATGATGGCGTAAAGCACCAGCATGAACAGGTTGAAGAGCCCTCCCCAGAACTTGTCGAGGGTAAGGCAGATGCACACAGAGTCGAGACCGGCCAGAAGCGCACCGATGAAACTGTATAGCGCCATGCGGTATCTGGCGTCGGGTGCATCGGAGAGGAAGTTCCCGAGCTCCCTGCTGTAGATCTTTTCCTGACGGAAGAACACCACGGCATAATAGACAATCTGACCTATATATACAAACAGCCAGAGCACCCGGATCACGACACTTGGATTTGTCAGCGAGTGGAAGAGCGTCGACCACGATGTCAATGGCACGAACGGACAGAACATCTGCACAGCCGCATATACCGCAGCGCACGCAAACATAGGACAGAAAGTGAGCAGCACCTGTTTCTTGCGGACGATATTCAGGTTGAGCAGGTTGAGGTGAGCCAGGCCGAGCAGGCAGACCTGTATGTGCGACGAAACGAAGAACGGGATGAACAGCAGCTCCCTTGGCAGCCGTACCTTGAAGAGACAATATGTCCCCAGGCAAATGAACGACAGGGCCATGAGAATCAGGGAAATCCTGTATCCCCTCAGGCGGGTGTCGCCACGCCCGACCGGGATGATAGCCAGGAAAAGTCCCATCACCATCAGGCCGATTATCAGAATCTCATATGACTGCAGAGTGAATTCCATAAATTTTCAGTGCGGGATGGCGAGCAGCAGGGCCAGTAGAGGGAGGTAATCTTTCAAAGTCTCACGGAGTTTTTTGATGGCCTGGGAGATTCTGTATTCGACAGTTTTGACGGATACACCTTGTTCCCGGGCAATTTCCTCGTATGTCTTGTTGTCAAATCTGTTCATCTCGAAAGCCTGTCTCTGGACGTCAGAGAGTTCGCAGAGGGCACTTTGAAGTTTGACACTCAATTCTTTGATGGTATAGAAATCTGTATCCATCGTCGAATCCATAATGGACATCCTGATGGCGGACACCACTTTTTCCTTGACTTGCCCCCTGCCGATCAGATTAAGGCATTTGAATTTGACGCAAGTGAACAGGTAGGAGGAAACGGATTCTTTTATGTTGATGCCGGAGGCCTTTTCCCAAAGTGTCAGCATTACATCCTGGACAGCGTTTTCCGCATCCGGGTCATCTACAAAATTGCACGCATACGCCACAAGGGAGGGATACCAGCGCCTGAACAATTTGTCGTAAGCGTCGGTGTCCCGTCCATTTTTGATGCGGTCAAACAGTATTTTATCCTCTGACAAAGACATACCTCCACCACAAAGTTAGAAATATTTTGTTCAAATTTAGGGTAAATGACATCAAGACTGTCTATAATAATGCGCAATCAGATAATAAAGTGAAACAAAATATGTATAACGAGCAAGATTTGGAACTGCTTCTGTCAGATTACTTTCTTGGAAATCTTGACAAAGAATCCAGTGAGGCAGTGGATGAATTTATTCTGTCCTCTGATGATAATCACAAAATTGCCCAGCAGGTCTGCCGGGTAACAAACATTGCATCCAGGATCAGCGCCTTGAAGAATGTTGATACGGAAAAGGCGTTGAAAAACGTGCATTACAGGATCGCAAAATCCCGCAGGGTGCATTTCTGGAGCAAGGTCCAAAGGGCTGCAGCAATCCTTGCCGTGCCTTTGCTGGCAGGGGCGATATTGCTGTCCGTCAAGTATTTCCAGCCATCTCAGTCATCCCTTGTCGAGATGAAGACCACAAGTGGGATGACTTCACATGTCACACTTCCCGATGGCTCAGAGGTGTGGCTCAACTCCAATTCGACATTGACCTATCCTTCGGAATTTGATGGAAAATCAAGGAATGTCACTCTGGATGGAGAAGGGTATTTCAAGGTGACCAGACAGAACGGAAAGACTTTCATTGTCTCTGCCAATGGCGTTGACGTCGAAGTTCTGGGCACGGAATTCAATGTCGAGGCATATTCCGGCATGAGCAAGAATGTCCGTACAACTCTGGTGACGGGAAAGATCAACCTGTCATACAATGATGTCATGGGGCAGCGGCATTGTCAGAGTGTCGAGCCGGGCCAGACATACAGGTATGACACGACATCCGAAAAACTGACATTGGAAGAAGTAAATCCGGTGACAGCGGTCTCATGGAAAGAAGGCAAGATTGTTCTTGACAATACAAGTCTGGCAGACGCACTCAGAATGATAGGGAACCGCTTTGACGTGGAATTTGTCGTCAGGAACGAAAGCCTTCTGAAGAACAAATATACGGGAACCATCACAAAACAGAGGCTGGAAGTCATCCTTGAATACTTCAAACACACGACAGACATTCATTTCGAGTTTGTCAGCAGAGGTATTGACAGTCCCGATGTTTCAGAGAAACAAGTCATAATAGTTTATTAGTACCATCATAAACATGTTAAGAAAAACACTGATACGAATCGTTCCGATTCTTTTTCTGGTCTTCCTGTCTGCAAGTTCAGGAGCCCAGACAAAGAAAGTCACGCTTTCGCTGAAGAACCAGCCAGTCGTTGCGGTCCTCCGTGCCATAGAAGCGGAAAGCGGACTTTCAATTTTCTACAATGACGCCCTGTTTGACAAGAACCGGACTGTCTCTGTAGAGGCGAAGAACAAGGATGTCCTGGCCGTATTGAATGATGTCTTTGCCGGCACAGATGTGCAGGCCGACATCATCGAGGGGAGTATCGTCCTATCCACGAAACCGAAATCCAGGGCTTCTGTGACGGCGGTCAAACCTCAACAGCCGGCACCGAGCACGGTGACAATTTACGGATCTGTACTTGATGGAGACGGGCTTGGTGTTCCGGGAGCGGCTATTGTGTCAACGACAAATCCGTCTGTGGCCGCCATCACTGATTTTGATGGCCGCTTCACCATTTCGACTGACAAGGGTGACCGTCTGGATGTCACGGCAATGGGTTTCCAGCCGGAGACAATAGTTGCATCATCAGATATGGACCACTTCGTGCTGACGCTCAGCGACGATATAAAAATGCTTGACGAGGCTGTCGTGGTCGGTTATGGCGTGCAGAAAAGAAGTGACATCACGGGCGCAATCTCATCCGTTGACGCCGAACAGGCAAAGACGATTCCGACAACCAGTGTCGCAGAGATGCTGAGAGGCTCAGCCCCAGGTATTCAGGTCAATATCGGCAGCGCCGCCCCTGGAGGTACATCGTCCATTCTGATCCGTGGCCGCCATTCACTCTCCGGGGACAACACCCCGCTGTATGTCGTGGACGGTGTCCCGATGACCAGCATCGATGATGTGAACTCAAACGATATTGCGTCGATAGAGGTCCTCAAGGATGCTTCGTCACAGTCAATCTACGGTGCCAGGGCCGCGAACGGTGTGATACTTATCACCACCAAGCGTGGATCTTCCGGCAAGACCAGGGTAAGTTATGACGGTTATGCCGCAGTCCAGACAGTGAGCAGGAATTTCGAATTCTACAATGGCGAGCAGTGGGCTGCGTACCGTCATGAAGCATTCTACAATGCATACGGCTATTACGACGAGGATGAATGTTTCCGTGGGCTGATGAAAGACGTCCTCGAGGAGGGCAGTTATGTGGATTGGGAGAAGCAGATGATCAAACCTGCGTTCCAGCACAGCCACAACATCCTGGTGCAGGCCGGAAACGACAAGACAAAAGTTGCGGCAGGACTTGGATGGTTCGGTCAGGACGGTATGGTGATGTCATCCGGATTCAAGAAGGTTTCCGGCCGTCTCAACATAGACCAGAAACTCGGCAAGAACATCAGCATGGGGGCGAACATTTCATATATGCGCAGCTGGAAAGAGACTGCCGACGGCTCGTTCAACTCATTCGTGACAATGCCTCCTCTGGCCAGGGTGTTCGATGAGGATGGCAATCTTTATGAGGATGTCACCGAGGCAGGCGAATCCCACACCAACCCGATGTGGAACATAAACAACTCTTCCAACTCCACGGTCCAGAGCAGACTGATGATCAATGTGTTTGCGGACTGGAACATCTGCAAGGACCTGTCCTACCGTTTCAATGCCAGCATGAGCCAGAGGGATGTGGAATCATACAGCTACCTTGGCCTGAGGCACACAACGGGAAAGAACAATCAGGGAAGCGCCACCGTAAGTGACAGCAACTCTGCCGATTATCTTGTGGAGAACATCCTCAATTACAATCACGACTTCAACCGCAACCACCATCTTGACGCTACACTGATGCAGAGCATCAATGTCATCACATGGAGAAAGATTGGCAATTCGGCAACAGGATTCCCGAATGACGACCTTGCATACAATGCCATAGGCAACGCCATTGAATATGGCAAGCCGGACTATGAACTGTCAAAGCGTCAGCTGGTATCCTTCCTCGGCCGTGTCAGATACAATCTTATGGAGCGATATCTCTTCACGGCGTCGGTCCGCGTGGACGGCTCATCCGTGTTCGGTGCCAACAACAAATATGGCGTGTTCCCGTCCGCCGCGTTTGCATGGCGCGTCAACAAGGAACCGTTCATGAAGGGTACGGAGAAATGGCTGTCCAACCTGAAACTGCGTCTGAGCTGGGGCCAGGTTGGTAACCAGGGCATCAGCCCATACACCACTTTGGGCAACACGACGTCATTCTATTACCGTTTCGGTGACAATGTCGGTGCGGGATATCTTCCTTCCACGACGCTTTACAATCCAGACCTGAAATGGGAGACCTCGACAACGGCCAATATCGGTATCGATTACGGCTTTCTGGGAGACCGGATCAACGGTTCCATCGAACTTTATGATACTGAAACGACCGACCTGCTTGTCTCCAAGTCCATCAACCAGGTGCTTGGATACACCACCCAGACCGTCAATCTGGGCCGCGTGCAGAACAGGGGCATCGAGTTCTCGCTCAACACAATCCCTGTTTCGAAGCGCAATTTTGTCTGGAACCTCGACTTCTCGTTTGCACGTAACGTCAACAGGATCAAGCGTATCAGCGGTGAGGTGGATGAGAACGGCAATCCGGTCAATGACGTGAACAACAAGTGGTTCATCGGGTACCCGGTAAATGTCCATTATGACTACAAGTTCGACGGCATCTGGCAGAATGATGACGACATCGCATCTTCCTGCATGCCGACCACAAAACCGGGTTCAATAAAGATTGCCGACACTGACGGGGACAACCAGATCACCGAGAATGACCGTGTCATCATGTCCAAGGACCCGGATTGGATCGGGTCTGTAAGCACGGGATTCACATTCTACGGATTCGACCTAAGCGCTGTCCTCAATGTGTCCATCGGTGGAACATTCTACAATTCCTACCTGACCACATTCGCCGATGGCGGTGATATGACCGGCAAGCGCAACGGTATCAGGAGGAATTATTGGACCAAGTACAATCCGTCCAACGAGGCCCCGTCGCCGAATATGACCCAGGCCCCGGCCTACATATCCGCTCTCGGCTATCAGGACGCATCTTATCTGAGACTCAGGAGCCTGACTTTTGGATATACGTTCAAGCCGGAGGTCATCAGCAAGGCAAGGATGCAGAGTCTTCGCCTGTACATGTCAGCCACAAATCTCTGGTATCTGACAAATGTTCTCGGTTATGGTCCGGAGCAGTCCCCGGGAGATTATCCTGAGCCACGCACCATACTGTTCGGTTTGAAAGTGTCCTTCTAATGCCTCGGAATCATGAAAAAGTCAATAATCATATTAGCATCAGCCATCATGGCCCTTACTTCCTGCGATAAATTCCTGGAAGAGCAGAATGCCACAAAATACTCCATAGACTATGTATTTTCGACTCCGGAGGGTCTCAAACTTGCCGTCAACGCACTCTATGCCAAGGACCGCAACTTCATGAACGAAAGTACCGAGAATTCCACATTCACTGCGTTTGTACGGGGAACAGACCTTGTCACCACAAATGGCGGAACCGGCAATTTCTATGGAATCTACGACCCGAACTATCTCAAGGCTTCCGCTACTCAGGTTGATTTCCTGTGGAAGACAATGTACACCATCATCGGCAGTTGCAACGAAATCATCGAAGCCGGAGAAAAGATGGAGCAGACAGAAGACGTGAAACGTTCCATTGCAGAGGCTAAGTGTTTCCGTGCCCAGAGTTACTTCCATCTTTTCAGGGTCTATGACCGAATCTGGCTCAACACCAAGTCCACGACTCCGGAAAATGTCAATGATGAAAGGATATTCTATCCGGCATCCCAGCAGGAAGTGTTTGACCTGCTCTATTCTGACCTGCAGTACGCAATCGACGTTCTTGACTGGACATCATATCAGCCGGGACGGTTCAACCAGGCCGCTGCCCGCCACCTTCTTGCCAAGGTAGCGCTGTGGAAGAAGGACTGGCAGACCGCACTTGACCAGGTGGATGCCATCGATGGATGTGGACAGTACAGTCTGATGGACGTGGACAAGGTGTTCACAGGTGCCGACCTCAGCCATTCGGAGTCGCTCCTTGTCCAGAAGTGGAGCACCGACTTCGGAGGCAACCTCTCCACAACCACGCCGAAGGGGCATTACCTTGCCGCCGTGTTTATCGGAATCTACCGTCAGGAAATAGGCGGTACAAGCGAATATGCCTGCAGTTATGAGAACTTCGGATATACATACGGCCGCTGCCTTGCCAGCCCTTATCTGCTCTCTCTTTACGACCAGAACAAGGACAAGAGGTATAACGAATGGTATATCCACAAATACAAGAATACGACGGACGACATTCTCTCAATAGGTGGCATCAGCGTGAAGCCGGGTGAATATCTTCCTTCCCGCAACTCCAAGGGTGAGCTTATCCGGAACCTCATGCCGGGATGTACGAAATATGCAGACATCTGGACCCGCATGCCGTATGAGACACGCAGCTGCAAGGACATCATAGTATATCGCCTTGGAGAGACATACATAATGGGTGCGGAAGCAGCCCTGATGCTCGGCAACCAGGCCAAGGCAAGACAATACTACAACAAGACCTGGATGCGTGCCGGCAACCCGGAATTCACGGGGGCGCTGACACTCAAGAACGTGATTGACGAGCAGGCGAGGGAACTTGCATTCGAAGGCGACCGCTGGTTCTTCCTCAAGCGCAGGGGAATCCTGATCGACCAGGTGAAGAATTATGCCGGCAATCCGGAATATGCTCCTTCCATTCTTGGCAGGACGAACCTTCCTGCGAACCCTCACATGGTCCGCTGGCCGATTCCTGAAAGTGAAATCATCAATATGGGAGCGGACACATTCCCTCAGAACCCGGGTTATTGATTTAAATGAACAAAGAAATGAAAAGCAGATATATGATACCACTGGCAACTGTGATATGTTCCCTTGCCATAATTGGATGCCATAAGGACAATTATGTCATACCGACCGGCTCCGATGCCGTCCCGGAAGATAATTCTGAGGTCAAACTGGCAAAGAATGACCTCGGGGAGTGGAAACTTCTTGTTGATGGCCAACCATTCTATGTAAACGGAGCCGCATCCAATCATTTTTACACTGACGTGCACAAGTTCGGTGGCAATACAATACGTCTTTATTCACCGTCTGCCGCCGACACCAGGGAAATCATGGATGATGCCTACCAGGCCGGCCTGAAAGTTTATCTCGGTCTCGGAATGTCCGCAGCGAAGAACATGGACTACGCAGATGCCGCAAAAGTCGAGGCCCAGAAAGAAAAAATCAGGGGGTATGTCAAGCAATACATGAATCACCCGGCGCTGCTCTGCTGGTCTGTCGGAAACGAGCTGGAGGCGTCAAACGAGGACAATGTCAACCTTTGGAAGGCCATTGGAGACATTGCGGCGATGATCAAGGAACTTGACCCGAACCATCCGGTCACGAACACTCTTGCAAGTTCGGCATCAGCGAGGGTGAAAAACCTTGTCCAGTATGCCCCTGACATCGATTTTATCTCGGTCAATACATATTATCCATCCGTTGCGGGCGTGGCCGACAACATCAAGAGCGCGGGCGTGGAACTCCCGTTCATGATCACAGAGTTCGGCCCTCGCGGCACCTGGAACATGAATCCGGAGCCAAGCCGTATCCTGCCTTGGGGAGACAACTTCAGCGCCGATGCAAAAGCTCTTGTCGAGGAGACAAGCAGCGAAAAGGAAGAAATCTATCTCAAAGTGTGGGAAGAGGACATCAAGGCAAAGGAAGCCGCAGGCTGCCTTGGGTCATTCGTTTTTGTCTGGGGTTACCAGACCCACGGTGAGGTGCTCAACTGGTATGCGACTCACACGCAGGACAGATATTCCTATGGCGTGTGTGATGCCATGCAGAAATGCTGGACAGGAGAATATCCTGCTGTCCGTGCGCCGAAAATCGCTTCCCGCAAGGACATGACGATGAACGGCAAGGTGGCCGAAGATGCCATCAAGGTCGCTCCTTCGTCGTCCAACACCGCCAAGGTCGAGGCAACAACCGGGGCCGAAGTCAATCTCCGTTATCACTGGTTCATCTTCAAGGAGGGTGACAGCAATGCAGAAGGCGCAATGCCTGAAGGTATCGCCGGCCTCGTCGAGACTGACGGAATGAAGGAAGTGTCGTTCAAGGCTCCGTCTTCCGGTGGCGCGTACCGCCTGTACGTTTTCGTGCTTGACGACGTCAACAAGAAGGCGGCCAGCGCCTGCATCCCATTCTTTGTAGAATAAAAAAGACAGTTCAATATGAAAGGAAAAATCTATACTTTGCTGGCAGGAGCCCTGTTGCTGGTCTCTTGTGGAAACAATGAAGATGTCACTTTTGAGAAAACGCCGAAAATAGCCATAAGCCTTGTCTCTGAAATCCCGGCAACTGTTTTCCCGGGGGAGGAATTGAACTTTGATTTCCTCCTCGAGTATGATGGCGGCATCACATCAAGTTATGCCCTGATCGACGGAAACGAGGTGGAGTCATCCAGGACTGCGTATTCCGGTTCGCCGAAAAGCGTGAACGTGGCGTTCTCATACACGGCACAGGATGCTTATGCCGGCAATACGATTGACTTTGCCGTATGTGCATCGGGCGCGGATGGCGCAGTCGGTCATTATGACATCCCGGTATTCGTGCTCGCCGCCAAGTCGAACATAAACTTCACTTTCCCGGACGATGCACCTTCCGAGTTCGAAGTCACGGGCGAGACACTTTCATTCCCGATAAACATCGAATCGGGCAATATCGACATCAAGGCCATTACGACCTACAAGGGTGATACGGTTATGCCTGAGATGACATTTGACGTGGAAGAGGGAGAGGATGCAAGACACATCACCCTTGATTTCGAATATACTCCGACATTGGGAGACACAGGCATGCCGACCTTGTTCACATTCGAGGTGCTCGATGTCAACGGCAACCTGACAAACGCATATTATTCAGTCCTGTTCTTCAAGGCCGCATCTGTGGAGCTGAACGAATATTCCGGAGTCACAATGGGTCTTAACAAGTGTACGGCTGCCGGACAGTTCATCAATCTGGTCGAAAATATCGTCTATGAGGCCGCCGGTGTGGGTGAGCACAGTGCAGAAGTGGATCTGGCTGTGTTCTGGAGCGGAAACGCATCCACGATAGGTGTCGCATTTGCATCCCCTAATGCCGGCAATGTGACGTCAATCTATCCGGAGGCAACTATAGTGAACACGCTTGGAGGAACTGCAGCCGACATTCCATCCAACTGGGCAGTCCGCAATGAAACCAACTTCCGCGAAATCGACATCGATGCAGACGCATTTGCATCCATCGACACAATTGACCAGATCTATGAATATTTCGAGACGGGTGTCCAGCCGACCAATGACCACGTCACATTCAAGAAAACCGCTGGTTCTGTGATCGCATTCCTTATCCATAGAGGCGATACGGAGAAGATCGGTATCATCCGCGTGACCAAGGTGCCTGGCAACAATACCGGGGCAGTGACATTTGACTATAAGATAGAGAAATGAGGAAAATTCTGACAATCATCATAATGCTCCTTGCCGGTGTTTCCGCAGGCGCGCACGACTATGACGTGTGCGTCTACGGAGGCACTGCTTCAGGAGTGATTGCGGCATATTCCGCTGCCAGGATGGGAGCGGACGTGCTCCTGATAGGCCCGGATGTCACTCTGGGAGGAATGACGACCGGCGGTCTCGGGCTGACTGACATAGGTAACAAACAGGCCGTGAGCGGCATTGCGAGGCAGTTCTACAGAAAGCTTGGCGAACACTACGGCAATCTTGAGCAGTGGGTTTTCGAGCCTCACGTGGCAGAGGATATTCTTGAAGGCTACCTCCGTCTTGCCGGTGTCCGGGTGATCCGCGAAGCCCCCATCGAGAGTGTGAAGATGTCCGGCGGACGTATCGTTTCGATCAATTGTGCCGGCCGTACCTACAAGGCCGGCCAGTTCGTTGACTGTTCGTATGAGGGAGACCTCATGGCCTTGGCGGGAGTGACATACAGAGTCGGACGCGAAGACAATGCCGAATATGGCGAGAAATATGACGGCTCGCAGCTGATGGACGGCCATCAGTTCCCGGACGGCATCGATCCGTTCAGGGAGCCCGGCAATCCGGACAGCGGACTGCTCTGGGGCATCTCTGACTGGAAGGTGAAGCCGGATGGTACAGGGGACGATTATGTGCAGGCCTACAATTACCGTATCTGCCTGACTGACAATCCGGACAATCTGATTCCGATTGAGAAGCCGGAAGGATACGACCCTTCGATGTATGACCTGTTGCCGAGGCTTTTCGAAAGGTTCCCGGAAAAACTCAGCCTCAATGACTGGTTCATCTGGAGCCACATGCCCGGTGACAAGACCGACATCAACAACAGGGGTGCATTCAGTTCCGACATGATAGGCATGAACCATTCATATCCGGAGGCGTCGTGGACTGAACGCAACCGGATCATCAAGGCACACCGTGACTACACTTTGGGCCTGCTGTATTTCTATGGACACGATGAAAGGGTCCCGGAAAAACTTCGCAGTGAAATGCTCCGCTGGGGTCTTCCGAAGGATGAATATGTCCGCACGGGACACTGGACCCACCAGCTCTATGTCCGCGAATGCCGGCGTCTGGTCGGTGAATATGTGGCCACCCAGACCGACTGTGACGGGCTTGCCGATGTCAAGGACGGTGTTGCCATGGCGGCCTACCAGATGGACTCCCACAATTGCGAACGCATCGTTGTGTTCAAGGACGGGAAATATATGGTCAAGAATGAAGGCAATGTCGAGATTGCCGGAGGGCTGCCGTACCCGATTTCATACCGCAGCCTTACTCCGAAAAGGGAGGAATGCACCAACCTGCTTGTTCCGGTATGTCTGTCGGCAAGCCACATCGCATACGGCTCGATCCGTATGGAGCCGGTGTTCATGGCGACCGGACAGGCTGCCGGAATGGCTGCCACAATGGCCGGGAACGGCAATGTCCAGGATGTGGATGTTTCTGAAATCCAGCGCATTCTGCGTGAAAATCCGTGCCTTGACGGCTCCGAGCCGGACATTCTGGTAGAGGACAATTCGCCGGCAGTGAAATATTCTGGATGGAAGCCGGTCAACGGCTCTGCCGGTTATGGAAGGACATATCTCCAACTTGACAAGGGAGTGAAGGACGCTTCGCTCACATATACCCTTCCGGACGGTCTTGAAGGTACATACACAGTGTATACCTATCAGTTGAAGTCCGACAATCTTGCCAGGTATATCAATTATGACATCAAGATAGGCGAGAGGACATTCAGGCACGAGTTCGACAGGAACAACCTGGTCGTTCTCGGTCAGACAAAGGGCGAATGGGAATGTCTGGGCGAATATGAGTTCACCGCCGGGTCAGGAAATACGATCGACGTTGAGGTTGTCCCTGACGGGAAGCCTGCACGTGCCGATGAAATACTGCTCGTCAGGAAGACGGACGGGTCGGGAAATGACGAAGAGGCGGCAATACAGGCAATGCTTGCCTCGATGACCATTGCCGACAAACTTGGTCAGCTCAACCAGTTGGAAGGAAGGATAGATCCGGCCACCCTCGAGGCCGAAATCCGTGCCGGAAGAGTCTCTTCAATAATGAATATTGTCGATCCGGACGATGTGGACAGGCTTCAGAGAATCGCCGTGGAGGAAAGTCCGGCTGGGATACCGATTCTTTTCTCCAGGGACGTGATCCACGGGTTCAAGACTATTCTGCCGATTCCTCTCGGCCAGGCAGCCGGCTGGAATGCCGAGGTTATCACAGCCGGTGCGGCAATGGCTGCGGAGGAGGCCACAGAGGCCGGCATCCGCTGGGGCTTCGGTCCGATGGTGGACGTCAGCCGTGATTCCCGCTGGGGCCGTATTGCAGAATCATTCGGAGAAGACCCTCTCCTGAACGCCGTCTTCGGACTGGCCCAGGTGAAAGGCTATCAGGGCACAGACCTGTCCGACCCGACTTCCATCGCTGCATGTGCGAAACATTTTGTAGGTTATGGCGCAGCGCGTGGAGGAAGGGATTACAACGGAACTGACCTGACAGAGCGCGAACTGCGGGATACCTACCTTGTCCCGTTCCGCACTTTGATGCAGGGAGGCTGCGCCTCGGTGATGACATCTTTCCAGGACAATGACGGCCTGCAGGCAAGTGCCAATTCCTGGCTGCTCAGGGACATCGTGCGTGGAGAATGGGGCTGGGACGGCGTCATTGTCAGCGATTACGGCTCCATCGGCCAGCTGACCAAGCATGGAATAGCCGGCAGCCGCAAGGATGCAGCCAGGATCGGCCTCAATTGCGGCAGCGACATGGACATGCAGTCCAAGGTGTTCGTGTCATTTGTCGAGCAACTGATTGAAGAAGGACAAGTAAGCATGGAAGATGTTGACAAGGCCGTTGCCAATGTCCTCAGGATGAAACTCCGGCTTGGTCTTTTCGAACATCCATACACTCAGAAAACAACTCACGCCACAGGCTCTCAAAGCCATCTTGACATTGCCCTGGATGCAGCCCGCGAAAGCGCGGTACTTCTCAAGAACGACGGCATCCTGCCTCTCTGTGGGGACAAGAAGACCACAATCCTTGTCACCGGCCCGATGGCCGATGCCGCTTATGACCAGCTTGGAACCTGGGATATGGACGGCGACACGACATTGACCGTCACCCCAAAAATGGCTTTTCAGGCGCGTGGGGACAGTAATATCAATGTAATATATGTGCCGGGCCTCGAATACAGCCGTGACTGCAATACGGACTGGAAGGCCGTCAAGAAGGCCGCCCGGAAGGCCGATGTGATACTTGTCTGCCTCGGTGAAGAGCAGATTCTCTCCGGAGAGGCGCACAGCCTTGCCGACATAGGGTTGAAAGGTGCCCAGACAGAATATGTCGAATTTTTGGCCGGACTTGGCAAGCCCCTGGTGGCAACCGTAATGTCCGGCAGGGCAAATACCATCGAGAAAGAGGTGTCACTCTGCAATGCCGTCATCTGCCAGTTCCATCCCGGAACAATGGGAGGAGAGGCACTGGCGGAAATCGTGTTCGGCGACGTCAATCCGTCCGGAAAACTCCCGATAACATTCCCGAAAATGGTCGGTCAATGCCCGATTTATTATAACGAATTCAGGACAGGACGCAGTGACGAGAACAAAAAGGCCGTGGGCTCTCTTGACCAGATTCCAAGGGGCGCAAAGCAGTCGGTGCTCGGCCATGACTGCAGATACCTCGATGCCGGTACCAAACCGCTGTTCCCGTTCGGATATGGCCTGAGCTACACGGCGTTTGAATATTCGGAGCCTGTGGTCGAGGCACAGACACTGTCATTGTCAGACACGTTGAGGTTCAGTGTCAAAGTGTCGAATGTGGGCGGAACGAAGGGCAAGGAAGTGGTCCAGGTGTATGTGACAGACCGTTTTGCCTCAATGAGCCGTCCGGTAAGGGAACTGAAGGCTTTCGAGAAGATTGAACTTGCGGCCGGTGAGGCAAGGACCGTGGAATTCGCTGTCCCGGTGCAGAGTCTCGGATATCACAACGCAGACTGCGAGTACGAGGTGAGCCTTGGTGAATTCGAGGTGATGGTGTCCGACTGTTCCGATCCGGCCCTGGCACACAATGCAAGAACTTTTAAATTCACGGTGAAATGAAACGGTTGTTTACATCATTTCTGCTGGTCCTTGTGACCCTCGCCGCTTCGTGCCGGACGGTCAGATGTGACGTTTGCGTATATGGAGCCGGTGCCAGCGGGTGCATGGCCGCCATCCAGGCGTCAAGGATGGGTAAGGATGTGGTCATGGTTGCCAGAGACGGCCATGTGGGTGGACTTGTCACGTCAGGTCTTACCGCAACTGACATGAACAAACACGCAGCCATAGGGGGGCTGGCAGCCGAATTCTACGGGCGCATCTATGCTTATTATGAGTCCCCGGAAGCTTGGCGCAACCAGAGCCGTGACGATTTCATGCAATCCACTCTGAAACGCACTTTCACGGGCAAGAATGACGGCAGACGCATCCAGTGGGTGTATGAGTCTGGTGTGGCGGAGAAGATACTGAAGGAGATGCTTTCCGAGTCTGGAGTCGTGGTCCTGGAGGGAGTCCAGATCGCCCAGGCGGCAGGCGTCAAAATGAGAAAATCAAAGATCCGCTCGATCTCACTGACCGATGGAAGGAAGATCCGCTCTGACGAATTCATCGACTGTTCCTATACCGGCGACCTTATGGCCGCGGCAGGGGTCGGCTACACTGTGGGCCGGGAGAGCCGGGAACAGTATGGCGAGTCCCTGGCGGGCATCAGGATAGACATGGAGACCGACCTTTTCGGCGACACGGACCCATACAATCCTAAGACAGGTCTTCCTTGGCCGTATGTCGATGCCGAGCCTTGGGGCGAACAGGGCGACGGTGACAGCCGGGTGCAGTCCTACTGCTACAGGGTCACACTGACCGATGATCCGGACAATATGGTCCCCGTCACCAGACCGGAGGGTTACAATCCAGACTTGTATGAGGTCCTTCTGGGCCAGATACTTCACAATCCGGGCATCGAACTCAAAAATATCATCACATTCACTCCGATGCCAAACAGGAAGACGGACACAAACCATCTTGACTTTTTCGGGGCGGCACATTCGTATCCTGAGGCTGACTATGCCGAAAGGTCGGAAATAGAGGCATTGCACCGTAATTACGCACAGGGTATGCTGTGGTTCCTTGGCAACGATGAGCGTGTTCCGGAGTCTCTGCGTACCGAAATGCGCCGCTGGGGCTATGCTGCGGACGAATTTACAGACACGGGCAACTTTCCTAACCACATGTACGTCAGAGAGGCGCGCAGAATGGTCGGAGACTATGTGATGACCCAGAAAAATATTGTGCGCGACGGCCGCGAACCGGCGCCGGACCCTGTTGGAATCGGCACATACGCACTTGACTGCCATTTTGTGTCCACCGTCATAGTGGACGGAAAACTCCACCGCGAGGGAACGCTCCAGATGAAACTGCCTGTCACTCCGTATCCGATTTCGTACAGGTCCCTGACCCCGAAGCGTGCGGAATGCACTAATCTGCTCGTTCCGGTGTGCCTTTCCGCTTCCCACGTGGCGTACGGGTCCATCAGGATGGAACCGCAATACATGGTCCTCGGACAGAGCGCGGCGATTGCCGCCTGTCTGTGCATTGATGGCAGCTGCGCAGTGCAGGACCTCCCGTATGATACCCTGCACGAATATCTCGAGAAATATAACCAAATAACAGAATACTAAAGGTACCAATTAATTAACTAGTTAATCATTATGAAAAAAGAACAAATCAAAACAGCCGTCAAGGAGTACCGAACTCCAATGGCAAGACTGGTAGCGATCTCATCCGGAGAGATTCTGAGCTCCAGCAAAAAGGTGACACTGATGAATCCTGATGAATGGGAAGAAGGGAATGAGGATTGGTTTTAAAATGGAGGGAAAAGTTATGAAAAAGACCAACTATCTTATTATCGCCGCTCTTGCTGCGGCATGTGTATGCGCTTCCTGCCAGAAAAACGAGATTTCAGACGTCAAGGAAGCGAAGTCCTATACGCTTTATGCCTATGACGCCTCAACCAAGACAGTCCTCAACAGCGACTGGACAGTGGACTGGGCCGAAGGTGATGACCTTACGGTATTCAACGCAGAGGCCGGCAGTACAACCTATTCTTCAAACTGCAGATTCCGCATTGACGGCACTCCTGCAGATGGCAAATTCATCAAGGACCCGGACGAGACAAGCAAGACCCTTGTAGAAGGCGCTGCTTCCTACGACTGGTATGTATGCTACCCTTGGATGCAGTATGGCTCCGCCCCAAGTGGCACAAAGGGATATACTGTCGCCACTGCACCTCAGCAGGTCGGCTACAATTCCAACAACCACATTGCCGGATATGACCTTATGGCAGGAACAGCATACGGAGTTGCAGACGGTGCCGCTCCGGAGGTGGCTCTTCACCATGTGTGCACAATCATGAAGTTCACCGTCACCAACAATTCGGGCGTAGACACCCCGATTACAGGTCTCACCCTTGATGCGACAGCAGGTGGCTCATATATCACAGGATCCTTCTCCATGAACTGGGGTGATGCCAGCACCGCTCCTTCTCTTGACGCAGCCAATATGGGATCTTCAAAATCGTACACTTCAGCGCTGACAGTAGTGAAGAACGTCGGCACAGAAGACGCTCCGGAGTATGCTCCCATAGATGACGTTGTGGCAAACGGGTCTTCAGTAGATCTTTACATTGTCTGTGCTCCGTTCACCATTGCATCCGGCAAGACAATCAAGATAACCATCAGCGGCGGTCTCGGAAATTGCGTCCTCGAGAAGACCATGGGCAGCGACATGACATTCGGGGCCGGCAAGTACAACACCGCCAAATTGTCATACACAAAACCTGCCTATGTGGTATTCACTGAGACTTTCGGTGCAAATACTGTGGCAACAGGAAACGTTCCTACTTATGGCAAGGCCGGTCTTACCACAGCCGTGCCTGAGCATGCTGCAAATTACACTTATGCTGTCACTGGAAATGCATCATTTGCTCCAAGCACAACTACTTCCGCTAAAATCAATAATCCGGATTGGATATCATATCTTGACGGTGCGGCTGTCAAAATTGTAGCAACCTCATCAACCTCAGCCAACTCCGCCATTTACATCAAGGGCATCACAGTTGAACCGAATACGACTTATATTTTCAAGTACAACAAGACCAAAGGAAAACTTGGCGGTACAGAATTCGCGACCACAACGGTATTCAAATATCGTGACAGTTCAGTCAGCGCCTGGTCAACCGCCAATGAGACTGTTGAGGCCGGAACAATCACTCAGGAATTCACAACTGGTGATTACACAACGATGGACCTCGGAGTGGAGGCATTGGACAGAATCGGCTCAGGAACAGTCAATTATTACCCAGCCCTTGACCTCTTCCAGCTTATCAAGAAATAGCGCGGGCGACGTCAAGTCAGAATATTGACGGCGGCGGGACATTGTTCCCGCCGTCTGTGTTTTTGACCGGCACAAATCTCGGCGGGTCCGTTGATGCGGGCTTTCACATTGTTTAGCCATTCGAGAAATTCATCTTGTGCGCGAATGTGCCATCCAAGGGCCTGCAGACAGTCTTGCCACCCCAAACACCGCCCCACCGGCCTCATCTTGTGTGGTTGGTAAAATCAGGTCCTGATTATCAGTCGTTTGCAAATCAATGCGCACAGGACGAAAATCCCGAAAGCGACGAAGGTCCTCGGTTTCTACATCTGGCACAACCCCAGGATTATCAAAACATGCACTGTTTTCGGTGCAATCAGTGCTTACTGTGATCAATATTGCCTTCAGAGTATTCCGCAAGTGCCGAAAATATCCGACCTTTGTAAAAATGATTTGCCAATGAAACGCACAGCACTGTTACTGCTCATTATTTTCAATTCCTTCTTGCTCGCGGCCCAGTCCGGAACTGAAGGCAGCCTTTCCGATCCGTCCATGGTGGAAGATGATATTTCGGTCGGCCCGTGGGTGACCAATGTGACTGATAGCACCATGTCTGTCCTGTGGACGTCCGGGAACAAGGGGCTCGGATGGGTGGAGACCGCCGACGGACGCAGAATATATGACACTTATGCGGGACGCCGTGTGTTCGGGACCTTTCACCGGGTCGATGTGGGCGGCGTCCGCGGCAATGTCGTGTACCGGGTGGGCGGTGAACTGCTGACAGATGATTCCAATCCCAGATATCCGGAGTTCGGTGCCGCGTGGGAGTCGGCGTGGAGCACGGTCAGGCTCTTCGATTCGGGGTCAGACACGCTCCGTTTCTCTGTCCTTAACGACATCCATAACGATACCCGTGCATATTCACAGCTGGCCGGGCCCATTGAAGATGCGGACTTCCTGTTCCTGAACGGTGACATCGCTTCGACAGGCAATCTCAGCCTGGACGATTATGTCAGGTATGAGATCGCTCCTCTGGGCGGTCTGTCGGCCGGACTTCCTCTCATGTTCGCCCGGGGCAATCATGAGGGCAGGGGCAACGGCATACAGCACGTGGGGGAGATATATCCCAGCTCCAATCCGGGTAAATTCTATTACACCTTCAGACAGGGACCTGCGGCTTTCGTCGTGTTGGACGGAGGCGAGACCGGCGAGGGGCGCTCCATCCTGTATTCCGGGACGCCTGTGTATGAGGACTACCTCGAGGAGCAGATCAAGTGGGCCCGGAAGGCCTTGTTCTCAGAAGAATTCGCCTCGGCCCCGTTGAAAATATGTCTGCTGCACGTCCCGATGATCGACCACGAGGACAAGGATGACTTCAAGCTGCACCGCTGGCTCAACCAGCATTTTGTCCCGCTCCTGAACAGCGCCGGAATCGACATCATGATAGGTGCAGACCTGCACGAGCACATGATCTGCCCTGCCGGGACCATGGGGAATGATTTCCCCATCATAGTCAATGCCAGCCTGGTGCGTCTGGACGTGACTGCCTCGGACGGCTCCATCCGCCTGTCGTTCCATGACAAGTCAGGTACGGAACTGTCCGCCGCGTCATTTGTGTATTGATATTCTGCTGTTGTCTCCTACAGCGCCTGGTGCTTGAGGATGTGAAGGACCTCGGTGCACATGCGGGTGTTGTGGTACGGGCATTTCCAGAGACCGGCGAGGTCGTCCTCCGGGTATGGCTTGCCGTCGGAGGAGCAGCGCCAGAACCATTCGCCGCAGTCGCTGACAAGATGGGACTTGATGTAGTCCCAGCAGCGCAGGGCCTTCTTTACGGCCAGCGGATCACCGGTGTATTTCCATTTCCACAGGTTGGCCACGACAGTCTCGGCCTGTACCCACCAGTGACGGTCGGTGTCGATGCTTCCGTCGGCGTGGCATTCGTAGATAAGCGAACCGTCAGGTTGGAAACCGGTCATTCCGGCGGCCACGGCGGCCTCGGCGACAGGGCGCACCTTGTTGATGAGGTCTATGTCTCCGACCTTGAATGCGGCCTCCAGCATCAGCCAGCCGGCCTCGACTTCGTGTCCGTATGAGCAGCCGTAGTCAGGAGAGTTCCACTGCTTGTCGAAGAACAGGTTGAAATGGCCCGTGACAGGGTTGTATATCTTGTCTGTGAAGATGTTGAGGATGTTTATGATGCTTGCCCTCACGCGCTGGTCCGGCCACACCCTGTAAAGGTTGGTGTACGGCTCGAGGATGTGCAGATGGGTGTTGAAGCTCTTTGCCCAGTTGTCCTCTTTCTCGCTCAGGCGCATGTCTTCCCGGTCCGACCAGTCGCGCGCCTTGGCCTCGAGATACCCGCCGTCCACGCTGTCCAGCATGTTTTTCTCGATTGTCAGATAAAGGTTCTGCGCAAATCTCAGGGCGCTCTGGTCCTTCGTGGCGCGCACATATTCGCTTATCGCGTAGATTGCAAATCCCTGGGCGTATGCCTGCTTATGGGTGTCGAGCCTGGTGCCGGTGGCGTCAAGCGTCCAATACACGCCGCCGTATTTGTGGTCGAAGAAGTGCTCGATGAAATAGTCCTTTGCGCGGGTCGCGGCGAGAAGGTATTCCTGTTTCTTTGTGACTCTGTAGGCCGCTGACAGCGCCCAGAGTATCCTTGCATTCAAAATCACGCCCTTCGGCGCATCTGTCTCTATATTGCCGTTGCCGTCCATCCTGCCGTAGAATCCACCCCTCGGGTCGGCCATTCTGCCTGTCCAGAAAGAGATGATGTTCTCCATCGCTTCCTGGACTTCACGCACGAATGCGTCAGTTCTCTCAGTCATATTGATAGTATTTATATTGATTACAATTGGTCAATAATGCTCAAAAGCACCATAAAATTACGAAAATAATCATATATTGTGCAACTTTTTTGATTGTAATGCATCTTTATAGTGCTATGAAAAAACTGATTTGTATGTTCGCGGCCACGGCCGCACTGCTCCTTTCGGGGCACGTTTCCATAAATGCCCAGCAGGCTTATGCCTTCGGCAGCGTACTTGAAGTGCAGGGCAGCTGCATGCTCCGTCCTTATACCCTTTCCGGTGACCAGGGGTCTGCAGTCGGCTGTTTCAGAGGAGCCGATTTCGGGCTGCGCTACACTTATTATCCGGGCCGTCACTGGGGATTCTTCTTCAGCATGGAAACTGGTTATACCAATGCCGACGAGAACGGCTATTTCAAGACCATGAACAAGGCTGACGGCAACAGATACAAATATGCCGAAGGCCATGTCCAGTATGGTGACGGAAGCTATTACAGCAACGGCTACTACAACACCAACGACCCTGTCCTGCTTGCCGGAGCCGCCTACAGATACGATTTCGGCCAGTGGAGCCTCCGTCCGAGGGTGGGTATCGGGATGGCCTGCTTTGTTCCGGAATACGGACTCAATTTCACACGCTTTGACAGGAAGGAGCCTACCGGGCAACCGAATTATTATTCATACAGTCTGATTGACGAGCGTCCGGAATATCTTGCCAATCCGGACAGATATGCACCTTCCCGCAACGACCTGTCATTTGCGACATTTGCCGGTCTCCAGATGGCATACACTTTCCGTCATCATGTGTTCATCTCCGCCGAGGTCGGATACAAATACGTCATTTCCCCGAAACATTATCAGTACATGGTCTATGGCGCCAAACCTCTGTACAATCCGCAGAACTGGGCACAGGCCGTGTATGATTCCAACAAGATAGGCAAATGGCAGCAGGACCCGGCCAACGTCACTGAGACACCGGTGTCCAGATGTGCATGTTCATTGGTGACCTTCAGCTTCGGAATAGGCTGGCACATCGGATGGAACAGATACGAAAGGAATTTTTACAACAGATAGGAGGACATTGAGATGAAGAAATCAGTGATTTTATTCGCCGCAGTGCTTACTGTCCTTGGCATCGCAGCATGCAGCAAGGCATACGAAGAGAATACCAATCATCCTGAAAAATATCTCTTCACCATGAATAATGAATCCGATCATGACATATATTGGTTTGTGCCTGACCGTGCGGCTGACGGTGCGACGGGAGAACTCCCTGAAGTGCTTACGAAACGCTTGAAGGAAAACCTCTATCACGTGAGAAAACATTCCGGAGGAATAATGAATATCTATGTTGACGGGAATCCATGCCCGATAGAGACATATAAAGTTGATGACAGGATGCCGATTTATTTCTTCAAGGCAGAAGTGATAGACACCACGGAATGGAGCAAAGTTGTTTCTGACAAACTCTGGGAAGGTATGTGCTGGCTGTCTGCCCAGGATGTCATAGACCAGGGCAAGAAGATATACTATCCGGACTGCCTGACAGAGGTCAACTGATCCGGAATACCTGAACCTTTCGGGTGAGGACGTCCTCAGGGGCGTCCTTTTTTATTAACCCCGGCCGGTCCGCCGGTGCGGACTTTGAACAAATTACATAATTGTTCAAAAATTCAAAAATATGACTAACTTTGCCGCCGGATAATATAAGAAAGATGAAAGACATCAGACAGGTGAGAGACTCCATCAAGGCCGCCGCGGCGGAATTGTTCGTCAAATTCGGCTATGACAAGACGACTCTCGGTGATATTGCAAAGCGTTCGGACAAGGCCAAGACCTTGGTCTATTACCACTTCGGAGGGAAACTTGACCTTTTGAAGGCGGCCGTCGAGGATGAATTCAACCAGATCCGCACCCGCCTGCAGGAAGACAGGAGCGATGTGCCCGGACAGATAGTGAAGCGGCTTGCGCTCTACCTTGAGGACCGTATGGAACTGCTGAACAGTGCGCGTGTGTACAGGAAGTTCGCAGTCGATGCCATGATCTGCGATTCAGGCGAGGTGAATGAAGCCATACGCAAGATACGCGGGGAGTTCGACAGCTGGGAATATGACTATTTCAGACACATTGCGGAGGCCGGGCGCCAATACGGGGCATTTTCTGACGCCGTCAATCCGGAGTCGTTCGGAAAGATGGTGATAATGCTCCTGAAAGGGCTTGAAGTGCAGTTTTTTGTCTCGGATGACTGGGCGCAGTCCAGAATGACTTACAGAGAGGTCCTTCACCGGCTGCTGCTTGGATTCATTTCCGATCCCAAAGAGTTGGATGTTTAACCAGAAATAGACGAAATATGGAATATACGATGAAAAAGATTCTGTCAGTGGCATTTGTCGTTGCCATGGCCGCAATTTTTGCGTGCTCCTGCGAAAAATCGGGCACAGGACGCTTCAGGGGCAATTATTCATTCAAGACCAGCGGCACCGTCCGTGCCGTGAGATGTACGGAAGACCGCCTTGACACACTGGTCACCGAGCGCCGCAGAAGAGACACCACGGGAGTGAAATATGACACGACCTGGGTGTGGGGCATTCCGGGCGGCACTGTCGAGAAAGTGGACACAAATTACGTTACCGAATGGAATACCTACAAGGACACCGTGATAAGCGAGTTCCCGGACAGCACGACCATCTCGATATCGACCGAGAGCGGCCAGATGGACATCACCGAGATAAACCGTTCCACGGGCGAGATGGTCATCACGATGAATGTGACTGGCGGCGACCTTGTGGTATATTATGCCGTGGCGGACGGTGACAGGATAGTGCTGACGCCGCAGAACCGTCATTTCAGCATCGGGACGGCATCCACGCACATCGGCTCGGTGGACGAGTCCTGGGACCTGGATGCCGTGTCCATGGCGGCGGATGTCACGGTGAGCGGCACCGGCGTCAGGTATGACAACATCATACTGTTCGACCTGAAATATGATGGTACGTACACTTACAATGACATAAAGTATGACATCCTGGACAGCAAGGTCGACTGCCGGGCCAAATTGAACGAATAGATATGGAAAGAATCGGAACATATCTGGTCCTGATTGCCCTGTCGGCGGCGGCCTGCTCCTGTGACCGTGTCCAGGGGCACGTCGAGGACGTCAAGGGCAAGGTAGAGGCCAGGATGCACCTGAATGCAAAGTCGGACACCGTGCTTGTCAGGGTGATGGACGTGTGTGCGCAGGACCACCGGGCAATGACGGCGTATGTCGGCACGGTCGAGTCCGGACGCAGCGGGAATGTGTCTGCGCCGTTCCCGGGCACGCTGTCAAGGCTCTGTGTCAGGGAAGGCCAGAAGGTGGCGGCGGGGCAGACCATCGCAGTGGTGGAGTCCCAGGCCGTCAGGAGCGCATACGATGCCGCAAAGGCCACACTGGCCCAGGCGGAGGACGGGATGGAGCGCCTGAACAGGCTCTATGAGAGCGGCAGCATCTCCGACGTCAAGATGGTGGAGATGAGGACAAATCTCGAAAAGGCCCGTTCCAGCGAGGCCGCGGCTGCCAAATCCCTGTCGGACGGTACCGTCAAGGCCCCGTTCTCCGGCACGGTTGCGTCAGTCCCTGTGGTGCAGGGTCAGGAAATGCTCATTTCCCAGGTCATAGCATCGATTGTCGATCCAAACACCATTGAGATCCATTTCCCTCTGCCCGAAAACGAGTTCGCGACGGTAGGTCCGGGCGACCGGGCCGAGGTGTATATCCCTGCCCTGGACAAGACCGTGGAGGCGAAAGTGACCGTCAAAGGCGTTGTTGCGTCGAGGCTTTCACATAGTTATGACTGCACCCTGTCGGGGATAGCCCCGAGGTCGGGAATCATGCCTGGAATGGCCTGCAAGGTCTATGTGCAGGGCGGTTCTTCTGACGGAATAGTGATTCCGGCATCGGCGGTGATGACGGGCAATGCGGGCCGTTATGTCTGGGTTGTCAGGGACGGCAGGGTCGCCAAGGTCTTTGTCGAGGTGGGAGGCTACAGCGGCAGCGGCGTGAAGGTGACTTCGGGTCTCGAAGAAGGTGACCAGGTGATAATAGAAGGGGCACGCAAGGTGTCCACGGGCATGATTGTAAGGACAGAGAGATAATGGAACTTCCAGTCAAGAAATTCACGGGCATAGCAGGATGGGTCCGGTGGGCGATCTCCGAAAAGAAGATTGTCTATCTGCTGGTCCTGTCCCTCGTCGCGGCCGGCATAGTGAGTCTGTTCTACATGAACAAGGACGAGTTCCCGACCTTCCAGATCAAGCAGGGACTTGTGGCGGGAATATATCCCGGAGCCACTGCCGCCGAGGTCGAGCAGCAACTCACCAGACCGCTCGAAGAGACGCTCTTCTCCTTCAAGGAAGTTGACCGCCCGACCACAAAATCCGTCTCCAAGGACGGTATGTGCTACATTTATGTCGATCTGAACTGCTCCCAGTCCAAGAAGGACGAGGTGTGGTCCAAGATAAAACTCGGCCTGCAGGCCAGGAAACTTACCCTTCCGACGGGCGTGCTGGCAGTCGCCGTGCTGGATGAGTTCAGCAACACCAGCGCCATGCTCATTGCCCTGGAGTCGGAGGATAAGGAATACACCGAACTGCAGGACTATGCAGACGAACTCTGTGTCAAGCTGCGCCAGATTCCGGACCTGGCCAAGGTGTCGGTCGTGGGCAGCCAGACAGAGGAAATCGCCGTCACGCTTGACCGCGAGCGCCTTTCATCCTACGGCATCGACCCGACAAGCCTGCTTCTGGGCTACCAGACCTCGACTCTGTCACTGCCGTCGGGCACCTTCACGACCGACTACACCAATTCACCCATCCACATCGAAAGCGGTGTGGCAAGCGAGGGCGAGGTCGCCGAGAAGATAGTCTATTCCGACCCTGACGGCAATGTGGTGCGTCTCAAGGACATATCCACCATCGAGCGCCGCTACCGCACGCCGGACAATTTCGTGTCATACAACGGCCACAGCTGCCTCATCCTGTCCGTCGAGATGCGTCCGGACAACAATATTGTCGCGTTCGGTGAAGAGGTGGACGCGGTGCTGGACAAGTTCGAGGCCTCGATGCCGGACAGCGTCACCATTTCGCGCGTGACAGACCAGCCGAAGGTGGTCGGCCGGTCGGTGTTCTCCTTCCTGCGCGACCTGCTCATATCGATGCTGGTGGTCATTTTTGTGATGGTGGTGCTCTTCCCGATCCGTTCGGCGCTGATTGCAAGTTCCGGTGTGCCGGTCTGCACGGCCGTCGCCCTGGCGGTGATGTATTTCGCCAAGATCGACATCAACACCGTCACGCTCGGAGCCCTGATTGTGTGTCTGGGAATGATTGTGGACGACTCCATAATCACGATTGACGGATATATGGACAAACTGGGACGCGGAATGGGCCGCCTCGAAGGGGCCTGTGCCAGCGCGAAGGAACTTTTCCTGCCTACATTCATAGCCACGGCGGCGATATGCGCGATGTTCTTCCCGATGACCCACATCATCACAGGTTATCTCGGCGACTTCGTCAAACTGTTCCCGTACGTCATCCTCATTTCCCTGATGATGTCGCTGTTCTATGCGGTGTCAGTCGTGCCGTCACTGGAGATAAAGTTTATCAAATCCCATCAGGAAGAAGGCGGGAAAGGCCTGGTGGCACGCATTCAGGAACGGTTTTTCAATGCCATACAGCACGTATATGAAAAGGCCCAGGGCTGGTGTTTCCGCCACCCCGCATTGACCCTGACGGGCGGTCTTGCCGCCGTTGCGCTCGGTCTTCTGATGTTCAGCCGCATCAATATCCAGATGATGCCTATGGCCGCCAGGGACTTCTTCGTGATCGAGATGGAGGTGGAGAACAATGCCGGCATCGACAAGACCAAATACTATGTGGACTCGCTTCAGACCATGCTTCTTGCCGACCGGCGTGTGGAGAGCGTGACCTCGTTCGTGGGCACCAGTGCGCCGCGTTTCTCTGCCACATACGCACCGAAACTCCCGGCCCCGTCCATCGCGCAGGTCTTCGTCAACACCCGCTCCAACAAGGCCACGGAGGCCCTTCTGCGCGAGTTCGAGAGCAAATACGAGCATGTTTTCCCTGACGTGTCCATCCGTTACAAGCAGATGGACTACAACGGTGCCGAGGCTGCCGTAGTCATCAATCTCATAGGCGATGACAGACAGACCCTGCTGGATGCCGCCGAGGCCCTCAAGAGGAAGATGTACACGATGGACAGCCAGCTCAAGTGGATACACAGCAACTGCGACAATTACGGAAGTTCGGTCAACATAACCCTCGATGCCGACGAGGCCAACAGGCTCGGGGTCAACAAATCGACTCTGGCCCTGTCGCTTGCGGGCACATTCAACGGCCAGACCATCACCAACCTCTGGGAAGGGGACACCCAGGTGCCGGTCAACCTCTACAGTGAGGGGATAAATGACCGGATGGACTACGAGACCGTCGGGAACCAGATTGTCGCCACGTCCATTCCGGGGGTGAGCGTGCCTCTGAGGCAGGTTGCCGACGTGTCGCCCGACTGGGCCCTTACAGAACTGGACCGTCTGGGCGGCCGCGAGAGCGTGAGCGTGATGGCTGACATGCGTTTCGGACAGAGCCAGCCTACCGCGATGAAAGAACTCAAGTCGTTCATCGACAGCGAGATAAGGCCAAACCTTCCGGACGGGACGGTGGTCGAATTCGGCGGCCTGTCATCTACCAACGAGATGATTTTCCCGCAGATTGCATGGTCATTCTTTGCCGCCGTTATGGTTCTGTTCCTGTTCCTGCTCTTCCATTTCAAGAAGGCCTCGCTGGCGGTGCTGACCCTTGTTATGAGCCTCCTTTGTCTGTTCGGCGCCTTCTTCGGCCTGTGGATATTCGGCATGGACTTCACCATCACGGCCGTGCTCGGACTTGTCAGCCTGGTCGGAATCATCGTCCGCAACGGCATCCTGATGTTCGAATATGCCGAGGACGCACGTTTCAAGGACGGCCTGGACGTCAAGACCGCCTCCATCGAGGCTGGCCGTCGCCGCATGCGCCCTATTTTCCTGACATCCTGCACCACAGCGCTGGGAGTGCTCCCTATGATCATCAGCGGCGACCTGCTCTGGATGCCGATGGGCATCGTGATATGTTTTGGCACCATGCTGTCCATTTTCCTGATTGTGCTGATAATGCCGGTTTCATACTGGCAGCTGTTCAAGAATGCGCATCTCCCTGAAAAAGAAAACGAGGAATGATGAAAAAGACACTGTTATATATGATATTGTCGCTGGCCACCATTGCGGCCGGGGCGCAGAACACCGTGCTGACCCTCCAGCAGTGCAAGGACCTGTCCGTCCGGAACGACCCGTACCTGCGCAATGCCCGTCTGGACATCCTGGCCGCGCAGCAGACCCGCGAGGAGGTCAGGATGGAATATTTCCCGACCGTGTCCGTCACGGCCGCCGCCTTCCACAGCCTCCACCCGCTCATCGACCTCGGGGTCACGGACATACTGGGCAAGTCTGACAATGCCTGGAACATAAAGAATTACGTTGACGAGACCTTCCCTCAATACGACTTGCCTACACGCTACAAGGCCCTCCAGTATGGTTATGGAGTGTCCCTGTCCGTGATGCAGCCGGTCTATGCAGGGGGCCGCATCGCCACAGGCAACCGCCTGGCCCTGCTGGGTGTCGAGGCCGCCCGGTTGAAGGCCGGGGTGCAGCACCGCAACACCGACACGGAGATCGAGGAGAAGTACTGGCGCATAGTGTCGCTGCAGGAAAAGCAGACCACACTTGCCGTCGCGCTGGAACTGCTCGATTCGCTGGACAAGGATGTCGCCTCGGCGATTGCAGCCGGCGTCGCCACCGAGTCGGACCGCCTTCAGGTCAGGTTGAAAATCAATGAACTGCGCTCGTCCAAGGTGCAGCTTGACGGGGGATTGCGCCTTGCCAAGATGGATCTTTTCAATGCCATCGGGCTCGAATATGACGACGTGGACCGGGTCGAACTCATCGACCGCATTGATGGTGCCGGTGCCCCGGAGGAATATTATGTCCCTGAGGAACAGGTCGCCGCGGCGATGGAAGAGTCCCGCTTGCTGGACCTCCAGGTCAAGGCCGCTGAACTTCAGAAAAAACTTGCCCTGGGCGAGGCGCTGCCAGAGGTCGCCGTCGGCGGAATGTACGGCTACGGCCATTATCTGGGCGATGCCGGCGGCAACGGGGCGCTGTATGCGATGGTCAAGATTCCCGTGTCCCAGTGGGGCAAGACACTCCGCCAGACCAAAAAATATGATTACGAGATCGAGAAAGCCTCCAATGAGAGAGACTATCTGGATGCCCAGCTTGTCCTGCGCGCACGCCAGTTGTGGGTCGAGCTCACCACGGCATGGGAGCAGATGAAGGTGGCCTCCGAGAGCGTCGAGGTCGCATCCGACGCCGCCTCGCACATGGAGGCCAGTTACCGGGCCGGCCTTTCCACCATGACCGAACTCCTTCAGAGCCGGACCTCCCGGAGGCAGGCGGAAGACGCCTATATCGACGCCTGCATCGCCTACAGAACCGCTCTGAACACATATAGAAGCACATTTTTTTGCCATTTCAAAAATAATCCGTATATTTGCACCCCCTAAATTATGGGGAAAGGAAACATAAATTAAAGATTAACAATCATTTATGCCAACAATTCAACAATTAGTTCGCAATGGTCGCGAGACTCTCGAGATTAAGAGCAAGTCCCGCGCACTTGATGCTTGCCCTCAGAGACGTGGCGTATGCCTTAGGGTTTACACAACAACCCCTAAGAAACCTAACTCAGCAATGCGTAAGGTTGCCCGTGTACGTCTTACAAACGCCAAAGAGGTCAATGCGTACATTCCGGGCGAGGGTCACAACCTCCAGGAGCACTCAATCGTGCTCGTACGTGGCGGTCGTGTAAAGGATCTCCCAGGTGTACGTTACCACATCCTTAGAGGAGCTTTGGATACTGCTGGTGTAGAGGGAAGACTTCAGTCACGTTCTCTCTATGGCGCAAAACGTCCTAAGAAATCTAAGAAGTAATTTTTTTATTTATCACCTAAATTTTCTACAACAATGAGAAAATCGAAGCCTAAGAAGAGGATTCTACTTCCTGATCCTAAGTTCCACGACGTGAACGTTACACGTTTCGTGAACAACCTTATGTTGCAGGGAAAGAAGAGTATCGCGTATTCTATTTTTTACGATGCCATTGATTTGGTAGGCGAGAAGATGAAGGATTCTGACCAGGCTCCTCTAGATATTTGGAGGAAAGCTCTCGAGAATGTGACCCCTCAGGTCGAGGTTAAGTCACGCCGTATCGGTGGAGCTAACTTCCAGGTGCCTATGGAGGTACGTCCGGAAAGGAAGATTTCGCTTTCTATGAAGAATATGATAGTCTTCGCCCGCAAGCGCTCCGGCCGCTCCATGGCTGAAAAACTTTGTGCAGAAATCATTGCCGCTTACAACTGCGAAGGTGCAGCATTCAAGCGCAAAGAGGATATGCACAGAATGGCGGAAGCAAACAAGGCGTTTGCACACTTCCGTTTCTAATCTGCAATCCAGTATATGACGAACGATGTCAAGAGACCTTAATTTTACCAGAAATATCGGCATCATGGCCCATATCGATGCCGGCAAGACAACGACTTCTGAGCGTATCCTTTACTATACGGGCAAGACCCATAAGATCGGAGAGGTTCACGAGGGCGCTGCCACCATGGACTGGATGGTACAGGAGCAGGAGCGTGGCATAACCATCACTTCCGCCGCCACCACCGCTTTCTGGCATTATCAGGGTCAGACATACCAGATCAACCTCATCGACACTCCGGGCCACGTTGACTTCACGGTCGAGGTGGAGCGTTCTCTGCGTGTCCTTGACGGCACAATCGCAACCTTCTGCGCGGTGGGACGCGTACAGCCTCAGTCCGAGACCGTATGGCGCCAGGCCGACAAGTACAGGGTTCCGAAGATTGCGTACGTCAACAAGATGGACCGTGTGGGCGCTGATTTCCTGGCTGTCATCGATGAGATCAGGGAAAAGCTCGGTGCCAGGGCCGTCCCAATCTGCCTCCCTGTCGGAGCGGAAGACAAGTTCCTCGGCATCGTGGACCTCATCTCCCAGAAGGCCATCATCTATGACGACGGAGACGAACTCGTGAACTATCATTTCGAGGATGTCCCTGCCGACATGCTTGACGAGGTCGCTTCATGGAGAGAGAAACTCGTCGAGGCTGCAGCCGAATATGACGAGACCCTGATGGAGAAGTTCTTTGACGACCCGGACACTATCGGCGAGGACGAGATCATCGCAGCCTTGAGAAAGGCCACGATCGACATGTCCATCGTGCCGGCATGCTGCGGCTCGTCATTCAAGAACAAGGGCGTACAGTTCCTCCTCGATGCAGTGATGCGTTATCTCCCGTCCCCGCTGGACAAGGGAGCCATCAAGGGCACACAGCCAAAGACAGGCGCCGAGATGGAGCGTCATTCAGATCCGAAGGAACCGTTCTGCGCGCTTGTGTTCAAGATTGCCACCGATCCGTTCGTCGGCCGTCTTGCATTCCTCCGCGCCTATTCCGGCAAGCTTGACGCCGGTTCGTATGTACTCAATACCCGTTCTGACAAAAAGGAACGCGTGGCACGTCTCTATCAGATGCACTCCAACAAGCAGAACCCTATCGATTTCGTGGAGGCCGGTGACATCTGCGCCGCCGTCGGATTCAAGGACCTGCGCACCGGAGACACCATCTGTGCAGACAGCCACCCTATCACTCTCGAGTCAATGGAGTTCCCTGATCCGGTCATCGGCATCGCAGTGGAGCCAAAGACTCAGAAAGACCTTGACAAACTCGGAATCGCTCTTGCAAAACTTGCAGAAGAGGACCCTACATTCACTGTCAAGTCTGACAACGAAACAGGTCAGACCGTCATCAGCGGAATGGGTGAGCTCCACCTCGACATCATCGTCGACCGTCTCCGCAGGGAGTTCGGCGTGGACATCAACCAGGGCGCTCCTCAGGTCAACTACAGAGAGGCCGTCACCGCCACCGTCCAGCACCGCGAGGTGTTCAAGAAACAGACCGGCGGTCGAGGCAAGTTTGCAGACATCATTGTATCTATCGGCCCTGCTGACGAAGGCGTGACCGGACTTCAGTTCATCGACGAAGTGAAGGGCGGCGACGTGCCTAAGGAGTTCATCCCGGCCGTTGAGAAGGGTTTCAAGTCCGCAATGGTCAACGGTGTGCTCGCCGGCTACGAGGTGCAGAATCTCAAAGTCACACTTCTTGACGGTTCGTTCCACCCTGTCGATTCCGACCAGTTGTCTTTCGAGATATGCGCCCGCATGGCATTCCGCCACGCCTGCCCTAAGGCAAAGCCTGTTCTTCTCGAGCCTATCATGAACCTTGAGGTGGTGACACCGGAAGACTACATGGGAGACATCGTCGGAGACCTCAACCGCCGCCGCGGACAGATCAGCGCGATGGACAGCACAACAGGTGCACGCATCGTCAAGGCATTCGTTCCACTTTCAGAGCAGTTCGGATATGTGACCATTCTCAGGACCCTCTCTTCCGGCCGTGCCACAAGCACGATGACCTTTGACCACTATGCCGAAGTGCCGGCAAACCTCGCCAAGGAGATCATAGAGAAGAGCGGATTCAGGAATGTGTCTGCAGATGATGAAGATTAATAAAGTTAAATTTTTCGGTATATAAGATTATGAGCCAGAAAATTAGAATCAAACTCAAATCATTCGACCACATGCTGGTTGACAAATCAGCCAAGAAGATTGTCGAGACAGTTTCTTCAACAGGTGCTCGCGTAAACGGTCCTATTCCGCTTCCGACAGACAAGAAGATCTTCACTGTCAACCGTTCAACCTTCGTCAACAAGAAAGCCCGCGAGCAGTTCGAGCTTTGCTCATACTGCCGTCTTCTTGACATCTACGACTCCACTCAGAAGACCGTAGACGCCCTCATGAAGCTCGAGCTTCCTTCAGGTGTCGATGTTGAGATCAAGATCTGATAGAAATTCAGATTAAATCACTATATTTGCAAGGGTTGCCGCAGCGACAACCCTGCAATTAAGTTCTTTGTTGGTCCCATAGCTCAGTTGGTTAGTAGCACCTGACTCATAATCAGGGGGTCGTAGGATCATGCCCTACTGGGACCACAACGCTTAAAAAGCTCGCCTTATGGTGGGCTTTTTCGCGTTGTGGTCCCTTGGGCTTTTTATTATTGGAGGGGCGTACCCCTCCAAGCCTCCCTGCGTCGGACAAAGTCCTCCAAAAGATATCGTTTAGATTGCTGGCGGCCTCTTCGTGGCCCTATGTTTTTTGGGGTACATCTTGAAGAGACCGGCGACGATCCTTGTCCAGCCATCCCGGCCAAAGGTGAGACGATTGTTGTCAGTAAAATTGCCCAGCCGGACCGCTCGTGCAATTCATCTTGTGCGGCAGGGCACAATCACAGGCTGATTATCAATTACTTATGGTCTAACTTTCACATGACGGCCTCATTCCGGGCCCGTTATGTGCAGCGAATTTTGTAACTCGCTGACAATCAATGGGCATCGTGGCCGTAACGCACAAGATGATTATCCTGAAGTCAGTGCGAAGTCCGGCAATAAGCAATATGCTTTGAATGACTCGCGTTTGGTTTTTCTGAAAAAAACCATCCAGGAAACAACGGCTGAACTAAGTCATTCTAAAATAATAACTTGGTAATCTTTATGTATCTTGTTCAGTCTTTTTAATATGTCATTCAGTCATGTAGCCCGGCTACACTCCTCCATTCCATATCAAAAATCCTTAAACAATCTTTCATAAATCTTTACCAACTTATTTTTTCATCATTCCTAAAGGCTGGAAGAGAAACCAGCTGAGAAAGCGACCTTGGTGCGCAGCGGGTTGTGATTTATGACAGCCTGAAGCAGAACGTCTCCGCCGACATCGTAGGATTTGTAGCGTTTGGCCCCGGCGAAATCCATCAGGACCATTCCCGCGCTCCCGTCCAGATGGTCGATGTATCCGGCTATGGCGGTGTTCACGTTCTCTGCGTTCGATCCGTAATCCGGGGCGCCGAAAATCGCAGGGTTATATCCCGAAGTGTGGTTGATGCACCAGATGCCGGGCTTGGTGTTCTTTGCAAATTCGTCCATGAGGGCCTTGATGCAGGCCATCTTGTCGTCAGCGCCCTCCGGGTCGTAGTAGTCCTGGACCCAGAGCGTACCGTCGCCTATTTGTGCGGACTTCTGTTTCGCGATATCATCACTTGACGTCCAGTCGCGGATGCGTGCACCTATGGCCGGGTCCGCTATGTCCTCCCTGAAAAGGAAAAGTATGCGCCCGCGAATCTGCCCTACGGTCATGTCCGGGTCAAAATCCTTTACGATTCTGTTGCCTGGGAGGCTGTTTATGTAGCCGGCCATCTTTCCGCCCCATTTGTCGCTGTCTCCGTCGGCCTCTTCTTCGTGCCGTATTATGATTATCGCGAATTCGGTGGGATTTGCATCGATAGACTTGACTATGCTGCCGACGGCGTCGGCAAATGTAGTCTTGGTCCTGATGGAACTGTGGCAGATGAGGAGTCCGCCATCCACGACGGCAGGTCTCAGGTCGAAGACCCGCACACCATACTCCCAGAGCTGACCGACCGGCATGACCTGCGTCTTGGCGAAACTCTGCACGAGGGGTGTCGTGATGCTCGACGTGGCTGCATCGTGGGCACCAGGAAGCGAGACAACACGCACTGGCATGTCATCTGGCAATGCGCCCTGCCACGAAGAAGCTGTGACAGGCCTGTCGTCCAGGACTGTTTTCTGGCACGACAGAAGAATGGCAGCTGCAATGATGGCGTAAATACGCAGATGATGTTTGATTGGCATGTGGCAAATATAGCAAAATATTCCGGATCCACTCCAGCACGTTGCCGAGGGCTTGATTTTGTCTGTGGCGGCGGATCGATATGCAAATCCAGACATCTTTTACATCAATCCGTTTGCAGTTCAAGCGGATAGTTGTAACTTTGCCGTATGAAATATCAATCTGATTATTGACACATTATGAAAATAGGAATCATTGATTATACAGTCCCCTTGATCAAGGTAATCGAGGTGAACGTGCAGAATGTTCTCTGCCTGAGCGATCCCGAAGGCACGCCAAGATACAGCGAAGAAGAACTCGAACCGGGAATCTTTGGATAAACCGATTGGTCAGTAAGTCATTCAAAAAAAATACACCATGAAAAAAATAAAATACATTGTACTGATTCTTGCCGCGGCCATGTCAACTGCGGCCTGCAACAAAGAGATAATAAGGGTCAATGGATCCGAGCCTGCAGAGGCGCATAACGGCAAACTTACGGTCAGCGCCATTGCCGGAACCGTCGGCAATGGAGACGCCGGCACAAAGGCCCACGGCGATTATGGCTATGATATTCTCTGGGATGAAAATGACGAGATTGCCGTAAAGGATGCTTCCGGCCATCAGGGAATCTTCGGGATTACCGAAGGTGTCGGAGAAAAGGTCGGAACTTTCGCCCAGTCCGAGTCTGATACCTACGAATATTCCGGCACAGTCACCGGCTATTATCCTGCAGAGATGCTTCAGGAAGACGGCAGCATCAAGTGGCCGACAGCCCAGAAGTATTCCAAAGACCTGACAGCCGTGCCGATGAGCGCGACGGCCACCATTGCCGAAGACGGAACCGTTTTCAGCTTTGACGGCCTTGGCGGAGTTCTCCAGCTTATACTTACCGTGCCAGGTGGCGATCTCCCGATGAAGAGCATTACAGTCTCTGCTGACGACCTTGATGATGCTATAAGTCTTGACTGCACGGGCCTGACCCTCGGCGCCGCCGCAAAGACCGTGAACATCTCCCTGCCCGCACAGGAATACACCAATATGAAGCTCTCCTTCGTGGCTTCGAATGGCACCAGGAAAGACCTGACCGCAAAAAAGAGCATCACTATCAAAAAGAATGTAGTCATGAAAGGCGCCTACGCTCTGGATGGATTCGAGTTGAAGACCGAGTCGGACTACATGTATTTCACAGCAGTAGATGGACAAATCACTGTCGGCATGCAGAACATGGGAACAGTCGAAACCATAGGATTTGAATACACGACTGACCCCGGGAGTGGCACATGGGAGGACTTCACTGCCGACAAGTCCGTGTCTGACGTACAGAATATGATAACACTTGATGCAGGGGAAACCGTGTTCATCCGTGCCAAAGTACTCCGTACGGGCCTGAGCATATCCGATTCAAATTACTGGAACTTCGTTTTCTCCGGGGACACAAACGGAAGAGTGCAGGCCGGGGGCAACATAATGTCTCTTCTTGACCCTGAGGTGAAATCCACCACCGTCGGAAGCTATGCTTTCTGCCATCTCTTCGATGCGATGATTACTTATCCTAACAGCAAACTGCTTACATCTCCTAAAATTCTTGCGACCACTCTCGCAGAGCATTGCTTTGACCGCATGTTTGACTATTGCCGCAACCTGCAGGAGCCACCTACGCTGCTTCCGGCAATGAAATTGGCAGAAAGCTGCTATGAATATATGTTCAGCGGCTGCTCGGCTCTGAAATATGCTCCGGCGCTGCCTGCGTCTCAATTGGCGAAGAATTGCTATTATGGTATGTTCAATCGCTGCACCAATATCACAGAATCACCATATCTTCCTGCCGGAACACTGGTTGACGGGTGCTATGCAAATATGTTCTATGGCTGTTCTTCTTTAAGTTCGGTAAATGTGAACTTCACAGATTTCAATGCAGCTTATGAGGCAACTTATAATTGGCTGAATGGTGTTTCGTCCACAGGAGTGTTCTATAGCCCGCAAGAAGTGGCTCCGGAATTACTTGGATCGTCAAGTGCCGTCCCTGGCGGTTGGAGAGCATGCATAAACGTTCTTCCGGACAATGCTGCCATCGGAACAGAGGTGTACTCCAACGGCCGGCTGGGCATCTATGTCGGGACCGTGGGTGGCCATAAACTTCTGTTTGCCAAGACTGATATCGGTTCGGACAGCGAGTATGCTCCAGGTGCCAAGTTCAGCAGCGAAGAATTGGCCTCTCTATCCTGGGAACAGGGATGGCGTCTTCCTACCGAAGCGGAGATGCTGGCTCTTTATAACAATTTCACGCTGTCCAAGTTTGAAGACGCTGCGTGGTTCAGTTTCAATGCTACCTCGACTTCGCTTCTTTTCCCTTATACAAACAATGTTTCCGAAGACAGAAGAGAGAGCCGCTCCTGGCTGAGCGGAGGGGAAAGCTTTTTCTGGTTCCGTTCCGATAACAAATGCGGCAAAACGGAGGATTCGTCAGAAATCACGGTCCGCAGATACACTGTCAGGCTCGTGAAAGAGCTGTAACTTTACACCACTCCTTTGAGTGATATAGGGTTAGTCGTAAAAGTGCAACCCCGCTTCACGCCCAGGCCGTGACAGACCTGTCGTTCAGAACTGTTTTCTGGCATGACAGAAGAATAGCAAAATATTCCGGATCTACTCCAGCACGTTGCCGAGGGCGGTGATCACAAGTTTCTCCATCTTCTGGTAGAGTTTCTTGGTCGGGTGGACTCCGTCAGAGGAGTACTCTGCGTCAAGACCGCCATTGCTGTTGACGAATGGGGTATAGTAGTCTATGTATTCGTAGCCGGTCTCTTCGCAGTAGTCGCGTATCTTGTTGTTGAGGTCCTTGATGAGGTTGACCGGCTTGATGGAGTTGTTCCAGAAGTAGTGGTCGGCCGGGAGAAGGCTGCAGAGGATGACCCTGCTGCCGGCCGCCTCCGCCATTTCGCACATCGTGGCGAGGTTTTTCAGTATGTCCGGATTGGATATGTATCCCTGGTTGCGGGCAATGTCATTGGTTCCTGCGCAGATTATGACTGCTTTCGGCTTGTGGCTGGTAATGTCGGTGTCAAAGCGCTCGATCATCTGGGATGTGGTCTGGCCGCTGATCCCCTTGTTGAGGAAGTCCGGATGCAACTCCCAGAACAGTTCGTCCGCATCTTTCCCTTTTTTCCAGAGTTCTGTGATGGAGTCTCCCATGAAGGCGAGTGTCACGTCGCTTTCGTTGAGAGGGCCATACTCTTTCTTGGGTTTGGAGTCGTCCTGAGGCGTCTGTGACGGTTTGTTGCAAGATGTGATGCCGAGTGAAGCAAGCGCCAATGTCAGTGCCAGAATGGTGTTGAATATCTTTTTCATGCTCATTTTTATTTGACGAACCGCCTCGAATATGCGGTGTATCTGTTTCATAAAGACTTTATCCCGATTGTTTTTCCGCCCTTGTCCCAGGGATACAGGCTCATATAGACTTTGATGTCAAGGTCCCTGCAGCCTTCCTCATCCGCCACGCTCAGTACGAAAGGCTCAATCTCTGCGTCCTTCATTTCAGGGGTCAGTGGCAGGTAGAAGGTGTAATTGCCGTCCACCTTCCTGACAGGCGATTCCCACGCATTGCACACATATGCCGGGGCCCTGTCAGGACATCCGACAGGCTTGCCGTCGATGCGGAATCCGGCATAGACTCCGTCGGTGCCTGTATGGCCGTTGACAGCGATGCAGAGGTACGCCCCCTCGGGGATCTCATCCAGGGTGAAGGACCCGGTCCATGCGGCATGCGGGTGGAGGAAGTCATAAGCATGGAAACTGTTGTTGGCGGTCCATCCGCTGCGGTCGAGCGCCTTTCCGTCCTGATATGCATTGAACTCAGAGACGCGGAGGGGAGAATTGCCCAGTCTCACATATCTGAATGCATCTGCTCCGGAACAGTCCATCACCGTGTGCAGCGCCGGGGTGAACGGCAGCTGGGTCCACTTGCTCAGGTCCTCCGAAACATAGAAGAAAGCACCCTCTTCATAACTGTAGGGCTGGAGTGAATACCAGTCGAACGTGTCGAAAGTCAGGCTGTCCACTTTCTGGATGCTGCCGAGATCCACAAGGAAAGGGACATCCCAGGGGGATACCTGAGGGTTCCTCTGATTGAGCGAATAGGCTGTCCGGTAGTCTCCGTCGAAGGCAAAGATGTCCAGCTGCATTCCGTATGTATCCTTGAGATACTTGAAGAAACCGAGGTCGGCCAGCTCCAATGTAAGATAGAGGATGATTTTTTTCATACTGGTCCAAAGTTGTGGGGTTTTTGTTTAAGAATTGCCAACTTTAACGTGAACTCGATGAAAATTCGCTAATCGACCTCACGTTATTTTATCGTTATGATTGTCTCTGCATCAGTGTCCGGAATGGCGAATTCAAGTACCCCGGTGGCCTTGTCAAATGAAGATTTGACCTTGGTCCCTCCGATTTTGACGGATTTCGGTCTGGTCCCGGTGAGCACTTTGAACACAAGGGAACGGCCCCCGGTGGTTGGAGTGTAGCCTCCGCTGAGACGGGTGTCTCCGGCTGTGACGACGATGGTTCCGTCGCTTTCCTCCTTGCAGGAGAATGTCCTTCGTGCGCAGCAGTCGCTCTTGTATTGCAGGCTGACCCCGTCGTCCTCGTAGAGTGTGAACGAGGCTGTCTTGCCTGTCTCCGGGAAGATGTTGAGTATGAGGTCGGCATCAGGCCTTTCGCCCGTATATTGCATCACTTCGGTGGTCGGAACTATGCTTCCGGACTTGACAAACATCGGCGCATGGTCGATGACGGCGTCCACTTCGATTTCCTTTCCGCCTGTATAGATCTTTGTAAGGTCGTGCCAGTCATACCATTTGCCCTTTGGCAGGTAAAGAGTGCGGGTCTGGGCACCTTCTTCCACTATCGGCGCGACGAGAAGTTCGCTTCCATACATAAACTGGAAATCCTGCTCGCGGCATTTCTTGTCGAACGGGTATTCGAGTATCATGGCCCTCATGAGAGGTGTTCCCGTGTCATACGCCTCGCGGGCATAGGTGTAGATGTATGGCATCAGGGAGTATTTGAGTTCGATGCATTTGCGTGCACATTCTACAGCGAGAGGAGAGAATTCCCACGGTTCCACTGCCGTGTTCCCTTCGTGGTGCGAGCGGCTCAGCGGAGTGAAGAGACCGAACTGCATCCAGCGTATGTATATCTCGCTGGCTGCCTCGTAGTCCTCTATTTTGCCGCAATATCCGGTTATGTCGCCTGTGATGAAGGCTATGCCTCCCATTCCGGCGGAGAGCATCATCGGGATCTGATATGCCAGGTTCTCCCAGCTGTCGGTCACATTTCTGGTGTTGCCGGAGTCTCCGGTCCAGGAGAAGGTGTATCTCTGCATTCCGGAGAAGGCCGAGCGTGTCATCTGGAAGAGCCGCTTGTCGGGATTCCTCTTCTCGAATTCGGTGGTCACGACGCGGTCCCAGTAGAGTCCGTAGACATTGTGGATCTTGCCGTGAGAGCCGGCGAAATGCTGCATGTGGAGCCTGTCAGTGGCCTCCTCGTTGCTCCATGCCGGTTCGCCCATGTCTGTCCAGAATCCATCCACTCCGTCGTTTATGGCCTTCTGCTGCCAGTCTCCCCACCAGGATGCGACCTTTGGGTCTGTAAAGTCGACGACTGCGCAGTTGCCGCCCCATGGCCATGGCATGTCGTAAGTCTTGCCGGTCCTGTCGTCGGTTGTGAACATGCCGAGACGCTCCCCCTCCTCGAACTGTGCCTTTGTGCCCCGTGAAATCACAGGGTCCTGTGACACTATGACATGGTAGCCCATGTCGTGGAGGTCCTTCAACATCCCGACAGGGTCGTCATACCTGTGCGTCCATGTGAATGTCTGGAGGCCGTCTGTCCATCCTATGTCCTGATATATTATGTCGCAAGGGATGCGGAGCTCTCTCATCTTCCCGGCAATCTCGCGGGTGAGTTTCTCGTTGGTGAGAAGACCGCGGCAGGCGGAGTAGCCCAAAGCCCATTTCGGCGGCATCACAGGCTTGCCGGTCAACTGGATATACTGGCCCAGTATGCTCTTGTAGTCATCTCCGGCCATCACGTAATATATCATTTCGCCGCCTTCACCCGAAATCTCTGTCCTGTCACGCTTCCCTGCACCGAAGTCGAAGCTGGTCTTCCAGCTGTTGTCGAAGAACAGGCCATAACCGCGTGTGCTCATATAGAAAGGGATACTCTTGTAGAGGGGGTCTTCGTCGACTTCGTAGCCGGGTTTGTCACTGTTCCACATCCGCCAGATTTCGCCCCGTCTGTCGAGCAGGCCGCCCTTCTCCCCAAGTCCGAAGAAATGTTCGTCACGGGGGAGTACGAAATTGGCGGAAACTGCCTGTCCTTCCTTCACAAATGCCTCCGGAGCGGTCTCCAGCAGAACTTTCTGGTAAGAGTTGTAAAGCCTCATCACGAATGGATCCTTGTCGATGGTGAGCCTGAGGTCGGCAGTGTAGATTTCATAGACGGACTCGTTTTCGGAGACATTGGCCTCTACGGGCTCCAAGTCGTCGGACACCACCGCTGGAGTGGGTTTCGCGTCCGTGAACGTACCGTCAAAACTGTATTCAAATCTGATGACAGACCTGCTGCAGAGCTTGACCATAAGCGCGGCGCCGTCGTCTGTGCTGAAGATGACGGTGTCGGAACCTTTCTTGGAGTATCCGGTTATCCCGGCGAAGGATGCGGCGCTCAGGCAGAGCAGCACGAGCATTGAGATTATTCTTTTCATTGGTTGACTAGTTCAATAATATGTTCAGATACTCGGATTTGACTCTGAACCAGTTGTATTCTCCGTCACTCATGAGCCTGTACTCCCTGTGGTTGCTCCATGAGGCCGGTTCGTCATATATGGATGTGTCCTCGCGTGTGTCGTTCGGAACATGTTTCTCTATCATGTTCTGCCAGTGCCGGATTCTCTTGCTGCTGGCATTCCAGCCGAAATAGCTGTCTTCGGCGGCGTACTGTCTGAGATAATGGCTGAACATGGCTCTGTACTCATTGATTGACAGTATTTTCGATATCAGGTTGCAGTCCTTCAGGCCCCAGTTGAACGGGTCATGTGTACCCGAATTGTTCTGCACCCCGCAGTTGTGTGACGTTCCGAGCGTGTTGTCATAGTCGTAACATATCATGTACATCTTGTAGCTCGCGGCGTCCCTTGTGTTGAAATAAATGTAGAAATTGTTCATGTCGTTCCAGTAGTCATCCCAATGGCCGAGAACGACATTGGCCGCGTATGTCCGCAGCAGCAGTTCGATGTCACAGACCTTCGAAATCCAGTTCTTGAATGCATCACCCTTGAGATGCTGCAGATTGTCGATGAAATCTTTCAACTGCTCGACTGCGACCTGGAATTCTTCAGTGTGGGTCTTGAGTTCGTATGCCTTGTCGTCGGTGCTTCCGTCATCGACTCTGAACCTCCAGTCGTCCTGGTGGTGCAGGTCGGCGTTCCATCCGCATTTCCACAGGAATCCGTCTGCTCCTCCGAATTTGTCGGCGCGCCTTTTCAGGTATTCGTCCCCCACGGCCTCCTGCATGAGGTAAACGCCGTAATATGTCGGGGTCCTGTCTCCTTCCACGTGGATCTGAAGCCTGCAGTAGGAGCATTCGAGCCCCGTCCATACACCGCTGTTGCGAAGCAGGTCATAACAATACATCTCCCGCACGTATGTAGGGTCTTCGTGACAGAACTTGAGGTTTATCCGGTGGACTCCTTTCAGGTCATAGTCGGAATCTCCCCGGTGGAATTTCCTGAAATGCAGACCCATATGGAAGTGGTGCCAGTCGGTGTTGATCTGCCTGTGCAGCTGGCCGTGCTGTCCCTCCGGGCGTTGACGGGATGTCTGCCCCCTCAATCTGAGGCCGCAGTCCGGCACATCGAAGCACTCCGCCCCCTTTTCGAACGAAACGTCACAATGGACATAGTCCTTGTTCTTCTTGTCCCTGTCATAGTTGATAAGAAATCTGTCCCATTCGCTGTTGCTGACGTTTATGGACAGCAGGGGCACCTCCTCCGTGTCGAACACATACTCGTACCCGGATTTCTTGTCCTTTGTCCCTGTCCCCGGCTTGTCCTCCGGAATATCTATTCCCGCGCAGGAGGAAAACACCAGAGCGGGAACGATAAGTCCTGTTATGAGACGTCCGTGGAAGATCATTCAACGACAATCATTGTCCAGTATTTGAGGTATGGCACGTCAATGACGATCCCAAGGGCGACTTCCCTGAATGCCACTTCGACAGGCGCTCCTCCTTGATAGTCCGGGGATGCGACCCAGACCTTGCTCACTTCGCGGTTGGAGCGGAGCTTGACAGTGACATTCTTCATCTCTTTCGGCTCGGCCTGCGTGCCCTGGTCGTCACGCCAATCCAGGTGGGTGGCGTTCTTGAAATTGAGGAGATGGATGACCTGGGCGCCGTCTTTGGTCTTTGTGATATAGTTCACGCTGCCCTTGGACGGACCCCACTTGGAGATGTTCATGTCGTCGGAAGTGACGGTCACGTCGTTGTCCTGCACTCCGTCGCGGAGTATGTTCTCGTATCCCGTGAGGAAGTCGTAGTAGTTGCGCAGACTGCTCTTCAGCTCGCTGCTCATGGACAGGTTGGTGGCAGGGAAATACTCGCTGCAGAGCATGTGCTCCCCAAGTTCGAGGTGGTCACCTCCCATGGCGAATATGACGGCGTCGGCAAGAAGCACGGCGCTTGTGTTGAAGTCACCGCTCTTCGGGTTCATGTCATAGTTCATATAGGCCGCGAGGACAGTGTTCCTGTCCGGAGCAAGGCGGTGGTTCTCGTCCAGGATGGCCTTGATTTCATCGAATCCGGTGGTCCAGACCTCGTTGTAGAGGAAGTCCACGCCTGCTGCGGCGATGTCGCTCTGGCCATATCTGCTCACGGCGTTGAAAGCGGTCTTCTTTGACGGTTCGTCCTGTCTCATCCTCTTGATGAAACTGCCGAATCCGCGTGTCATGTTGATCGTGGCACCGTTGTAGTCGTACCTGTTGCCTCTGCTTCCCAGCTGGTCGATGTGGAAACCGTCGAAGTCATAGACCTTGTAGACATCGCTCACCTGCTTGCTGAAATAGTCCAGCCAGCCCTGGTTGTTCGGGTCCACGAGGTAGATGTTGCTTCTCCACCCGTTGAGAGGATGATAGTCCTTGCTCTGGTGGTTCTTGTCCTTGAAGACATACCAGCGCTCGTCGACACCGTCTTCGGATGCATTGTTCAGGGCTCCGTAGCAGAGGTCGTAGAACATCGATGCGATATTGTACTTGTGGGCCTCGTCTATGTATCCCTTGACCACCCTGTAACAATTTTCGTTTCCGGCAATGTCAAGCCAGTCCATGTCCGGCTTCTCCGGAGTGCCTGCGAGCGGGTGGTGGTGGTCCATGTGCCAGTCATAATACTGGATGCCGTTGATATGGTAGTCCTTGAGGTTTTCGATCACGGACTGGATGTTGGAGTCGGCCACTTTGTCAGTGAACTTGGACAGGAACCCATACCTTGGGAATCTGGTCCAGTCGCTGGAGACGTCCACTCCGACTGTCCCGACAGTCTTGATGTTGCCGTCCTTGTCCTTTCCGACAAGTTCCACCATATAGCCCTGGAAATCCTTTGAAGGCACTGTCCAGGACCAGGATCCTTCTGTGAGGAGCATCTCGTCGATCAGTTCCCCGAGGTGCCAGTAGCGCACCGCAAGGCCCTTCTGGCTCTTGTCTGCGGTGAAAAGCACCGTGTCGCCGGGCTTGTATGCCGACTTGTCGGTGCTGACCGTGACGGTGCGCAATATGGTAGAATTGGGGAGTCCGGACTCAATGTCGGACGGTGTCGGCTCAAGCGGACCGGTGCACTGCCAGAAAAGGCAGAGCACCGCCGCAAAAGTCATTGGATGCAGTAATCTCATTATTTTTTGAGGATGATGACTGTGTTCCTGGCCTGGTCGAGAGTGATGTCGTAGTTGCCGGCCTCGGTGATTTTCCACTTCTGGTCAAGTTCCTTGGCACCGATGGTTGCTGTCTCAGGACGGCTCTTGTCGAGGAAGAGAAGAGGTTCCTCTACACCTGCAGGGGCTTTGTCCACGGTGCTTGCAAGATACCATGCACCGTACCAGTCTGAACTCTTGTCGCAAGTGAACTTGAGCTCGCCTTCCTTGAGGGCACCGCTCCAGGTCTGGACGTATGCGTCCTTCTTTGTCATAGGGAGGGCCTGGTCGATGGTCCAGCCTGCGTCACAGGCGCTGCCGATGAGGTAGAGCTGCTCGTAAGGCTGTGCTGCAACCACGTATGCCTTCTCCTTGCCTTCCTTTGTGAAGAGGCTGATGTGGTAGAGGCTGTTCGCACCGTTGAAAGACCATTCGTATCCAGGGGTCTGGATGAGGGATGCCTCTTCGCCAGGGTTCTCTTTGGATGCATAGTACTTGTCTCCGCTGTCGTCGGCACTGTTGCTGAAGTGCATTGTGCCGTTGAGGTTCGCCGCTGTCGCAAGGAATGCGTATCCGCAGCGGAACATTGACAGAGGTGTTGCAAATGCAGAACCGACAAGATACATGTCGAAGTACTTGGGACCTGCGGTCTTGGTGATGGTGATCGTGAGGGCGTTGATGTTCAGGCTGATCTTGTAGAGACCCTGCTCGGCGATGATGAACTTGTCGTCTCTTGTGTCCTGGTGAGGGAGTGCCTCGTCGTCAACCCTGTTGCCGTTCTCATCTTCCCAGAGATGGTCTCTCAGATAAAGGTGGGTGTCATCTTCCCTTCCGTAGCCCGGAACCCATCCGTCTGTGGTGAGGAGGAACTTGAGCTCGCCGGCTCCGAGTTCGCCGCTCCACTGGAATCCGCCTTCTTCACCCTCGATGATGTCCATAGGGGTTGCCTGTGCGAGGTCCCATCCACCTGCTGTGGCGCTTCCGACCATCCAGAGAGCCTCTGGAGCAGCCTCGAAAGCGGAGAGAGTGATGGTTAAAGTATTGGAGATGACGTCGTCCACGTCGGCGCTCTTGATGGCCGCATAGATGCAGATGTCAAAGTCCTTGGATTCGCCTGCCGCCATTCCGAATTCGCCCATTATGATTTTGTTGAGCGTTCCGGCAGTTGCGGTGTAGGATGTAACGTTGCTTCCGAGAGCGATCTCATATGCGCTCTCGAATGAGCCGCCCTTCTCGTCGATGAGGAGGGAGTATTCAACGCGGGCGCCGGTGCCCTTGTTGCTTGCAGGTGTCCAGCTCAGGATGAGCACGTCCTCTTTCTGGACGTCCTTGTTCATTGCGGGAGCGGTTGTGTTGGCGGAAAGCTTGATGGCGTCATTGTTGTCATCGCCTCCGTTCTGCGGTTCCTTGTTGCAGGAAACCATTGCCAGCAGCGCCAGGGCTGCCATGAAAAATGATTTTTTCATATTTGTGATTTTAGAAATGTATATCAATATCCGTTGTTCTGGGTGAAGAGAGGGTTCGCGTCGATCTCGACCTGAGGGACAGGGTAGAGGAGACGGTCTTTGGTCACGTTCTTCTTGCCTATGCCTTTGAGGAATTTGACTGCATAGTCTCCACCGTCGATGCGGATGAGGTCGAACCAGCGGTGTCCTTCGAACGCAAGCTCCATCCTTCTCTCGTGGATGATTTTCTCTTTAGTGGCTGCGTAGTCGGTGCTGTTGTAGTCAGGCAGGCCGGCTCTCTTGCGCACGATGTTGAGAGGGACGCACGCTTCTGCTGTCCGTTTGAGCTCGTTGAGGGCCTCTGCCTTCATGAGCAGAACATCTGCGAAACGATATACCACGATGTTTGCAGGACAGTTGTCCACCTTGTCGCAGAAACTTACAGGGACGCACCACTTGCGGACATTGTAGCCGGTGGTGGACCAGGCAGGGTCATATTCGATGCCGTCAAATTCAGGACAGCCTTCATAGAAGATGGTGTAGTCCTTCCTGAGGTCCCCTTCCTCGTATGAGTCCACGAATTCCTGGGTGACATGCTGCCAGCCGTATCCGCCGCCACCGACCATATTGGAGTTGCGCGGGGCCATGAAAGTGTTCAGCCACTGTGACTGGTTGTCGTTGTCGCTGAGCCAGTTGGTGCAGGCTGCCGGGTCGCCGGTATATTGGATTTCGAAGAGGGATTCCTTTCCGTTCTGGTTGAGGACACCTGTGTCGGGATTGTACCAGTTATCGGCGTAGGCCATGGCAGAGAGGTCGTAACCCTGGTTCTCTATGTCCTGGCAGAGGCTTACGACTCTGTCATAATTCTCGCCGAGCGTGAGGTAAATCTTGGCAAGCATGCATTCAGCCGCCTCCTTGCAGGCCCGGCCGAGATTTGCGGCGTCATATTCGGCCTTGTACGGGAGCATCTTGATTGCGTTCTCGGTGTCCTCGATGATCTGTTGGTAGACCTGGTCTTTCGGAGTCCTGGCGATGTTGAGGTCGTCAGTGGCGAAGAGAGGTTTCGTGCGGAGAGGAATGTCACCGAAGAAGCGGACGAGGATGAAGTGGTAGTGTGCACGGAGGAAATAGCATTCTCCCATCAGACGTGTCTTGAGGGCCTCATCCATTTCAGTGTCCGGAAGGATGCTGAGAGCGAGGTTTGCCCTGAGAATGCCGGGATTGGCCCTCCAGATGTCGGTCGCTGCCGCATTTGACGGGTCTGCCGTGAAGTTTGCCAGCTGGACAGTCTCGATGCCGTCTGTTCCGCCGCCCGCACCTACGCTGCTCTCACCGGCGACGACGTCGGAAGACCAGATCCTCATGTTGTAGAGTTTTGGCCACTGCAGAGGCTGGTACGCGGCGCTTACGAGCGCAACGGCGTCTTTGTCGGAAAGTTCGGTGCCCGTTCCGATGGAGTCGTACGGGGTCTTGTTGAGAAACTTCTCACATGAACACAGGGCCAGGGTGGCCGCAGCTATGATAATTATGTTCTTTTTCATAATCTTCTAGAATTTGATGTCAAGGCCGAGGCTTACAGTTCTCGTGATAGGGTATGTACCCCAGTCGATGGAGTCTGTTCCGACTTCAGGGTCGAATCCTGTGTATTTTGTGAGAGTGAAGAGGTTGGTCCCCTCGAGGTAGAGCCTCAGGCTCTTGAGGTGGATCTTCCTGCAGGCGTTCTCCGGAAGCGAATATCCGAAGGTGAGGTTCTTGAGACGGAGATATGAACCGTCCTCTATGTACCTGTCTGACGGACGGGTGTTGTTGTTCGGGTCTCCGTAAACGGCCCTCGGCATCGAGTTTGACGTGCCTTCGCCGGTCCATCTGTCCTTTACGAGAGCGTACTGGTTGCAGATGGTGTTCATGCTGGTCATGTCCACCTTGGTGACGTTGAACACCTTGTTGCCGTAGATGCCCTGGAGGTAAACCTCGAGGTCGAACCATTTGTAGCGGAAGGTGTTGTTCATCGATGCGGTGAACTTAGGCTGCGGGTATCCGAGTATGGTGCGGTCGTTCTCGTCGATCACACCGTTGCCCAGGGCGTCGCCCCTCTTGGCACCGTTGAGGTCCTTGAAGCGGATGTCTCCCGCCTCTGCGCCCGGCTGGGTGGCATAATACTCCACGTCAGTGTCTGTCTGGAACAGACCGTTGGTCTGCCATCCTATGAACGCTCCGATCGGCTGGCCGACTTCGTTCACGCAGAAATACTGTCCGAATCCGGAGTCATTGTAATAGATGGAATCGGCGCTGGAGAGCGATTTGATGCGGTTTCTGTTGAAGGAGATGTTGAAGTCGGTGCTCCATGTGAAGTCTTTCCCGATGAAATTGTCGGATGAGAGAGTGACCTCAAGTCCGGTGTTGCGTATCTTGCCTTCGTTGGTGTATGGCACGTCGGTGTCGGAATATCCGGTGCTGATAGGCACTGTCATCTTGACAAGCATGCCGTTGGTGTTCTTGATGTAGCCGTCAAGGGTGAGGCGCAGTCTGGAATTGATGAAGCTGAAGTCGAAACCGACATTGTACTGTTCCATCTGCTCCCAATGTACGTCAGGATTGGAGAGTTTGCTTGCCACGAGGGTGTTGTACACATTGCCGTTGAATGAGTACTGGCCTGTCCCGTAAACAGATTCGAAGGTATAGTCTCCGATTTCCTGGTTGCCGGTGATACCATATCCCACGCGTGCCTTGAGGTAGGTCAGCGCCTTCGTCTTCGGGAACCAAGGCTCCTCGCTGACGCGCCATGCCGCGGCGAATGAAGGGAAGAGGCCCCAGCGATGCTTCGGACCGAACTTGGATGAACCGTCGTAACGGAGTGTGGCCGTGACCATATAGCGGTCTGCGTATGAGTAGTTCACGCGGCCCATGAATGAGGCTATGGCCCAGTCGCTGCGGCTTCCGCTGAGGCTTTCGATCTCGGTTCCGTTGTCGAACTGGCTTGCGCTGTCGCTGAGGAAGCCTTTCTTCTGTCCGTTGAACCACTTGGAAGACCCCCACTGGAGAGAGTTTCCGAGCATTGCGCTGACGCTGTGTCTGCCGAACTTTCCGTCATAGGTGAAATAGTTGTCGGCGAGGTAGCTGAAATAGCGGCTCGTGCCCTGATATCTTTCTGACTCGAGAAGAGGATTAGGCTTCCAGTCGTATGAAGGGCGGAAACTTTCGTTATATACGAACGTTCCGGAAACGCTTTCCACTGATTTGAATTTCAGGCCTTTCCAGATGGTGACCTCCATCGTCTCGCTTCCAAGGAAGTTGTAGCCGTTGGTCTTGTTCTGGTTTACTGTGGCTTTTCCGACCTGGTTGGCCTGGTCTCCGTACCACAGCGCGCTTCCGTCAGGACCGCCCCAGTTGCCGTCCCCGTTCTTGACCGGGATGACCGGTACTGATTTGAGGACGCTGCCCATCGAGTAGTCGCCGTTGGTCTTGTCGTCGTAACTGAAGGTGATGTTGGTGGAGAATTTGAGCCAGCTCTTGACGCGGTTTTCGAGGTTGGTCTGGAATGTCGCCTTCTTGTAGCCCACGGACTTCACGATACCGTCATGGTCTGTGTAGCTTCCGGCAATGTAATAGGTGTTCTTCTCGTCACCGCCGGAATATGAGAGCTGATAGTGCTGGAGGTAGGCCGGGCTGATCATCTCGTCGATCCAGTCCGTGCCGGCGCCGAGGCTCTCCGGTGATGTCCAGAGAGGGTTGAGGGCGTTGCCGGAGGCTGCCATCATCTCGTTGTTGAGGGCGGCGAATCCGGATGCGTCGAGCAGTGACGGCATGGAAGTCGCCATGGCCACTCCCTGTGTGGTCGATATGTTCACGATACCGTCGCCGGAACGCCCTTTCTTGGTGGTCACGATGACGACACCGTTGGCTCCGCGCGCACCGTAGATCGCAGTTGCGGACGCATCCTTGAGGACGTCCACGGTCTCGATGTCACCGGCGTTGAGGGAGTTGAGGGACATGTTCACCATCGGGACGCCGTCAATCACGACGAGAGGTGAACTGTTGTTTACAGTGCCCAGACCGCGGATCTTGATGGATGCGCTTGCCTGAGGGTTTCCGCTGCCGACGATATAGACGCCCGCCATGCGGCCCTGGAGGATCTGGCTCACGTCAGATGCGGTCCTGTCCGAGAGGACCTTGCTGTTCACGCTTGCCACGGCTCCGGTGAGGTCGCTTTTCTTGACGGTGCCGTAACCGATCACGACTGTTTCTTCGAGTACAGTCGTGTCTTCTTCGAGTACGATATAGACGAAGTCACCGGCCCCGATGGCTGCGATGCCGTCCTTGTAGCCGAGGCAGCTTGCAGTGAGTTCCTTCGTCCCGTCTGTCCGGACTGAGAATTCGCCGTTGTTGTCGGTCACGGTGTTGACTTTATTGTTTGCGCTGTCAAATACGTATGCCCCCGGAACAGGCAGGCCGTCCGTATCCGTCACCGAACCTTTGATGGTGCGGGTCTGCGCAAAAGCCCAGACTGGCATCGTCAGAAACGCTGCCAGCAGGACCAGACACTTTGCAGTTCTGTTCATTTGTGTTTGTGCTTGTTTTTAGTTGTCCTGTACAATTGTATAGGTCATAGCCCTGGTGTCAACGGTGATGCGCCAGGTTCCGTCAGCAGATACGTGGAAAGGATTGTTGTCGCTGTCTCCCACGCCAAGTGCAAGAGTGCCTTCTTTTGCGCCCATCACGAGGCAAGGCCACCATACGTTGGATTCCTTCTGGAGAGGGAAGCGGAACTCCCCGTCTGCAATGAGGTGTCCTACCCATACCCATACATCGCCGCCCTGGTTTTCAAAGGCTGTCATTGAGCCGAGGTCCCAGCCTGTGTCGCAGGCGGATCCGAGAACATAGAGTTCTGTGACGGTTATGCCGGACGGAACATATTCCCCTACGTAATCCATGGAGTAAGTCATGGCCTTGGTGTCGACATTGATGTGCCATACGCCGTCAGTGTCAACCGTGAAGGCATTGTTGTCATCGTCGCCCTTGCCGAGTGCGAGGGTACCTTCCTCAGCGCCCTTGACGAGGCAAGGCCACCATACGTTGGATTCCTTCTGGAGAGGGAATCGGAACTGTCCGGTCGGCTTGAGATGGCCTTCCCATTCAAATTTGCCGTCACCCTTGTTTTCGAAAGCCGCCATTGTGCCGAGGTCCCAGCCTGTGTCTGTGGCATCGCCGAGGATGTACAGTTCAGTGACGTCAGGTCCATCGACCACTGGCTCGTCTTCCTTGACGAGTGTCATCTCGTATGTCATCGCGTTGACATCGACCTTGATGTGCCAGATACCGTCCTTGTCGATAGGAATCTGGTTCTTTTCGTCGTCACCGTGTCCTATTGCGAGAGTTCCTTCTGTTGCGCCCATCACGAGGCAAGGCCACCATACGTTGGATTCCTTCTGGAGAGGGAAGCGGAATTCTCCTGCTGCATTGAGGTGCCCTTCCCATTCGAAGATGCCGTTGCCCTTGTTCTCGAATGCGGTCATTGCGTCAAGGCTCCAGCCTGTTTCGCAGGCATCGCCCAGGACATAGAGTTCGGTGATAGGGTCCTGTTCAGGAAGGACAGGAGAGAGGAGCTCGATGATGATTGCGAGTGAAGTCGATGAGATGGTGATGGCGTAGATACCGTCCTGATCGACACGGAAAGGATTGTTCTCTTCCTCACTGCTGGCAAGAGCCACACACAGGTCATTTTCTGTGGATTTTACGAGGCAAGGCCAGAAGTCTGTCTTCTGGAGAGGGAAGCGGAAGTCTTTGTTTGCATAGAGGACACCTTCCCAGGTCCAGATGTTCTTGTCACCGACGAATGCGTCCATTTTGTCAAGGCTCCATCCGGTTTCGGTTGCTTCTCCGAGGATGAAGAGCTGGTCGATTTCGATTCCTGTCGGATCATCCGGGCCGTCAGGACCTGGTACTACAGGACCGTCTCCATTCTTGTTGCAGGATACCATCGCGATAGCGAAGGCTGCGATAGCGAAAATGCTGGTGAGAATTTTTTTCATAATGTGGTTATTTTGTTGTGTTTGTGATTCGTTAAAGCAAAATTAACATTTGTTCTCATTAAAGAAAAGGGCAAGTAGAAAATTAGTAGTTTCATGACCATGTTGTGTGGGTGTAATATCCAGACAATCACCATTTTACAAATTTAATAATGGTGATATTTAGTAGTGCGGGCGTAGTGTTCTGTGAGGCTAAGGGCGTCTGACAAGGTCCTCCTCAAAGCGTTCCCTGTCTCCGGAAGCTGCATTTCTGAGCTTTACGCGGTAATTATAGACAGTCGATACCGAGCGGCGGAGAAACTCCGATATCTTGACGGAGTCCGTGACTCCGAGCTGTATGAGCGCGAATACCCTGAGCTCGGTTGTGAGAATGCCTTCCTCAGGATTGACGTCTATTCTGGCCTCCGGCTTGAGGAGGCTGTTGAGCCTGTCGATGAAATCCGGGAAGAGGTCAAGGAAGGTGGCGTCGAACTGGCTGTAGAAGTCTTTCAATTCATTGTTTATGTAGTCGTCGGATTTCAGTACCTGCCGGAGTTCTTCCACGTCTCCATTTTTCAGGGTCTTGCGCAGATAGGAGCGGTACTTGTCCAGTTTGCCGATATATGACGAACACTGGTCGATATACCTTCCTATGTATGCCTGCTTCAGCCTGTCGGATTCCGTCAGGGCCTCCATATTGTTTTTCAACTCCACGTTCATCGCCTCCAGACGGGAGTTTGTGTTCTGCAGTTTTCGACTTATCCTCCTGACTTTCACTGCATTGCGAAGAGCGATTATTGACGTGCAGACCAGGATTGCGGCAAAGATGGCCAGAATGGTGATGAGCGTCAGCATCGAGTGACGGTTCTTTTTGATGCGGCTGTTGTACGAGTCCGCAATGACCGGAAGGCTGTCGTTGATGCGCTGCATGTTCACGACGGCGTTGAGTTTCTGCGCGTCTTCGATGGAACGTGTGATGTAGGAATATGCCCTTTTTATGTCACCGATCGAGTAAAGTTCCGTTGCCAGTGAAGGAAGAGAGGAGTATTCCCGGGAGCAGCACATGAGGTCGTGGATAGCGCTTTCTGCATACCACCTGATAGCCTCGTCCTTGTCCCCCAAGGCCTTGAAAGCATTTCCGATAAGGTAGCTTATGATGGCTTTCTCGCTGTGTGTCAATGATTTGTCACCGTATTTCGTGATAAGGAAATGATAGGCCTCCTCCGCTTTGCCGCTTTCGAGAAGTATGTCGCCCTGGATGTAGCACCTTGCAATGTGCTCTTGGGGCAGTTCCCCGTACATTATGTCTCTTTCCCTGTTCGCCCTTTCGAGATACTGCTCTTTGAGATTCTCGTCCGAGGACCTGTTGCTGAGCCCGCTGTACATGGTGTGGAAAAGGTGTGAGGGGTGCTCTCCTGTCTTTTCTTCCAGTTCATCGACCAGTGTTTCCGCCTCCTTGTACATTCCGGACAGCATATATCTTTCGGCGACAGCGTGGTAAGCGTCCCAGACCATATCCCTTTCCCCGCAGTCGGTCTTCTTGATGAAATCCAGCTTCAGGAGAGCGTAATGCATCGCAGAGTCGGAGTTGTACTTGATGTACTCGTCATAGATCCGCCTGTAGGCATCGAACAGCCTTGCCTGAGAACCCGTGCCGCTGTTCTCGAGGCTTATGATCCCGTTCCTGATTTCGGATATCCTTGCCTCCTTCTGCATTTCAAGTTCATCCTTGGTCTCGATGATCTTGTCCAGTTTGACGAGGGTCTCCAGAGTGTTCTCTGTCAGCCCGAAATCCTTGGTGCATGCACAGGCTGCAGCGAGCGCGAGGCAGGCTGCGGCAATCAGTCGTGTGATCGGGCGGAATCTCATCTTTCCATCAGTTTATGCCGTGTAAATGTACACATTTTTTCAAATATTTATTACATTTGGCCGGCGTGACTATGTTCGAACATACCAACACATTGAAATGAAACATGTATTTCCTTCTTTATTGCTCCTTGCGGCAGCGGCTATGACACAGGTGTCCTGCCAGCACAAAGACCCCCAGCCTCTGCCTGGCCCTCAGGAAGAAGGCATTACTGAAATCTATGTGTATGGCGCTGCTACGGTCACAGGAAAGAGTCTTCACAAAATGGAATCCTTCACCAATGCCGGTGACGGCGTATTCTCATGGACCGGTTACCTTTCGGCCGGAGCCCCTTTCCGTTTCCCTCTCCAGAAGACTTCCGACTGGCCTTGCCTCATGGTGGGAGCGGACGGGACATCAATCGTTTATGGAAGGACCGAAGAAGACCTTATTGTCTATACAGTTGCAGTCAATGGCACTTACGCCATCACAATCGATACCCGCAATGAGAACGGCCTCACTTGTTCAGTGGAGCTGGCAAGGCCCGATTTGTCAAATGTCGAGATAAAAGAACTCTATATTCTCGGTGAAGCCACGCTTACAGGATGGTCCCTGCCCGACATGGAGCAGTTCGACCAGCCGGAGGCAGGCCTCTTCACATGGGAGGGAACTCTCCTTGCCGGGAAGCGTTTCCGTTTCCCTCTCCAGAAGGTGGATAACGGATGGTGGCCCTGCCTCTGCTGTGCGGAGGGAGGCGTGATCTTTTACGGAATCTATGACGCCGACGAGTCAAACGTTCCTGTGACCGAAGACGGCAGGTACAGGATCACTGTCGATACACGGGACCGCAACAATGTGAGTTATGCCATCGAACTTGTCAAGGCCGGTCTTCCAGGCCCTGAGATCGACCATCTGTATGTTCTTGGTGACGCCGCTCCCGGCGGATGGGCGCTCGACCAAATGCCCGAGTTCGCGAACAACGGGCGCATCTTCACCTGGACCGGCACCCTGAAGAGTTCCGGAGTGTTCCGTTTCAACGCAATCAACAGTGACTGGTTCCCGGCCATCGTGCTCGAAAAGGGCACTGACCACGCCGTCTATGTGACTGGATGGGATGATGCCCTGTATGACCAGTTCCACGTTGCCCGGACGGACATTTACACAGTCACGGTCGATGCCAGGCAATACGACGCCATCACAGTCTCCATCGTGAAGGCAGAGTGAATGTATGAACATATCTTTGCAAAAATTTTGCACAAACTGCTTGTGCTTCAATAATTCTCATTATATTTGCAAGGTCGGGTATGTTCATACATACAAATCTGCATAGATAACACTAACCATATATATTTATGATAAAATAAATCATGACCATGAAAAGAAAGTACATCTCTCCGGCCTTTGTCGTAGTCGCCCTTTCCGCAAAGGCCACAATTTGCGCAGCATCCCAGAAGAATGCGCTGCCTGATTGGCTAATCGAAGAAGAAGACATTTTTGATGAATAGAGCAATTATGAAAAAGTATATTACAATCCTTTTGGCCGCATCTGCGGTTATGGCAGTGTCCTGTTCCAAGCAGGAGGTGAAGGATCTGCCCTCATCAGTGAAAACCACTACAATCAAGGCTACAGTCGGGAGTACCAAAACAGAACTTGGCGATGACGGCTCATATTTGTGGAGTGACGGTGACCGGCTCAGTGTTTTCAACGAGTCAGGAGACAATTATTCTTTCCAGACAGAAGAGGGCGGAGCTGCAACCGCCGAGTTTACCAGTCAGGAGCAGATAACCGGAACCTTGGCGTATGCTCTGTTCCCGGCTTCTTCCACTGCCACTTGTGACAACGGTGTAATTTCAACGACCATCCCGGTCAGCCAGGACGGAACCATCTCCAACGCTCTGTCAGTGGCCACGGCAGTCAGTGAGGACAATTTCCAGTTCATCAACGCCTCCTCTGTCGTAAAGATGAATGTGGACGCGTCCGATGGAATAAGGAAGATCAGCATCGAATTCGGCGAAGCCGTTGCTGGTACCGTTACAGTGGATGCATCTACCGGTGAGATATCCGGCGCAACATCAAACACTGTCGAGGTTTCTTCTTCAAGCAACCTGAGCGGGGATGTCTATTTTGCAATCGCTCCTACAACTTCCAAGAGTGTCACCATCCGTTTCGTTGATGCGGACGGTTTTGTGGCAGTCAAGTCTGCGACTCTCTCCAAGGGCTTCAGCACCGGTACCATCAAGAGCCTCGGCGCAGTCTCCAACCTCAGTTTCATAAAGGAACTCTATGTTCTCGGTGATGCCTGCGACACAGGCTGGAGCATTGACGCAATGCCTGCGTTCGAGAACAAGGGCAACGGCATCTTCGAATGGGAAGGACACCTTAATCCGAGTGGAGCATTCCGTTTCCCTCTACAGAAAGTTGCGAACGAATGGTGGCCTTGCCTGGTGATGGGCACAGAGGCTGGGAGCCTCGTGATCGACAAGGACGGCTCTGTCAACAGCGCCTTCACAGTTGACACTGACGGTGTATGGCACGTCACTGTCGACACCTGGTCGATGACATACACTATCACTTACGTGAGCGAATATGTTCCGGGAGGAATTGCCGAACTTTATGTTCTCGGTGACGCCTGCGACGCCGGTTGGAGCCTTGACGCGATGACCGCATTCGAGAACAAGGGCAACGGCATCTTTGAATGGGAAGGACACCTCAACTCTACCGGTCAGTTCCGCTTCCCTACGCAGAAAATGGCAGATATATGGTGGCCTTGCCTCATCATGGGTGCGACTGAAGGCACCCTTGCGCTCGACATGGACGGCTCGGTCAACAGGTATTTCACTGTCTCTGAAGAAGGCGTATGGCACATCACAGTCGATGTGGTGAACATGACCTATTCGATGGAAAAAGTCGTGAGCGAGTATCCTAATTTCCAGGAACTCTACATCCTGGGCGATGCCACGACGACAGGCTGGAGTCTGGACGTAATGGAGGCATTCGAGAAAACCGGCAATGGCATATTCGAATGGGAAGGCACTCTCTATGCCGCACCTGCAGTGTTCCGTTTCCCTCTCCAGAAGGTCAGCAGCACATGGTGGCCTTGCGTCATCATGGGCGCGTCCGACGGCACGATCGAAATTGACAAAGACGGCAGTGTCGCAAGGCAGTTCTCTGTCCCTTCTGCAGGCGTATGGCACATCGCTGTCGACTCTGTGAACATGACCTACACCATCAATCAGGTTTCGTAGATAATTCAGACCTATCTCTCCAAAGGGCTGATGGTCAATATAAAACATCGAGGTTGAGCCGGAATCATGTATTCCGGCTCTGCCGTATGTCCCCAGGCGTCTATTCCGCCGAGCCCCATCTGCACGGCGTCGATGTTGATGTGGGTCAGACCGTCAGGCTTCAGCTCCAGAGAGTGCCTCTGGTCTCCGGCACGGTCGTTGCGCCCGCCTCCGGTAAGCGACATGTCTATATCTCTGCGGGCAAATGGAAGGGCAGATGCGCTGAAATGCCCGGTCGAGGTGAATCTCAGCCCCGAACCGCGCGCGTCGCGGATGTCGAACCAGCGTATGTCGGTATGGGTGCCGCTTTCCTGAGGACGGGCATAACCGTAATGGTACTGGTCGGCGACCTTCTGGTCATACAGCCCGATTTCGGCAGAGGAGTTTCTGTCGGAATAATTCTCCCACGGGCCCCGTCCATAGAACGAAATCATGTCCAGACCGCCGTCCAATGCGAATTCCATCCCGAATCGGAACATGTCCGGCGTACCTTCCTTGACGTCGGAGAGTGTCTGTGTGACAGTCAGGCTTCCGTCTGCGTTGAGGTCGTAGGACATGGTCAGTGTCGCGAAGTCGCCCACAGAATAAAAGGCCGTGGCGTTCCGGCCGCTGCGCTTGAACTCCAGGAGCGTATATTCGGGATACAGCCAGCATTTCATCTTCTGGTTGAGCTGTGCTCCAAGGTCGTTTTCTGTAAGTGCGCGCCCGAAACATGGGACAACAGGCCCGGACAGCAGCTCGCGGCCGCGGAACGATATCGATGAGACGAATCCCGTGGCATCATCAAAAACGACGGCCAGTGCTTCACCGTCTATGGTTCTGCTGACAGGCGCCGCCTTCTCCTCCCTTATGACAATCTGGTCATGGGCCACCTGTTCGCCGGCCTGCATCGGGCCTTCGGAATCTTTGAGAAGATATTTTACGTTGAGAAGGAGTTCTCCGTCATAGTCAGATGCGTCATATCCAAGATCGACGGTCTGCAATCCCTGTGGGGCTGCCTGCAATCTGTCGAAAACGCCCGTCTTCACCACCCTGCCGTTGCAGAGAAGTTCCCATTTCATCATGTAGCGGTCCAGGGATATGAAGAAATTCTCATTGAATACCTCCACCTTGCCGTGCATTGCATCGACAGGACTTGTCCAGATGGACTGGTACTGGTATTGGACCTCGTATGCGTGTGGGTGCAGGCTTCTGTCGGCAGCGATTATTCCGTTGCAGTTGAATGCGTTGTCGGATGGGTCATAGTCATTGAAATCGCCTCCGAATGCATATATGTACCCGGTCGCGCTCCTCTCGGACGGCCAGATGATTGCCTGGTCCACAAAGTCCCAGATATAACCACCCTGGAATCCGGGATACTTGCGGACGATATCCCAATATTTCTTCAGGCCTCCTTCGGAATTGCCCATGGCGTGTTCGTATTCGCACAGGATGAGAGGGCGGTCGCCTTCCATGGCGTATTTTTCACAGAAATCATAGTCTGAATACATCGGGCACCAGATGTCGCTGCTGTAGTCAGGCCAGCCGAGATTGAGGTCGCAGTTGCGTTCGTACTGTACCGGACGGGTGGTGTCGAACTCCTTGAGCCAGCGGTAGCAAGCTTCGAAGTTGGGACCGTCTCCAGCCTCGTTCCCAAGGCTCCATGTGATCACGCAAGGATGATTGATATCCCGCTGCGCCATCCTCTGGACTCTCTGCAGGTGCTGCAATGCGTACGAAGGGTATCTTGATATTGTCTCATGAGGCAGCCAGCCCATGCCATGGGATTCGTTGTTGGCCTCGTCGATGACGTACAGGCCGTATTTGTCGCACAGCGCAAGCCAGCGGGGGTCGTTGGGATAGTGGCTGGTGCGCACGGCATTTATGTTCAGCTGCTTCATGATCAGTATGTCGCGCTCCATCTCTTCCATGCTCATGACATAACCGCCGACAGGACTGAGTTCGTGCCTGTCCGCTCCCTTGAAAAGCACAGGCTTGCCGTTGACCAGCAATTGCTTGCCGACGACTTTCACAGTACGGAATCCGAAATCAACGTCGGCGGCATCAATCTCCATGCCCTTGCGGTCGTATGCCTTGACGGTGAGCCTGTACAGATTGGGGTCTTCCGCGCTCCATGCCTTCGCATCGGGCCAGATGCCTTTAGCCGCGACTTCTTTACCTTCGATGAAATATTTGATGTCCGCCACGCCTTTGGTAAAGACAGCATTCACCTCATACGAACCGTCGGCTTCGGCAGCAATGCGTATGTCCTCGATGCGGGCCTTTGGACGGGCATACAGATAAGTTTCGCGCGCAATCCCGGTGAATCTCCAGAAATCCTGGTCTTCCATATATGTTCCGTCACACCATCGGTGCATCTCGAATCCGAGCATGGCCTCCCTGCCCGGAGTGACATACCTGGTTATGTCAAACACCGCGGCAAGTTTGCTGTCCTCGCTGTAGCCCACATCTTTCCCGTTGATGCTGACGGCTATGCACGAAGTGGCCGAGCCTATTGACAGGAAAATGTCCTGCCCTTTCCATTCTGCGGGGATCTGAATGCCCCGGCGGTATTCTCCATAATAGTTGCGGTCATCAGGGGCGGCGCCAGGGGTGCACATGTGGTATCCGCGCCACCCGTAACCTCCGCTGACATACAGCGGGTCACCGCATCCGTTCAACTCCCACATGCCGGGCACAGGCATGGTACCCCAATCGTCTCCGTTGAAACGGAAATCCCAGGTGCCGTGCAGGGAAACTCTCTGCTCGTGGGCATCGAAGGTGGAATGCATAGGATAACGGTTGATTTCGTTCACAGCCGGGTCTTTCCACGGCAGAGCAACTGTAAGCAGGGTTGCGAGAAGAAAATGATGTGCCATAGTGTGAAAGTATGTTCAAACATGTATTGTCTGCACAAATATAGGTTTTTTTTGAAAATAATGTAGATGAGGCAAATGTTTAAAAAGTTGAAGCACATTTTCTTTGATTATTTCAAACTATTGTTAACTTTGCACAAAAATATGTTCATACATACCCACGTAATTTCAACAACACTAAATATCAATTCCGTATGAAACGTTTATTTTCTTTCATGATGGTCATTGCCACAGTTGCAATGACATTTGCATCCTGCAAAAAGGACCCGACTCCAACCCCGGGTCCGGATCCGAAAGACGAGAAGATCACAGAGATCTATCTTTATGGACCTGCAACTCCGGCAGGATTTGATCTTACCAAGATGGAACAGTTCGAGGAGACCGGCGGTCTCTTCACCTGGGAAGGATACCTGAAGGCAGGTCTTCCGTTCAAGTTCCCTACACAGAAGACAGACGAATGGCCAGCCCTTATGGTAAAGGCTGACGGCGAGACTCTGGTATATGCAAAGGACGATGCCGACGTGGTTGTTTACACCGTTGATGTTGACGGAACCTATGAAATCACCATCGACACCCGTGACGAGAACAACATGCTCTGCCTGATCGACCTTATCCAGCCGGACATGTCAACAATCGAGATCAACGAGCTCTACATCCTTGGCGACGCCTCACCTTCTGGCTGGTCTCTTGCAGCAATGGAGCAGTTCGAGAAGGACGGCGCCATCTTCACTTGGGAAGGACCGCTCAAGGCCGGACTCCGTTTCCGCTTCCCTCTCCAGAAAGATCCTGGCACAAGCGTCGACGATGCCAAGTGGTGGCCATGCCTCTGCTGCTATGAGGGTGGAATCCTCCGCTATGCAATGGGTGACGAGGACGAGCACAATGTTCCTGTTGACGTAGATGGTCTCTACACCATTGTTGTCAACACCACTGACCGCGACAATATGACTTATACCATCACCCTTAAGTCAGAAGGACTCCCTGATCCTGAGATCACCGCTCTCTGGGTTATCGGTGACGCCGCTCCTGGCGGATGGGCTCTTGACGTAATGCCGCAGATGGATGGCAACGACGGCGTATTCACATGGACAGGCACATTGAAGAAGACAGGTGTGTTCAGATTCAACACCACAAATCTGAACTTCTTCCCTGCAATCGTGCTTGAAAAGGCAACAGGAAAGGCTGTATACTGCGAGGAGTGGGACGAAACTCTTTATGACCAGTTCTCAGTCAGCGAGACTGCCGAGTACAATGTTACTATCGATGCCAAGGATATCCACAATATCTCAGTGTCCATCGCACCTGCCGGCGAAATTCCTGAATATCCGGAAATCACCGAACTCTACATCCTTGGTGACGCCACCGATACAGGCTGGTCTCTTGATGCCATGGCTGCCTTCACAAACAATGACGGCATCTTCACATGGCAGGGCAACCTCAACAAGGATGGCGAATTCCGTTTCCCTACACAGAAGATCTCCAATGTATGGTGGCCTTGTCTCTGCATTGCAGAAGATGGCACATCTCTCTATTATGATGAGGATGGATCTCATTACGTACCATATAAGGTTGCTGAAACCGGTGAGTACAAGATCGAAGTTGACGCAAGGGATTTCACCAATATGACCTGCAAGATCACCCGTATCTATGGTGACAACGCCATCCAGGAACTCTACATCCTCGGAGATGCAACTGACAACGGCTGGTCTCTTGACACAATGCCAGCATTCACAGTATCCAACGGCATCTTCACATGGGAAGGCCACCTCAACAATGCCGGAGGCTTCCGTTTCCCTCTTCAGAGAGTGTCCAACATGTGGTTCCCTTGCCTCTGCCTTGAAACTGCAACCGGCAAGCTTGTCAAGACAACTGAAGCAGACTGGAACACAGGCAATTATGCCCACCTTACAGTCGCTGAGGACGGAAACTACAGAATCGAGATCAACGGTCTTGATATCGACAACGTTTCCTATACTATCACAAAGCTTTAGAAAACTAAAACCACTCAGAATATGAGCCTTAAACCTTTTTCCAAATTGATGTTTATGCTCTGGCTGCTCCCGATGTCGGTACTGGCCTCTGCACAAAATCTGGAAATCAAGGGAACCGTTACCGGTAGCGATGGCAAACCTGTCATCGCTGCCAGCGTAATGGTCCCTGAATTGAAAGGTGTCGGTGTTGTCACTGACATAGATGGACAATACAAACTTGTCCTTACAAGTCAACAGGCCGCGGAGGGCAAGCATCTGGAGTATGTGAGCCTTGGCATGAAATCCGTTGTGAAGGACCTTCCGAAACAATCGACGGTGATCAATGTGGTTCTGGAGGACGATGCCGCTACTCTTCAGGATGCTGTCGTGATAGGTTATGGCTCTGTTCGTCAGAAAGATTTGACCGGATCCGTTGTGAATGTCACCGAGAAACAGTTCAATAAGGGAATTGTAACTTCCGCAACGGACCTCATCGCGGGTCAGGTGGCCGGCCTTGTAGTCACAAAGGCCGGCGGTGACCCGACAGCGGGTGCGACTCTGCGTCTGAGGGGTACAACATCCCTTATGGGCGGCAACGACCCGCTCGTGGTGATTGATGGCGTTCCGGGCAGCAACCTGAACATCATAGCGCCGGAAGACATTGCATCCATTTCAGTCCTGAAAGATGCATCGGCAGCCGCCATCTACGGAGCGAGATCTGCCAACGGTGTGATCATCATCACTACAAAGAAGGGCCAGGAAGGAAAGGCATCCGTATCCTACAATGGATATTATGCCGTCGAAAAGGCAGCGCGCCTTATCGACATGATGACCGCCACTGACTTCAGAGAGTACGTAGCAGAGCACAATATAGATTCTGCCATAGACTATGGCGCAGATACCGACTGGCAGCAGGCCATTCTCAGGCTGGGATCTTCGCAGAGCCACGGCATCAGCATTCATGGCGGAACGGCAAATTCGCAGTACAGGGCGAGTCTCACTTTCCTTGGCAGGAAGGGAATCGTCATCGACAACGACCTCAAGCGTCTCAACGCCGACGTCTCATTCGTGCAGCGCGCGATGAATGACAAACTTACTGTCAACTTCTCACTGCTGTCAACGTATGAGGACTGGAAAGACATCTCCTTCTCCGGAGATGTGTGGTCGTATGTCTATAACCTGAACCCTACGGCTCCTGTCTATAACGAAGACGGGACATTCCATCTGCTGAATACCTATATGAACTTCAACCCGGTCTCCGAGATTCTCCAGACCAGCATGTCCAAGAGCCGTCACTACACTCAGGGCAGGGTTGCGGTCGATTACAAGATCCTCGACTGCCTTTCCGCCGGAGTCAGCGGGGCAATGTCCAGGAACAATTTCATTTCCGGCTACTATACACCGTCCACCACCGAGACCGGTGCCCCTAATTCCGGACTTGGCAACAGGACGACAGACTACTCGAACATGATGCTCCTGGAGGCAAACCTCACTTTCAACAAGGAAATCAGGAAACACAGCATCAATGCCATCGCCGGTTATTCCTGGCAGAAATATATCGACGAAGGTTTCAATGCCACAAACCGCAGCTTCACCACGGACGTGTTCAAGTACAACAACCTGAATGCGGGAAATGACCTTCTCGACACCGACGTCGGCAGTTACAAGAACTCATCCAAGCTTATCTCCTTCTACGGCCGACTGAACTATAACTACGACAGCAAATATCTGTTTACCGCCACAGTGCGCAGCGACGGCTCGTCAAAGTTCGGCAAGAACAACAGATGGGGCGTGTTCCCTTCTGCATCGATCGCATGGAGATTGTCTGCCGAGGATTTCATGTCCGGAGCATCTTCATGGCTTGACGACCTCAAGATCAGAGTGTCATACGGTATCACCGGCAACCAGGCCATCGGCAACTACAAGACGCTTGCAATCTACGGCCCTTGGGGATACTATTACAGGGACGGGGATTTCTATCCTCAGTATGCGCCTACACAGAACGCCAATCCGGACCTGAAGTGGGAGAGGACAGCGCAGCTTGACCTGGGAATCGACTACAGCTTCTTCAACGGCCGCCTGAGAGGTTCCATCGAGTATTATGACAAGAAGACCTCCGACCTTCTCTATGAGTACGATGTCCCTGTGCCACCATACCAGTACAGTTCCATGATGGCAAATGTGGGTGTGACATCCAACAAGGGTATCGAATTCACAGTGGCCGGAACGCCTGTGCTCAGAAAAGACTTCAGATGGGATGCTGCCTTCAATTTCGCAAGGAACAGAAATATCCTTGTGAGCATGTCGAACGACACGTTCTCAAGAGAGCAGGTGTACCTCGGGTCGTATTCGATCACCGGAATCGCCGAGACGACGGTGATACTCGAGGCCGGGCAGCCTATCGGAACATTCTACGGCGCCAGATGTGTGGGAGTTGACGAAGACGGCATTCTTCAGTATGACGACGTCAACGGCGACGGAAAATTCGTCTATGCCGACGACCGTACGTATATCGGAAACCCTCAGCCTGACTTTACCGCAAACTTTTCAAGTACATTTACTTACAAGCAGTGGTTCGCTTCGTTCCTGCTCCGTGGAGTTTTCGGCAACGACATCATAAACGGAACATCGATGGTGCTTCAGGACATCAGCCGCTTCCCTGGCGAGAATGTCATGAAGTCCGCTCTCAAAAAGGCGCCTCAGACATTGATTTATTCTTCATACTATATTGAGGACGGCAGTTTCCTGCGCCTGGACAACCTTCAGCTCGGATATGACTTCAAATTCAAGGAGTCTTCCCTTGTCCAGAAACTCAGACTCTCGTTTACGGCCAACAACCTGTTTGTTCTGACCAAATACAGCGGAATCGACCCTGAAGTCAATCAGAACGGACTCGTGTTCGGTATCGATGCGAGAAACTACTACCCTAAGACACGCTCGTTCTCACTTGGACTTAACGTAACATTCTAATTGAATATGGAAATGAAAAGAATAGTCATAACATTGCTTTGTCTGGGTGCTGCTCTGTCAGCAGGCATTTCCTGCACGAATCTCGATGAAGAATTGTACGATGTGATTTCACAGGAGAATTTCGGAAAGACTCCTGATGAGATGAACTCTCTGATAGGCCCTGCCTACAGTTCGATGTGCGAATACATTGACGGCTATTATTGGTACGGCATGTGTGCCTGCGACGATTTCATCATTCCGTCAAGAGGCTATGACTGGAATTCCGGCGGAATATACCGTCATACGCACGAACACACTTTCACCGCTCTTGAAGCCAACTCTGTATATAATTTCTGGCGGTTCTCGGCTATCACCAACATCAACAAGGTGCTTGACATGGTTGAGAACACCCCTTCGGAGATCGCGGACCGCGAAAGAGTGCTCGCCGAATTGAAAGGTCTGCGTGCATGGTGGTATTTCTTCATGCTTGACAGGATCGGACCGGTTCCTATCGTGACGAAATGGGGAGAGGAAATGCCGTCCAACAAGGGACTTTCGCGCAAGGACGTATATGATTTCGTTGTCGGCGAACTTGAGGCCATTGTGGAAGATCTCAACGAAGAGGTCGGCCCGAGCACTTATACAAAATTTACAAAATGGGTGGGTTACACTCTGCTTGCCAAGCTTTACCTGAATGCTGAAGTATATTCCGGCACACCGAACTGGGAGAAAGCGCTGGAATGCTGCAACAAGGTCATTGACAGCGGGAAATACATTCTTGAACCGGACAACAACACCAACTTCCTGGTTCATAACGAAGGGTCCAGGGAGAACATTTTCTCCATTCCTTATGATTATGAGCATTTCAAGTGTTATTTCATCCCTTACCAGATGTCATTCCACTACAACCACACCGAGACTTTCAATATCCGTTTCGATGGCGGATGCTGGAACGGACCTTGCTTCACTCCGAGCTTCATGAAGTCATACGACCCGGACGACAAGAGACTGGGCTGGTTCCTGTACGGACAGCAGTATGACAGGAACGGCAATGAACTCAAGGACCGCAAGGGAAATCTTCTCAACTTCACTTTCGACATGGAGGATTATGCAAATGCGACCGAGTACGAGGGTGCAAGGATTTTCAAGTGGGAACTCGAGGAGAATTCCTTCAACCACCTGAACAATGACTTTGCAGTCTTCAGATATGTGGATGTCCTGCTGATGAAGGCGGAATGTCTGCTCAGGACCGGCAAGACCGCAGAGGCGACAGAAATCGTCAACGAGTGCAGAAAGAGGAACTTTGCCAGATATGATGCAAGCAAGCAGATCAAGGAACTTACTCTCGACGAACTCCTTGCAGAGCGAGGACGCGAACTCGTGGTCGAGGGATGGAGAAGAAATGACCTGATCCGTTTCGGCAAATATACCGAACCGTTCGATTTCAAGCCGACAAAGGATAATCCGGACAACCACACCCTGCTGTTCCCGATACCTCAGCAGGAGATAGACAAAAATCCGGGTCTGGTACAGAATCCGGGATATTAATCAGAATTATTATGGCAAAAGAAGGAATAATAGAGACTCCATATCGCTTTCTTGGCGAAGTGATGGATGGGGAAGGGGCCAAGTTCAGCACCAGAGTCCTGGGGGACCTGGAAGGCATTTTTGCAGATGCTGAAGCATTGGCGAAGAAGGACAGGAATATTATTGCGTACAAGGTCGCTTCCATCGAGCCCGTTCCGCAGGGAACCCCTGGTGGCCTGTATATGGGCATCACCTACCTCTCTCCGGGCAAGGTGGGGTCGGAGTATTTCATGACCAAGGGGCATTTCCATTCCAACAGGGACACCGCAGAATATTATTGGTGTCTCAGAGGCGAAGGAATGCTTGTCCTGATGGACGAAGACAGGAATGTCTGGGCCGAGAAGATGCGTCCGGGAAGTCTTCATTACATTCCGGGCTGCGTTGCCCACAGGGTCGCCAATGTAGGCGGCGACACATTGGTGTTCGCGGCAAGCTGGCCGTCAGATGCCGGGCATGACTATGCTTCCATTGCTTCGGAAGGATTTGCAAAACGCCTTCTGGAAGTCGATGGAGAACCGAAACTGGTATGAGCAGGTACATCGGAATAGACCTGGGAGGCACAATCATCAAGATCGGTGTGGTCGAGGGAGGGAAAATCCTTGCCCTCGACCGCATTGATGCGGATTCCCGTGCCGGCCTCGGCAAGATGCTGCCTTCCATGACAGACAGTATCCGCCGCCTGCTTTCCGGGATTGGAGACGGAAGGGTGGATGGAATAGCCCTGGCATTTCCGGGCATAGTTGATTTTTCAGCGGGCAAGGCCGCCGCGACAAACGCCAAATACAATGACGCCCCGTCAATCGATCTGGCAGAATGGGCCAGGCGCGAATTTGATGCGCCGTTCATTATTGACAATGATGCCAGGATGGCCATGATCGGTGAATGGCAGAGAGGTGCCGGTGCAGGTGCGGACAATATGGTAATGATGACTATCGGCACTGGTATCGGCACCGGCGCTGTCATCGATTCCAGACCTCTCTATGGCAGGAATTTCTGCGCCGGATCTCTGGGTGGGCACATGATAATCGATTACAGGGGACGCAGATGCACATGCGGCAACATTGGCTGCGTGGAAGCGCATTCGTCGTCTTTTTTCCTTCCGGACATAATCAGTGGGAACGCTTCATTGTCCGATGAGTTCAGGAAGGACGCGGGAAACTGCAATTTCAAGACCTTGTTCGACAAATACAGAGCATCGGACAGGGATGCCGTTGCCGTTGTAGAAGGATGCATGGACGTGTGGGCGGCGGCGGTTGTCAATTATATTCATGCGTATGATCCGCAGGTCGTCGTGATCGGCGGAGGAATAATGAAGAGTGCGGATATAATCCTTCCGTACATCAGAAAGAAAGTGGAATCCCTGGCCTGGTGCCCGGGAGAGAAAGTGGAGATTGTGGCATCTGTCCTGGGTGACGATGCAGCGATTCTCGCATCGGAATATTATTTCAGAAATCATGAGTAGGTATTTGAAGGAGGGCGTTCTGCCCAATTACGACAAGTTTCCGGTCGTGGAGGTGCCTGGATACGAAGAGGCATGTGTCTGCGGGTGGAAGAGTGTGTTTGAAAAATTAAGTGAAGAAATATTGTCGCGGAAGGCGTCGGTGGTCGCATTCGAGTGCTACCAGGGTGTCCTGGACAACGAGGTGCTGTCTGCCTTGAAGTCATTCTTCCCACAGGCGTCCGTCTATCTTTCATCAGACGCGATGAAGTCGCAGGAAGAGTTGTATGACGTCCTGAAAGGAGACATAACGGATGATGAGATTTTCGGGTATATGACCCGTTTCACGATGGACATATACTTTGACCAGGTCAAGGTGGCTGACATGCGCGAGTCAATATCCGGGGATACTGGAGATGTGAAATTCATTTACGGAGTCGGTGCGACATACGTCGAGACCGAACCTGACATGATAGTGTACCTCGACATGGCCCGCTGGGAGATCCAGATGAGATTCCGCCGCAACGAAGTGTCGAACGTCGGATTCAGCAACTTTGACCGGAGGGCTTCCCTCCAATACAAACAGGCATTCTTTGTGGACTGGCGCATTCTCGACAGATGGAAAAAGCGTCTGTATCCGAAGATGGATTTCATTCTCGATACAAACGTGCCGGGAGAGCCGAAACTGATCCCGTCGGAAGCATTTTTCGCCGGACTCAAGGAGGCATCACGGAGGCCGTTCAGGGTGGTCCCGTATTTCGACCCGGGTGTCTGGGGCGGCCAGTGGATGAAGGAGATATGCGACCTGGACAAGGACAAGGTCAACTTTGCATGGTGCTTTGACTGTGTCCCTGAAGAGAACAGCCTTTTCCTGCAGTTCGGCCCGCACCGCGTCGAAGTGCCGTCGATCAATCTGGTGTTCCGCCATCCTGTAGAACTTCTGGGCCAGAACGTGTATGGACGTTTCGGTGACGAGTTCCCTATCAGATTTGACTTCCTCGACACAATGGCCGGCGGCAATCTCAGCCTTCAGGTGCATCCGCTCATCGAGTACATCCAGGAGAAATTCGGAATGCACTACACACAGGAGGAAAGTTATTATATCCTTGACGCAGATGAGGATGCAAGCGTGTATCTGGGCGTGAAGAAGGGGATCAATCCCGACGATATGATCAATGACCTGCGGAAAGCCCAGACAACAGGCCAGTTCGATGCGGGCAGATATGTAGGCAACTATCCCGTGAAGAAGCATGACCATGTCCTTATACCTCCGGGAACGATCCATTGCTCGGGAGCCAACAGCATGGTGCTCGAAATCAGCGCGACCCCGTATATCTTCACTTTCAAACTCTGGGACTGGGGACGTGTCGGTCTGGACGGCCGTCCGAGGCCTATCAACGTCGAGCACGGCAAGAACGTGATCCAGTGGTACCGTACCGAGGACTGGGTCAGGAAGGAAGGCATCAATGATTTCCGACCGGTCGCTTCCGGGGACGGATGGCGTGAGGAACATACCGGTCTGCACGAGCGTGAGTTCATCGAGACCAGAAGGCACTGGTTCACCAAACCGGTCCTCTTCAAGACCGATGGCGGCGTGCAGGTGATGAATCTGGTCGAAGGCCGTGAGGCGATAGTCGAGAGCCCGACGAATGCGTTCAGGCCGTATGTCGTCCATTATGCCGAGACTTTCATAATCCCTGCCGAGGTAGGGGAATATACCATCAGTCCGTATGGCGAGTCTGAGGGCAAGGAGATAGCAACAATCAAGGCAAGCATCAGAAAATGAAAGGATACGAATTTGACCCCGGATTTGACATAAGGCCGGCTGAGAGCGGGTTGGGATTCATTTATGGTCCCGACACTTTCGGACCGGAAGTCGAGAACAGGACTCTCGACTCGATCAGAAAAAGTCTCATGGACCCGGATTGCAAAGGCCCGGAGATTGTTTATTCGATAGCCATGGATGTCGGCAAGAAGGCCCATCTGGAGCTTCTGAAGAAAATGCACCTGCTGTACGGAGCCGTCGTGTATGCCCAGGGGTCCCTGGGAAACGAGCCTGTGCGCAGTCAGGGACACATCCATGCGGTCTCTTCCTTCAGCGGACAGTCCACTCCGGAGGTGTACGAAATATGGTCAGGCAAGGCCGTGATATATATGCAGGAATATGCCGAAGACAATCCCGGCCGCTGCTTTGCAGTCTCAGCCGGGCCCGGTGACGTTGTCATTGTCCCTCCTTACTGGGCGCATGCAACTGTAAGCGCTTCCGGTCCGGAGGATGAACCGATGACTTTCGGGGCATGGTGTGTACGTGACTATGCATTTGACTACAAGGGGGTCAGGGCCCATAAGGGCATCGCGTGGTTCCCTGTAATGAAGGACGGCATATCCTGGATCCCCAATCCGGAATACAGGCACTCCGAGTTGATATGCAAGACCCCTGACGACCATCCGGAACTCGGAATAGTGAAGGGGGAACCGATATACAGGACATTCGAAAGGGCCCCTGGGACGTTCGCATACGTTGTCGACCCTTCGCTCAAAAAGGATATCTGGACCAATTACATTCCATAATATGAAAAACAATAACACCAAAACACCCGGATTCGTTGTCGTCATGGCCATCGTGGCTGCGATGGGAGGACTGCTCTTCGGTTTTGACACCGGTGTCATTTCCGGCGCCATTCCTTTCCTTCAGCAGGATTTCGGCATCACGGACAGCGCAGTCGAACTAATAACCACTGCCGGTCTCATCGGCGCGATAATAGGCGCGCTGATTGGCGGCAATATCACTGACAGACTGGGCAGGCGCAAAGTGCTGATGGGCTCGGGAGTCGTTTTTGCCGTAGGAGCATTATGGTCAGGATTGTCCGGCTCTCCAGCCAGCCTGATCGCTGCAAGACTTTTCCTTGGCATAGCGATAGGAACATCCTCTTTTGCAGTCCCTCTGTATATTGCGGAAATATCTCCGACAAAAGTCAGAGGCACACTTGTGTCGCTGTTCCAGTTGATGATCACGATAGGCATCCTCGTTTCATATTTCTCCGACTTCATCTTTGCAAATGATGCGGACCCTTCCTGCTGGAAGCCGATGTTCTATGTCGGCATCATTCCGGCAGTGATTCTTCTGGTAGGAATGTTCTTCATGCCTGAAAGCCCGAGATGGCTGATGTCCCGTGGCCGTATGGATGAGGCAATGGGCATCCTGCGCAAGACCGAAGGTGAAAACGCACAGGAGGTGTCGGCATCCATCGCAGGCGAAATCGAGAAGGACAAGCAGAACACCTCGACCTGGTCCGACCTGTTCCGCAAGGAGTGGAGGTTCCCTCTGCTGATTGCTGTCGGCATCATGTTCATACAGCAGTTCGTCGGTATCAATACCGTCATGTATTACAGTCCGAAGATTTTCCGTATGGCAGGATTTGACGGTTCCGTCGCCGCTATCGGGGCGTCGATCGGTGTCGGAGTGATCAATGTCGTCGCCACCCTGCTGTCCGTATATTTTGTGGACAGGATTGGCCGCAGAAAACTCTTTTTCATAGGAATGGTGGGAATGGTGGTTTCGCTGTCACTTCTGGCAGGCAGCTTCCTTGCCGATTTCGGGAATGCCGGAAAGTTCGTCACCGTTGGCTGCACATTGCTTTATGTGACCTTCTATGCGGTCAGTGTCGGACCTCTTGGCTGGCTGATCATTTCCGAGATATTCCCGCAGAGACTCAGGGGAAAAGGCTCGTCCATCGGATCCCTTTCCGTCTGGGTATTCAACAGCATCGTCACCTTCACGTTCTTCAAGATTGCCAAACTGTTGTCTGTCGCCGGTACGGAGATTGTCGTTGACGGCGAAACTATAGCCAATCCGGCTGGCTCGTTCCTGTTCTATGCCTTCATTGCACTGGCAGGTATCGTGTGGGGACTGTTCTTCATGCCTGAGACAAAGGGCAAGTCGCTCGAATCGATAGAGCAGCATTGGAAAAATGGAGGGTCACCTAAAAATTTGTAGATTATGAGAAGAATAACAGCATCAATATGTTCCCTTTTGCTGGTCTGCACCAGTGTGTTCGCGCAGGATCAGTCATTGTGGCGTCTGCAGAACAGGCTGTCCAACAGCGATCTCGCAAGTGACGGGAGCACTCTCTGGATTGTCGAAGCCGGAAGTGGAAGGGATGTAAGGATCAAGAATGCAGTTTCAGGGCAGTATTTGTCCGATGGTCCGCTGTACATAGAAGGATTCACCTATGACAGCAGGTCAAGCGCCGGCTGGTACACCATCTCGTCGGATGGGAAATATCTTGTGGAAAAGGCAGACGGTTATGCTTTTGATGCCGTCGACAGAGAAAAGGACTATGTCGCACACTGGTCCTTTGTCAGGGAGGAGTCCGACAAAGTCCCTTATGTGGTGGGCAAGGATTCCGTCACGGAGTCATCCTTCCTTGGAGAAAGGTCTGCAAAGGCGTTGAGCCCTACTGAAATCGTGTCGAACTACCACGGCGGGCGTACCTGGAAACTGACCAAGGACATCTCCGGCTTCCCTCAGTTCACCTCCAAGGGGAACACGCTTGTGCCTGCGCTGTACAACATGGCCCTCGAGGAGTCTCTGCTGGATGTCCGCGAGGAAGACGGCACTTTCATGGCCGGCTATCTGTGGCCTCAGACCTGGACCAGGGATGTAGTGTACAGCATTTATTTCGCATATTCATGGATAATGCCTGAAATATCCAGGAAAACCTTGGAGAAACAGACCCTCAAGAACCCTAGCGAGGCTCTGCAGGACACCGGGTCAGGCGGTTCGTGGCCAATATCCACCGACCGTGTCGTATGGGCTCTGGCGGCTTGGGAATATTATCTGGCCTCCGGAGACAAGGACTGGCTCAGGCAGACATACGAAGGATTGAGCTACACTGCCCACAAGGACATCCACGTGGCATACGACAGGAATGTCCATCTGTTCCGTGGCGAAACAGCCTCGATGGACTGGCGTATCCACACCTATCCCAACTGGTTCACCAACGTGAATATCGGTGAGAGTTTCTCGTGCGCGACCAATTCGCTGCATTTCTTCCTGTACAAGTTCCTTCTTGCCGCAGGCAGGGAAATCGGTGCTCCGAAAGATGAAATCACTTTGTGGGAGACCATGTGCGGCGAACTTCGTGATGGTATAAATTCCAATTTCTGGGATGAAGAGCAGGGCGTTTACCGCTGCTACCTTTATCCTGAATTCCTTGGGTACAAGGCGTCCCGGAGGGTCGGTGTGATGTCCAGCGGTCTTGCGAGCCTGCTGGGTGCGGCCTCTCCGGAACAGGCTGCCAAGGTGCTTGCCAACTACCCTGTATATGCCTACGGCGGTTCCGTGCTCTATCCGACCAAGCCGGATTCTTATGCATATCACAACAAATCCGTATGGCCGGTATGGCAGACCCCGTTGATGTATGCTGCCAAGAAGAACGGCAACTACAAGGTTGCCGAGCATCTTGCAAAAACTGCGATACGCTCCGGAGCCATGTTCCTGACTCATAAGGAGAACATGACGTATGATACGGGATTCGACGAGAATACCGCACTCAATTCCGACAGGCAGCTCTGGTCCGTCGCGTCATATATCAGCATCGTCTACCGCATACTGTTCGGCATCGAACTGGACGAAAATGGAATGAGCTTCCATCCGATGATGCCTGAATGGATGGGAGGGGAGATGTCGCTCAAGGGACTCAAGTACCGCAAGGCGAAAGTTGACATCACAGTTACCGGCAAGGGCACGGAGATCGAGTCGATGTACGTGAACGGTCGCGCCAGGAAGCCGGGATATGTCCTGCCTGCCGGCTCAAGAGGGAAGTACACCGTGAAAATCGTGATGAAGGAGGCCCCTGATGACAGCAGGATCAATCTGGTCGAAGCAGGTCCCGGCAATTGCTGGTCTCCGGAAGAGCCGGTGATCAGATATGAGAACCAGTATGTATTCTGGACAACCGTGCCGGGAGTGACATACCGCCTGTATGGAAAAGACACTGTGATCGACAATGTCCATTCGCCATTGAATATAGCCAGCCTTCCGCAAGGTTATTACTGCATTTGCGCAGTCGATGCAGACGGCGTGGAGTCCGACCTGTCCAATCCTGTCCTCAAGGCGGATTTCTCATATTCCCGCAAGATAGGCGTCATGGACTACAGAGAGTCCCATAAGGATATCGACATACAGATCGAGGTCCCGGAAGACGGAGACTATCTGGTCTGGTTCTCCGGCACCAACGGACGCGGTCCGCACGATACGTATTGCGCGATCAGGTCACTCTTCGTTGACGGTCAGGACACGGCGACTGTCATACTCGAAGCTTTCGGCGACTGGAACGAGGTGACTCTGACCAACCATGTCCTTCTCAAGAATCTGTCCAAGGGAGGACACACCCTTACACTGAAACTCAATCCTGAGGCTCAGGGATACGACAACAATATGTCATTCAACAAGGAAAACTGGAATGACCTGTTTATAGACAACATTAATATTATTTCATACAGATGATGAGAATTAAACATTTCGGCCTGCTGATATTTGTTTCTATTTCCTCCTTGTGTTGCTGCTGCACCAAGGAATCGGTCAATCTTATTTCTTCTCTCCCGGAGAAGAGCGATCTGGAGACGGTCTCTTTCAGCTCAGACAAGGCTGCATACAGACCCGGTGAGGTTGTGACCTTCAGCACAAACAAACCTCTTGCAGGTCTCGGTGTCAGGTATTGGCATTTGGGAAAGGTTGTGGAGGAGGCTGTCCTTCCAAGTGAGAAGAGCTGGACCTGGTGTCCGCCTGCCGAGGATTATCAGGGATATATGGCGGAGATTGTCGGCAAGGACGCCTCTGGTGAAATGATTTCCCTTGGAACCTGCGGCGTGGACGTGTCGAGCGAATGGATCAAATTCCCGAGATACGGCTATCTTGGACGTTTCGGCAATGTCAATGCCCTCCAGCGTGAATTGGTCCTCAGTAATCTCAACAGACACCATATCAATGCCCTCCAGTATTATGAATGGGCTTATGACCATCACCATCCGCTTTGCGGCACGCCGGAGAATCCGGGAGAAGAGTGGGAGAAGTATATGAAGGGCTCGGTCTGCCAGAAGTCGGTGATAGAGGGCTATATCAACTCAGGACACAAACTGAACATGGCTTCGATGTTCTATGACCTTGCCTTCGGTGTGTTCGAATGGTGCGAGAGGGACGGCTGCGGCAGTGACTGGTACATCTACAAGGACCCTAACCACCAGGTCAAGGACTGCCATCCTCTGCTGCCTAATTTCCGCAGCGACCTGTTCCTTGTCGACCCTAACCGTGACGAATGGTGCGAATACTTTGCAAAGCAGATCAGTGACGTGTACAAGGTCTATGACTTCGACGGTTTCCACATCGACCAGCTCGGAGACAGAGGCACAATCTATGACTACTATGGCAACAAGGTATATCTGCCGACCGGATACAAGAAGGTGATAGAGACAATGAAGAAGGCCGAGCCTTCCAAATATCTTGTCTTCAATGCGGTCAGCGAATATGGCCAGAAAGAGATTGCATCGGCCCCGGTGGACATCTTCTACAACGAGGTCTGGGAGCACAATTTCAAGGCGTTCAAGACCTTGCTTGAGCACAATCAGGCATTTGACCCGAACAGGAACTCTATTGTCTGCGCATATCTTCACAGCACCAACTCAGGTTACTTCAACACTCCGGCAGTCCTTATGGCCGATGCCGCCATCTTCTCGATGGGAGGCGCCCATCTCGAACTGGGTGAGAACCTCATCTGCGACATTTACTGGCCTGCCTGCCGCCTGAAGACCACCCCTGAACTGGACGAGGCGCTTGTCAAGTATTATGATTTCCTTGTCGCATACGAGAACGTCCTGAGGGACAAGACTTCGTTCGGCAAGTTGCACGTGACATCGGAAGATGTCCCTTTGTGTGACTGGGACGCAGTTCTTGGAAAGGTGAATGCGCTGACCATGACGAACTCCGGCAATCTTGTGGTCCACCTGCACAATTATGTGAATGCGGCTCATATGAACTGGCATGACACGAACAGGGACCAGAAAGAGCCTGAGGAAATCAAGAATTTCAAGATTACGGTTCCTTGTCTGAAACCTGTCAGCAGGGTTTGGGCGGCATCTCCTGATTACCGTGGCGGTGTTCCGGTGGATCTTGAATATTCCGTCTCTGACGACCGGACGAACGTGACCATCACGGTTGATGCCCTGAAATATTGGACAATGATTGTTATCGAATAATATATAATCCATTATAAAATGAACATCAGAAAATTGATTCTCGGCGCGCTTTTGCTGCTGCCCCTTGTTTCCTGCACAAAAGAGACATTGCCTTCGGTGGTTCTTTCCTCAAACAGCACTGCAGTCACTATAGATGGATATACCAACAAACCGGCATTTTTGCTTGAATGGACTCTTGCCGGTGGCAACGCCGACATTACCAAGCAGTACATCCAGTTCTCTTCGGACGTCGAATTTCTGACAACCTATGCCGCCAGTTCTTCGGGCGACAGTTATGTCGTGACATATAAGGACCTGGAAAAGATGAACGCCACCTTTGGCGTCACAACGGATTATGTCCTGTATGTGAGGATGCTCATCGAGGGCGACGATGTCCCTGCAGTATATTCCAACAAGTTGAAAATCAACGTTGAATTGCCAAAATGAAAGGCTTGACTCTTGTTTTGCCGCTGTTGTTATGTGCCTTTGCTCCATCATGCAATAAAGTGGAAGAGAAGACGGATCCAGAAACGGATCACACGTTGAAGGTGATGTCCTTCAACATGAGGTATGGAGAAGGCGACGAGGGAGAGCATTCCTGGGACAACAGGAAGGAAGGCGCGGCAGCGATGATAAACGCACAGTCTCCTGATGTGTTTGGAGTCCAGGAACCGTACTATTATCAGATTCAGGACATGGAAGCCGCATGTCCGGATTACAAGTCTGTCGGTGTGGGGCGTCTTGACGGCGTCCACAATGCCGAGCATCAGTCCATCTTTTACAAGACTTCAAGGGTTGAGGTGCTTGACTGGGGCACGTTCTGGCTGTCGGATACACCGCGAATACCTTCTCTGGGCTGGGATGGCGCCTGTACAAGGTCCACCACCTGGGCTTTGATGAAGGACAAGCAGGCAGACCGGAATTTCTTTTTTGTCAACACACATCTTGATCATGTCGGTGCCGTTGCCAGGGAGAAGGGCCTTGCCTTGATAATCCAGAAGATCGAATCGATGAATACAAGGGGGTATCCTTATGTCTTGACCGGTGACTTCAACATGGAGATCACGGATCCTGCATTCGATCAGTTGAAGGCCAAAATGACAAATGCCAGAGAATCCGCGGCCGCCTCTGACGATTCTCCGACTTATCACGGCTGGGGCACCGCCTCGACCACGATAGATTTCATTTGGTATAACGGGTACTCGGAGTGCCTGGAATTCAGCACGGTCAAGGACGGATATTGCGGGACGCAGTACATTTCCGACCATTACCCTGTCTATGCCATAATTAAATATTGACAAAGCTTTTTTGTTATTCTCCGATACAAGTTGTAACTTTACGCAACCCCTATTGTGTGATATGGAACTGAATCGTAAAAGTGCAACCCCGCTTCACGCCCAGGCCGAACTGGTCCTGAGGCGTCTCATCGAGTCGGATGAATATAAGTCAGGCAAACTCCTCCCGAAGGAGGTCGAACTCTCAAAGCAACTCAACATATCGCGCAACACGCTGCGTCAGGCGACTGCGCGCCTGGTGAACGAAGGACTGCTTGAACGCAAAAAGGGAGTAGGAACCAAGGTGGCCCGCAAGGGCATCAGCGTCGGTGTCAAGAACTGGCTCAGTTTCTCCCAGGAGATGAAGATGCTGGGCATCGAGGTGAAGAATTTCGACCTGCACCTTTATTTCCAGAGACCTTCGCCGGAAATCGCGGATTTCTTCGGGTCCGACCCCGATGTCAAGTGCCTTGTGCTTGAACGTCTGCGCGGAAACAAGGAATATCCATTTGTATTCTTCGTGTCCTACTTCAACCCGGCCCTTCCGTTGACGGGCGAGGAGGATTATGTCAAGCCCCTCTACGAAATGCTTGAGCAGGATAGGGGAATCGTCGTGAAGACCTCTAAGGAGGAGATTTCCGCCCGTCTTGCCGGCGATGGGATTGCGGACAAACTGGAGATTTCGCCCAACGACGCGATTCTCGTCAGAAAGCGTTTTGTCTATGATGACAATGACGTCCCGGTCGAGTTCAACATCGGCTATTACCGCTCGGACAGTTTCACATATTCGATAGAAGCCACCCGCTGATGTGAAGAAAGTTGTGGTTACCGGTACCGGTGGATTTCTTGGACGGCACCTATGCAATATGCTGGAAGCAGGCGGGTATGAGCAGTCCGTTTCTGCCTGTCTGGCCCGTCAGTAGGATTAACTTGATACAATATATGAAAAGTATTTTTTTGAAATGCATCCAAGCGTTATTCGCCCTGACAGTATTTGTGCCCATAGCCAATGCGGCAAACCATCCGTACCTGTATACAGACAAGGCCGGGTTCAAGGCACTGGCAGGAAGCAGGGATGAGACTGTTGCCGAGTTGCGCTCCATAGTGTTGGAGGAGGCCGACAAGGCAGTTCAGGCCTCAGTGGCTGACATCAGACTCGCGTCCGGTCCGAACGTCACGACCAATCTCGCCGTGATCCGTTCCGTTCAGGGGAAAATTCTCAATCTTTCTGCGGCATACGGCATTACCGGTGACAGGAAATACTCCACGGCGGCGAAGAACCTGATTGGGCTTGTCTGCTCCTGGGAGGACTGGGGTACGGCCCATTTCCTTGACGTCGGCGAGACCGCCTTTGCGCTCGGTGTCGCATATGACTGGCTTTATTCTGTTCTGACGCGTCAGGAGAGGGGTATGATTGAACAGGCCCTGGTGGACAAGGCCTTTCAGCCGTCTTTTCTGTGCGAAGGGCGTGACACGTGGGTGAAAGGCGATTTCAACTGGAACCAGGTATGTCACGGAGGCATGGCAGTGGCCGCCCTCGCCATATATGACAGCAATCCTGAAATATGCGGCAGGATAATTGACCGTTCGGCGGAATGTGTCCCGTACGCTGCGGCGGTATATGCCCCGGACGGAGCATTCCCGGAAGGACCGAGTTATTGGGAATACGGCACTTCCTACCAGGTCCTCATGATGGAGGCGATGCGCTCGGCCCTCGGCCATTGCTACGGGCTTGACGAGAGCCCCGGTTTCATGAAGACTGCCGATTTCAGGCTGCAGGTATGCGGCAACACCGGTCTGGAATATGGTTATTCAGATTATCACCCGTCATTCTTCAACGAACCGGTCATGATGTGGTTCGGAAAGGAACTGGGAAGATATGACCTTCAGGCATCCGAACTTTCAAAAATCCGCAAGGTGCGGGCCTCCGGCGGCACGCTCAGCCGCCAGACAGTCTTCGACCTGATATGGTGGGGTTCATTTGAGCCGGTGGACGCCGATGCGAAGAGCGGCATTGAGTGCTGGTTCGCAGAAGGCAGGATGCCGCTTGCGGTGATGCGCACGGACAGGCTTCACAACGATGCCTATGCTGCCTTCAAGGGTGGTACTCCGGACCATTCCCACGGCCATATGGACAGCGGCAGTTTCATCTATGAGTCACAGGGAGTGCGCTGGGCGCTCGACCTCGGGACCGAAGTTTATGACAGCATGAGGGCGGCCGGCCTCGACCTTTGGAATTACAATCCGGAAAGCACGAGATGGACGACTTTCCGTCCATCTTCCGACTCGCACAACCTCCTGCGCATCAACGGGGCCCCGATAGTGTCCACCGCCGTGGCTTCCGACATGTCTTTCTTCACCGGTCCGGAATACTGCTCGGCAACGCTTGACACCACGCCCCTGTATGCAAATGCCCCGGTTCAGAGCGTGAAAAGGACTGTCGGGATGGCCTCTGACGGCAACTTCAGCATAACGGACGAGGTGACTGCGTCCGGTGACGTGGTCCTGTCGTTCCAATGGATTACCGATGCTGCGGCCGAAGTGTCCGGCAGTTCTGTCCGGCTGACAAAGTCCGGTAAGACCATCCTCCTCACCTCACCAGAATCAGATTTCATCCGGGTGGAGGACGTGTCGTCGGTTCCGGGCATCCAGAATTCACCTAATCCCGGCGTGAGCCGCATCCTCTTTGTCAAAAAGGTCTGGAGAGGCGGCGTCATCCGTCAGGAAGTAAAGGTCCAAAACGGCTTCTGAGCAGTTATTTTCCCGTATTTGAGAAAGTTTTGCGGTCTTTGCCCACGCCGGTGACGGTTATTGACTTCCAATGTGAAGGCAGTGAGGACTTGACCTGTCTGACCCCCTTGTCGGTCAGTTCCAGGCCCGCAAAGCCGTTGATGAGGCACTGGAGCATGCCGCCTGCACCGGTCGTGAAATAAGGGTTGGTGGCGCCGGCACATTCGGCAAGGACGCCGAACGGCGGGAGACGGTTGTATTCATAACTGCGCTTGAACAGTTCGTATGCCTTGTCGCCGTCACCGAGACGGGCGTACTGGAGGGCCAGCATCGAATAGGACATCGCAGGGCCCGTCGGGTCGATTCTGTCCTCGTAGTATTGAAGGTCACGGAGCACGTCATCCCTGTCGGTGACGACGCCGAGCGGATAGGCTGCAAGGTTGGCGTCCGCCTGCTTGACCTGACGGCCGTCGTACCCTTCATATTCAAGGGTCACGCCATCCTCCGAGCGGATCACCCTCAGCCCGGACGCAATTCCGGCCCATTTCGGGTCGGCCTTTTCGCCGACAGCCCTGGCCGCCTTGACCGCCGCCTCGAGGGCCTTTATGGCCGCCGCGTTCGTGAATGCATTGTCATCGACGCCCTCGGCATACTCGTCAGCGCAGACAACGTTGCGTATGGACCAGCTTCCGTCAGGATTGGCACTCACCCTGCTCACCCAGAATTCAGCGATTGACTTTATCATCGGCCAGCCGTCACGGCGCAGCCAGTCCTTGTCCCCGTACATCCGGTAATAATTCCAGGCCGCAATCGCGATGTCGGCGGTGATATGGTGCTCGAACGGCCCTGTGAGCGCCCATACCGGGCATGACTCCTCACCGGCGCCGTCACTCTCCCAAGGGTACATGGCCCCCTTGTAGCCGTAGGTATATGCCTTCATCCTGGCGGCTCCAAGCCTGTCTGTGCGGTAGTCCATCATCGATTCCGCAATCCCGCGGTTCAGGAAGAGCATAGGCGGGTACATCCACATCTCGGTGTCCCAGAACACGTGTCCGCTGTAACCGCGTGCAGACAGTCCCATCGGAGAAATGCTCTGACGGCTGCCCTCACGGACGAAACTGTACAGGTGGTAAAGCGCGAGCCTGGCCGCGTCCTGTGCGGCATCGTCGCCCTCTATGACAATGTCGCCGCGCCAGAGGTCGCTCCAGAGTTCCTCATGCCGTGAAATGAGTTTCCCGATACCTTCCTTGAACGCGAACACAACTTCCCTGTCGGATTCGTTCTCCGGGTCGATGAATGCAGCGTCGGACACAACCGCCCCGATCAGCCAGAAGCGGGTGGATTCCCCTTTCTTGAGGTCGAACGCGGACGGCTGGTCATTGTCTGCTCCGACCAGGGCGCATGCGGCACAGACACGGACACCCCTCCTTGTCGTGAGCGCGGTGCAGCGCCTGACCGTGCAGACGCTCCCGTCCACCTTGTAGACTGTCTCTGCATAGACCGGCTCCGCATAACCGTCCGGTATCTTGAATGCAGGTTCCGCCGTGACGGAAATGTCGTCAAGGGCCTCGATCCGGACCTCGATGATGCCCACGCCCGGCATTGACCTCATTGCGCGTATGTCATACTCGATCCCGGCCTTGCCGTCAATGCTCAGCGACGTGGAATGTACCGCCCTGAACATGTCCAGGCTCTGTGTCATGCTGTCCGGTTCGATTTCCTTGCCGTCAATGCGGAAATCCAGTTGGAACGGGTTGATTGCATTGAGCGACAGACTTATGCCTGACGAAGCCTCGTCATAGACATTTGACATCAGGACCTGGTTGATGGAGAAGGGACGGCTCCAGGGAAGTATCCCCAGGTTGCCGTTGCCGACACTTACGCCGTAATATGGGGCGTCAGGCTCGATTGCGGCCTCGATCGGGCGGAAACCCTCCGCCGCATGGCAGAGTGCTGATGAAACAAAGATGACTGAAAGAACGGTGGACAAATGTGATTTCATATTTTTTCAGATGGTTATTTGCAAATATAAGGATTGTTCCGGTATGCCCGCGGCGACTTGCCGATGTTTTTTGTGAACAGGCGTGAGAAATAATACTGGTCAGATATTCCGACCATGGCACTGATTTGCTTGACACTGAGCGTGGTGAGTTCGAGAAGACGGCAGGCCTCGGCGGTCCTCAGGGATGTGAGATATGCCATGGGGGTCATGCCGCAATGGGTCTTGAACATTTTGCAGCACTGCGTGGCGGACACCCCGGAGACTTTCACGATGTCATTCAGGGTCATGGCCCCGGCAAGGTTGCGCATCATATATTCCCTGCACCTTTCCACGGTGGCGTTTTTCCCGCTTTCCCTGTCTCCGCTGTAATTCATCAGGGAGCCCAGCAGGTGATGGAGGACGGTTCCGGCATAACGTCCGGGTTGTCCGTGACCGAACTCCGAAAGCATTTCCTTGAACAGCATGACCGGAGAGCCGGGAGCCGGCTCTGTGTTGAAAGGAATTGTCCCTCTCAGCCCGCCGGCGTACATGGGCGCCTTGTCCCCCTTGAAGTGGACCCAGTATATTGTCCAGGGGTCCTTCTCGTCCGCACCGTAGGCATGGCCATGCCCGGCGGGGATGACAAAGGCGTTCCCGGCCTCGAGTACAACCTCGTTCCCGGAATATTTTATCCATCCCTTGCCTGCAGTGCAGCAGAGCAGGACATACTCGTCCAGACCCTCATCCCTCTGCCTGAAATGGTGTTCGGCATGGGGGAAATACCCAATGTGCGTAATAAACAAATCCTTTGTGAATGAATCGTTTGCCAATTCATCCACCTGCTGGCGGGATAATATGGTCATCATACTTCCCTTGAACCCGTCCTTGACCTTCATAATGAGACAAAGATAATGAAAGTTGTGATTTTGTCCATTATTTTGGAAGATTTTCCATTTCATCGGACGCGAGGGATGGCTAAATTTGCAAAAATGGTCATTTATGGAGAAGAAATACTATCTCGGCCTGGATGTGGGCGGCACGAATCTCTGTGCAGGCGTCGTTGATTCCGAATGCAACATCATCTCAAAAGTTTCCGTTCCAAGCGGGGCGGGACGTTCGATAGAAGAAATCACTGACGACTTCGCCGCAGTGTCCCTGAAGGCAGTCCGGGAAAGCGCTCTGAGCCTGGATGACATCGAAACCTGGGGGATAGGGATGCCGAGCTGCGTCAACAGGAAGACAGGGCTGCTTGTGCACGCGAACTGCTTCGGGTGGCACAACGTGCCGATTTATGACTATCTCGAGGGCAAACTGCCCCTTCCTGTAAAGATTGAGAACGACGCGAACTGCGCAGCGCTTGGCGAGGCCCGTGCCGGTGCCGCAAAAGGCGTTGACAACGTGGTCATGCTGACACTCGGGACCGGAGTCGGGGGCGGAATCATCCTCGGCGGTGACATCTTCGCGGGGGCGGACTCGATGGGAGCCGAACTGGGGCATACAAAACTTGTCTATGACGGTGAACTGTGCACCTGCGGACAGAAGGGCTGCCTCGAGGCATACTGCTCCTCGACTGCGCTTATCCGGGATGCCGGACGGGCTCTTCAGGACGGGGCTGCGACACTGCTCCGCGAATATTGCGGCGGCGACGTCCGGGCAATCAATGCAAAGATGGTGTTCGATGCAAAGAATGCCGGGGATGCGGTCGCGTCCGGACTCATTGACAGTTATGTAAGGCATCTCGCCGCCGGCATTTCCTCTTTCATAACCATATTCCGTCCGGAACTCATCGTCCTCGGCGGAGGGGTGGCCAACGCTGGCGACGCATTGTTCGTCCCGCTGAGGGAGCATCTCGTGACCTGCACGTTCGGTGCCGCCGAAATAGGAATCCCTGACGTCGTGCCGGCAAGGCTCGGGAACGACGCCGGTCTGATCGGCGCGGCATTCCTCACACATTGACATCAAAAACAAGCTTGATATGACTTCAAAAGAAAGAATCCTTGCAACGCTGGACCATCGCCAGACCGATGGGCCTGCTGTCGATTTCGGCGCAACCCCAATGACGGGCATCCATTGCCGCGTGGTGGAGAAACTGCGTGATTATTACGGCCTCGAAAAACGTCCGGTGCGGGTCACCGACCCTTTCCAGATGCTCGGTGAAGTGGACCCGGAACTCCAGGAAATCATCGGCTGTGACTGCGTGTCCGTCGGAGGCCCTTCGAATTCGTTCGGCACGACACAGGTAGAGACCCATCTCCAGAGGACCCCGTGGGGGCAGGAGGTGTTCATTTCCAGCGGGATAGACATGACACCGGCCGCTGACGGCAACGTGTACATCTATCCGCAGAACGACCGCAGCTGTTCTCCGAGCGGAGTGATGCCTGAGGGCTGCTTCTTCTTCAATGCCAAGGAGCGCAACTTCACGGTGGATGACGACAACCTCAACCCCGAGGACAATCTCGAGGAATTCAAGCCTATATCCGACGCCACCATCAAGCATTATGTGGACGGTATAGACAAGGCGGCAGAGAGCGGCAAGGCGGTCGTCGCCAGTTTCGGCGGCACGGCCCTCGGCGACGTCGCCGCGGTTCCGGGCCAGTCCCTCAAGGACCCGAAGGGCGTGAGGACCGTTGCGGAATGGTACATGTCCACGATAATCCGTCCGGACTACATAAAGGAAGTGTTCGACAGGCAGACAGACATCGCTGTCGAAAACCTGAAGAAACTCTGGGCCGCCGTCGGGACGAAAGTGGACGTCGTGATGCTCTGCGGCACCGATTTCGGGACACAGGAATCGCAGTTCTGCTCCGTCGGGACCTTCCGGGAACTGTGGCTGCCGTATTACAGGAAAATGACGGACTGGATCCATTCCAACACCAACTGGAAAGTGTTCAAGCATTCCTGCGGATCCATGGTGCCGCTCATTCCGTCGATCATCGATGCCGGTTTTGATATCCTCAACCCTGTCCAGATCAACGCAAAGGACATGGACCCTGCCATGCTGAAACGCGAGTTCGGCAAGGACCTGGTGTTCTGGGGAGGCGGTGTGGACACCCAGAAAGTGCTTCCGTTCGGAACGCCGGAGCAGGTCCGCAGACAAGTCAGGGAAGAATATGAAATCCTCGGCGCCGGCGGCGGATTCGTATTCAGTTCCATACATAACGTCCAGGCCAACGTACCGGTCGAAAACGTCGTGGCAATGATAGATGAACTTAAAGCTCTCAGAAAATAATGGTTGACATTTCTAATCTCAAAGACCTGGTGGCCGGAGGCAGAATGCCTCAGGCGCAGGCAGTTGTAAATGAGGCCGTGGCAGCAGGCATGGACCCTCAGCAGATCATTGACGCCCATCTCGTAAAGGGAATGGAGGAAATAGGTGAAAAGTTTGAGAAAGGACAGGCGTTCGTGCCGAACCTCCTTCTTGCGGCAAGGGCAATGAAGGGATGCCTCGACATTCTCACCCCTCTCATGAAAGAAGGCAGCGCCGTCAGCCTCGGCACCGTGGTCATAGGCACGGTCAAGGGTGACCTTCACGACATCGGCAAGAACCTCGTCGCATCCATGCTCGAAGGCTGCGGATTCAAGGTCGTCAACCTTGGTGCTGACGTGTCTGCGCAGAAGTTCGTGGACGCCGTGCGTGAACACGATGCCGGCATTGTATGCCTCTCGGCACTCCTCACCACCACGATGACGTACATGAAGGAAATCGTGGACACCTTTGTGACGGAAGGCCTCAGGGACAAGGTCAGGATAATGGTTGGCGGAGCCCCGCTGAATCCTGCATTTGCAGCATCAATCGGTGCTGACGGCTACAGTTCGAACGCCAACGAAGCAGTTTCCCTCGCAAAAAAACTCATCCTCGCATAATGGTCGGGAAAGCGGAAATATATTACATCATGGGGTATGGGACATCGTCCCCTGACCCGCAGACGGAGGCCGTGCTGGAGGAACTGCTCCCGCAGGCCCTTGATGCGGCGAAGCCCAAGTATGTGTACCGCGTCGTGCCGGCACAGGTGGTGGATCGGACCACCATCCTCCTTGACGGTGTGGAATTCGAGGTGGGCGGCATCATCTGCTCCTACCTTGCCGGCATGACCCATGCCTGCGTGTTCATCGGGACCGCGGGGCTTGAATATGACAATTGGCTGCAGGGGATAAAGAGCGGGGGAGACATCCTTTACGAGTATGTCGCCGACGCGACAGGCAGCGTCATAGCGGAGGACAACGTGGAGAAACTCGCCGCGGAACTTGACTCCCTGACGTCCATGCGCCGCTCTTTCCCGTACAGTCCGGGCTATTGCGGATGGAACGTCGCCGACCAGAAGAAACTGTTCTCCCTGATTCCGGGGGACCGCTGCGGAGTCACTCTCACCGAATCATGCCTGATGCATCCGGTAAAGTCGGTCAGCGGATTCTTCGCCCTGGGCGACGCCCTTGTGCCCCAGCCATACAGGTGCGGACTGTGCACAAACAGGAAATGTTTCAAAAACAGGAATAAATGAGAAGAAAAGTCATCCCCATAATGACCCATCCGGGCATTGAAATGTATGGATGCACCGTGCTGCAGGCCGTTACGGACGGTGCTGTGCATGCCGGGGCGGTAATGGCGCTCAACGGACGCTATCCTGCCGACGCCACCACTACCATAATGGACCTGACCGTGGAGGCCGAGGCCTTCGGTGCGCAGGTCTCGTTCGAGGAGAACGACATCCCGAACGTCGTCGGAAGGCTGGTGCGCGACTATGACTCCGTGGCAGCCCTGCAGGTCCCGTCGCTTGACTGCGGGCGTGTACGCGAATTCCTCAAGGCGGACACAATCATTGCCGCGAACATCAATGACAAGCCGGTATATTCCGGCTGCATCGGCCCGTTCTCGCTCGCCGGACGCCTTTTCGACCTGTCCGAAATGCTGATGGCAATGTACATCGAGCCGGACACGGTCACCCTGCTCCTGGAAAAATGCACGTCCTTCCTCATGGAATACATCAAGGCCATCAAGGCCACGGGTGTGGACGGTGTCATAATCGCCGAACCTGCGGCGGGGCTCATTTCCAATGAGGACTGCACCGCCTTCTCTTCCACGTACGTCAGACAGATAGTCGAAGAGGTGCAGGACGGCTCGTTCACCGTGATTCTGCACAATTGCGGCAACACCGGACACTGCACCGACGCCATGATAGCCACCGGGGCCGCCGGACTCCATTTCGGCAACCGGGCGGACATGGTCACTGCACTCCGGACCTGCCCTTCCGACCGTCTTGTGATGGGAAACATAGACCCGGTGGGAATCATGAAACTGGCCTCTCCGGAAGAGGTCCGCAGCGCTGTCTCAGACCTTCTTGAAAAGACGGACTCTTATCACAATTTCATCATTTCAACGGGATGTGACGTGCCTCCCGGCATCCCGGAGGCCAACATCAAGGCCTTCTACGATGCCGTAAAGGCTGTGCGGTAAGCCCCGGGGACGCTGCGTGATAACCGGTCATATTTTGCTTTGTCAATAATAATCCGTATCTTGTGGAATCAAACACAATTCTATGAAAAAGATATCAATCATTGCAGCCCTCACATCTGTCATCATGCTGAGTGCGTGCGGTCCCAAGGATCCCGGCCTCAAGGATGCCTACAAGAACTATTTCAAGATCGGCGTAGCCGTCACCGAACTCAATGTCGCTGACTCCGTGCAGTCCGCCCTCATTCTCAAGGAATTCAACAGCGTCACTGCAGAGAACTGCATGAAGCCTGGTGAGATCCACCCCGCTCCCGGCGTGTGGAACTTCGAGAAGGCCGATGCAATCGCTGACTTCTGCCGCGCCAACGGCATCAAGATGCGCGGTCACAACCTCGTATGGCACAGCCAGTTCGCTAACTGGATGTTCGAAAAGCACGACGGGAACGGCAACCCTGTCGTCGAACTTGACGAGAAGGGAGACACCGTGTTCGTTGAGAAGCCTGATTTCGCAGCCTTCTTCCGTCTTCCGCGTCCGGAAGTGCAGCCTGGCCAGGAAATGTCAAGATTCATCCCTCCGATGATCAGGGTTCCTAAGATTGTCGCCGCCACAAAGGAAGAGTTCTACGACTCCCTCAAGGCCCATATCAATGTGGTCGTAAACCGCTACAAGGACGTCATCTACTGCTGGGACGTTGTCAACGAGGCAATGAGCGATGCTGACGCCATCGATGCTCCTTACGAGGAGTCGTTCCGCAAGTCACAGGCATACCAGCTCTGTGGTGACGAGTTCATCAAGAACGCCTTCATCTGGGCTCACGAGGCCGATCCGAAGGCCGGCCTGTTCTACAACGACTACAGCGCATGGACACCTGCAAAGAGGACCTACATCTACAACATGGTCAAGAAACTCCAGGCCGAGGGTGCCCCTATCACCGGCATCGGCATGCAGGGTCACTACAACATCTACGACAACCCTGTGATCGAAGACTTCGAGACAGCCATCAAGATGTACCTCGAGCTGGTTGACGACATCCAGATCACCGAGTTCGACATCCGCATCAACGAGGAAGCCGGCGGCGGACTCACATTCAGCCGCGGAGAAGGCCAGGTCTACACAGAGGAGATACAGCAGAAGCAGATGGACAAGTACGCACAGGTGTTCGACGTGCTGCGCAAGTACAGGAAGAACATCTCCTGCGTTACATTCTGGAACGTATGCGACGGCTGCTCATGGCTCGGTGCCAGCAACTATCCTCTCCTGTTCGACAAGGACAACCAGCGCAAGCCGGTCTACTACACCGTGCGCGACTTTGAATAATCCTGTAATTCAAAACACTGCGAGTTTTCCGGCCAATGGATATGGTGCAGCTCTGCGATGTCAGGTCATCCATCCGCGACATTGATTCCGAATCAAAGGCCCGTTGTGTCGTTGTCTCGCCAAAGTGCGGGCAAGGCAGAGAGCTCTGAGGCGTTTGTATAGTGGGGGGCTTGGTGTCATGTGCCGTTTTGATAGGGATGCGGGATATCAATCGCCATTTGGCGACACTCCATGACATTCACTTCGCCCACAGTTTGGCGAAAAGCCAATAATTTCGACAAAATGACGAAATCTGATTTGAAATCTCGGACAAAGTGCGTATGTTTGCATCAAAGCAAGTGGAAAGATAATCATGTAGGCAAGGGCCTGTGGTTTCTTTCCACTTTCTGTTTAAATGGAGGAACAGATGGACCAGAAGGGAGATGACCGTTTTTACCATATTTTTGCCAACGGTCGCGATGCAAGAGAGTTTATTGTTTGTGAAGAGGATTATGTGTTTCAGTTCAACAGGATTGCGATTTGCTCATTGAAAAGTGGTGCAAAAGTCATCGTGTTTTCTTTGGAGGAGACACATCCGCATATCATAGTATATGGTGCAAAGGTGCGATGTGTTGCATTTTATAAAATGTATGAATCAGCAACAAGGCATCATATTTCACGGACAAGAGGTTCTTTGGATAATGTCGTGTTGGATTTTTCAATATGCGAGATAAAGGATGCTGATTATCTTAGAGTCGTGGCCTGCTATGTTGCGGTCCAATCCACCAAGGATGGTAAGCCGGTGATGCAATATGATTATTTCTGGGGTACTGGTTCGATGTATTTTCGTGGTCTCAGACATGTTCCGATATGGCGTGTCGGAGAGGACGGCGAAATCTTGACGGTTCGGAAATTCAGAGATTTGACTTCGGCGGAAAAAAGGACGATATGCCCTCATGATATGACTTTGCCGGCTGAATGGAAAATTTGTCAGGGATTAATCCTTCCGGAGAATTATGTGGATGTGAAGATGTTTGAAAGTATCTATAAGACACACAATTGCTTCAGGGTTTTCTCCAGTGCCGGGCGCAATGCCCAACAACGGGTTCTTGATGAAATGGCAAGGGTCCGTGGAATTGCGATGGAAGATATCGAGGCCAGGCAAAAGAGCGAAGATCTCTGTTACAAGATGTTCCACAAGGGAAGCGCGCGTCATCTGTCTCAACCTCAGCGTATTGCCTTCGGCAGAGAATTGAGGAGGCTTTATGGCTTGTCGATAAGACAAGTCTCTATGCTGGCCCGTGTCCCAAGAGAAGAACTTGAGGAATATCTATAGGTCGTTCGCTCAACACCATCTGCTGATCAAGCCCATTTGCGCCTCGCCAAAGTGAGGGCAAGGAAGAGGCGTCTGATCCGTTTGTGTTGGAGGTTCCTTGATGTCATGAGTCGTTTTGAGGGGTATGCGGGATATCAATCGCCATTTGGCGGCACCCAGTGGTGTTCTCCTCGCCCGCAGTTTGGCGGGGCCGGTCAGTCCGTCGGCAGAGCAGCCGTTGAAGTACAGGCTCTGCGCACGATTTTATGGCAGTCATCTCAAAGGTTGCTTTGGCGAAGTGCAGGCCCTGCGCATGGTTTTGCGGCCTTGCAGAAAACTTGTCAATTATGACGGTCATATCAATATAAAATCGTATTTTTGTACAAACCGCAAGACATGAAAAACTATATTGCCATCGATCTGGGGGCGACCAGCGGACGTGTGATACTGGCCTCGGTGGGGGATGACCGCACTGTCGGTATGGAGACCCTGCACCGTTTCCCGACCCCTCTTGTCGAAAAGGACGGCAGATATTACTGGGACATCGAGAACATTTTCGAGAACATTCTGACAGGCCTGGCAGTGGCCGGGAAGTCCGGCGTCAAGGTCGAATCCATCGGTATAGACACCTGGGGAGTCGATTTTGTCGGTATCCGCAAGGACGGCGGCCTCGCCGGGATGCCGCGTGCCTACCGCGACCCGTACTCGTTCGCGGCCATGGAGGAGTTCCTCCGGGAGATGCCGCGCGAGGAGCTTTACCGACGCACCGGCATCCAGCTCATGAACTTCAATTCTGTCTTCCAGCTCTATGCCCAGTCCAAGGCGGGAGACCTTTCCGACACGGACAAGATACTCTTCATCCCGGACGCCCTGTCGTATATGCTGACAGGCCGTATGGTGTGTGAATACACGATTCTGAGCACATCCGCACTGATGGACCCGCGCACCAAGACCATTGACCCGGAGATTCTCAAGGTCTGCGGCGTCACGGGCGACAAATTTCCCGAAATCGTCTATCCGGGCCATGTGGTGGGCCAGTTAAAGCCTGAAATAGCGGCAAGGACCGCTCTTGGCAGCGTCACTGTCAAGGCTGTCGCGGGTCATGACACCGGCAGCGTTGTGGCGGCAGTGCCGGCCCGGGATGCTTATTTTGCATATCTCTCATCGGGCACATGGAGCCTCATGGGCATCGAGACTCAGCAGCCGGTCATAGACAGCAGGATGTTCTTCCTCAATTTCACCAATGAGGGCGGCATAGGCGGCACGACCCGTCTGCTCAAGAACATCACCGGAATGTGGATTCTGGAACAGAGCCTGCTGCAGCTCAAGAAAGAGGGCAGGGAATACACCTATCCCGAAATCGTTGCCATGGCCAGCGCCTGTCCGCGCCCGGACCATCTGATTGATCCCGACGACAAGTGTTTTGCCTCGCCGACCGACATGGTCAGCGCCATATCTGCATACATGGCCGCCCATGGCTGGACAGCACCGGAAGATGATGCCCACCTGTTCAGACTGATATATGACTCGCTTGCGGCACGTTATGCGGCCGTATTCGAGTCCCTGAAGGGCATTGCGCCGTTCCCGATAGAGGCCCTGCACATAGTTGGAGGCGGCTCGCAGAACGCATTCCTCAACCAGCTGACCGCCGATGCCTGTCGCGTCAAGGTCGTTGCCGGTCCGTCAGAAGGCACCGCTCTGGGCAATGTCATGGTCCAGGCCGGACTCTCCCGTCAGGAAATATTGAAATCAATAAATACCCAGACATATGAATGAAAAACTCATCGCCCAGGCTTATGAAATAGCGAAGCAGCGCTACGCGGCCCTTGGCATCGACACTGAAAAGGTGCTTGACGCCCTCCAGAACTTCCATCTCAGCATGCACTGCTGGCAGGCTGACGACGTCGCCGGATTCGAGAGCACGGGAGAACTCACCGGCGGTATCCAGGCAACCGGAAACTATCCCGGCAAGGCCCGCAACATCGACGAGCTCCGTGCCGACATCCTCAAGGCCAGGAGCCTGATTCCGGGCACGCACCGCCTCAACCTCCACGAGATCTACGGAGAGTTCGGCGGCAAATTCGTCGATCGCAACGAAGTGGGCGTGGAACATTTTCAGGGTTGGATCGACTGGTCCCGCCAGACCGGCACACCTCTCGATTTCAACTCCACTTCGTTCTCTCACCCCAAGAGCGGCGACCTGTCCCTGGCCAATCCTGACAAGGGCATCCGCGATTTCTGGATCGAGCACACCAGGCGCTGCCGTGACATTGCCGACGCAATAGGCAAGGCTCAGGGCGATCCATGTATCATGAACGTGTGGGTGCACGACGGATGCAAGGACTTCAGTGTCAACCACATGCTCTACAGAAGCCTTCTGAAAGACTCTCTGGACCAGATTTTCGCCGAGAAGAAGGAATACATGAAAGACTGCATCGAAGGCAAGGTCTTCGGCATCGGGCTGGAAAGCTTCACCGTGGGCAGCCATGACTTCTACACGGCATACGCAGCCAAGTACAACAAGATCCTGACCATCGACACAGGCCACTATCATCCGACAGAGAGCCCTGCAGACAAGGTGTCCGCAGTCCTGGAGTTCGTCCCTGAACTCATGCTCCACGTGAGCCGTCCGGTCCGCTGGGATTCCGACCATGTCACGTTGATGGACGACCCGACGCTCGAACTTTTCTGCGAAATCGTGCGCGCAGGTGCAATGGACAGGGTTCATTACGGTCTTGACTATTTTGACGGCGCCATCAACCGCATCGGCGCATATGTCATCGGAAGCCGTGCGGCGCAGAAATGCATGCTCCGTGCCCTTCTGGAACCGGTCGGACTCATCCGCGAATGCGAGCTTTCCGGCGAGACCTACAAAGTCCTCACATACCTCGAAGAGGCCAAGGCAATGCCTTGGGGTGCCGTTTACGACGAATTCTGCCGCCGCAACAACGTCCCTGCAGGCTCTGAATATATGGCCGAAATAGACAAATACACCGCAGAAGTCACTTCAAAGAGATAGACCATGTTGAAAGACATTCAGCAGACCGCCGAGGTGGCCGGATACCTTTGGGAAAAAGGCTGGGCCGAGCGCAATGGCGGCAACATAACAGTCAACATCACGGACGGCCTTGACGGACAGACCAAGAACCTGCCCGCCATTGCCGGTCCTTTCGCAATAGGCTGTGTCCTGCCCCACATCAAGGGCTGTTTCTTCTACTGCAAAGGCACTGGCAGGCGCATGCGCGACCTTGCTCGCGACCCGATGTCCAACGGCAGCATAATCCGCATCTGCGACGACTGCGCACATTACGAAATCATCGCCGAGCAGGTGGTTATGCCGACATCCGAACTGCCTTCCCACCTTGCCGTACATGATTATCTTCTGGCCAAGGGGTCACCATACCGCGCCTCCCTGCACACCCATCCGATCGAACTGGTCGCGCTGACACACAGCCAGGCCTGGATGAAGAAGGATGTGGCCACCAGGATGCTCTGGAGCATGATTCCGGAGACGAAGGCTTTTTGTCCGCGCGGGCTCGGAATGGTTCCGTACATGCTTCCGGGCAGTGTGGACCTTGCCGAGGCCACCATCAAGGCCATCGATGACGATTATGATGTCGTCATGTGGGAGAAGCACGGAGTATTCGCAGTCGATGTGGACATAATGTCCGCGTTCGACCAGGTGGACGTGCTCAACAAGGCCGCCCAGATCTATATCGCCGCCCGCAATATGGGCTTCGAGCCGGAAGGAATGTCCGACGCCCAGCTCACCGAACTCTCTACAGCCTTCCACCTGGCCAAATAGCCCGGCCAGGTACTATTATGTATTTTACATAATGGTTTTTGCGTAATGTAAAAAACGTATTATATTTGTGGAAAATCGACAAATTGTATGAAAAATCCATTCATTACGTCAGGATACGAAGGGCCGGAATATTTCTGCGACAGAGTAGAAGAGACGGAAAAACTTGTGAAGATGCTGGACAATGGCAGCAATGTTGTCCTGATGGCGCCGAGGCGTATCGGCAAGACGGGGCTTCTCAAACATTGTTTCCAACAAGATGCAATAAAGGATAATTACAACACTTTCCTGATAGATATTTACGCAACCGGCTGTCTTGCAGATTTCGTATATGTATTGGGCAAGACTATTCTGGACCAGCTTATGCCTTATGGAGAGAAGGCTATTTCGCACTTTGTGAGGGTGGTGACGTCCCTTCGACCGACAATGAGTCTGGATTCTCTTGGATTGCCAAGCTGGAGCATCGATGTTGTGCAGAGTGCTTCTCCTGAATTTACGCTCGAACAGATCTTCAAGTATCTTGAAGCGTCCGAAAGACCAAATATCGTGGCAATAGACGAGTTCCAGCAGATAACATACTATCCAGAGAAGAATGTGGAGGCTATATTGCGGACCCACATTCAGCACTGCAGGAATGCGGTGTGGGTATTTTCCGGCTCGTCAAGGCACCTTCTTTCGGAGATGTTCAGTTCGCCGGCCCATCCTTTTTATGCATCGACTGCCTGTATGTCCCTGGAACCTCTGCAAGTGGGAAAATATTCGGAATTTGCAGCAGACCTGTTCCGTCGGAATGGGAAGGACATTGACCCGGGAGTTGTTGAGGATGTGTACAGAAGGTTTGAAGGAGTCACCTGGTTTATGCAGAGGGTGATGAACAGACTGTTCTCTGATACTGCGGTTGGGGGAAAATGCACAGAAGAAATGGTGGATGAAGCCGTGAACGGCATAGTCAAGGACAATGGAAGTATTTATGCCGATCTTTTGTACCAGTTGACTCCACGTCAGAGGGAATTACTGGTTGCAATCAATAAAGAAGGTAAGGCCAGCGCCATAACTGGTGGTAAATTTGTGAAGAAACATGGCTTGCAAAGTCCGAGCACCGTGCAGACGACGGCAAAGGCTCTCGTTGACCGACAGATTGTAACTAATAATCTGGGCGTCTATGAGGTTTACGACAAATTTTTCTCAATCTGGCTGCAAACAAAAAATTAACCATACAAAACAATGAAAAAAATCACATTTATCGCAGCCGTCATCGCCGTTCTGGCAGGATGCTGCAACCAGACCCCAAAGGAGGAGAACACAGTTATGGAAAAGGATTTTCTCACTCTCGCCACCGAGCGCTATTCGGTGCGCAAATTCGCTGCCACTCCGGTGGAGCAGGACAAGATCGACAAGATCATCGAGGCCGGCAAGGTCGCCCCGACCGCTGTCAATTCACAGCCCCAGATGGTCTATGTGGCCAAGTCGGAGGAGGTGATGGCCAAACTCAACACCGTGTCGCCTTGCATCTACGGCGCCCCTCAGTGCTTCGTTTTCTGCTATAATGACGACACTGTCTGCAAGCGCGGCGAAAACGGCAATTACGGCGACATCGACGTGACCATCGTGCTCACACACATGATGCTCCAGGCCGCTGAACTGGGCATCGGAACCTGCATCGTGGGCTATTTCGAGCCGGAAAGGCTTGTCTCCGAACTCGGACTTCCGGAAAATATCCACCCGGTGCTCCTGATGCCGTTCGGCTATGCTGCCGAGGACGCGGCCCCGTCACCTAGACATACGGAATACCGCCCTCTCGAAGAGACTGTCAAGTATCTCTGAAAACACAGATGCTCTTCCTGCCCGGCTTGAGGATTTTTAGAACAATATTATGAAACGGACCATACTCTCCCTGGCCTTGACAGGCCTTCTTGCAATCAGCGCCGGCGCCACGACACCGATGTGGCTCCGCGACGTGAAAATATCGCCTGACGGCACCCGGATTGCGTTCTGCTACAAGGGCGACATCTGGACGGTGCCTGTTTCGGGAGGCACGGCCGTACGCCTGACTGCCCTGGACAGTTACGAATCTGTACCGGTATGGAGCCCGGACGGGACCAAGATCGCATTTGCCAGCGACCGATACGGCAGGAACGACATATTCATCATGCCGTCCTGCGGGGGCAGCGCAACCCGCCTGACCTACAATTCGGTGGCCGAGATCCCGTCTGCGTTCACTCCTGACGGCAGCAAGGTGCTCTTCAGCGCATCGATCCAGGACCCGGCCCAGAGCGCACTTTTCCCGGCATCGTCGATGACCGAACTCTATGCTGTACCGGTCTGCGGAGGCAAGAGCGAACAGGTGCTCGGAACCCCGGCCGAGATGCTCTCATGGAGCCCCGACGGAAGTTTCTTCCTCTATCAGGACCGCAAGGGAGGGGAGGACGAATGGCGCAAGCACCATACATCTTCCATAACCCGTGACATCTGGCGCTATGATGTTGGCACTCAGCATCATACCAATCTCACAGACCGTCCTGGCGAGGACCGCAACCCTGTTCTTGCGGCCGACGGCAAGTCTGCGTACATCCTCAGCGAGGTGGATGGAGGCACGATGAATGTCTGGTCCATCCCGGTGGACGGCAAGGCTGCCGGTTGGAAGCAGGTCACATCGTTCGGCACCCATCCGGTCCGCTTCCTCTCTCTTGGCGGCGGCACTCTCTGCTTCACCTGGGACGGAGAAATCTACACCATGAAGCCGGGAGGAAATCCTGCCAAGGTCGCAATTGAACTGACGCTTGACGAGGAGAATATCCCTGATATCAGCCATGTTACCACCGGATCGACAAGTTCGGCAGTCAGTCCGGACGGCAAGCAGGTGGCCTTCATCGTGCGAGGAGACGTGTTCGTGACATCAGTCGAGTACAAGACCACCAAGCGCATAACCAGCACTGCAGCCGCGGAGCGCGGTGTCGATTTCGGCAAGGACAACCGCAGCATTGCTTATTCCAGCGAACGTGACGGCCTGTCCCAGCTCTACATAGCCCGTATCGCCCGCGACGCCGACCCTGATTTCCCTAACGCCACCCTCATCGAGGAAGAACCGCTTCTTCCTGACCCGGACGTGGAGCGTGCCTATCCGTCATTCTCTCCTGACGGCAAGGAACTGGCCTTCATCGAGGACCGCACACGCCTCAAGGTGGTTGACCTTGCCACCAAGTCCGTCCGTGAGGTCACAGACGGGTCGTTGTGGTACAGCCAGTCCGGCGGGTTCTTCTACGAATGGAGCCCTGACGGGAAATGGTTCCTGATCGAATACACCGCCAACGGACACGAACCGTACAATGATGTCGGCATAGTCAGTGCGCAGGGTGGCGGGATCACAAATATCACGGCCAGTGGATATATGACAAACATGGCCCGCTGGGCTATGGACGGCAATGCCATCCTGTTCGAAAGCGAGATATACGGTCTGCGCGCACATGCCTCCTGGGGCTCACAGCAGGACGTTTTCCTGTGTTTCCTGAACCAGGACGCATATGACAAATACCGTCTCTCCGAAGAGGATTATGCCATCCGCAAGGATGTCGAGAAGGCAAATGCCAAGAAGGACGAGCCTGCCCAGACCAAGCCTGCCGGAAAAACTTCGACCAAGAAAGGCAAGAAGGGCGAGGAACCTGCTGCCGAGCCTGACACCAAGTCCATAAAAGTCGAACTGGACGGCATCAGGGACAGGATTGTCCGCATCACCGGGAACAGTTCGGACCTTGGCGATGCCATCATCAGCAAGGACGGTGAGACCCTATGGTTCCTCACCTCGTTCGAGAGCGGCATGGACCTCTGGAAGACCAGTCTGCGCAAGGGCGAGACCAAACTTGTCTCCAAGGGCGCCGGTTCGGGCCATTTCGCGACGGACGGTGAAGGCAAGACCATCTTCCTGCTCGGACGCAGTTTCAAGAAACTTGAAGGCGACAAATTCACCCCGATTGCCTTCGATGCCGAACTGAGCGTCGATCATGCCGCCGAGCGTGAATATATGTTCAATTACGTGTACCGTGAGGAGCAGAAACGCTTCTATACAATTGATATGCACGGAGTTGACTGGGATGCAATGACCGAGGCATACAGAAAATTCCTGCCGCATATCTCCAACAATTACGACTTTGCCGAACTGCTCAGCGAATGGCTCGGCGAACTGAACGTCTCCCACACCGGAGGGCGCTATTATGCCCCTGCGGCAGCCCGGAACACCGCATCGCTCGGCCTCCTCTTCGACCTGACCTGGTCCGGAAACGGCCTCAAAGTGGCGGAGGTAGTCAAGGGCGGACCGTTCGACCATGCTGACCTGGACCTGAAGGCGGGTGATGTCATAACTAAGATCAATGGCGTCGAGATCACTCCGGAGCAGGATGTCAGCATCCTCCTTGCCGGCCAGGCAGGCAGGAAGACCCTTGTCACCACAGAGTCCGGCAGCGAGAGCGTAGTCCTCCCGATCAGTATCTCCAGGATGGATGACCTGCTCTATGACCGCTGGGTGGAGCAGCGTGCCGCAGATGTCGAGAAATGGTCCGGCGGACGTCTGGGATATGTCCATATCCGCCAGATGAATGACGACAGTTTCCGTCCGATGTATTCAGACGTGCTGGGCAAGTACAACAAATGTGACGGCATCGTCATCGACACCCGTTTCAACGGTGGCGGCCGCATGCACGAGGATGTCGAGATTCTCTTCAGCGGCGAGAAGTACCTCACCCAGGTCATCAGGGGCCGTGAAAGCTGCGACATGCCAAGCCGCCGCTGGAACAAGCCGAGCATCATGATCCAGTGCGAGGCCAACTACAGCAACGCCCACGGCACACCTTGGGTGTACAGCCACCAGGGAATCGGCAAACTTGTCGGAGCACCTGTACCGGGCACGATGACCAGCGTCAACTGGGTCACAATGCAGGACCAGACTCTGGTCTTCGGTATCCCTGTGATAGGCTACCGCACGGCAGAGGGCAACTACCTCGAGGGTACTCAGCTCGAGCCTGACATCTATGTCCTGAACAGTCCTGAGACCATTGTGACAGGAGAAGACTCCCAACTGCGTGCTGCAGTTGAGGAATTACTTAAAGAAATAGACGAAGCGAAATAACTTCCCTAGAACTTGACCTGATGGACACCGGCTCCGAGTGAGACGGTGTTCTTTTTATATGGAGTCACGATGGCTGTCGTGCCTTCCGGTACGGTGATTACGGCATTGATGCGCTTGCCCTTTTTCTCGAGGGACACCTCGATCTTGCCGCTGACCGTGTCAAATCCTGCCTCCACCTTCTTGAGAGAACCCATCTGCGGGGTCACGGAGAACACTTTGTAGCCCGGCTCGACAGGCTTGATGCCGGCCACGCGGCTGCCCAGTTCGATTATTCCGCCGCCGGTCCATGCGTGGTTGTTGGTTCCTTCAAAGTTCCAGTGCTCCCAGAGTGTGGTGCCGCCTTCTGCCATAACGGTAGGGTAGAGTTTCCTCATGCGGTCGAGGGCCTTGTCCGGCTCGCCTGCAATAAACAGAGCCTCAAGCACATAGCGCTGCATATAGGTTGTTGCGTGATATTCCCTGTCGATGACGTCGACCAGCGCAGCATACTTGTCGGGCGATGCCAGACCCGACACGATGGCCATTGCCTGGACGCGGTCGTCATCCTGGCCGGTATAGTCGTCAGAGCGGTATTTGTCACCCTTCCAGTAGCGCTCGTTGAAGGACCGTTCGATGCGCTCCATCATGGCCTCATTCTCGGCAACGTCGGCCTCCTTGCCCAGCTGTCTTGCAAACTCAGCCTCGCCCTTGAGCGCCAGATAGTACCAAGGATGCACCAGGGCATATTTGTCACAGTTCTTGCCTGCATCAGGCCAGTCCCATTGGCCTGGACGGTAGATCGGCAGACCGTCGCTGTCGAGTTTCCACACCTCGTGGAGGTATTTGTGGACAGCGGGATAGATCTCCGGGATTATGCTGCTGTCTCCGGTGCCCATCCACCAGTCATGGAAGCCGTACCAGCCCACGGAGGCAAGAATCTGCATCGGAAGTTCCCTGAACCAGTTGCCGCAAGGGATCGGGGCCGTCATCACTCCGTCCTTTTTCTGCCATGCAGTCAGTTCCAGGATGCCTTTTCGTCCAAGTAGCTGCGCCGACGGGCTCAGTATCTGTGTGGCCTCGGCGATTTCATTGACCTCATCGCCCCACCATTGTGCCCTTTCACGGTCCGGACAGTCATAATATGTGTCGCGCATGCACACATATAGAGTGCGTGCCGCCCTGTTCCAGTAGTCGTTGAGGAAAGGGTCGTCGCAGCGGAAATACCCGGTGAACTCGGTATCATACCCGGTCTCGCGGTATTTGAGGTCTATCACCTCCACGCCGTCAGGTATGTTGTACGTCACGGTTTCGCCGTTGAGCCAGTCCCAGCATTCGAATTCCTGCTCGCCGTCCTTGGTCACGTACTCAGCGAACACGCACTGCTCTCCGGTGACGGAGTAATGGTCGGTCGTGATGCGGATGACCTTGCCTGCCGGCGCGTTCACCTTGAGGTATGGGTGGATCTGAGCATTGTATGGCAGCGCACACACGACGCTGTCGCCTGAATGTGTAATCGACTTGTATTCAGCGAGTCCGTAATCCTTCCACATCGGGATCGGGCGCTCCACGAGACGCCCCATCGGGGCATCGCCCGGCTTGATGCCGAGCTCGATGACCTGTCCGAAAGTGTTGCCTTCCTTGTACCAGTTGTCGTTGAACTTGCCTGCCTCGTAGCGGATATTGCTCTCCGGAAGGCGGAAATTCGTGACAGGATAGGCTGTGCTGAATCCCTTGTGGACCGATGCCTGCCAGCCTTTGCGCTTTGAAAGTATCTCGACTCCGTCACCCTCGGCCTGGAAGAGCAGGCCAGCAGTGCCGCTGTTCTGGTGGCTGAACCCGCTCTGGCCCATATGCCATACCAATATGGAGATTCTGTTCTCGCCGACAATCAGGTACGGTGCGATCTCGACCTTGTCGTAATAGCCGTCACCCTGTGCCGGTCCGCGTTTGAGCCCTCCTTCACGGACTACCATCTCTCCGTTGATCCACAGCCAGTAGCGTGTGTCGGCGGCGATGTATGCCGTCACAGACTCGGGCACGGCGTCGATCTGTTCGAAATGACGGAATGCAACCCAGTTGTTGGTCGTGCTGCGGCAGTTGCCCTGGGTGACCCACTCGGCTTTCCATTCTACGGCCCTTGCCGGAATCAAGACAAGCAGGACGAATATTGTCATTGAAAGCAGTCTCTTCATATTTTCAGGATATTAGTATTTTGAATATTTCTCGTATTTGGCCGTATAGCCAGGCTCGGTTGCCATCAGGACCTTGTACACATTTGCAAGGTATGAAGCAATGTTTTTCTTCAAGGACTCCTTGTCAGCAATCCTGAATGCGGATTCGAACGGGTCAATGCAACGTTGCAAGACGTCTATATATTTGTCGTTCAACTCTTTGAGTTTTTTAGGATTGTTGGTCTTGTCCATCTCTGAATAAATGTCATAGGCCCGGTTGTACCAATGTTGGCCGATGCCCATGAATCCGTGAGGATAGGCGGGGTCCACTTTCACGCATTGTGAAAATGCCTTGATGGCCTCATCTTCCTTTCCTGCCTTCATAAGGGCGTTGCCCTCCACATACCACAGGGATGCGTTGTGAGGGTCATTGGCCTTGGCCTTGTCCAGCAGACCCATAAGCTCGTCTGAGCGGGTCTCGTCGTCGAGGCAGATGTTGATCATCGCGATGAGAATGCTCTGGTTCTCCGGGTATTTTTCGGCGCCCTCCTGGAGACGCTGCATCTCAGCCTCGGTGTCTCCACTGAGTTTTGCCGCTTCCGCAAGGTTGAAATAGACTTGCCCGTCGGCTTCGTAACCCTTCTCGATGCATTGATTCAGAAGGCTTTCCGCGCGTATGGCATTTTCCCCGAGCAACGCCGACAGGGCCGCATTGTAAAGATATGCGTCCACATTGCCGGAGGTTGAATCATGGTCTAGGTATGCCATCTCGAAATACTGGCTGGCAAGCGTGTAGTGCCCGCTGTTGTAGTTGTCGTATGCCATCTTCACATACTTGCTCTCGACGGCAGTATTGGAGTCGACGGTGGTGTCCCATCCCTTGACCTCGTCATCGATTTCCTTGACGTAATAGTCCAGCAGGATGGAATAGTCATTCCATTCTTCATTCTGCGGGAAACGGCAAAGCATGACCCGCACCCAGTCCGTATGGCCGAATGTCAGTTTTTCAAGGCCTGTATCGTCAATGGACGACCTTGGCTGGCCGTATTTGGCCTCCATCTTGTCGCGGAGTCTGTCGAACAGGGCGTCGGCCTCTTCCTTGCTCTCGAAGAATTTCCAGAACTCGACTTCGAAGAAGATGTTCTGGGTGGTGTAGTTGAATGAGCACATGGACCAGTTCTCGCTGGAATAAGGGAAGTGCTCAAAACAGACGGCAGAGAAATTGCGGTTTTCCTGTGTCTCGAAATAGGTGCCATATTGTCCGCCGGCTTCTATCAGTCTGGCCTGGCTCTGTACCGAGCCCAGTTTGAGACCGCAGAACTCGTCATTGATGCTCTGCGCTGATGCCGTGATTGGAAAAACGGCAATGGAAGCGGCTGTACAGAGGATAAAGGCTGAAGTTATGATTCTTTTCATATTTGCAAGAAACATCAGTTCGTCACAAAGTTATGAAAAGTCCATAAAAAATCATCCATGACAGAGGAACTTATTTTCTAAGTCGCAGGGCAAGGAGCCAGAGCGCGAGCAGCAGGGCAGTAAGTGCTTCGGAGACCGGAAGGGCGATCCACATGCCGACGGTGCCCAGCGCTTTGGGGAGGAGGATGTAGGCCGGGATGATGAAAATGAACCCGCGCAGGAGGGTGAACACAGTGGCCTCTACGGCGCGTTCGATGCTCTGCAGGTAGCCGATCGCGACGACGTTGAGGCAGATGAATACGGACGACACCGAGAACCACGGCAGTCCGGCGACGCTCAGACCGAACGCCTCTTCTGTCTGTCTGAGGAATATGGCCGTGACGGGCCTTGCTCCGAGACCGAGTATGGCAAATCCTGCCACACCTGCCACCAGCGCAGAAATGAGGGCCAGGTTCCGGGTCTTGCGCAGACGGTGCAGATTGCCGGTCCCGTGTGCGAAACTCAGTATCGGCTGCGATGCCTGGGTAATGGCATTGGCCAGCATGAACGCCGTCGGGATGCAATAACAGGCCACGCTGAATGCCGCCACTCCGTTTTCGCCTAAATACTTGATAAATATATAATTGCCGACAATTATCGAGCACGATACGGCCGTCTCGGCGAGGAAGTTGGAAAAACCCAGCCGGACCTGATACCATACGTTCCGCAGGGTCAGTGCCAGGCTCTTGAGGGACATTTTCAGCCTATATAGATGGAATGTCTTGGTAAAAAACAGCATGTACACAATCACCATTACGCCGGAGATGGCGAAACTGATGCCGGTGGCCCTGGCAGCGCCTTCCACGCCCCAGCCGCACGGAAAGATGAACAGCCAGTCCAGGAAAATGTTGGTCGTCGCCGCCGTCACGGTGCAGGCCATTGCGAATTTGGGACTTCCGTCCAGACGGATTACAAACTCTCCGACCAGGCCGATCATGTTGAGGGGAATGGTCAGTGCAATCCATTTGAGATATCTGGAGACGTTATGCAGGAGCACGTCGTTGCTGCCGAACAGCTTTGCCGTGCCTTCAAGATTGGTCAGGATCAGCAGGGCGAATATGGTCGAGACGACCAGTGTGGCCAGATAGGCCTGCGTCACGTTGATGTCGGCCGCCTTGCGGTTGCCCCTGGAAAGATGTATCGATGCGACGACCGAACAGCCGGCCCCGAACATGAGGCCGAACCCGGTTATGAAGGTGAATATAGGAGCGGCGATGTTGACGGCCGCGATGCCGCCCCCACCGACGCCCCTGCCCAGAAATGCACCGTCCGTCACGTTCAGCACCGCAATGCTGACCATGCCGGCCAGTGTCGGCAGCAGCAGTTGCCGAAACAACCTCCCCACCGGTTCGTTCGCAAAGTCTATCGAGTCTCTCTTCATAGCGGCTGCAAAGGTACTAAGAAAAGAAAAATCTTTTTTGCCCCGGAAAAGATTTTCTCTTTTTGAGGCTTTTTGACGAATTAGTTCGGCATATTTGCAAATAAGGTTGTGAAAAAATATAAAGTAGATTTCCGTAAGTATGGAAAAAACAAACAGCTCCAACGGGGAGGTAATCGCAAAATGCGATAACCTTAATCTCATTGCTCCTGAAACGCTGATTTATACACTGAGAGGAAAACAAATCATTCTTGATCGTGATATCGCACTGCTATTTGGAGTAAAGACATTTCGCTTGAATGAACAGGTTAAACGAAATGAACGGAGATTCCCTGATTCTTTCAGGTTTCAATTGTCGGACGAAGAAGTTGCTGAGGTTATCGCAAAATGCGATAGGCTTTCGTCGTTGAAATTCTCATCGGTAAGACCATATGCGTTCACCGAACAGGGGGTAGCCATGCTGACATCGGTGCTTCATTCCGAAGCAGCAATAGAAGCGAGTATCCGAATTATGAATGCCTTTGTAAAAATGAGGCATTTTTTCATTAATAATGCAGCAATATTCCAACGACTTGAGACTGTTGAACTTAAGCAACTTGTGGCTGACCAGAAGATTAATGAAATACTTGATCGTCTTGATGATGGCTCTCTCAAGTCAAAGCTGGGTATTTTCTTTGACGGACAGATGTTTGATGCTAATGTCCTTGTTGAACAACTGATATCCAAAGCGCAGAAGAGAATAGTCTTGATCGATGATTATGTTACTGCCGAGATACTTCAGCGCTTTAATAGATGCGCCCCAGGGGCAGCTGTCGATTGCTATGTAAAGGAAAGGTTCAAGACCGCGGCCTTGGATAGAATTTTTGCCGAT
>JAZRVQ010000025.1:0-3646 GCA_045599265.1 Candidatus Cryptobacteroides sp. | reverse complement strand
CCAAGTTATTTTTTTAGAATGACTAAATGACTACCTTAGCAGTGTGAGGGTCGTGACAGACCAGACTGGCAATGTGCTGGAGAGGAACGACTACTACGGATTCGGCAGCCGCATGTACGACCCTTACCTCTGCCGCTGGATCTCGCCGGACCCTCTGGCCGAGAAATACCGCTCTTTGTCACCGTATGCTTACTGCGCCGGAGATCCGGTGAACTTCGTGGATCCGGATGGGATGGATCCTATTTATCAGACCAGATTCTTCAAGCCAAAGCTAATAGGAGATGATGGACAAGATCAAGGGATGGTTTATTTTGTCCGTGGACGTAAGGCACGTGAAGTGAAAGATACACCAGAAGGTAAAAACTATACTGGTGAATTATACGCTGATAAAAATACTGTGGCAATCCCTTATGACCAGGTTATCGATTATATAAAGGACTCGGTCGATGAATCAGATATTTCAAAGAAAGAGAATGGTGGGCATGTGAATTCTGACGGAAGTGTTGTTCGATGGAATTGGCATGTTCACCCGGACACTTTCGTTGAAGGAGCGATAATGGGTGGAGCATCACGTTCAGGAAGAGATCGCCCAATGCAAAAAGGACTTGCTGAAGCAAATCCACCTTATCAAGGAGGAGCACTTATTGTAGGTATGCGTCATGACAATGTCCTGATATATAAAAATAAAGCAGTAGGAAGAATAAAATGGAAAGAATTCTTAAAATTACGTTGATGCTGTTATGCATCAGAAGTGATGAGGGAATGCAAAAGCCATAAAAACAAGGTTATTGTCTCACGAATGTGCCGCGAGTACGGCAATGTGTTCTATCTTATGAGCAATCAGGTTATTCTTGGCCGACCATTCCGTCATACGAAGAAGATGGGGGGCCTTTTTGATGGCGATATCATACACAATGGACAGGGTGTATGTTTACGATGACGGCAGAGAATATTATTATGACCAGAACAATTCACAAATTATGGGTTACCTTTCGGATGCCGATATGGTCGCAGGATGTGGCTTCGATGACTTTTTGAACTGGGATCCACAGCATTGGGGGTACAGGGTAAATCTGGCGGGGAAGACAATCAAGTATCAGGGAACAGTTACATCTTGCCGTGAAATATGGAAGGATAGTTGGGAAACAAATTATGGAAACGAACTGACTCACCTTATCAATGCAGACCTGAAAAAGTGTTATAGCAAGTATCCGAGAAACGTTATGTTCCTATAGGCACGAGGCGCATCCTACCGGAAATTTGGAGGATGCGCCATTTCCGTTTTTTGCACCGAGCCCTTTGTTTTGTGCAAATGCCAAAAATAACTAACTTTGCTTGATGTGCCAATGCGGTATGACATATTGTCAGTTTTGGGGCAATGGCATTTGTTTTGACGGATAGAATGACGTCTGAATGACAAAAAGGTATAAGTTAACATTAAAAATACTCATAAAATGATCAAACCATTAGCAGACAGAGTGTTGGTTGAGCCGAAAGAGGCCGAGACCAAGACAGCGTCAGGACTTTTCATCCCTGACACGGCAAAAGAGAAACCTCAGCAGGGCGTCGTTGTTGCGGCAGGCCCTGGAAAGAAAGACGAACCTATGGAGGTGAAGGTCGGTGACACAGTGCTTTACGGCAAATATGCCGGCACAGAGGTGTCGTTCGAGGACAAGAAGTATTTGATAATGAAGCAGTCTGACATTCTTGCCACACTGTAGACAAAAATAGGGTAAATCATGGCAAAGGAAATAAAATTCAATGTTGATGCACGCGCCAAGATGAAGGAAGGCGCAGATGCGCTTGCAAATGCGGTTAAGGTCACACTCGGCCCAAAGGGACGCAATGTTGTGATTGATAAGAAGTTCGGTGCGCCTCAGGTGACCAAGGACGGTGTCACTGTCGCCAAGGAGGTCGAGCTTGAGGACCGTTTTGAGAATATGGGAGCCCAGATGGTCAAGGAGGTTGCTTCCAAGACCAATGACCAGGCCGGTGACGGTACCACCACAGCGACTGTTCTTGCACAGGCAATCATCAATGTCGGTCTGAAGAACGTGACTGCCGGTGCCAACCCGATGGACCTCAAGAGGGGCATCGACAAGGCTGTCGCTGCGGTTGTTGCAGAACTCAAGGCCCAGAGCCAGGCAGTGGGCGAGGACTACTCCAAGGTTGAGCAGGTCGGCACCATCTCGGCCAACAATGATTCGTATATCGGAAAACTTATTGCAGACGCCATGGCCAAGGTCAAGAAAGACGGCGTCATCACCGTAGAAGAGGCCAAGGGTACCGAGACAGAGGTCAAGGTCGTTGAAGGCATGCAGTTCGACAGGGGATACATCTCTCCTTATTTCATGACCAACGGAGACAAGATGGAAGCCGTCCTGGACGAGCCTTCAATCCTCATCACTGACAAGAAGATCAGCACGATGAAGGACCTTCTTCCTATACTTGAGCCTATCGCACGCGAAGGCCGATCTCTTCTCATTATTGCTGAAGACGTTGATGGAGAGGCACTTACCACTCTCGTCGTGAACCGTCTGCGCGGCACGCTCAAGGTTGCTGCCGTCAAGGCTCCGGGCTTTGGAGACCGCCGCAAGGAGATGCTTCAGGACATCGCCACACTTACCGGTGCCATGGTGGTTTCAGAAGAGAGGGGATTCACCCTCGAGAACTGCACCCCGGACATGCTCGGAAAGGCAGAGAAGGTGGTCATCAGCAAGGACAACACCACTGTTGTCAACGGTGCAGGTGACAAGGATGCCATTGCAGAGCGTGCAGAACTCATCCGCAAGCAGATCTCTGTAAGCACATCGGACTATGACAGGGAGAAACTCCAGGAGCGTCTTGGCAAACTCGCCGGCGGTGTGGCTGTCCTCTATGTGGGCGCTGCAACAGAGGTTGAGATGAAGGAGAAGAAGGACCGCGTGGAGGATGCTCTCAGTGCAACACGCGCAGCAGTCGAGGAAGGTATCGTTCCTGGTGGCGGTGTCGCATACATCCGCGCCGCAGAGGCTCTGAAGTCTCTCAATGGAGACAACGAGGACGAGACAACAGGTATCCACATCGTGGCCAAGGCCATCGAGGAACCTCTCCGCCAGATTGCGGCAAACGCAGGCCTTGAAGGCAGCGTCATTATTAATAAGGTACGCGAAGGCAAGGGTGACTTCGGATACAATGCCCGCACCGATGAATATGTGAATATGTTCGAGGCCGGCGTCATCGATCCGACCAAGGTGGCGCGCGTCGCTCTCGAAAATGCAGCATCAGTTGCCGGAATGTTCCTCACGACTGAATGTGCAATCGCCGACATTCCTGAAAAGGAGGCTGCTCCGGCAATGCCTGCGGGCGGTATGGGTGGCATGATGTAGTCTTCCCGGACCCTCAATTTACAGGCGCCAGACCCCATTTTGACGGGTTTGGCGCTTTTTTATTAAAAAAACTTAAAAAAAGTTTGCTAGTTAAAAATAAAGGTGTACCTTTGCAATCCCTTTCCGAAAGGGACCTACAAGTTCATTGAAAAGACTGAGAGAACAAGTACAAGCAAGTACCGAAAATTTTGTAACAAAATAATTCGAGAAGCGTTAATTTCTTTAGAAAATAGAGATATACGAAACTGTCAGAGATCGGACTGAGATTTATATTTAAT